>NZ_JASCAK010000037.1:0-836127 GCF_029967885.1 Pantoea sp. V106_11
GGGCCGAGGCAATCCTGCACGACCCACCAATGTTGAAAGGCGCCCTAAAGGCGCCTTTTTGCTATGCGTAAAACGTGCTGGATGAGAACCTGCAGCAGGTTCGACTGAATCGCAGAGCGATTCAGGCTGATGCGTCAGCATTACCCGGAGGGCGAGGCCCGCCGGGCCGAGGCAATCCTGCACGACCCACCAATGTTGAAAGGCGCCCTAAAGGCGCCTTTTTGCTATGCGTAAAACGTGCGGGATGAGAACCTGCAGCAGGTTCGACTGAATCGCGGAACGATTCAGGCTGATGCGTCAGCATTACCCGGAGGGCGAGGCCTGCCGGCCGAGGCAATCCTGCACGACCCACCCATTCAGAAAAGCGCGCCCACCGGGCATTTCGTCAGGCGTGCAGTGCGGTTAAACGTGCGATAAGCGCCCGCCACAGGCCGACTGAATCATCCGCCTCTTTGCTGCCATCTGCCATAAAAAAAGCGCCCTGTGGGCGCTTGTGTGGCGTGAGACGTCGGCAGGATTAGCGTGCGGCGGTCTGGCCCGGTTCGAGATTGAACTGTTTCAGTAGCGTTTCGAGCCGCAGCGCCTGATCTTCCAGGGCATTGGCGGACAGGGCAGAGGCGGAGACCAGCGAGGCGTTTTGCTGCGTGGTGCTGTCCAGCTCCGATACCGCCCGGGCGATCTGCTCAATACCGCGGCTTTGCTCGTCAGAAGCCGAAGAGATCTCACCCACAATATGATTGACGCGGGAAATGGCATTCACCACCTGTCCCATTCTCTCGCCCGCACGCGCAACGCGGTTATTGCCTTCGGCAATCTGACCAACGGATGCACTGATGAGCTGCTCAATGTCTTTCGCCGCCTGAGCGCTGCGCTGAGACAGATTACGCACTTCGCTGGCGACCACCGCAAATCCGCGCCCCTGTTCGCCCGCCCGCGCCGCTTCAACCGCTGCATTCAGTGCCAGGATATTGGTCTGAAACGCGATGCTGTTAATGACGGCAGTGATCTCGGCAATTTTTTTGGAACTGGCAGAGATGTCGCCCATGGTTTGCACCACTTCACTCACCGCAGCACCGCCTTGTTCAGCCTGCAAAGAGGCTTCCGCCGCTATCTGGCTGGCATGGCGAGCGTTATCCGCGTTGTGCTTCACCGTCACGGTGAGCTGCTCCATGCTGGCAGCAGTCTGCACGACAGCCGCTGCCTGTTGCTCAGTCCGTGAGGAAAGGTTGTGGTTGTCGCTGTTAATACTGCTCGCCGCCTGGGAGACGGTGAAGACGCTGTCGCGGACTTCCTGAATCATCGTCCGCAGGCGGTGATTCATTGCGCCCATTGCACCGGCCAGCTTGCTAAGCTCATCACGGCCGCCCGGTTTGATATCGGCACTTAAATCCCCGCTGGCGATGCGCTCGGCCAGCAGCAGGTTGTTTCGGACAGGGGCGGTGATCTGACGGCTGATCAGCCAGGCGATGAGAATACCCAGTAGAACCGCAATGCTGACCGTCAGCAGCGTCAGATTAATTGAACCGTGGGTCAGGTTGCTGTTTTCAACTTTCATCTGCTGCAGAAGCATTTTAATGATGGCACTGCTTTTATCACCGTCCGTTTTAACGGCGCTTTCCGCAACGCTGAGTTCGCGAAAGCCTGCCGCGTAACGCTCACTGAGTTGTTTCACGTCAAGCGTTGCGCTCCACAGTGCGTTCAACTGCGTCTGTGCCTCCGGGGGCAACTGCGGTAATAAGGCGGAGAGGCTGGACTGAATCGTCCTGGCTTGCTGTTCAAGCTGCACCTGAAGCGTAGCGGCATTAACCGGGTCGTAGCGCAGTAACTGAAGCTGATCGCGTAGCTGGCTGATGGCGAGAAGCTGCTGGAACAGTACGCTGGCATCGGTCATCTGCGTTTTAATTAACGCTTCATACAGGGTTGACTGGCTTTGCATGTTGCGCTGATCGAGCTGTTTACCCGTGGCGGCCAACGTCTGGACTGCCTGGGTCATGGTGGTGATGCTGCTTTGAAAGTGACTGAGTTGACTGGCGATAGCCTGAAGTTCGGCCTGCTGTTCAGGCTGCCATGTGAACTGCTGAGCATCCTGAGTGAGCTGAGAGGCGTGGGCAATGTAATCTGCCATCACTTTGCCGGCTTTTTCATCCCCATAAAGCAGTTTGAGCCGGTTGACTTTGGCCTGAAAGACATCAATGTTGATATCGTAAATCAGGGTGCTTTGTTCATAAACATCACGAATATTTTTAAAGCGTAATACGCTGATACTACCCGAGCCCACCACTAACAATAAAACGAGTCCAAATCCTAAACTGAGTTTGTGCGCAATTTTTGTATTTTCTAACCGCAACCCCATGACTTCTGCCTCCTGCCCATGTCAACGATGTTAAGCCAAATTGGTTATCGGTTGCACAGGGCAGGAGTTTAGTAAGAACGCGGTTATTTTTTTGATAATGCAGAAATTATGAGCGCGCCGCGTAAGGCTTACAGGCTTTTCCAGATATGCATAACGGCATAGCTGCGCCACGGGCGCCACTGCTGCGAACGAACTTCTGCGGCCTTAGGTGTCAGGCCTCCCAGCTTATTGCGTATGGCAATATCCTCTTTGGGAAAAGCATCAGGCCAGCGCAGTGCGCGCATGGCGATGTAATGCGCGGTCCAGGGGCCAATGCCCGGCAGCGCGACCAGCCGCGTCATGATCTCATCAGGCGTGAGCGTAGCGTTAAAACGCAGGCTGCCCTCAACACAGGCACCTGCAAACGCCAGAATCGCTCTGGCTCGCGCGCTGACAATCCCAAGGCTGGCAATCTCATCGACCGTCGCCTGTGCGATGCGCTGTGGCTGGACAGTATAGCGGGACAGGTCCGGGAATGGCGTCGAGCAGGGCTCACCAAACGCCTGGGCAAAACGGCTGCTGAGGGTGGTCGCCGCTTTCACGGTGACCTGTTGACCCAGAATGGCACGGACGCCCATTTCAACGCTGTCAAACGCGCCAGGCACGCGCAGGCCGGGAGCGTCATGAAGGCTTTGTGCCAGCAGAGGATCCTGCTGCAGGTGAGCCGCAATTCGCTGCGGCTGCGCGTTCAGGTCGAACAGATCGCGCAGGCGGCGCAGGAGTGCAGGTAATACCGGCGTCAGGGACAGCGTGAACTCAACGCGGAGCGCATGCCTGGCCGGGAGCGGTGAAACGCTGACCCAGCCGCGATACTGACCCAGCGCCACGGTTCTGCGGTAGGTTTGGCCCTCAACGGCTTCAATCTCTTTCATCAACCGCAACTGCAGAAAATCCAGCATTGCCTGCCAGTCATAGGGCGGGCGATAGCTGAGCTGTAGTTGCATGGTATCGCCTGGCTGCTGTGTGGGTTGCGGCGCGGTTTTTCGCAAGGCGCCGGGTGTCATGCGATAGCGTGCCTGGAACACGTCATTAAAGCGCCGTAAACTGCCGAAGCCGCTGGCATAGGCAACATCGGTAACCGGGAGCGTGGTTTCAGTCAGTAACTGCTTGGCCAGCAACATGCGCCGTGTCTGTTTCAGCTCCAGTGGGGTAACGCCTAACTCCTGCTGCACAATCCGCCGCAGCTGACGGGCACTCATGCCAAACTCGGTGGCGATGTCGTCCAGTCCTGCGTGCTCTTCCAGCAACCCCTCTTCAATGCGCTGCACCAGACGGTCAGCGACTCTGTGGGCATTGTCGACGGGCGCATTACCGGGTGCCAGTTCAGGACGACAGCGCAGGCAGGGGCGAAAACGCGCTTTCTCCGCGGCCTCAGCACTGCTAAAGAACACGCAGTTTTTTTGCATCGGCGGCTTAACCGGACATATCGGACGACAATAAATGCCGGTTGAGGTCACGCCAACAAAAAACACGCCGTCAAAACGCGTATCCCGCGACGTTAACGCCTGGTAAGCCGTATCTGGATCAAACATGGTTGCTCTCCGGCAAATAGCGACAGCGTAGCGCTGGCGGATGAGATTGACTGGCTGTTTTCGGACAGCACATCAGTTTATTGTAATGACCGAAAACAGCCAGTTTGACGCTAAAAAAGTGCGATAATGCCCGACAGAATGATGATGGGAGGAAACAGCATGTATTACTGCAAACCTGTGACAACCCCGGTCGGCGAACTCACGCTTATCGCCAGCGATCGCGGTCTGTCGGCCATTTTATGGCAGGACGAAGTGCGCAGACATCCCCGCTTATGGCCGGTAGAACGCGACGATAACCATCCGGTGCTGCGCGAAACCGAAACCCAGCTGCACGAGTATTTCGCGGGGACGCGCCGGCGTTTTACCTTACCGCTGGATTTCGCCGGAACCGACTTTCAGATAAAAGTGTGGCAGGCACTGCTCACCATTCCCTTTGGCGAAACGCGCAGTTATCGACAAATTGCCGAGGCGATTGGTCATCCTGCCGCGGTGCGCGCGGTGGGCGCGGCGAATGGCCGAAACCCGCTGTCGATTGTGGCGCCCTGTCACCGAGTGATTGGGACGAATGGCAAACTGACCGGCTTTGCGGGCGGGCTGGCGGTCAAAGCCTTCTTACTCCAGCTGGAAGCGCCCCAGCAGGGGCTTGTCGGCCTCTCTTCATCGTAGCGAACAAATAAAACACGACACTCTGCCGCTTTTCCGCTATCTTGTTTAGCATATAAAACAAGATGGCGATATTTACGTCCTGTTGAGCCATAACTGGCGATTTTCGTTAATTTTACAGAACGAGAGCGGTGTCATGAGCGCAATCTTTGATCCAGAAAATGCTGTTTATCCTTTTCCCCCGAAGCCTGCCCGGCTGAACGACGAGCAAAAAACCTTTTATCGGGAAAAAATTAAAGCGCTGCTTAAGGCTCGCAATGCCGTGATGGTGGCGCATTACTACACCGATCCTGAGATTCAGGCCCTGGCAGAAGAAACCGGTGGCTGCGTCTCTGACTCGCTTGAAATGGCGCGCTTCGGCAGCCAGCATGCGGCCGGTACGCTGCTGGTGGCCGGCGTCCGGTTTATGGGGGAAACGGCCAAAATCCTCAGCCCGGAAAAAACCGTCCTGATGCCCACGCTTGAAGCCGAATGCTCGCTGGATCTGGGCTGTCCGATTGAGGAATTTAACGCCTTTTGCGATGCCCATCCCGATCGTACAGTCGTGGTTTACGCGAATACCTCGGCGGCGGTGAAAGCGCGCGCCGACTGGGTGGTCACCTCCAGTATCGCGGTGGAATTAATCGAGCATCTGGATAGCCTGGGTGAGAAGATTATCTGGGCACCCGATCGGCATCTGGGGCGCTACGTCAGTCAAAAAAGCGGGGCCGATGTGTTGTGCTGGCAGGGCGCCTGCATCGTCCATGATGAGTTCAAAACCCAGGCACTGCAGCGGATGAAGGTGCTTTATCCGGATGCGGCAGTGCTGGTTCATCCCGAATCGCCCCAGGCGATTGTGGATCTGGCCGATGCGGTAGGCTCGACCAGCCAGCTGATTCAGGCTGCCAAAAGCCTGCCGCATCCGCAGATGATTGTGGCGACCGATCGCGGCATCTTTTACAAGATGCAGCAGGCGGTGCCCGACAAAATATTGCTGGAAGCGCCGACGGCAGGCGAAGGTGCGACCTGCCGAAGCTGTGCGCACTGCCCCTGGATGGCCATGAACGGACTGCAAGCCATTGCCGAGGCGCTGGAGTCAGGTGGGCAGGCACATGAAATTCACGTGGACGCGGCGCTGCGTGAAGCCGCACTGGTGCCGCTGAACCGTATGCTATCCTTTGCTGCAAATCTCAAACATAACGTGAAAGGAAACGCGTAACGCGCGTCTTTGACAGGTGGCTGATATGGATTTTTTTAGCACACAAAATATTTTAGTGCACATCCCCCTGGGGGCCACGGGCTACGATCTCTCATGGATTGAAGCCATTGGGACACTGGCGGGCCTGCTGTGTATCTGGCTCGCCAGTCTGGAAAAGATCGTCAACTATGCGTTTGGTCTGCTAAACGTCACGTTGTTTGCGGTGATCTTTTTTCAAATTCAGCTTTATGCCAGCCTGCTGTTACAGCTGTTCTTTTTTGCGGCTAACGTTTATGGCTGGTACGCCTGGAGTCGGCAAACGTCTGATCATCAGGCCGAGTTAACCATACGCTGGTTACCGCGCGCAAAAGCCATTGGCTGGGCGGCTGGCTGCGTGATCGCGATTGCGTTTATGACGGTGTATATCGATCCGGTCTTTGCCTTTCTCACTCAAATGGCGGTGAGCCTCATGAATGCGGCGGGCTTTGCCGTGGCGATGCCGACGCTGCAGCCGGATGCGTTTCCCTTCTGGGACGCCTGCCTGATGGTGCTGTCGATTGTGGCCATGGTGCTGATGACGCGTAAGTACGTCGAGAACTGGCTGCTTTGGGTGATTATCAACGTCATCAGCGTGATGATATTTGCCCGTCAGGGGGTTTACGCGATGGCGCTGGAGTACGCTATTTTGACGTTGATTGCGCTCAATGGCTCAAGGATGTGGATAATCAGCGCACGAAAACAGGGTTCTCGTGCGCTGTCTGCTCAGTGATGATGTGCGTGCTCACCGTGCTCGTGATGGTGGTGAGCACCCTCAATCACCGGCGTGTTAAGCGCGCAGTCCGGTCCCACACAGGGCTGAAACTCCATCTGCACCGTCGCGTGTTCAATTTGATAATGGTCGTGCAGATAGGTGTGAATGCGGCGCAGTAAACCATCGTGATCGCGCGGCGGGATCACCTGAACGTGCAGCGTTAAAATCGGCTTCTCGCCCACCTGCCAGACATGCACATGATGAACATCGCGCACCTCTGCAATATTACGCTTCAGATCGCGTCTGAGCTTAGTCACATCCAGCGAATCAGGCGCGCCTTCCAGTAGCTCATGAAAACTCTCCCGCAGCAGCGCCCAGGCGTTACGCAGTATCAGCAGTGATACCAGAATCGACAAAATAGGGTCAGCAGGCGTCCAGTTCGTCAACAGAATGATGACCGCCGCGACGATGGCACCTACCGAACCCAGCAGGTCGCCCATCACATGCAAGGCGGCCGCCCGCACGTTGAGGTTCTTCTCTTCACTGCCGTGATGCAGCAGCCAGAATGAGAGAATATTCGCCAGCAGCCCGCCAATCGCAATGCCCAGCATCAGGCCGCCGGTGATGGGCTGCGGATGGGAGAAGCGTTCAATGGCTTCCCAGACAATCAGGAAGGTAATCAGGATCAGGGCAATAGCGTTAACAAAGGCGGCCAGCGTGGTAAGCCGCAGCAAACCAAAGGTATGACGATCGTTGGGTTTACGTTTGGCAAACTGTACGGCCAGTAATGCCATCAGCAGCGCGGCGGCGTCGGTCAGCATATGACCTGCATCCGCCAGCAGGGCCAGTGAGCCTGAAATCCAGCCGCCAATCACTTCCGCGACCATAAAGAGCGCCGTCACGGCAAAGGCCGCCATCAGGCGCTTACGGTTGGTGTCCTGACCGCTATGAGAGTGGGTGTGTGCCATAAGTATCCAGTTTGAGTAATAACCTGTCGGTCAATGATATCAGCAATTGCCATTCTGCTGAGCTGTCCTGCTGGTGCTTCGCCTTGTCAGACAGCTGCTGACAGAGCCTTGCCCCTTCTTCAATGCCAATCAACAGCCAGCTTCCTTTCATACGGTGTGCTGACTCGGCCAGCTGCGTCGCGTCACCGGCCTGGTGCGCGGCATACAGCTGTGCCCGATCTTTCTCCAGGGTATCACGTAATGTTTTACCCAGTCGGTTAAGAAATTTCTCGTTTTGCTGTGCAAGCTGCCACAGATTGTCCTCCACTGACGCGAGCGGATCGTCGCGGAAGTCTGCCAGTATCTCGCCGATATCCTGAAGCTGAACTGGTTTAATCAGCACGCGCTCGTTCGCAGCCAGCTGCACGTTAAGTAACTGCGCGTCGGCGGAACACAGCACCCGTCGCTGCCTGCCGCCACGCTGTCGTTGCCGACGGCGTAACAGGCGCAGCAGCAGCGTGCCATCAGGACGCGGCATCATCTGATCGATAAACAGCAGGTCGTAAGGGCAGCGCGCATCGGCCAGCAGCAGATCGCGGCCATGCTCAAAACAGTCAGCCTGAACAGCAAAGCGGGCAAGCTGCTGCTCCATGACGATCAGGTTGGTAGGATGATCGTCAACCACCGCCACGCGCAGCCCCGGAAAGCCCGGCAGGGCCGTCGGGTCGCTGTCAGGAACGGGATCACAGGGGATCAGTGGCAGCACGATCGTGACATCCGTGCCTTTGCCGGGTACGGAATGGAGTGCAATATCGCCGCCCATCCGCTGCACCATCTCCCGACAGATAAACAACCCCAGTCCGCTGCCCTGGACCGATACGGCTTTTCCCGACGGTGCCTGGTACCAGGGATCGAACAGTTTACGCTGCTCCTCTGCCGGGATGCCGCTGCCGTTGTCGCTCACGGTTAACTGCAACCTGTCCGTGGCCGACAGCGTCAGGCGAATCAGGCCCTGCCGGGTAAATTTAAACGCGTTGGTGATGAGATTATTCACGACCTGCTGCAGGCGATCGGCATCCATCATAATCGCGTCAGGCAGCGGGGTCAGGGCTTCAACCTGCAGCCGCGGCCCCTCCGGGCGCATCAACGGGTGGTAGAAATGGCGCTGCTGCGCCAGCCAGGGGGCTAGCGCCAGCGGACGGGGCGACAGGGCAAAACTGTTGTTTTCAATTCGCGCATGATCCTGCAGATCGTTAAGCAGCGTCATCAGTGACTGCGCGCTGCGGTGCAGCAGTTGCAGGTTGTCACTGGAACGCTGCTGTTTTTCCAGCTCCAGCAAGCCCAGTATCGCCTGCATGGGCGTGCGCAGTTCGTGACTGACCGTCGCTAAAAACTGGCTTTTCATCGCGTTGGCGCGTTCGGCCTGCTCACGCTGTTGACGGTCACGTCGCTGTTGCCAGTAACGTCGGGCAAGCAGCACCAGCAAAATCACGATGGCGACGCCGCCCGTCAACAATACGGCCACCGGCAGAACACGCATCGCCGCAACGCTGCCAGGTTGCGGTGGCATCGACCAGCGATCGCGCATCTGGTTTTGCGTATCGGCGGGGATCTGCTGCAATGCGCGATCCAGAAGGGAACGCAGCTCGGGCCGATCGGGCGCGATGCCCACCGCGATGGGCCACGCAATATCGCTGGCGGCAAAAGCCAGATGAATCTGCGGATCGTTGCGGCTGGCAATCCGCCAGCGCGCGGACAACACGTTATCCACTAAGGCATCAATCTGCCCGGTTGCCAGCGCATCGTACAGGCTGTTTCGGTCGCTGTAGCGTTGAACCTGCGCGTTCTCAGGAATAAGGCGTTGCGCCAGGTCATTCTGCAGAATTCCGATGCGCTTGCCTGCCAGATCGCTCCAGTGCGACCAGTCAGCTGGCTGGCGGATATAAATGCCCCACAGCGCGCGCCAGACCGGCAGGCTGGTACTTTGCGTTTCGCCGTTAAGCGGTTGCATCAGCTGTAACATCACCTGGTGCTGAGCGATCAGACTGGCGGCCTCCTGAGGGTTACTGACCCAGCGCGGGGTAAAACGTAATCCTGTGCTTTGGGCCACCGCGTTGAGCAGATCAATACCGTAGCCCCGCGCGGTGCCGTTGCTGTCACGGTAACTCCAGGGATAGTTATCCGCTTCAGCGGCGTAGGCCACAACCGGGTGGGCCGTTATCCACTCGCGCTCGCTGGCGCTAAGCATCAGCGTCTGCGTGTCCTGATAGCGGGGAAGACTGCTGCTCCAGCGCGCCTGCAGGGTACTCATCAGCTCGGCGGGAAGCTGGCGCAGACTCTCGTTCAGCCACGCGATAAGCGCCGGATCGCGCGCCACGGCGCGCAGGTTGAGCTGACCGGCATCGATGCCGGAAGCGATTTGGTAGATTTGTCCCTGTTGCAACTGACTCAACAGAAAACCCGCGCTGGTTTCATCCGCCACAACGTAATCGTTCTGCTGATTCAACAACGTATAGAGCGCCTGAAGATCGCTGCCGTAGGTTCGCCACTGATGACGGGCCGCCAGGGCCGGGGGCAGCTGGGCCAGCGTGAGATGACTGATAGCCAACTGAGCATTATGACTATTGAACATCACGGCACGCTGGTTCTGCTGATTGCGATAAATACGCAACGGACTGCTAAACCAGCTGTCGCTGGCGACCGTATTGGCTGGCAGGGGCGGGGCAATCATTCCCAAAGCAAAATCTATCCGGCCGTCCGTTAGTGCGCCTAATAAGTCAGCCTGAGTGGCATAAAGACTGAGCGTGAACTGCGCCCCGGTTAACTGGTGCAGCGCGGCCAGGTAATCGGCATCGATGCCGTAGAGATCGTTACCCACCCGCATTGTCCAGGGCGCATTATTCTCCTCCAGCAGGCCGACCCGCAAGACTTTGCCCTGCATCAGCTCGGCGCCTTTGACCGGCATCATCATTGGTAGACTGATGCTGCTGACCGGGCGCACATCGGCCTGCGCTAGCGTGGTAAACATCAGCAGGAACAGGAGCAGCCAGCGTCTCACTGCTGTGCTTTCCATAAATCAGCCAGCTCAACGACGGAGCGGGTGCCGGTTTTTTCCAGAATATTCTTTTTGTGAGTGCTGACGGTTTTGTTACTGATATGCAGCCGCTCGGCAATTTGCAGATTGGATAAGCCACTGGCCAGCAAAGCCAGTATCTGGCGCTCTTTACTGGTCAACGGCAGTTCCGGCTCGTCAGGACAGTCGGGGAAGGCGACGTGTCCACCGAGTACCGCCAGAATCGCGCTGAGTAACTGCTCCATGCGTTGG
The DNA here is from genome assembly GCF_029967885.1 of Pantoea sp. V106_11. NCBI lineage: Bacteria > Pseudomonadati > Pseudomonadota > Gammaproteobacteria > Enterobacterales > Erwiniaceae > Pantoea > Pantoea sp. V106_11. Next base: position 10,788 of record NZ_JASCAK010000037.1, read on the forward strand.
CTCTTCACCACATAGCCTGCCGCGCCCAGGGCCTGAGCGCGCCTGACGTAGTGGCTAGTTTGCTGGGCAGAATAAATCAGCACCGGGCAGTCGGGTAAATGGATCTTCAGGCGACGCAGGATCTCCAGCCCATCACCATCGGGCAAGCCGATGTCCAGCACGATGATATCGGGCGGAAGCGAGAGAAAAGCGCGGGCAGACTGTTCGCTGCAGGCGGAATAAAGTTGAAGAGGAATGGGGGATTTAGCCAATGCAGCTTCGAGTGCTACTTCAACCAGTGGATGATCGTCTATCAGAAGCAGTGAGGCCATGAACATTTCCCTGTCAAGTTAACAGGCTCAGCATAGCGGAAGTTGCGGCGGGATAAAATAAAGGAGAGCCAGGCTCTCCTTATCAGCTCAACAGTCAGTGATTACTGCGTGGTGCCGTCAGTTTTGGTATTAACGTGACCGCCACCTTTTTTGGTATGCACTTTTTTATTCATGTCAGGGCATTTGCCATCTTTACACTGCGTGTTCTTGTCAATTTCATCGGCAGTCATGTGTTTGCTGCTGGAGGTGCTGTCTCGGGTTGGAGAAGACATCTCAGTGCCGGTGTTATTAATTTTGCTGTTATCCACTTTGTTCGGTGGCAGATTCTCATTCGCGCCGCCGGCGACTGCGCCTGCTGCTGCGGCCTGGTTAGAGTTTCCGTTGGCAGCCATTGCTGCGCCACTGCCCAGAGTCATTGCTGCCGTCAGAAAAATTATTGCAAACTTATTCATCATTATGCTCCCGTTAATAAATGATATTTGCTGTCTCTAACCGCTGCCAGATAAGGTTCAGAGAAAAAGCGCCCTGAGCGAAATAAAATTTCGCTGGTTAGCTTAAAGACAGGTGTTAATAAAAGTAAGCCACCGTTCCTCAGTGATTACCTTTAAAAGTCTAGACGCATAACCCATTTATGCAAATTTCACGCATACATTATGCGCTCATCAGGAATTTACACCCTGTGCGCTTCGGGCTACATTGGCTGGGTTGTGTCCGGCGGGCGCCGGGCCAGAAATTATATGGAATGAGTATGAATTACCAGAACGATGACTTACGCATCAAAGAGATCAAAGAGCTCCTGCCCCCCGTAGCCTTACTGGAGAAATTTCCTGCCACCGAACGTGCAGCGCAGACCGTGTCTCAGGCTCGCCAGGCCATTCACCAGATTCTGACCGGCCAGGACGATCGCCTGCTGGTGGTCATTGGGCCCTGCTCAATTCACGATACGGAAGCCGCACAAGAGTACGCGGCGCGCCTGTTAACCCTGCGTGAGCAGCTTAAAGGCGAGCTGGAAGTGGTCATGCGCGTTTATTTTGAAAAACCGCGTACCACCGTTGGCTGGAAAGGGCTGATCAACGACCCTTACATGGATGGCTCCTTTCAGCTAAACGACGGCCTGCGCCTGGCGCGTAAGCTGCTGCTGGAGATCAACGATTCCGGCCTGCCTGCCGCTGGCGAATTCCTGGATATGATTACGCCGCAGTACGTGGCGGATTTGATGAGCTGGGGGGCCATCGGTGCCCGTACCACCGAGTCACAGGTTCACCGCGAGCTGGCTTCCGGCCTTTCCTGCCCGGTAGGGTTTAAAAACGGTACGGACGGCACCATTAAAGTGGCGATTGATGCCATCAACGCAGCCGGTTCACCGCACTGTTTCCTGTCAGTGACCAAATACGGTCACTCCGCGATTGTGGAAACCCGCGGTAACGGCGACTGCCATATCATCCTGCGCGGCGGTAAAGAGCCGAACTACAGCGCCAGTCATGTCAGCGCGGTGAAAGCCGGTCTGGAAAAAGCCGGGTTGCCTCAGCAGGTAATGATCGACTTCAGCCATGCTAACAGCAGCAAGCAGTTTCAGAAGCAGATGCAGGTGGCGGACGATGTGGCACAGCAGATGATCAACGGTGAGCGCGGTATTATCGGCGTGATGATTGAAAGCCATCTGGTTGAAGGGAATCAGAGCCTGGAAAGCGGCGAGCCGCTGGTCTATGGCAAGAGCGTCACGGATGCCTGTATTGGCTGGGCCGATACCGAAAAGGTGCTGCGTCAGCTGGCCGATGCGGTTATAAAGCGTCGCAGGTAAGCAGGGCGCAATAAAAAAGGGCCAGACATTGTCTGGCCCTTTTTGCACGGAAGCAAAATTACTTCGCTTTACCCTGATTGGCAACGGCCGCGGCTTTCGCTGCGATCTCGTCAGCATCACCCAGGTAGTAATGTTTGATCGGTTTGAAGTTTTCATCGAACTCGTACACCAGCGGAACGCCGGTCGGGATATTCAGTTCAAGAATCTCTTCTTCGCTCATGTTGTCCAGGTATTTCACCAGCGCACGCAGTGAGTTACCGTGGGCCGCCACGATCACTTTCTCACCACTTTTGATACGTGGCAGAATGGATTCGTTCCAGTAAGGGATCACGCGTTCGATGGTCAGCGCCAGGCTTTCGGTGGTGGGCAGCTGCTCAGGCTTCAGTGAAGCATAACGCGGGTCGTGTCCAGGAAAACGCTCATCGCTGCGGTCCAACTCTGGCGGAGTCACCGCGAAGCCACGACGCCACTGTTTAACCTGCTCGTCGCCGTATTTTGCGGCGGTTTCAGCTTTGTCCAGGCCCTGCAGCGCGCCATAGTGACGTTCGTTCAGACGCCAGGATTTCTCAACGGGCAGCCAGGCCTGATCCAGCTCATCCAGCACATTCCACAGGGTGTGAATGGCGCGTTTCAGCACAGAGGTGTAGGCGAAATCAAACACGAAACCTTCTTTCTTCAGCAGCTGTCCGGCTGCTTTAGCTTCGGTACGGCCCTTGTCAGAAAGGTCTACATCATACCATCCGGTGAAGCGGTTTTCGTTGTTCCACTGGCTTTCGCCGTGTCGCACCAGAACCAGCTTAGTTACAGCCATAGCTTAACTCCTTAATACTTGATGTTTCTGAGATAATGGAAACCTGCTGTCGCCAGCCCGTTGGCTGACCAATTGCGTTCTACCATAGCGGAAAACGGCGCACTGCGTAAGTCTGTCTGTGACGCACTGCGCGTTTTTCACACGGTGGCTCAGCGTGGTGTAAAGCGATAGCGCGTGACGGATTCCCAACGATCTCCCGGTTGCAGCCAGCAATCATCCTGTGGCCACTCGGGATGATTAGGCGAATCCGGTAAAAATTCACTCTCCAGCGCGATCCCCTGAAAAGCAGTATAGCTTTCCTGCTCCCGGGCGCGCGTGCCGGCCAGATAGTTACCGCTGTAGAACTGTAACGCGGGCGCTGACGTGGTCACGCTCAACTGGAGCTTGCCGTCCTCTGACCAGAGTTCAGCGGCAGGCTGGCTGCTATCGCCTGCACTGTTCAGCAGGAAAGCATGGTCATAGCCTTTAACTGCCTTCTGATCGTCATCGGCAAGAAAATCCTGCTCAATGCGTTTGGCCTGACGGAAATCGAAGCTGGTGCCGTCCACTGCCTTCAGTGGGCCGTTGGGAATCCCCTCGCTATCCACGGGCAGGTAACGATCGGCGTGCAGTTGTAACCGATGCTGGCGCGCATCACCATGATGCGCATCAAGATTAAAGTAAGCATGGTTGGTGAGACCGACCGGGCAGGGCTGGTCGCACTGCGCCTGATAGTGAATGGACAGGCAGTTATCGTCATCCAGCACATAGCGCAAATCAGCAATAAGGTTGCCCGGGTAGCCCTGATCGCCATCGGGCGAATCAAGACGATAATGCACTTCCGTTTCTGACTGACTGACAATTTGCCAGCGGCGTTTATCAAACCCTTCTGGGCCGCCGTGTAACTGATGTTCGCCCTGATTGGCGCTCAACGGGCGGCTGATTTTATTCAGTTTTGCGCCGGCAATACGGTTTGCATAACGGCCTACCGTGGCACCCAGATAGGCATCCTGATGCAGATAGTCGGAAGGGGTTGCACAGCCCAGCAGGGCTTCACGCACGTGACCGTCCTGCAGTGGGACTCGCGCCGACAGCCAGGTTGCGCCCCAGTCCATAAAGGTGGCAATCATGCCATTGGCATTACGTAATACGGTGATGCGCCACGGCTGACCGTCCGGCGCATGGGAGTTCACATCGTTTAGCATTGGCCCGCTCCTTCTGATGCTTTGCACACGTAGAAGGTCTCCTTGATGCCCGTTTTGGCTTCATACTGGCTGGCGACGGCGGCCTGAACCTGGTCTACCAGATCAAGCGGCATCAGGGCGACAATACAGCCACCGAAGCCACCGCCGGTCATGCGAACACCGCCACGATCGCCGATCTCGGCTTTAACAATCTCGACCAGGGTATCCACCGGCGGCACGGTAATTTCGAAGTCATCACGCATTGAGGCGTGAGATTCCGCCATCAGTTCGCCCATGCGGGCTAAATCGCCGCGAGACAGCGCCTTGGCGGCCTCCAGCGTACGGGCGTTTTCAGTGATGACGTGACGTACGCGTTTGACAACCTGCGGATCTAACTGAGACTCAGCCGCGTTGAACTCGGCCAGGTCGACATCCCGCAGCGCCTTTTTGTTAAAGAAGCGTGCGCCGGTTTCACACTGCTCACGGCGAACGTTGTATTCGCTTCCCACCAGGCTGCGACGGAAGTTGGAATTGATGATGACCACGGCAATATCGTCCGGCATCGAAACCGGTGTCGTGCCCAGCGTCCGGCAGTCCAGCAGCATGGCATGATCTTTCTGGCCCAGCGCGGAAATCAGCTGATCCATAATGCCGCAGTTACAGCCCACGAACTGGTTTTCTGCTTCCTGACCGTTGACCGCGATGGCGGCGCCGTCCAGTGCCAGGTTAAACAGCTGCTGGAAAACCGTTCCGACCGCCACTTCCAGCGAGGCGGAAGAGCTAAGGCCCGCGCCCTGAGGCACGTTGCCGCTAATCACCATATCGACGCCGCCAAAATCCGGTGCGCGTTGCTGAAGGTGCTTGACGACGCCGCGTACATAGTTCGCCCACATGGGTTCTTTTACGCTGGTAATCGGGGCATCCAGTGAAAAGATGTCCTGCGCCTGATCGTAATCCACGGCAACCACGCGTACCTGCCGATCGTCGCGTTTTGCACAGGCGATAACCGTTTGATAATCAATAGCGCAAGGCAGCACGAAACCGTCGTTGTAATCGGTGTGCTCGCCAATCAAATTAACGCGGCCTGGGGCCTGAATCGCGTGGGTAGGCGCATAGCCAAAAGTCTCAGTAAACACCTGCTGCGTGATGGTTTTTAAGCTCATTGTTTTGCCTCACGGAAATGAATATCGCTCACGGAACGCAGGCGTTCGGCTGCCTGTTCTGCGGTTAAATCGCGTTGGGTTTCAGCCAGCATCTCGTAGCCGACCATAAATTTGCGCACCGTTGCGGAACGCAGCAGCGGCGGATAAAAGTGGGCGTGCAGCTGCCAGTGTTCATTGTCGTCACCGTTGAACGGCGCGCCGTGCCAGCCCATGGAGTAGGGGAAAGAGCACTGAAACAGGTTGTCGTAACGGCTGGTCAGGCGCTTGATGGCACAAGCCAGATCGTCACGCTGCGCATCGGTCAAATCGGTCAGGCGCTTAACATGGGTTTTTGGCAGCAGCAGGGTTTCAAACGGCCACGCCGCCCACCAGGGCACCACGGCCAGCCAGTGTTCGGTTTCAACAACGGTGCGGCTGCCATCCTGCTGTTCACGCGCAAGGTAATCCACCAGCATCGGCGAGCCCTTTTGGGCAAAATAGCGGCGCTGCAGATCGTCTTCGCGCTGGGCTTCATTAGGCAGAAAGCTGTTGGCCCACACTTGTCCATGGGGATGAGGATTAGAACAGCCCATCGCAGCGCCCTTGTTCTCAAAGACCTGCACCCAGGGATAGTGCTGACCCAGTTCAGCCGTCTGTTCTTGCCAGGTGCGGACGACGTCCTGTAACGCGCTCAGTGACATTTCGGGCAGGGTTTTACTGTGGTCGGGCGAAAAGCAGATCACGCGGCTGGTACCGCGCGCGCTTTCGCAACGCATCAACATGTCATCACTTTCAGGCGCGTCGGGCGTATCCGTCATCAACGCGGCAAAATCATTCGTAAAAACGTAGGTGCCTTGATAATCAGGATTCACATCGCCCGTGATGCGCGTGTTGCCTGCGCACAGGAAACAGTCAGGATCGTGTGACGGCAGCGTATTCACTGCGGGCGTTTCCTGAGCCCCCTGCCAGGGACGTTTGGCACGATGAGGAGAAACCAAAATCCACTGATCGGTCAGGGGATTGTAACGGCGATGAGGATGATCGGCCGGGTTAAATTTTTCCATGTTGCATCCTGGTAAGCGTCAAAATTAAAAAGTCATCAAGAAAAAATAGCACATCGGGTGAGTCAAAAACGTGATCCAGTCTGGATAAGTGGTATCGTTTACACAAGCTGAATATTCTTATTTAAAGGCGAATCCGCACATCGCATCGCTAAAAAACAGGTTTAAATGGTAGCGTTTACATCTGGTGGTAAACAACGCCGCTGACACGGCGTCAGGGCACTCAAATCCTGTCCTGTTGGTAGCGATAGCCGCCGTCAGGCTGGGCCACAAAATGCAGACGGTGGGTAATACACTGGGGCGCGTCCTCAGCATGATGTGAAACGAACAGGAGTTGAGTACGGCCTTCACCAATCAAAATATCGATGAAACGTCTTACCAGCTGGCGGTTGAGTGGATCAAGCCCCTGCAAGGGTTCATCCAGTATCAACAGCGTAGGATGCTTAACCAGCGCCCGGGCGATCAACACCAGCCGTTGCTGGCCCCAGGATAAACCGTGAAAGGGCATATCCCCCATTCTGCTATCCATGCCCAGCAGCGCCAGCCACTGACGCGCCAGCGCCATTTGGCGATCGGAGACGGCCTGATAAAGACCAATCGAGTCAAAAAAGCCGGACAGGATCACGGTCCGGACGTTGACGCTTACGCGGTAATCAAGATGCAGGCTGCTGCTCACATAGCCAATATGCTGTTTGATATCCCAGATGGTTTCGCCGCTGCCACGGCGCCGGCCAAACAGGGTTAAATCGTTGCTGTAGCCCTGGGGATGGTCGCCCGTGACCAGGCTGAGTAACGTCGATTTTCCCGCGCCGTTTGGCCCGAGAATATGCCAGTGCTCCCCGGTATTAACCTGCCAGTCGAGGCCGTCGATAATACGCTGGTCGTTATAGGATACGATACCGTTACGCAGAAGCACTCGCGGCGCGTCATCTGCCAGCGGCGGTAGCGCGTCCGGGACGTCGGCTTCCGGCAGCGCCATGCCAGCCAGTTGCTCACTGCGCGCCAGCTGGGCCACCAGCGCCTGCGCCAGAATCTCCTCACGGGGTCCGACATGCGTCAGGCTGCATTCTGCCAGTACGCCGACCCGGTCAACGTAGTCCGGAATATCATCGAAGCGGTTCAGCACCAGCACCAGGGTAAAATCCGCCTGCGGCAACTGGTGCAGCGTGGCGGTCAGATTCGCGCGCGATTCGACATCCAGGCCGTCGAAAGGCTCATCCAGAATCAGCAGGTCGGGCTGCTTCATCAGCGCCTGGCACAGTAATGTTTTGCGCGTTTCACCGGTAGAGAGGTATTTAAAACGGCGGTTAAGCAGGGCGGTGATACCAAACTGCGTGGCCAGCTGCTCGCAGCGCACCCTGTCTTTAACCTCATCCTGAATGATTTCAGCCGTTGTGCGGCCGGTATCATCCTCACCTTCGCTCAGCAGGTCGGTGTTATTCCGTTGCCATTCATCGGCGACCAGCTTCTGCAACTGCTCCAGCGACAGGCGGCTGGGACGTTGAAAATCACAGGTTACCTGACCTGACAGCGGTGCCAGTTCACCCGAGAGGGCGCGCGCCAGTGAGGATTTACCACTGCCGTTGGCACCGACAAATGCCCAGCGCTCGCCGGGCTGAAGGTGCACATCAGTCAGCGACAACACTCGCGCATCATTAAGATGAAATATGCCTTGCGAAATATGCAATGAAGCCATGATTCGTTCCATTTTTTGCAGCGTTAACCGTTGTTGTAGCCACTGCTTCGAACGAAGTCAAACCGGAATGATAAATCAACGCAAAGCGGCGACGATGGCATGGCTGGCGCTAAAGCTGGCGATCACGGCGTGACCCGGTTGCCACTGCCGACGCGCAATTTCCGCGTTTTCCAGCGTGGCACACAGCGTTTCACCGCCCGGCAGGCGCATCAGGACTTCACTGACCTGCTCACCGGTTTCGATAGCGCTTATGGTGGCGGCCAGCTGATTATCCGCCCCGGTTGCATGCGTATGAAGGCTGATCCACGGGGCTTTAATCAGAACCAGCACCTCTTTGCCAGCTTTGAGATGCAGGCGTTCTGCGCTGCGCGCGGTCAGGGCGACGTTGAGCCGGGTTACGCCATCCGAGAGCAGAATGGTCAGGTTCTGCTGGATATGCTGCGCGTCGTTATCCACCACGGTGCCGAACAGTTGATTACGTGCGCTGGTTTGCAATGAAGAGCGGGCGATAGCGGCCAGCAGGCTGTCCAGCGGCAGCGAGTCCTGTTGCAGAGCATCAAAGGCGTGCTGTTGAATCTTTTCCATCAGGCCGAACAGCTGTACCAGACGTTCGCCATAGCGGGTTAACTGCGCGCCACCGCCGCCTTTGCCACCGGTAGCCCGCGTCACCATTTCCTGTTCAGCCAGCTGGTTCATCTCGTTGATGGCATCCCAGGCGCTTTTGTAACTGATGCCCGCCAGCTTCGCGCCCTGGCTAATCGAACCGGTTTGCTGCACGCGCTTTAACAGTTCAATGCGGCGTGGATCGGCAAACAGCTTTTGCTGCAGGCGGATGTGAAGGGTGAGTTCGGCTTGCATGGTGGCTCCTGCAAAGAATGAATCGCGTAATCAGGCAGATGATAACGAGCTTTCAGCCTCAAAGTAAAAGCACGAAAAGGTCTGCGCAAAGTTTTACTAAGCCGTTACAATCTCTTTTTTTACACGCAAAGTGGGACTCTTCATGCTGGAACTCATCAAAAGCCTCGCCGTGGCAGTGATCATGGTACCTGTGGTAATGGCGATTATGTTAGGCCTGATCTACGGCCTGGGTGAAGTGTTTAACCTCATCTCTAAAACGGGTCGCCGCGACAACAACAACGCCCGCTCACAGAACTAATCCCCACACAACGTCCGCCTCAGTGCGGACGTTGTCCTCGCCCTGAACGCCTCTTTTTACTTTTTTGCTAATTTGACGCCGCTGTCAGATAATGCGTTGTATTATTCAATATATAACGATCACTGGAGAAAAATCATGCGTTTACCCTTTCGTCGTCTGAGCATTGCGCTGGTAATGAGCGTTTCACTGGCAGGCCAGGCGCTGGCGGCCGATAAGGTCACCGTGTTTGCGGCGGCGTCACTCACTAACGCGCTGGAAGAGATTGCAGCACAGTACAAAAAAACGCACGGCACTGACGTTGTCTCATCCTTTGCGTCGTCCTCGGTACTGGCGCGTCAGATTGAGCAGGGCGCACCTGCCGATCTGTTTATCTCAGCCGATCAACAGTGGATGGACGATGCCGTTGCTAAAAAAAGCATGATCAACAGCACCCGCTATACGTTGTTGGGCAATGACCTGGTGCTGATTGCACCGCGCAGCGACAGCGCCAAACCGGTGACGATCAACGATAAAACCAACTGGAAAAGCCTGTTGAAGGGCGAACGTCTGGCCGTGGGCGATCCCGATCATGTGCCGGCGGGCATCTATGCTAAAGAAGCGCTGCAAAAGCTGGGTGCCTGGTCTTCTGTTTCCCCGGCGCTGGCGCGTGCCAGTAATGTGCGCGCCGCCCTGGCGCTGGTGGAACGTAATGAAACGCCTTATGGCATTGTGTACGGTTCAGATGCTGTAGCCAGTAAAAAAGTTCAGGTGGTGGGCACCTTTCCGGAAGACAGCCACAAGCCGGTCGAATATCCTGTCGCAATCGTTAACGATCGCGACAACGCTGCCGTTAAGGCTTTCTATAACTACCTGAAAGGGCCGGAAGCGGCCGCGGTGTTCAAACAATACGGATTCTCGCCTAAAAAATGATACTCAGTGATGTTGAATGGCAGGCGGTCCTGCTCAGCCTGCAGGTGTCAGGCATTGCCGTACTGTGCAGTCTGCCATTCGGTATCCTGATGGCATGGGTGCTGGTACGTTGCCGTTTCCCCGGTAAAGCCATCCTCGACAGTGTGATCCACTTGCCTCTGGTACTGCCGCCGGTGGTGGTGGGTTACCTGTTGCTGATTGGCCTGGGTCGGCGCGGTATGATCGGTGAAAAACTGTATGAATGGTTTGGCTTCAGCTTCGCCTTTAGCTGGCGCGGCGCGGCGCTGGCCTCTGCGGTGATTGCCTTTCCCCTCATGGTGCGGGCCATTCGTCTGGCGCTGGAGGCGGTGGATAGCCGGCTGGAGCAGGCTGCGCGCACCTTAGGTGCCGGACGCTGGCGGGTCTTTTTTACCATTACGCTGCCGTTAACGCTGCCCGGTATTATTGTCGGCACCGTACTGGCCTTTGCCCGTTCCCTTGGCGAGTTCGGTGCCACTATTACCTTCGTTTCCAATATTCCCGGCGAAACCCGCACCATTCCTCTGGCGATGTATACGTTGATTGAAACGCCCGGGGCGGAAGGGGCCGCCGCACGTTTGTGCGTTATCGCGATCGTTCTGGCACTGGCTTCCTTACTGGCGTCTGAATGGCTGGCGCAGTGGGGGCGTAAACGGATGGGGGCTTCATGCTGACGCTGAACATGGCTCAACGCCTGGGCGAGCATCAGCTTGAGGTTGATGTGACGATCCCCGCCAGCGGTATCACCGCGATATTCGGCGTGTCGGGCGCGGGCAAAACCTCACTGATTAACGCCATTGGCGGCTTAACCCAACCTCAGCGCGGACGCATTCAGCTGAATGAGCGAATACTGTTTGATGCCGATCAGCAGATCGCCTTGCCGCCGGAAAAGCGCCGCATCGGCTACGTTTTCCAGGACGCACGGCTGTTTCCGCACTACCGGGTTCGGGGGAATTTACGTTACGGCCTCTCGGCCAGCATGAAGGGCCAGTTTGATTCGCTGGTGGCGTTACTGGGCCTTGAGCCGCTGCTGGATCGTTTTCCGCTGTCGCTGTCGGGCGGAGAAAAGCAGCGTGTTGCTATTGGCCGCGCCCTGCTCAGTGCGCCCGATATTCTGTTAATGGATGAGCCGCTGGCGTCGCTGGATTTACCGCGCAAGCGTGAGCTGATGCCTTATCTGCAGAAGTTGGCGAAGCAGGTTGATATTCCCGTGTTGTACGTCTCCCATAGCCTGGAGGAGATTCTGCAACTGGCCGATAACGTGCTGGTGCTGGATCAGGGTAAGGTTAAAGCCTTTGGCCCGCTGGAGCGCGTCTGGAGCAGCAGCGCAATGCGGCCATGGCTGCCCGCCAGCGATCTGACCAGCGTGCTGCGTGTGCAGGTGCTGGAGCACCATCCTGATTATCCTATGTCGGCGCTGTCTCTGGGCGATCAACATATTTGGGTCAGTCGGGTGAATTTGCCCGTTAAATCGGCATTGCGGATCCGTATTGCCTCGGCGGACGTCTCCCTGACGCTGCAACCGGCTCAGCACAGCTCTATCCGCAATATCCTGCCTGCGCAGGTCGTCGAACTCATTGAGGTGGGCGATCAGGTTGAGGTCAGGTTGCGCATTGGCGTAAGCGAACTGTGGGCGCGCATCTCGCCCTGGGCGCGCGACGAGCTCAATATCCGGCCGTCACAGTGGCTGTATGCCCAGATTAAAAGCGTGTCGGTGACGGCCTGAACCCGGCAGGCGTGCCTTGCCGGGTTGGGCAGGATTACAGGACGTACTGGTAAAGCGTGTCGGCGATACTGGTTTCCAGGTTGGTGCCAGTGACCATTTTTGCCCGGGATTTAATCACGTCATCCGCATTTCCCATTGCCACGCCCAGCCCCACCGTTTCCAGCATGCTCAGGTCGTTATAGTTGTCGCCAAAGGCAATGACGTCCTGCAGGCTCAGCCCCACGGATTCTACCCACTGCGCCAGGCGCTTGCCTTTGCTGTTGCCGCCGCGGGCTACATCGACCTGATCGTGCCATGACCATTCACAGGCCAGCCCGAGTTCGGTTTCCGCGCGCTGCGCAAACTGCTGCAGTTCGGTGGTGTTCTCATGAGACAGGGCAAACTTCCAGATCGACCCGGCCTCTCTGGCCGCCTGCGCCAGGCTGTCCACCTGCTTAAACACAGGACGCTGGTGCGGCGGAAGCGACTCACTCCACTTCAGTGTGCGAATCACATGGCCGGTTGGCGTTTGATACAGCATTGCATCGTCTACATACAGCAGGCCGTGAATCTGATGTTCGTCCAGCATCTCAATGACGCGCACCGCGCTGCCGACGTCCAGCGGGTCAGCGGCCAGCACTTTTTTGGCCGGATAGTCATACAAATAGGTACCATTACAGCAGATTGCAGGCGTATCCAGGGCTAACGTTTGGTAGAAAGGATGGATAGCGCAGTGATGACGGCCGGTCACGATAATCACCTTGACGCCAGCCTGACGCGCTTGAGTAATCGCTTCCACGGATTGGGGCAGAATGGTTTTCGTCGGGGTTAACAGCGTGCCGTCAAGGTCGAGGGCGATTACACGATAGCTCATTAATCCTCTCATCGGGATGGGTTAGCAGAACAGTAAGTCTACACCTGACCGTGGTACAGAAACAAAAATCAGGGCACAAATCATTCCAGCGAGACAGAAAAAAACGCGCTACAGTGACCCTCAGAACAACATGAGTCAGCGAAAAAGGAGAATACATGAAGCAGGTTGTCTACACCGCCAGTCCCGAGAGTCAACAAATCCATGTCTGGCAGTTGAATGAAGATGGCACCTTGACGCTCCTGCAGGTTACGGACGTCGCCGGTCAGGTTCAGCCTATGGTGGTGAGTCCAAAAAAAGATTTCTTGTATGTAGGCGTGCGCCCCGACTTCCGTGTACTGGCGTTTCGCATCGCCTCAGACGGCACCTTGACCGAAGCCGGACAGGCGCCTCTGCCGGGCAGCCCGACCCATATTTCCACCGATCATGCCGGCCGTTTCCTGTTTTGCGGCTCTTACAACGATGCGTGCGTCAGTATCAGCCCAATAGGGGATGACGGCGTGCCACAGGCACCGAGCCAGGTCATTAACGGCCTGGCGGGATGCCACTCCGCCAATATCGACAATGCCGATCGGACGCTGTACGTGCCTGCCCTGAAGCAGGATCGCATTTGCCTGTTTACCCTTGGCGCAGACGGTCAGTTAACCCCGCATTCGCAGGAGCAGGTTACCACGTCGGAAGGCGCCGGGCCTCGCCACATGGCGTTTCATGCCAACGGACAGTACGCCTACAGCGTCAATGAGCTGAACAGCACGGTCGAGGTCTGGGCGCTGAACAATGCGCAGGGCAAGGTTGAGTCGGTACAGACGCTGGATATGATGCCGCCTGATTTTACCGGTACCCGCTGGGCTGCCGATATTCATCTGACGCCAGACGGACGTTTCCTGTACGCCTGCGATCGCACCAGCAGCACCTTAACGGTATTTAGCGTCAGCGAAGACGGTGCCGTGCTGACAGTCGAAGGGTTTCAGCCGACCGAAACGCAGCCGCGCGGATTCAATATCGATCACGCGGGCCAGTTCCTGGTGGCGGCGGGGCAGAAGTCACACCACATTGAAGTCTACAATATCACTGAGCCACAGGGCTTACTGAAGCCGGTGGGCCGTTACGCCGTTGGACAGGGTCCGATGTGGGTAGTGGTACATCAGCTGGCAGGATAACCTGCAAATTGCCGCTTCCGGAATCGTTCGACAGGCCGGAAGCGGCATTTTTATGCGGCGATCAGACGTAATGAACGGTCAGCGATGCGCTGGCTAGCACGTGAAAATGCACGTTAAACCCGACCATGGCGCCGCTGGCACCCTCATCGACGTCGATTTTGTCCACATCCAGCGCATGAACGCTGAAAATATAACGATGGGTTTCACCGGCAGGCGGTGCTGCGCCGCCGTATCCGGCCTGACCGAAATCCGTGCGTGTTTGTAGCGCCCCGGCGGGCAGTGCGGCTTTACCCGAACCGGCACCCTGCGGCAGCGATGTGGTCTCGGCCGGAATATTCGCCACCACCCAGTGCCACCAGCCTGAGCCGGTAGGCGCATCCGGATCGAAGCAGGTGATGACAAAACTTTTGGTACCTTCTGGCGCATCTTCCCAGGCAAGGTGAGGGGAAAGATTATCGCCCTGATAACCCATTCCGTTAAAAACGTGTTTCTCCGGCATCTTGTCGCCGTCGTGTAAATCCTGGCTGTAAACTCGCATTACATCTCCTTGCGTTAATGGTCACTGCCTTTTCATCTTAACCAAAAGCCGGTTTACGTCCAGCCGTTGCAACATTAAGAAAGAAAGTGAGCGGGCTGCTCCAGTGCCGCCCCAATCGCATTGACCAGCTTATCCAGCGCCTCAGGGGAGATGATATAAGGCGGCATCAGATAAATCAGGCGGCCAAAAGGGCGAATCCAGACGCCCTGACTGACAAAGAACTGTTGCAGCGCCGCCATATTGACCGGTTGATGCGTTTCCACCACGCCAATGGCTCCCAGCACGCGCACGTCAGCCACCGCGGGCGCGTGACGCAGGGGCAGCAGCGCGCCACGCAGCTGACGCTCGATCGCCGCAACCTGCTGACGCCAGTCACCTTCCTGCACCATTGCCAGGCTTTCTGACGCCACCGCGCACGCCAGCGGATTGCCCATAAAGGTGGGGCCGTGCATAAAGCAGCCCGCCGGACTGAGGCTGATGGTATCGGCCACGTCACGGGTGGTGAGGGTAGCGGCGAGGCTCATCGTGCCGCCGGTCAGGGCTTTGCCTACGCACATGATGTCCGGTGAAATCGCCGCATGTTCGCAGGCGAACAGCGTACCGGTGCGGCCAAAGCCGGTTGCGATCTCATCGGCGATCAGCAGAATGCCGTCGCGATCACAGGCTTCTCGTACACACTGCAAATAGCGCGGATGGTAAAAACGCATTCCCCCGGCACCCTGAACGATGGGTTCCAGAATCACCGCGGCCAGCTGCCCCCGATGCTGCTGGATCAGCCGGATAAAATCCTCTGCATCACGCGCATCCCACTCGTCATCAAAACCGCACTGCGGCGCCGCGGCGAAATGGTGTTCCGGCAGGTAGCCGCGCCACAGGCTGTGCATGGAATTATCCGGATCGCATACCGACATCGCGGCAAAGGTATCGCCGTGATAACCGCGTTTGAGCGTCAAAAATTGCTGACGCGTCTCGCCTCGCCCAAGCCAGTATTGCAGCGCCATTTTCATCGCGACTTCAACGGCGACCGAGCCGGAATCGGCCAGAAATACACATTCCAGCGCGTCTGGCGTCATCGAGACCAGCTGACGACACAACGCCACCGCGGCAGGATGGGTAATGCCGCCAAACATCACGTGGGACATCTGCCCCATCTGCTGTTGCAGGGCGCGATTCAGGCGCGGATGGTTATAGCCATGTATCGCCGCCCACCAGGACGACATTCCGTCCACCAGGGTACGACCATCTGCCAGCTGCAGATGATAATCCTGTGCCGCAACAACCGGATAGCAGGGCAGCGGCTGCTGCATTGAGGTGTAGGGATGCCAGATATGCTGGCGATCAAATTCAGCGTCCTGAGAAGTAAACATCGGAGTTGTAAACCAAAATAAAAAGATTTAGTTTACAAGTATAACCACGTTAACTGTCGGGATGACACCTTTTTTGGAGTAAGTAATGTCACAACGTTGGACTCTGGCTCAGGCCCAGGCGCTGTTTGATCGGCCATTTCTTGAACTGATGTTTGAAGCGCAACAGGTGCACCGCCAGCACTTCGATCCACGTCAGGTGCAGGTCAGCACACTGCTGTCGATTAAAACCGGTGCCTGCCCGGAAGACTGCAAATATTGCCCGCAAAGCGCCCGCTACAAGACGGGCCTGGAATCTGAGCGACTGATGGAAGTGGATGAGGTACTGCGTTCCGCGCAAAAAGCCAAAGCCGCAGGCTCCAGCCGCTTCTGCATGGGGGCGGCATGGAAAAACCCCAGCGATCGCGATATGCCCTACCTGGAAAAAATGGTCGAAGGCGTCAAAGCGATGGGCATGGAAACCTGCATGACGCTTGGCACGTTGAGCGACAGTCAGGCGCAGCGTTTAGGCAGTGCCGGACTGGATTTCTACAACCACAATCTGGACACCTCACCGGAGTTTTACGGCAATATCATCACCACGCGCAGCTATCAGGAACGACTGGATACGCTGGGGAAAGTGCGTGACGCCGGCATCAAGGTCTGTTCGGGCGGGATTGTGGGCCTGGGTGAAACCGTAAACGACCGTGCCGGACTGCTGGTACAGCTGGCTAACCTGCCGACGCCGCCTGAAAGTGTGCCCATCAACATGCTGGTGAAGGTGAAAGGCACGCCGCTGGCAGACAATGATGACGTTGAACCGTTCGACTTTATCCGCACCATCGCCGTGGCGCGCATCATGATGCCCACCTCGCATGTTCGCCTGTCCGCAGGCCGTGAGCAGATGAACGAGCAAACCCAGGCGATGTGCTTTATGGCCGGGGCAAACTCCATTTTTTACGGTTGCAAGCTGCTGACGACGCCGAACCCGGAAGAAGACAAAGATATGTTGCTGTTCCGTAAGCTGGGGCTGAATCCTGAGCATACGCAGACCGCAAACGGCGACAATGCCCAGCAGCAGCAGTTAAGTGAGCAACTGCTTCATGCCGATACAGAAACATTCTATAACGCGGCGCTGTAATGAGCTGGCAGCAACGCATCCAGCAGGCGCTGATACAGCGCCGTGCTGAAGATGGCTGGCGCGAACGGCGCGTGATTGAAGAGAATCAGACGCGCCTGATCCGCCATGCCGGTCAGACCTTTCGCCATTTCTCAAGTAACGATTATCTTGGGCTGAGCCAGCATCCCGCCGTCATGGCGGGCTGGCAACAAGGCGTGGACGAGGCCGGTGCCGGTGCGGGTGCATCGGGCCATGTAACCGGTTTTCATCGTTTACATGCCGAGCTGGAAGCACAGCTGGCAGACTGGCTGGGCTATTCGCGCGCGCTGCTGTTTATTTCCGGCTTTGCGGCGAATCAGGCGGTGATTCACCTGCTGGCAGAGAAAAATGACCGCATTCTGGCCGACAAACTGACGCATGCTTCGCTGCTGGAGGCCGCCAGCCAAAGCCCTGCTCAGCTGCGCCGCTTTACCCATAACGATCCTCTCAGTCTGGCTAAGCGCCTGGATGCGCCCTGCGAAGGGCAAACGCTGGTGGTAACCGAAGGGGTTTTCAGTATGGACGGCGACAGCGCGCCCCTTCAGGCGATCGCCGACCGGGCGAAACATGCCGGTGCCTGTTTGCTGGTCGATGATGCGCACGGCATAGGGGTGACGGGCGAGCAGGGACGTGGCAGCTGTTGGGCACAGGGCATGAAACCCGACCTGCTGGTGGTGACCTTTGGCAAAGCCTTTGGCGTAAGCGGGGCCGCGCTGTTGTGTGATGAGGCGACCGCCGATTACTTTGTGCAATTTTCCCGTCATCTGATTTACTCCACGGCGATGCCGCCAGCCCAGGCCAGTGCGCTGTTAGCGTCGCTGAAACAGGTGCAGGCGGGTGATGACCGCCGTCAACGTCTCGCGCGTAATATCGCCCATTTCCGGCACGGCACGGCCTCGTTGCCCTGGCAACTTATGGCGTCGTCCAGCGCCATTCAGCCATTAATCGTCGGGGATAACGGCGAGGCGCTGGCGCTGTCTGCGCGCCTGGCCAGGGCGGGCTGCTGGGTCAGTGCGATCCGTCCGCCGACCGTGCCGCCGGGCACGGCCCGTCTGCGCATCACGCTTACCGCCGTCCATGAGCCAGAGGATATTGATGCCCTGCTGGAGGCGCTGTATGACGCTGCAGGTTGATAAAGGCGCGATTGCACGGGCATTTGGCCGCGCCGCATCTCAGTATGATCACTATGCTGAACTCCAGCGGTTGAGCGGGGACGCGCTGCTGGCGCAGGTGCCAGCGCACAGCGGTTTGCAACTGCTGGATGCCGGATGCGGAACCGGCTGGTACAGCCGGATATGGCGCGATCGGGGTAAAGAGGTCACGGCGCTGGATCTCTCCCCGCAGATGCTGCAACAGGCCCGGCAAAACGGGGCCGCGCATCACTATCTGGCTGGCGATATTGATGCTCTGCCACTGGCAGACCAGTCTGTTGACCTCGTATGGAGCAATCTGGTGGTGCAGTGGAGCGAGAATCTTCAGGCGGCGCTAATGCAGTTTAACCGGGTACTCAGGCCCGGCGGCTGCCTGCTGTTTTCCACCCTGAGCGCGGGCTCGCTGCACGAAGTGCATCATGCCTGGTCACAGGTGGATGGCCGTCTCCATGCGAACCGCTTTTTGCCTGCACAGGAGATTGCTGCCGCCTGTGAAACACAGCGTCTGCGCTGCCATGCGCAAACCCTTACCCTGCATTTTCCCGATGCGCTGAGTGCAATGCGCTCCCTGAAGGGCATCGGGGCAACGCATCTGCATACCGGACGGTCTGGCTGCGTATTAACGCGCCAGCGTCTTGCTCAGCTCGAAGCCCACTGGCCGCGGGATGAGCAGGGTTTCCGCCTCAGTTACCATCTTATGTTTGGAGTGACACAATGTTGAATCGCTGGTTTGTTACCGGTACCGACACCGAAGTCGGTAAAACGGTTGCCAGTGCGGCGCTGCTGCAGGCTGCCACCGCCGCAGGCTACCGCAGCGCGGGCTATAAACCTGTGGCCTCAGGCTGCGAGCTCACCGCAGCAGGCGTGCGCAACAGTGATGCGCTGACCTTACAGCGTTACAGCAACGTCCCGCTGCGCTACGAACAGGTCAATCCACTGGCGTTTATGGAGCCGACTTCACCTCATATCGCCAGCGCGGATGAGGGCAGACCGATTGAGTTTGCCACGCTGTCGGCGGGGCTGCGGGAACTTGAGCCGCTGGCAGAATGGATTTTGGTGGAAGGTGCGGGCGGCTGGTACACGCCGCTTTCTGAGACGCAAACCTATGCAGACTGGGTCGAGGAGGAGCAGCTACCGGTCATTTTGGTGGTGGGCGTCAAGCTGGGATGTATCAATCATGCCATGCTGACTGCCGATGCGATTCGCGCACGCGGCCTGCACCTGGCGGGCTGGATCGCCAATACGGTACAGCCACCCGGCCAGCGTTATCAGGCCTACCTGGCGGCCTTAACGCAGCGGCTTCCTGCACCTTGCCTGGGCGTGATCCCCTGGCTAACCCAGGAAGACCAGCAGGCAAACTGTGGACATTATCTGACGCTGCCGGATCGATCAGGCCACCGTTAACCACTTCTCCAGGGTCGCGTCATCCAGCTGGGCGACGTTACCCTGTGCTACATTGCGCCCGCGATGCAGCAGGAGAAAGTTGTCAGCCACGCGGCGAATCAGCGAGACGCGCTGTTCAAGCAGCAGAATCGTCAGGCCGTAGTCACGATTAAGGCGACGAATCAGATTCCCCATCTCTTCTTCCAGCCAGGGCGCCATGCCGTCGGCGGGCTCATCCAGAATCAACAGGCGGGGCTGCAGCACCAGCGCACGGGCCAGTGCCAACTGCTGCTGCTGATAGACCGGCAGGTCGCCGCTGCGCTGCTGACGCAGCGAATAGAGCGCGGGTAACAGATCAAAGATCATTTCCGGGATCGCCCGATAACCGTCATTCGCCTGTGCGCCTGCCAGTAAGGCAATCAGTAAATTATCCTCAACGCTCATCTGAGTAAAAATGTGGCGCCCCTGCGGAACAAACCCGATCCCCTGTCGGGCCCGCAGCTCAGCAGGCTGCGAGAGCAGGTCTTCCGGCGGCGAGCCATCCTGCTGCCAACTGATCGTCCCGCTGTTAATCGGTAGCTTGCCCATAATGCAGTTCACCAGCGTGGTTTTTCCCATACCGGGGCGTCCCAGTATGCCGGTGCAGGTGCCGGGAGGCAGATCAAGATCCACATTCCAGAGAATATGATTTTTACCGTAAAACTGATTCACCGACCGTAAACTTAGCATCTGACGCGCTCCTTCCAGATAATTAACCTGAATGCTTTCGCCGTTCATTTCTGGTAAATCGCTCTAATAAGATAGCGGCGCATTTCACGCGGCTACTGCCTGTAACACTCAGATGAGAGAGCATGCAATTACCAGGCCAGAGTCTCAACGGCGAGTGGAGTCGGGGCTAACCAGTGAAAATCACCCTGTTTAAAGATAAATAAAAGTTAACAATTCCACATCAGGACGCTTACGCGGTACAGCGTTGGTGCAGGTTCATGAAGCCGGGAAGTGCACCTGCTCGTTAATGGGGCAATAAAAAAAAGAAAAGTGAGACGCACTTGTCGCCGATCAAGGCACGGATTGCGCTGATAGCTAAATCACTACCCGTTAGCGTCAGAAAATAAGCGAAAAAAAATATTTTTTTATCGCCCAAAGGGGAGTGAAAAAAATTATACACAGCCGATGTGCAAAGGGCTGTCATTAGTTATCCACTATTCCTGTGGATAACCTTGTGCATTAGGTAATGAAAACAGGTTGGAAGCGAGGAAATACGGGGCCTGGTAACCCGATGATGAGAATCTGGGCTTTTTAAAGTAACGACATTAATTCAGTGACTTAGCAAAAAACAAGCCTGCCGGATTGGGGCCGATTCATCAAACTGCAATTTTATGACACATGCTTGACAAATGTTAAATCAATATCGGGCTTGGGGATAACCTTGCGAAACAGAATCCGGTTAGCGCGCGCGATAATGTCAAAGAGTCAAGCGTAAAGTGGTTGCCGTTACTGTGCATCAACACTGTTATTATATCCAGTATTTTTTTCTGGCAAAATCGCCATAGCAGAGTAAAATAATGGGCTGCCCGCCGTCTTTCATCTGCAGGAACCGCATTCATGAGTAAAGATTTTAAACTGAACTCCGCTTTCAAGCCTTCCGGCGATCAGCCAGAGGCGATCCGTCGTCTTGAAGCCGGACTGGAAGATGGCCTGGCGCACCAGACGCTATTAGGCGTTACCGGATCGGGTAAAACCTTTACCGTGGCTAACGTGATCGCCGATCTTAACCGGCCCACCATGGTGCTGGCACCGAACAAAACGCTGGCGGCCCAGCTGTATGGTGAGATGAAGGAGTTTTTCCCGGACAACGCGGTGGAGTTTTTTGTCTCCTATTACGATTACTACCAGCCTGAAGCCTATGTCCCAAGCTCTGACACCTTTATCGAAAAAGACGCCTCGGTTAACGAACACATCGAGCAGATGCGTCTTTCCGCCACTAAAGCATTACTGGAGCGGCGTGATGTTATCGTCGTTGCCTCGGTGTCGGCCATTTACGGTCTGGGCGATCCCGATCTTTATCTGAAAATGATGCTGCACCTGACGCGCGGTATGATCATCGACCAGCGCAGCATTCTGCGTCGCTTGTCAGAGCTGCAGTACACGCGCAACGACCAGGCGTTTCAGCGCGGCACCTTCCGGGTGCGTGGCGAGGTCATCGATATTTTTCCGGCGGAGTCCGATGATATGGCACTGCGGGTGGAGTTATTTGACGAAGAGGTCGAGCGCCTGTCCCTGTTTGATCCGCTCACCGGGCAGGTTGAATCGGTTGTACCGCGTTTTACCATCTATCCGAAAACGCACTACGTTACGCCGCGTGAGCGCATTCTGCAGGCCATGGAAGACATCAAGGTTGAGCTGGCCGACCGGCGTAAAACCCTGCTGGAAAACAACAAACTGCTGGAAGAGCAGCGCATCACTCAGCGCACCCAGTTTGATCTGGAGATGATGGGCGAGCTGGGCTACTGCTCCGGCATCGAAAACTACTCGCGTTACCTTTCAGGCCGTGGGCCGGGAGAGGCGCCGCCTACGCTGTTTGACTATCTCCCCGCAGATGGCCTGCTGGTGGTGGATGAGTCCCACGTCACGATTCCCCAAATTGGCGGCATGTACCGTGGCGACCGTGCACGTAAAGAGACGTTGGTAGAGTACGGTTTCCGACTGCCTTCGGCGCTTGATAACCGTCCGATGAAGTTCGAAGAGTTTGAAGCGCTGGCCCCTCAGACGATCTATGTGTCGGCAACGCCGGGCAAATATGAGCTGGAGAAATCCGGCGACGAGGTCATCGATCAGGTGGTGCGTCCAACCGGCCTGCTGGATCCGATTCTTGAGGTCCGCCCCGTGGCGACGCAGGTTGATGATTTACTGTCTGAGATCCGCCAGCGCGTTACGATCAACGAGCGCGTCCTGGTGACCGTCCTGACTAAACGCATGGCGGAAGATCTGACAGAGTACCTTGAAGAGCACGGTGAAAAGGTGCGCTATCTGCACTCGGATATCGACACGGTGGAAAGGATGGAAATCATTCGTGACCTGCGTCTGGGCAAATTTGACGTACTGGTTGGGATCAACCTGTTGCGAGAAGGGCTGGACATGCCTGAGGTATCGCTGGTGGCCATTCTGGATGCGGACAAAGAGGGCTTCCTGCGTTCGGAGCGTTCGCTGATTCAGACCATTGGCCGTGCGGCACGTAATATTAACGGTAAAGCGATTCTGTATGGCGACAAGATCACGCCTTCAATGGCCAGAGCGATTGAAGAAACGGAACGCCGCCGTGAGAAGCAGCAGCGGCATAACGAAGAAAACGGCATCGTGCCTCAGGGCCTGAACAAGAAAATCACCGATATTCTGGAACTGGGCAATAACGTGGTGAAAACGCGTGGTAAAGCCAAGCCCGCTAAGCGCAATGCCGCTGAGGCAGACGCCGATTACCTGGCGTTGTCCCCCCAGGCGTTGCAGAAAAAGATCCACGAGCTGGAAGGGCAGATGCAGCAACATGCGCAAAACCTGGAGTTCGAACAGGCGGCTGGCCTGCGCGATCAGCTGCAGGAATTGCGCACATTGTTTATTGCGGTGTCCTGATTCAGTTAAATCCCTGAACGGCGTGCTCCAGCGCGGCGCGCAGCAGTTGGCGGTCGTGGCGGTACTTGATATCGGCGGCCTCCAGCGGTTCACGAATAATCAGGCGGTTTTCCACCCGGCTGACGTCCGTGGACGGGCCAACTACGATCGCGTCGATCACCCGCTTGCCAATGTAGTGCTCCATCATCGCCAGTTTGTCGGCCACGGTAAGCGTTGCCGCCGCAGGACTCAACTCGCGGCCCAGGTTGCCGATAAACACCATGTTAGCGGGCGTCCGGCGTAATGCCTGCGCCATCTCTTTCATGAGCAGAATGGGCATCAGGCTGGTGTAAAAGCTGCCCGGTCCAATCAGAATCAGATCGGCTTCTGCAACGGCATCAAGCGCTTCGCGGGTGGGCTGCACGGCAGGATGCAGCATCAGTTCCTGCGGTGGAAGTTGCATGGCGTCGATAGCGGTTTCCCCATACACCGCGTTGCCCTCGCTATCGGTTGCAACTAAATCAACCGGATGCTCTGACATGGGGATTAAAAAGGCGTCAACTTTTAACAGGTTTCTGATGATGTTGACCACTTCCAGCGGCCGCACGCTAAGGTGATCCAGCGCTTTCAGTATCAGGTTACCCAGATTGTGTCCGGCCAGTTCACCGTTGCCGGTAAAGCGATATTCGAACATGGCGGAGGCCACGCTCGGCTCCGTGATCAGCTGGTTAATACAGTTACGCAGGTCGCCCCAGGCGATGCCACCTTCTGCGCGACGAATGCGGCCCGTGGAGCCACCGTTGTCTGTCGTGGTCACAATGCCTGTGAGGCGTGAACCCAGAGGGGACAGGGCCGACATCACGCGTCCTAATCCGTGTCCGCCACCTAAGGCCACCACGCGATCCAGGTCCGCCAGTGTTCGATTCATACTTCTCCTTTTCACGTCTGCGCCGGCCAGCGGCCCGGTTGATGCAGACGGGGGGTAATTTACGTCAGTGCTTACCGGGTATTTTAACTTATCCTGTGAGCGAAATACGGTGAAAGTTAACGTTATGAAGCACACAGAGTAAAAGCCGTGGATGGCGCATCGCCACTAATCGCGCTACCATCTGTATACCGCGTTGACCAGCCGGTTAACGTACACTCAAGCCTGAATGCCTACGTCGGTGGATAGGGGATTCAGGCCGTAGCCTACGCGCTACCAGGGTGCAGGAAGAAATGACTGCATCTCCCGAATTGGAAAGGTGTTCTGGTGTCACAATTTACTGATGCATTTGCGCGCAAATTTTACTATTTGCGCCTGTCGGTCACGGATGTATGCAACTTCCGTTGTACCTATTGCCTGCCCGATGGCTATCAGCCAAACGGTATCCGCAATAAAAGTTTTCTCTCGCTGGATGAAATTCGTCGGGTCACGCGCGCCTTTGCGGCGGCGGGCACGGAGAAAGTGCGCCTGACCGGCGGTGAACCCTCATTACGTCGCGACTTTACCGACATCATTGCGGCGGTCAGAGAAAACGCGGCTATCCGCCATATCGCCGTCACCACCAATGGTTACCGGCTGGCGCGTGACGTTAAGCAGTGGCGCGATGCCGGACTCACCGCCCTGAACGTCAGCGTGGACAGCCTTGATGCACGCCAGTTTCATGCCATAACCGGTCAGGATAAATTCCACCAGGTGATGGCCGGGATCGATGCGGCCTTTGAGGCCGGCTTCAGCCAGGTCAAAGTGAACAGCGTGCTGATGCGTGATGTGAACAGCCACAATCTCACGACCTTTCTTGACTGGATCCGTACGCGCCCCATTCAACTGCGTTTTATTGAGCTGATGGAAACCGGTGAGGGCGGTGCGCTGTTTCGCGAGCAGCACGTGTCGGGCGAGGTGATCCGCGATCGACTTCTCGCGCAGGGCTGGCAGCGCCGTATCAGCGGCCGCAGCGATGGCCCGGCGCAGGTGTTTTATCATCCGGATTACGTGGGTGAAATCGGGCTGATCATGCCGTATTCCAAAGATTTTTGCGCCAGCTGTAACCGCCTGCGGGTTTCCGCTCAGGGTAACCTGCACCTGTGTCTGTTTGGCGATGGCGGCATTCCGCTGCGTGATTTACTGGCGTCCGACGATCAGCAAGATGAATTGCAGGCGCGCATTGCCAGCAGCCTGGGCCAGAAGAAACAGACGCATTTCCTGTTGCAGGGCAATACCGGTATCACACAGAATCTTTCTTACATTGGCGGTTAATTGCAGGAGCAAATATGGGTAAACCAGCAAGCGCGTTTCAACCGTTACAGCTTGCCACGCTGACGGTCTCAGACAGCCGTGATGCCAGTAATGATACGTCCGGGGATTATCTGCGTGAGGCCGCGGCCGAAGCCGGACACAGCGTCATCGACCACGCCATCGTGCCCGACAATCTTTACCGCATTCGGGCTATTGTCTCACGCTGGATTGCCAGTGAAGACGTTCAGGTGGTTATCGTCAACGGCGGCACCGGCTTTAACCTGAAAAACAGCACCCCTGAGGCGCTCCTGCCGCTGTTCGATCGGGAAATCGAAGGCTTTGGCGAGCTGTTTCGCATGATTTCCTATGAAGACATTGGCGGTTCGACGTTACAGTCCCGCGCGGTCGCCGGTCTGGCAAACCAGACGTTAATTTTCGCGGTTCCCGGCTCGACATCGGCCTGTACCAGCGCCTGGGAGCGCATCATCGCCGATCAACTGGATGCCCGTACGCGTCCCTGCAACTTTGTTACCCATTTAAAGAAGCTTTGAGCATGTCACAACTTACCCACATTAACGCCGCTGGCGAAGCCCATATGGTGGATGTTTCCGCTAAAAACGACACCGTGCGCGAGGCACAGGCTGAAGTGCTGGTGCTGATGAAGCCGGAAACCTTACAGATGATTATTGAGGGCAGTCACCACAAAGGTGACGTGTTCGCGACGGCGCGCATCGCCGGTATTCAGGCGGCAAAACGCACGTGGGAGCTGATCCCCCTTTGCCATCCGCTGATGCTGAGCAAAGTGGAAGTCGCGCTGGTGGCTGAGCCAGCGTGGAACCGGGTGCGCATTACGTCACTGTGTCGGCTCACCGGGAAAACCGGGGTAGAAATGGAAGCCCTGACGGCGGCCTCCGTAGCCGCGCTGACCATCTATGACATGTGCAAGGCGGTACAAAAAGACATTGTCATCGACCAACTACGCCTGCTGCATAAAAGCGGCGGCAAAAGCGGCGATTTTCAGGCGGTTGCCCATGATTAAGGTGCTGTTTTTTGCTCAGGTGCGGGAACTGGTGGGCACCGATTCGCTCACCCTGGCTCCGGATTACCCCGATGTGGCGGCGCTGCGGGCTGCTCTGGCGCAGCGGGGCGAACGCTGGGCGTTGGCCTTGGACAGCGAACGTTTACTCGCCGCAGTTAACCAGACGCTCACCGCACTTCATCATCCCCTAAAGGACGGCGATGAAGTGGCCTTTTTTCCGCCGGTGACGGGAGGATAAATGGACACGCAAATTCGGGTGGGCCCGGCTGCCTTTGATATGGCTCAGGAGTACCAGTGGCTGGCAGGATGTCCAGAAGACGGCGCCGTGGTGACCTTTACCGGCAAAGTGCGCAATCATAATCTGGGAGATGATGTGGCGGCCCTGACGCTGGAGCATTATCCCGGCATGACGGAAAAGGCGCTGCAGGAAATCATTGATGACGCACGCCAGCGCTGGCCGCTGCAGCGGGTTTCCGTGATTCACCGCATTGGTGAACTCTTCCCCGGCGATGAAATTGTGTTTGTTGGCGTCACCAGCGCACACCGCAGCAGCGCGTTTGCCGCCGCGGAGTTTATTATGGACTACCTGAAAACCCGTGCTCCGTTCTGGAAACGTGAAACCACCGAACAGGGCGACCGCTGGGTGGATGCGCGCAACAGCGATCATGAGGCCGCTCAGCGCTGGGATTAGGGGCGAGCGTTGCGCTGCGGGGGCAAACCGGATCTTTCCCTACGCGTGCTCGCCGCCGCCCTCGTCGCGTTGCAACGGCATCACGTCACCGTCCAGCGCGTTGACATCACAGATCCCTTTTCCGCCAGTTGCGCGAAAAGCGATAACCTGAGTTCAGATAATCCACCCTGCTCTGCGAAGCGGGGCAGTGTTAAGCTACTCTTTTTCCCCTCAGAGGACAGGTATGTCATTCACTTCTTTACCCAAACGCCTGACGCTGCTTGCCGTGCTGATCCTGGCGGGCTGTAGCAGTAAAAAAACGCCGGAAGCGCCTGCAAAGCAGCCTGAGGATGTCAAAGCGCAGATCCAACGCCTGCTGCCTGCCAACGTCAGTAACAAATCAGGCTGGGCGGAGGATATCTATACCTCATTCCGCACCCAGGGGCTTGAGGCCAGCGACAGCAACCTGTGCGCGGTCATTGCCGTAGCGGGACAGGAGTCGGGTTTTGACGCCAGCGGTAACGTGCCCGGCATGTCAAAAATCGCCTGGGACGAGATCGACCGCCGCGCGGCGAAGGTTCACGTGCCGGCGTTTTTAGTGCGCACAGCGCTGCTCATCAAATCCAGCAACGGCGAAAGCTATGCCGCGCGGCTGGATAAAGCCAAAAGTGAAAAAGATCTGAGCGATATTTTCGACGACTTTATCGAGATGGTGCCCATGGGGCAGACATTGTTTGGCAACCTTAACCCCGTGCATACCGGCGGGCCGATGCAGGTGAGCATCGCGTTTGCCGAAGCCCATGCCAAAGGCTACCCATGGCCGGTTGACGGCTCCATCCGCCGTGAGGTCTTCACCCGCCATGGCGGCGTTTATTTCGGCACGATGCACCTGCTCGGTTATCCCACCGATTACAGCAAGCCACTTTACCGCTTTGCGGACTATAACGCGGGCTGGTACGCCAGCCGCAATGCCGCTTTCCAGGCGGCAGTCTCTCGTGCGACAGGCATGAAACTGGCGCTGGATGGCGATCTCATTCAGTACGGCTCAGACAAGGCGGGATCGACGGAGCTGGCGGTGCGCACCCTGGCGAAACGCCTGGATATGAGCAACAGCGAAATTCGCGACGATCTTGAGCAGGGCGAAAAGGCCGAATTCAGTAACAGCGACGTGTGGAAGCAGGTCTTTGCGCTGGCAGATAAAATGGCCGGACGGCGCCTGCCCCGTGAAATGTTGCCGGGCATTAAGCTTGAAAGTCCTAAAATCACCCGCAATTTAACCACCGCGTGGTTCGCCCAGCGCGTGGACGGTCGTTATCAGCAGTGCATGTCACGTCAATAAGCACTGCGTTGTGGCGCAGTTGAACAGAGCTGTGCCACACTTAACCAGGCTCCCCTGTCAGGGGAATAACCCATTTGTTCAACAAGAGGTGCATCATGGACCGATATCCACAGAATGATTCAATAGTTCAGCCTGCATCTCGCGGGTTGCAGGCTTACATGGCACAGGTTTATGGCTGGATGACCTGTGGTTTATTACTCACCGCGTTTGTCTCCTGGTTTGCCGCCCGCACGCCGGCGGTGATGGAGCTGGTGTTTGCAAACCGCATCACCTTCTTCGGCCTGATTATTGTGCAGCTGGCGCTGGTGTTCTTCCTCTCTGGCATGGTCCATCGCCTGAGCGGTGCCGTAGCGACCGGGTTATTTATGCTCTATTCGGCCCTGACCGGGTTAACCATGGCCAGCATCTTCCTGGTGTACACCTATTCCTCCATTGCCAGTACGTTCTTTGTCACGGCGGGGATGTTTGGTGCCATGAGCTTCTATGGCTACACCACCAAGCGCGATCTGAGCCGCCTGGGCAGCCTGCTGTTTATGGCGCTGATCGGTATTCTGCTGGCATCGCTGGTGAACTTCTGGCTGAAAAGCCCGGCGTTGATGTGGGCGATTACCTACATTGGCGTGGTGGTGTTTGTGGGCCTGACGGCCTATGACACGCAGAAACTGAAAAACATTGGCGAGCAGATTGATGCGCGCGACACGGAAAACCTGCGTCGCTACTCGATCATGGGCGCGCTGACGCTCTACCTTGACTTCATCAACCTGTTCCTGATGCTGCTGCGTATTTTCGGCAATCGCCGCTAAAAAACGGGCTGCTCTGGTTTGCCAGAGCAGCCGCTCCCCGGTTACGACTTCTGCAGTTTCTGTTCGTTTTTATGCCGCATATGCTTAGCGCGACTCTCCAGCCCCAGGTACAGCACCAGCGCCAGCAGCAGGGGCAAAATAAAGTAGAGCACCCGGTAGGCCAGCAGGGCGGCAATAATGGTACCGTGAGAAAGATTTTCGCCGCTCAACAGCGCTAAAAACACCGCCTCAAGCACGCCAATCCCCGCCGGAA
This sequence comes from Pantoea sp. V106_11, assembly GCF_029967885.1. Classification (NCBI taxonomy): domain Bacteria; kingdom Pseudomonadati; phylum Pseudomonadota; class Gammaproteobacteria; order Enterobacterales; family Erwiniaceae; genus Pantoea; species Pantoea sp. V106_11. The sequence goes on from NZ_JASCAK010000037.1 coordinate 40,094, forward strand.
TATGAATAATCACGCCAGCGATACTGCTGATCAATAAAACCCCCAGCACCATCGGATAGCCCACATCCCGGCCCAGTAGCAACCAGATAATGGTGCCCATCACCATCCAGTTGGCACAGGAAACGGCAAACTGAAACAGCGCCATACGTAATGAAGGCAGCTGTAACGTCTGGCCTTTGACTGTCCAGCGGCGACGTTTTGAAAAGGCACAGGACCAGAGGTAGAAGGCGACCAGCACCAGCAAGACAACCCCGATCAGCCGTAGCGTGGTTTCGCCAATAAACCAGCCGCTGGGAATGGAAACCATGCCCGCGCTGAAAACGACGCCCGCCAGCAGGATATAGCCCAGCCAGTTGGTGGCAATGCTAAGTGAGAAAATGCGCGTAATGGTACCGCTGTCCAGGCCAAGGCGTGAGTAAAGTCGATAGCGCATAGCCACGCCGCCAACCCAGGTACTGAGGGTCAGGTTAAAGGCATAGCAGATAAACGACACCAGCATCACCTGGCGCCTGGCCAGTTTATGACCGCAGTAGGCGCGACCGATCAGGTCGTAACAGCCATACACGAGGTAGCTGACGATCACCAGGCCTGCGGCGGTCAGCACCACGAAACGGTTGTAGTTGACGATAACTTTATAGACGTCATCCCAGTTCACCTTGCGTGCATAGATGACCAGCAGCACAATGACGGCCACGAAGAACAGGCCGGTGAGTATTTTTTTTGCCAGTTTCCAGCGCGGATGCGTGTTTGCCATCAGGATTTCGCTCCTTCATTGTTGGCTTCGACGCGATCTTGCGTCTCCATTTCAGGCTGCACGGGCGGGTCAACCTGGGCCAGTTTTGGCGTGTGTGCCGGAAGCCAGCCGGCGATTGCAGGAAAGTGGCGCAGGAAGTGGAACACCACGACGCTTTTCGACAACTGCCACCAGTTACGCGGCGGCAGTTTATCCTCCTGCACGCGCTGGCAATCTTCTGCCAGTAAATGCTCAAGATTGTCGCGTAATGTCTCATTAAAGTGGCGATCGTGAATGATCAGGTTCGCTTCGAGGTTTAGCGATAAACTTAAGGGATCGAGGTTGCTGGAGCCGACCGTCGCCCACTGCTGATCTTTCACCGCCACTTTACCGTGCAGCGGACGACGGCAGTATTCGTAGACCTCCACGCCAGCATCCACCAGATAGTTATAGAGCAGCTCTGCGCCCACTTTCACAATCGGCATATCGGGCTCGCCCTGCACAATCAAACGCACCCGAACCCCGCGCTGTGCCGCATTGCGCATTTCCCGCAACAGTCGGTAGCCGGGGAAAAAATAGGCATTCGCGATAATCACGTCCTGTTTGGCACTGCGCAGCATATCCAGATAGTGCTGTTCAATATCGTCCCGGTGATCATCATTATCGCGATACACGAAGAGCACCTGCGCGTCGCCGGGCAGGGCGTTCTTAGCCGGACGATGTGAGCGCTGTCCCCACCAGCGGCGGGTGGTGGCCTGACTGCCGATCGCCTCTTGCAGGTAGCGGGTAATATCCGCCACTACCGGTCCTTTCACCTCAACGGTGTAATCCTGTTTGGCTTCAGGGCCATAGTCGGTGTAGTGCTCGGCGGAGAAATTAATCCCGCCGACAAAGGCGATAACCCCGTCAACCACCACGGTTTTGCGATGCAGGCGGCGAAAGACGTTGGTACGCATGCCCATCACCAGCGGACGCGGATCGTAGTAAATAAAACGGACGCCCGCCTGGGTAAGGCTGTTCACAAAGTCGTCTGACAGCTCCGACGATCCGTAACCATCCACCATCATTTCAACTTTGACGCCGCGCTGTGCTGCGGCCAGCAACTCGCGGTGTAAAGCGTTACCGACATCGTCTTCAAACAGGATAAAGGTTTCCAACAGCACACTGCGCTCGGCACGCTGAATTGCGCCAAAAACCCGGGGGAAAAACGTATCCCCGTTTTCCAGCAGGCGTAGTTTATTGCCGTTTTGCCAGTCAAAATTCATAGATGGATCTCCACCGCCAGCGGCGCGTGATCGGAAAGGTGTGACCAGGGTTTACGCGGCAGCGCCCAGGGATGACTCACCGTGGCGTTGCGGACATAAATACGATCCAGTCTTAGAAGAGGAAAGCGGGCCGGGAAGGTGCGTGCCGGTCGACCATGTTTGATGCTGAATACCTCTTTTAGCCCGGCCCCTTTTTGCAGGATTTTATTGGCGCGTCCCTGCCAGTCGTTAAAATCGCCAGCCACCACCACGGGCGCATCCGGCGGCAGGGCCAGCACCATCTCGTTCAGCATTGTCATCTGGGCGCGACGGTGGGCCGCTTTCAGACCAAGGTGAACGCAGATAACGTGCAGCGTACCGTAGGGCGCGGGGAGCGTAATCTGGCAGTGCAGCATGCCCCGGTTTTCACTACCGGCCACCGAGACATCGCGGTTCTGATATTCGGCAATGGGAAAGCGCGACAGCACGGCATTGCCGTGGTGTCCTTCCGGATAGACTGCGTTACGCCCATAGGCAAAATCATTCCACATGGTGTCAGCCAGAAACTCGTAATGTGAGGTATTGGGCCAGTTTTCATGTTGCAGAGGATGGATGTCATGTGTTCCCATCACCTCCTGCAACAAGACGATATCTGCCGACGTTGCGCGTACGGCTTCGCGCAATTCTGGCAAGATGAAGCGTCGGTTAAACGGGGCAAAACCTTTATGGGTATTGATCGTCAGGACTTTAAATGAAAATCCTTGCTGGATTTGTGGCATACTCGCGACGCGCTCCTTTTCATCTTCATCAACCACAAAGTGTAGTCTTTGTCACAAATGGAGGGTGAAGAAGAGGAATAAATAAGGCGTTATCTGATTTTTGCTTTACATTGATGAAACCGTCCCTGGCCGGATCCGGTTGCATTCAGGCAACCCGCCAGGTCTGCAGGAGAAAAAATGAAATTGTCTAATCGCTTTCAAATTATTACCGGTCAAACCTGGGCCCATATCGCTATGCACCTGCTGGTGATTGCCGCGCTGGTATGGGGCTGGAAACACAAAGCACTGGTCGAAGTGTGCAGTACACTGGTGGTGACGTATGCAGGGGTGTTTATCGCCATGCTGATCACGCAGCGTAGTGCCCGTTTGCGTACCCTCGGTGATTACCTCGAAGAGGCGACGACCACCTACTACTTCGGCGCTGCGATGATGACGCTGTTCCTGGTCTCTCGCATTTTCCACAACAATCTACTGCTGGCCAGCCTGGGCATGGTTATGCTACTGGGCCCGGCACTGGTTTCTCTGCTGGCCAAAGAGCCTGCACGACGCATTGAGAAAAAACGCAGTTAACTGAGCTGTCCGATAACCAAAGCCACCGTAAGGTGGCTTTGTTGTTTAGGCCGTTTGTAATCAATTGTGAGCTATCTCGCACAGGAACGTTAAAGCTGTTACACTCCGCCGCTTATGCATCGTAGTTTGCACCCTTTTCACGCGTCAGCGTCAGCTGGCGTCACTATCCCTCTGAAAACTACACCGTGAAACACGGTCAGAGTGGACCGGAGTAATACTCGTCATGTCTTTTGACTCTCTCGGCCTGAGTGCCGATATTTTGCGTGCGGTTGCTGAGCAAGGCTACAGCGAACCGACTCCTATCCAGCGCCAGGCGATTCCTGTGGTGCTGTCCGGCCGCGATCTGCTGGCAAGTGCGCAGACCGGCACCGGCAAAACGGCCGGATTCACGCTGCCTTTACTACAGAAGCTGTCGGCGAATACCGGCGCAGTACGTGGACGTCGTCCGGTGCGTGCGCTGATCCTCACGCCTACCCGTGAACTGGCCGCTCAGGTCGGGGAAAACGTTGTTGAATACAGTAAGTATTTACCGCTTCGTTCGCTGGTGGTGTTTGGTGGTGTCAGCATTAACCCGCAGATGATGAAGCTGCGCGGCGGGGTCGATATTCTGGTGGCAACACCGGGCCGTTTACTGGACCTGGTCCATCAGAACGCGGTTGACCTCTCTCAGGTGGAAGTGCTGGTTCTGGATGAGGCCGATCGTATGCTCGATATGGGCTTTATCCACGATATTCGCCGTGTGCTGGCAAAACTGCCTGCCAAACGTCAGAACCTGCTGTTCTCTGCCACCTTCTCGGACGAGATTAAAACCCTGGCAGAAAAACTGCTGCATAACCCGGAGCAGGTGGAAGTGGCACGCCGCAACACCGCTTCGGAGCAGGTTTCTCAACAGGTGCATTTTGTTGATAAGAAACGCAAACGGGAACTGCTGTCGCAGCTGATCGGCGAAGGTAACTGGCAGCAGGTGCTGGTGTTTACCCGAACCAAGCATGGGGCTAACCACCTTGCAGAACAGTTGGGTAAAGACGGTATTACCGCTGCGGCGATTCACGGCAACAAGAGTCAGGGTGCACGTACGCGCGCACTGGCTGATTTTAAATCCGGCGCAATTCGCGTGCTGGTGGCCACCGATATCGCGGCCCGTGGCCTGGATATTGAAGAACTCCCACACGTCGTAAACTATGAGCTGCCAAACGTAGCGGAAGACTATGTGCATCGTATTGGTCGTACCGGCCGTGCGGCGGCAACCGGCGTCGCACTGTCACTGGTGTGCGTGGATGAACACAAACTGCTGCGCGATATTGAACGTCTGCTTAAGCGTGAAATTCCGCGTCTGGCCGTACCGGGCTATGAGCCGGATCCAAGCATCAAAGCGGAACCTATCGTGAATGGCCGTCAGTCACAGCAGCCACGCGGCCGTGGTCGCAGCCAGGGCGGACAGGGTGCAGGCGCTGCGCGTCCGCAAGGGGACAAGCGTTCACAGCCCCGTCGTCAGGGACCGGCAGCGGGCCCGTCTGACAAGCCAGCCGCGCGTCCACGTCGCCCAGCGCCTAAGCGTAGCGGAAACGCCTGACAATGCGGGTTTTACTGGCACCGATGGAAGGCGTACTGGATTCTCTGGTGCGCCAGCTGTTAACGGAGGTCAACGACTACGATCTGTGCATTACAGAATTTTTGCGCGTCGTGGATCAACTCTTGCCGGTAAAATCCTTTTATCGACTCTGCCCTGAACTGCACCATGCCAGCCGCACGCCCTCGGGTACGCTGGTCCGGCTGCAACTGCTGGGGCAGCATCCGGACTGGCTGGCGGAAAACGCCGCACGAGCGGTTACTCTGGGCTCCTGGGGCGTTGATCTGAACTGTGGTTGTCCGTCAAAGCTGGTCAACGGCAGCGGCGGCGGTGCCACGCTGCTAAAAGATCCCGATTTAATCTATCGCGCGGCAAAAGCCATGCGGGCAGCAGTACCGGCTTCGTTGCCCGTCACGGTGAAGGTGCGGCTGGGATGGGATTCCAGCGCGCGCAGTATGGAAATTGCGGATGCGGTACAGCAGGCCGGCGCCAGCGAGCTGGTGGTGCATGGTCGAACCAAAGAAGACGGTTATCGTGCCGAGGCGATCAACTGGCAGGCCATCGGCGACATCCGTCAGCGCCTGCGTATTCCGGTTATCGCGAATGGCGAGATATGGGACTGGCAAACGGCCCAGGACTGCCTGCGGACCACCGGTTGTGATGCCGTGATGATTGGCCGAGGCGCGCTTAACGTGCCTAACCTGAGTCGGGTCATCAAATACAATGACGCGCCCATGTCCTGGCCGGAGGTGGTGGCGCTGTTACAGAAATATACCCGGCTGGAAAAACAGGGCGATACCGGCATGTACCATGTTGCCCGTATCAAACAGTGGCTCGGGTATTTACGTAAAGCCTACGTTGAAGCCGGTGAGCTGTTCGGTGAGATTCGCGCGTTAAAATCATCCCAGGATATCGCCACGGCCATCGACCGTTATGCCCGGTTGCAAGAGCAGGCCAGCTCTGAAGCCTTCAGTGTGGTGAAAACCGGTTAGCGCAGCGTCCTGCCGCGCTTGCCATTAATACTTTTCAGGCACGATCATCGTGTCCGGCACGTCATTACGGCGGTAATCCTGCGACCGTTCACGCGGTGGCAAAATAATTTCATCATGCGTAGCGTCTTCATAAGGCACCTGTTGCAAGAGGTGGCTGATGCAGTTCAGTCGCGCACGCTTTTTATCCACGCCCTGAACGACCCACCAGGGCGCATCCGGGATATGGGTCCGGCTCAGCATCTCTTCTTTGGCTTCGGTATAATCTTCCCAGCGGCGGCGACTTTCCAGGTCCATCGGGCTGAGTTTCCACTGCTTCAGCGGATCGTGAATACGGCTCAAAAAGCGCAGTTCCTGCTCCTCGTCCGTAATGGAAAACCAGTATTTGACGATTTGAATACCGCTGCGGGTCAGCATTTTTTCAAATTCCGGCACGCTACGATAGAACTCCTCGACGTCAGCCTCACTGCAAAAGCCCATCACCCGTTCCACGCCCGCCCGGTTGTACCAGCTCCGGTCGAACAGCACCATTTCCCCGGCGGCGGGCAGATGAGCAATGTAACGCTGGAAATACCACTGGGTTTTTTCGCGGTCGTTAGGTGCTGGCAGGGCGGCAACCCGGCAGGTGCGCGGGTTAAGGCGTTGCGTGATGCGTTTGATAACACCGCCTTTACCGGCGGCGTCGCGGCCTTCGAACAGAATGACCAGCCGATGGCCGGTGCGCATCACCCAGTCCTGAAGCTTAACCAGTTCGCCCTGCAGGTGCAGCAGTTCGCGAAAATAGCGACGACGCCAGGCCTTCTCATCATTCCCGTCAGGCGTGGTCTCGCCAAAACGCAGGTCGTCGAGTTCCATCTCCAGTTCTTCATCGTAGCTGTCGTAGAACTCCTGTAACAGACGCTGATTAAATGTATCCCGGTTGAAGCTGTTATCGTGTGTTGCCATAACGAATCACCTGGTCAGATGTGGATAAACAGCCCGTAGAGCAGGGCAGAAAGTAAGACTGAAACCGGCAGCGTCAATATCCAGGCCACTGCCAGATTCCGCAGCGTGGACATTTGCAGGCCTGATCGGTTCGCCGCCATGGTGCCTGCCACACCCGAGGAGAGAACGTGTGTGGTGGACACGGGCAAACCGAATGCGTCGGCCGCGCCGATGGTCACCATCGCCACCAGTTCGGCGCTGGCACCCTGCGCATAGGTCAGATGGGTTTTACCGATACGTTCCCCCACGGTGACCACAATGCGACGCCAGCCCACCATTGTGCCCAGCCCCAGTGCAATCGCCACGACCACCTTCACCCAGACAGGAATAAAGCGCGTAGCGCTGTCCAGCTCGGTTTTCACGGCGGTTAAATTGCGTTCAGTGTCGTCCGGCAGGGCAACGTGGGCGCTTTGCAAATGTTTAATGGACTCCGACGCGAGGTACATTTGATTGCGAGTGTTGCTCACGGATTGTGCCGGGATATTTTCCATCGAGCCGTAGCGGCGGATCTGTTCGCCCACGTCGTGCAGCGTCATCGCCAGGGCCGGCAGCACGTTGGCATTCATTTGTTCGCTGCTGACAAACGCGGTTAACACGTCCCGTGGGGCCGGTGCGGGCGTGGTGGCAGGCTGAATGTGCAGGAGCTGGCGCGCCGTGACGTCGGTCAGGGCGGCCACGCGCGGGATCTGATCGGGCGGCAGGGAACGGTTCAGGGCATAGGCGATCGGCATGGTGCCGACCAGGATCAGCATGATGAGCCCCATGCCTTTTTGTCCGTCATTCGATCCATGGGCAAAAGAGACGCCGGTACAGGTCAGAATCAGCAGTCCACGGATCCAGACGGGCGGCGGCTCGTTGCTCTGCGGGGCCTGATAAAGCTGACGGTTACGAATAAACAGCTTCATCGTCCACAGCAGCAGGGCGGCGCAGACAAACCCCACCACCGGCGACAGCAGAAGGGCATAACCGACTTTCAGGGCCTGCTCCCAGTCCACACCGCTCAGCCCGCTGCGGCCGTGCAGCATGGCATTGGCAACGCCCACTCCGATGATCGAGCCAATTAAGGTGTGCGAGGAGGAGGAGGGCAGGCCAAGATACCAGGTGCCCAGGTTCCAGATAATGGCCGAGAAGAGCAGGGCATAAATCATGGCAAAACCGTTGCCGCTGCTGGCCTGCAATATCAGTTCGACGGGCAGCAACGAAATAATCCCAAACGCCACCACACCGCTGGAGAGCATCACGCCAAGGAAATTGCAGAATCCCGACCAGACCACGGCAACACCGGGCGTCAGAGAGTGGGTATAGATGACCGTCGCGACCGCATTTGCGGTATCGTGAAAACCGTTTACAAACTCAAAGCCCAGCGCAATCAGCAGCGCGAGGCCCAATAAAAAGAAGGGTAAGTAACTGGTGACCGGCGTGTTGGTTTTTTCTACGTCATGAAACAGGTTAAATCCGGCAAAGGCCAGACCGGCGATCAGCAGAAGAAAGAAAATCGGTTTTGTGAAGCGGCTACCTTTGCCATTGAAATCGGGTCGTCCATGAGTCGGGCCTGAAGAGGGTAAACTGTTTTCGCTCATGCAAAACCTCATAGCGGATGCAGATGCGGATTTACATCTGTTTCACGCTGTGTGATACCCGCTTTTTGTGACAAAAAAATGATCTGCGCCGTGAGAGGTCATTTTGCTGTAACAAAACTTCAGCAGGCTGAACCTCTTTATTAATGATGCTGACAGGATAGCCATGGCGACAGACGTTGTTCTTACCCCACAAAAACGTGATTTTGATGATGATGTGGCAGGACTCATTCATGGTTATCTCTTTTCTCCCGATGCCCTTCCTGTTCGCCTGAATGCCCGTGAAGCAGTTAAACTCGGTGAGCATCTTCCTGATGACGGCTTTCTCTGGCTGCATATCAATCTGAACCATGCCCGCGCGCAGCACTGGGTGCAGAGTCATTTTCAGGTGGATGATGACTTCTTCGATGAAATTCACTCGGCCTCGCCGCGAACCCGGCTGGCGGAGCAAAGTAGCGCGTTGCTGGCGGTACTCAACGACGTCACGCTTAACCAGGAGAACCGCAGTACGCAAAATGCGACGCTGTGGATATGGTGCCGGCGTAACCTGGTGGTCAGCGCACGTTATCGCCCGTCAGTGATGATTGAAAAGATGCAGCAGAGGTTAGCCCGGCATAGCTTTCCCAGTGCAGAGGCTTTGTTGCTTTATCTGCTTGGTGAGCAGGAGTCCCAACTGGAACAGGTCGTGCGGCGCATCAGTCAGGTGGTCGATAACATTGAAGAGCGCCTCTTGAGCCCCGCCATTAAAGCTAATCGCAGCGAGCTGGGGCACTACCGGCGCATGCTGTTGCGGATTCAGCGCCTCCTGGCACCTGAACCGGCGGCGCTGTTTCGCTTGCTCAACCGACCTCCGGCCTGGCTCAACCACGACACGCTCCGCGAGCTGCGGGCGTTTACCGAAGAGTTCAGCGTGGTGCTCAACGATCTCGCCAGCCTGATGGAGCGCATCCGGCTGCTGCAGGAAGAGATTGCGGCGCGTCTGATGGAACAGAGTAACCGCACGCTCTACCTGTTAACCGTGATAACCGTACTGGCACTGCCAATTAATATTGTGGCGGGATTTTTTGGCATGAATGTAGGCGGTATTCCGCTGGCGGCGAATCCACACGGGTTTTTACTGCTGGTGCTGATCGTGCTCGCGTTTACCCTGCTGGCGGGCTGGCTGGCCTTGCGAAGGCCCACCGTGTAGAGGCTGCGCCCGGTGACAAAGCCTGTAAAGGGCACAAAAAAAAGCCAGCCCGGTTAACCGGCGCTGGCTTTTTACCCCGTGAAGGATCAGACCTTACAGATTACCATTGCTTGCTGGCGCAGGCTGTGACGGCTGCACAGGCTGTGAAGGCTGAACCTGCGGCTGCTGTTCTGCCGGTTGCGACTGCTGAGGCTCAGGCTGCACAGCGACCGGATTCGTTGGCTGTGACATCACCGGCGTCATCGGCTCTTCCTTCGGCTCGGCATCTTCGCCTTCGGTTACCTGAACAGGCGCGGGCACCACGTTGTTTTCTGGCGCGTTAACCTGCACGGGCATACCGGAGCGGTTCTGAATCGCTTTATCAACCTGAGACTGGTTGATGCTGCCGTCTACCAGAACTTTGCCAACGGCCTGGGTCAGCGTAATTGGCACCAGCTCACGAGAGTTAAACTGCTCTTCCGTGGTCGAGAGCGGATTGTGCACTTCCATCCAGCGTGAACCGTCTGGCTCAACCGAGGCTTTCACCGGCTGGTTGATAAACTGCACGCGCGTGCCAACCGGCACATGATCGAACAGCCATTTGATGTCGTCGGCACGTAAGCGCACACAACCGTGACTGACCCGCAGGCCAATACCGAAGTTAGCGTTGGTGCCGTGAATGGCATACAGACGACCGATATAGAGCGCATACAGCCCCATCGGGTTATCCGGACCGGCCGGGAAGACGGCAGGCAGGTTTTCACCACGTGAAGCGTACTCCGCGTGCATCGCTTTCGTTGGCGTCCACGTCGGACCATCTTTTTTACGCTGAACAGTGGTGGTCCAGTTCAGCGGCGTGTCTTTACCCAGTTCACCGATACCGATAGGCAGTACAACCACCGTTTTGGTGCCTTTCGGATAGTAGTAAAGACGCATTTCAGCACTGTTGATCACAATGCCTTCACGCGGCGCGTCAGGTAACAGTAACTGCTGTGGGATAATCAGTTTGCTGCCAGGTTTTGGCAGATAAACGTCAACGCCCGGGTTGGCTTCCAGCATATTGCTGAGGCCCATTTGGAACTGAGCTGCAAAAGCTTCCAGAGGTAATTTGCTGTCCTCGGGAATGGTAATTTCAATATTTTGCCCGGTCAGACGGCTGTTTGCCGGCGGTAACGGGTAAACAACAGCAAGGGCTGACTGACTGAATGCCGCCAAAGCCAATGCAAGTGAAGCGAACGCGCGAATGCTTTTTTTCATATTTTACAAGTCTTTATCGCCATGTTTCAGGCTTGTCAATGTATCGAACCCATGCTGGTCACTATGACCTGCTGCGCATTATATGTTCATTAAACTGATGTTGTGAATCAGGATTTTAACCGCTTTAAAATACTTTACCTGACTCGCCTGCGTTATCTGCCTTTGTTCTTTACCAATTTGGGCGAAAAACAGCCCATTATGGCTGCCAAAGCGTGACGTCCCCGTTTAGCTTACGGTTCAGGAAAAACGCGGCGCTGATCAACGCAAGATGCGTCAACGCCTGGGGCGTATTTCCCAGTGCCTGCCCATGACTGTCAAACTCTTCCGCATACAAACCCAACGGATTAGCGTAGCTCAGTAATTTCTCGAACTCAAAATGTGCCTCGCGAATGCGTCCGGCACGCGCCAGACATTCCACATACCAGAACGAGCAGGCACCAAAGGAGCCCTCTGCGCCCGTTAGCCCATCAGCTGGCGTTTCGTGAATGTTATAACGACGTACCATGCCGTCGCTCACCAGGTTCACCTGGATGGCATCCAGCGTGGCGATCCAGTCCGGATCGGTGGCGCCCACAAAACGCACCAGCGGCATCAGCAGCATGGAGGCATCAAGGTGTTCACCGTGGCGGGTCGAAACAAAATGCCCGCGTTCACTGTTCCAGAAATTCTTCCAGATATCATCGCGGATCTCGCGACGGGTTTTGTCCCAGCGATCGTAAGGCATCGGCAGTGAACGCTTCATTGCCAGCCGCAGGCCCCGATCCAGAGCGACCCAACACATTAAACGTGAGTGAAGGAAGTGCTCCGGCTCGCCGCGCATTTCCCAGATGCCGGCATCGGGCTGATGCCAGTTATCGCACAGCCAGTCCAGCATTTCTGACACATGATTCCAGCCCCGCTGAGAAATGGCCTCGCCGTATTTGTTGGACAGGTAGATGGCATCCATCAGTTCGCCATAAATATCTAGCTGTTTTTGCCGCCAGGCATCGTTACCAATGCGCACCGGACTGGAGTTGGCATAGCCGGACAGGTTAAGCAGCGACATCTCCTGAAGATCCGTACTGCTGTCCAGGCGGTACATCACCTGCAGCCGCATTTCATCGTGGTGGCTGTTTTCTACACAGCGACCGACCCATTCCGTAAAGTGCTTGGCTTCGTCCACGTAACCCAGCCGCATCAGGGCGTACATGCTGAATGAGGCATCCCGTATCCAGGAGGCGCGGTAATCCCAGTTCCGTTCGCCGCCCAGCTCCTCGGGCAGGCCAAAGGTGGCAGCCGCGGCGATGGAGCCGTGTTGCCAGGAGGTCAGCAGTTTAAGTACCAGCGCAGAGCGTTGTACCATCTCCTGCCAGCGACCGTGATAGGTGCTGCGGCTGCTCCATTCCCGCCAGTAGCTCAGCGTTTCTTCAAAGCAGTTGGCGGTGGCCAGCTTTTCGATGTGGGCATCCTGTACGCTGCCAAATTCGAATTCGGCATGTTCACCGGCTTTAAGCTCAAAACTGGCGGTGGCGTGATTGCCTTCCAGCGTCATCACCACCGTTGCTGCCAGGCGCAGCGAGGGCTGATCGGTGGCGTGAAAATCAATACAGCCCCGCTGTACCTCAGCGCGGGTGTCCGCCCGGGCGTAATCATGGCGCGGGGAGCACACCATATTAAAGCGTGCCCGGCCCCGAACCATCTTTACCCGACGGATGATACGCGGCAGTTTATCCTGCCGGTCGCAAATCGGCATGTAGTCGGTGATCTCGGCGACGCCTTCTTCGGCCAGCCAGCGGGTCTGCAGGATGTTGGTATCAGGCAGATAGATTTGCTGGCGACGGGCGTTTTGCCAGTCGGGTGCCAGGGAAAACAGGCCGGCCTCGTCGCTGTCCAGCAGGGCGGAAAACACCGATGGGCTGTCCAGTTCCGGCCAGCAGAGATAATCGATAGTGCCATCGTTTGCGACCAGGGCGCAGGTGCGTAAATCGCCTATTACGCCATGGTCGTCAATCTTACGTTTAACCTTACTCATCGGTTTCTCCCTGTCAGTGTCAGCCTTAACTATAGCCAGGTGCCTTCATCGCGCTGTGTTCTGACACAGATCGTTAATCCGGGCGCCGGGCCGTCCGCAAACGGCACAATTTTCATTGCGGTATATACTTTTCATACACTTCCAGAGGAGACCGTCATGACTACACCACAACGAAAAGTTGCAATCGTTACCGCGTCGGATTCAGGCATTGGCAGTCGTTGTGCTGAAATGTTAGCAGAGCAGGGGTTTGATATTGGCATCACCTGGCGGTCTGATGAGGAAGGCGCACAGCGCACGGCAAAACGGGTGGCGGAGATTGGGCAGCGAGCTGAGACGATCCAGCTCGACCTGGCCGATCCGCCCGCAGGGGGCAAGGTGCTGCAGCAGCTTATAGACAAGCTGGGCCGCATTGATGTTCTGGTCAACAATGCCGGGGCGAATTTCAAAGCGGACTTTATGGACGTGACCTGGGAAGACTGGCGTAAGACATTTAGCGTAGATGTGGATGGCGTGTTTATCTGCGGCCAGGTTGCGGCACGCAACATGATCAAGCAGGGGCAGGGCGGACGTATCATCAACATCACCTCCGTGCATGAACACACTCCGCTGCCGGGTTCCGTTGCCTACACCGCGGCTAAACATGCGGCAGGCGGGCTGACTAAATCGATGGCCTTGAGTTTGCTGCCCCACAATATTCTGGTGAACGCCGTGGCGCCAGGCGCGATCGCCACGCCGATGAACAAAATGACCGATGGCGATGCGCACAAGGTCAAAATGCCTGAGATCCCTGCGGGTCGTCCAGGAGATACGCACGAAATTGCCAGCATGGTGGCCTGGCTGAGCTCTGAATGGGCCACCTATACCACCGGCCAGTCATTTATCATCGATGGCGGCTTTATGCTGGCAAATCCCCAGTTCAAGGGTTACTGATCGTCGGCCCGGCGGTTATTCCAGTGGCGAATGGCCCAGCGAACCCCAAAGGCAAAGAGCACGGCGGCAGCCAGCCACAGCAGATGTTTAAAGTGCTGATCAAGCTTGTGCAGCCAGGGGGCAATGATTCCGCCAGCAAAATAGCCGAGTGTCACAAACAGCAGTGACCATAATGCCGCCCCAATGATGTTAAGCGCCAGAAACTTCAGCGGATTGAGGCGGCTTGCCCCAATGATAATGGGACCAATCAGGCGAAAGCCGTACATAAAGCGCGCGCCGATCACGAACAGGCTGGGACGCCGCTTAATCAGGCGGTTAGCTTTAACAATTTTGTCCTGATGTTTTTTAAACCGCCGCAGGATGCCTGTACCAAAGCGCCGGCCAATCCAGAAGAGCAGCTGGTCGCCCAGAATCCCGCCTGCCATCGCCGCCAGTACCACACCCGTGTAATGAAGTAATCCTTCATGCGCGGCTACGCCGCCCAGCAACAGAAATGTTTCCCCTTCGGCAATACAGCCGATAAACAGTGCAAGATAGCCGTACTGCGTAATTAATGCGTTGATATCCAAATGCAAGGTGCACTTCCTGTGTAAAGAAATTTCTTTCAGTTTATACCTGATTCGTTAAGCCATCCGTTTAAGCGTTAATCAGCGATCTTTTTCGCTGTTTTTTTGCGCAGGCCCCACAGAAGTTGCCTTGCCGTTTATACTGTAAGCAATGCTGCCCTTACGTGGATGCTGCATCAAAACGGGGTAGCCCAACGGCATCAGAGGAGTAAGCGTATGAACCATGTCTGGGGTTTGTTAGCGCATCCTAATCAGGAAATGCGCAATATCAAGCAAGAGAACGAAACGGTTTCGCACCATTACACTCATCACGTTCTGCTGATGGCAGCCATTCCGGTTATTTGCGCCATAATCGGCACCACGAACTCAGGCTGGAATCTGGGTGAAGGGCAGTATGTACAATTGAATTTCCTGACAGCACTGGGCCTGGGTATTCTGTTTTATCTGTTGATTCTGGGCGGCGTGGCGGTGATGGGACGCGTTATTCACTGGATGGCGCGTGACTACCCGCAGCGCCCTGGCGTTGAACGCTGTACGGTGTTTGCGGGCTATGTGGCTACGCCGCTGTTTTTAAGCGGACTCGTGGCACTTTATCCGCTGGTATGGCTGTGCGTATTAGCGGGTGCGCTGGCGCTGCTGTATACCGGCTATCTGCTGTACGTGGGCATCCCGCTGTTTCTGAACATTGACCGGGATGAAAGCCTGCGTTTTTCCAGTTCCACTCTGGCCATCGGCGTGCTGGTATTTGAAGTGTTGCTGGCCTTAACCGTGATTCTGTGGGGCTATGGCCCGCACCTGTTTTAACGTGCCGTTGCCGCCTGCAGGGCGGCAACATCTTTTTAACGCTCAGAAACAATCTCACCAGGATAATTTTACCGCTTCAGAGTATGATGCTGCGGCCAGCCCGCGCACTGCCTGCTCAGTCGTCGGCGGCCTGTGTTTACACAGCGCACAATCTTAACCGGGTCTTTTTTTCACGATGCCTGCAAAAATTCGCTTTTCACTGTTAACGCTGGCGCTGCTCGTTTCCGGGCAGGTTGTTTCCCTTCCAGCACAGGCGACCACGACGCTGTCGCAAATGGCGCCCATTGCTCAGCCGCAAATTGCCTCAGGCAGCGCCCTGATCGTCGATCTGACGAGCGGGAAAACGTTATTTTCCAGTCACCCTGACCGGGTGCGGCCGATTGCCTCGATCACCAAGTTGATGACGGCAATGGTGGTACTGGATGCGCATCAGCCGATGAACGAGATGGTCACGGTTGATATCAGTCAGACGCCAGAGATGCGCGGCGTGTTTTCACGCGTGAAGCTTAACAGCCAGATAAGCCGTCGGAGCATGCTGATGCTGGCGCTGATGTCATCTGAAAACCGCGCGGCGGCCAGCCTGGCCCATGCGTATCCCGGTGGATATAACGCCTTTATTAAGGCGATGAATGCTAAGGCGCGTGCGCTGGGCATGAACCATACCCATTACGTTGAACCTACCGGTCTCTCCATTCAGAACGTCTCCAGCGCAGAAGATTTGGTGAAGCTGTTAAAAGCCACGCGCGAATATCCCCTGTTGAGCGAGCTGAGCACGACCAAAGAAGAAACCGCCGTATTTACCCATCCCAGCTACGCGCTGCCGTTCCGCAATACCAATCATCTGGTGTATAAGAATGGCTGGCACATTCAGTTGACCAAAACGGGCTATACCGATGAAGCGGGACATTGCCTGGTCATGCGCACCATGATTAAAAACCGCCCGGTGGCACTGGTGGTGCTGGATGCATTTGGTAAATATACCCATTTTGCCGATGCTAACCGTCTGCGCGACTGGCTGGAAACGGGCAAAGCGGCGCCGGTTCCGGCGGCCGCGCTGGCCTATAAAAAACAGAAAGCAGGTCAGGTTGCCAGCAACGCTGCCAGCGGTTCTGAAGTAGAGTAATATCCCGTCGGGCCGCCGCGGGCGGCCCGACCAATATTGATCGGTATTCCTATAGTTTCACGCCAGACGAAAACCTAAACTACCCGCAAATGGCGAGGGTGATTCGCCTGATTACTGTGCCGGAATCTCATTCATATGCTCACGTTACGATCCTTTATTGTTCTGATTTTTTTAGCATTGTTCACCGCCGTTCCCACCCTGAGCGTCGCCGCAGACGATCCGGCTCAGGCCACCACTACCCAGCAGCCTGACGACAAGCCGAAAGTGAACGCCTCGGTCGAGCTGCCTAAGATGCAGAAAATCCTCGACAAAATTAAAAGTCAGGTTTCCGTTGAAAGCGATGAAAATAAGCTGAGTCGGCTGAATGAAATGGCGTTGGAGCTGTCAGGCAATACGGATACGCTGGCCCAGGCGTTGCAGCCTGACCGTCAGCAGCTTGAGGCCCAGCTGGCCGTGCTTGGCCCAGCCCCCAAACCGGAAAGCGGCGTCAAAGAGACGGCAGACGTCACGCGCAAACGTAGCGCGCTGGAAAGTCAGAAAAGTAAGCTCGACGATCAGATTAAGCAGGCGGAGGGCATTAAAAACAGCGCCCTGATGCTGTCATCGCAAATCGTCAATCTGCGCCGCGATCAGTTGAAAAACAAACTGGCGCTTAACTCTGGCAGCATTTTAGGGCCACGTTTCTGGTCGCCGGTATTCAGCAGTCAGGATCTTGATGATGAGAAGATTGGCGATTTCTTAAATGAGCTGAAAGATACCGCTGCGCTATCCTGGGAGTCAGGCTGGCGTCTGGGTACGCTAGGCTGGTTGCTGGCCGCCGTGCTGGTGATGACGTTGGGACGCCGCTATGGCGAAGAATTTTTAGCCTGGGTCAGCATTAATAAACTGCCGGAAGGACGCCTGCGCCGCAGCTTTCTGGCGACGGCCGTGGCCCTGACCAGCCTGGTGGCGGTGGTGTTGACCTTTGCCTTTATTTCCCAGGCCTTTACCCGCCGCGATGAAGTTTCCAGCGACGTGCAGGACTTTATTTATCGTCTGGTCGAATTAAGCGTTTATTGTGGTTTGATTGCCGGGCTCGGGCGGGCATTTTTGTCAACGCGTCGGCCAAGCTGGCGTTTACCCACCATCTCGAACGAGGTGGCGCTGGCCCTGAAACCTTTCCCACCTATCACCGCCTTGCTGGTGTTTATTTTCCAGACGGTAGAGTCCTTTAACTACACCGCCGGGACCAGCCTGAATACCAGTATCTTTGCTAACGGCCTGACGGCATTGCTGATCGGCAGCACGGCGCTGGCAATCAGCATGCGCACCAAGCGCGTTCGTCGGCGTCTGGCGCAGGAAGGCACGCCGCCGGAAGCGCGCTCAACGCTGGTAGGGCTGATTCAGATGGCCCTGACGCTGACGTCGCTGACGATTCTGGCTTCGCTGGTGATTGGTTACGTCACCCTGGCGCGTTTTTTAAGCTACGAGCTGGTGTGGTGTGGCATTTTGTTTGGTTCGTTTTACATACTCAGTCATTTGATTAACGACGGCTGTGAAAGCCTTTTCTCTGTCAATAATACGACGGGCAAGCGTATTCAGGGCTCGCTAAACATTGATGAGCGACATCTGCAGCAGGTCGCCACCATTCTTGCGGCGATCGGTAAAACCTTGCTGATCATGTTTGTCGCGCTGGCACTGCTTAACGGCACCTTTGCCTCTTCAACACCGATTGAGCTGCTGCAAAAGGCGATTGAGTTCTGGGGCGGTAAGGGCCTTGAATCCCTGAATATTGTGCCTGCCCACCTGGTTAACGCGCTGCTGTGCCTGATTGTGGGCATCTATATTCTGCGCTCGGTACGTCGCTGGCTTGATACCGATTTCCTGCCGAAGACCACCATGGACAGCGGCATGCGCATGTCGCTGGTCACGCTGTTCAGCAACGTTGGCTATGTCCTGATTATTTTGCTGACGCTGTCGATTATGGGGCTGCAGTGGAACAAGCTGGCCTGGATCGTCAGCGCCCTGTCGGTCGGTATCGGTTTCGGCCTGCAGGAAATCGTTAAAAACTTTATTTCCGGTCTGATTTTGCTGACTGAACGTCCGGTCAAAGTCGGGGATTTGGTGACGATCAGTGGCGTTGAAGGGGATATTCGCCGCATCAACGTGCGCGCAACGGAAATCCAACTGGGTGATAAATCCACCGTGATCGTGCCTAACTCTCAGTTCATCTCTCAGAACGTACGTAATGCGACAATGGGCAATGCGCAGGGCGTGGTGACCATTAGCCTGACGTTTCCGCTGGATATCGACCCGGTACAGGTGCGGGAGATTTTGCTGAAGGTCTATGAGGAAAACGAGCGTATTCTGGAGAACCCGGAACCCTCGGTATCCTTTAAAGATCTTACCGCCCAGGGCATCGTGCTGAGCGTCACCGGCAACGTTGCCAGTCAGCGCCAGATCGCGGGCGCGAAGAGCGATCTACTGTTCGATATTCTGACCCGCTTGCGTAAAGAGGGCATTGTGCTGTCCACGCCGCAGACCATGATTATTGAGCGCCGTCAGTTGGTTTCTTCTGATGCGGTAACCGAAGAACCTCCTCGCTAAATAAACGGGCGGTCATTTTCGCTGGCCGCCCGTTTTACTCTGTTCAGGTGCTACGTGCCCAGTCAGGGCTGTTTTACCGCCCAGCCTTTTAGCTTACTGGTTTTACCGATGCCCGGATTAAAGCTGTTGGTGGGATCGAGCTTGCGGTAAAACGCGGTGAGCTGTGGCTGGGCCTGATACAGATGCCCGACATTATGCTCTGCCGGATATTCCGCCCCGCGGCTGTGCAAAATCGCCAGCATCTTTTCTTTCAGCGCATGAACATCCACGCCTTTTTTCACAATGTAATCCTGATGAAAGACATGGCAGAAGAAGTGCCCGTAATAAAGGCGATGGCTTATCGACTGGGTAATCTCATCAGGCAGGCTCTCAAACCACGCTTTATCATTGCGACGCAACGCAATATCCAGCGCCAGAATATCTTCTACCTCATCCGCATGAACGGCGTGATAGCGCACTGCCGCGCCCGCGGCCGCAAAGCGATGCAGAAAGGCATGCGCACCTTCTTTTCCTTCGCATTCAAAAAACTCGCCGCCGCCCTCACGAAAAAACTCACGCAGATAGTCACGCGCCTCCGCAATGCCATCACCCGACATTTTCAGCATTAAATGGTGTTGGTATTTATCACGATACTGTTTCATGCGTTTGGGAAGATGGGCGGGGAAGAGGCGGCTGACGCGCTGCAGCAGTCGGTCGCTCAGATGCGGTTTGATAAACGACAGTTTGTTCAACCAGCCATCGACCCGGCCCTTGAGACTGAAAAACAGCGGCATCTTATCGGTGCCAAGCTTGTCGATCATCAGGAAGGTGTCTTTGCCATAGACTTCGGCGATGTCGTAGATATCCCGATGCATATATTCCGCGGCCACGGGCAGATTGTTGAAATTCGCCAGCATATGGCAGCGCAGGTCACCCAGTACCGAGGCATCATTGGTGCCGATATAAAACACCTGCTGTTGCGGTTCGCGCGCAAACGTATCCAGGCGCACCGCAAATACCGCCAGCTTGCCTGCGCAGCCCGACGCTTCAAACAGGCGGCGGGCATCGGCGTTAAAACGGGCGGGCGTATCCGCATCAACATCACGCACCCGTTCGGCGTAGTCGTGATCGGAGGCATGACGGCCGTCATGCAGCACATCCCCGGGCTGCCAGCGATCATCATCCAGCCGTCCCAGAATCTCTTCCGGCGTGGTGCCAAGCTCAATACCAAGGTGGTTAACCAACTTCAGCCGTCCCTGGGCATCAATCTGGGCAAACAACGCCATCTCACTGTAGGCCGGGCCACGTTTAATCAGTGAACCGCCGGAGTTGTTGCAGATGCCACCCAGCACCGACGCGCCAATGCAGGATGATCCAATAACGGAATGCGGCTCGCGGCCCAGCGGCGCGAGGATTTTTTCCAGCTGATACAGCGTACTCCCCGGAAAGGCCAGCACCTGTTTGCCGTTGTCGATCAGCTGTAGCTTATCCAGCCTCAGGGTACTGACAATGACCAGCGGGCGATCGTAGTCGTTACCCTGCGGCGTTGAGCCTTCGGTGAGGCCTGTGTTCGCCGCCTGCATCAGAATAATGGCATCGGCAGTCACCAGCGTTTGCAGGACGCGCCACAGTTCCAGCAGCGTCGCAGGAAAGACGACCGCCAGCGCGTCTCCCTCACCGGAACGGAAGCCTTTACGATAGCGGGCGGTATGGGCGGCCTCGGTCAGTACGTTACCAGAGCCGACCTGGCGGCGGAGATCGGCGATCAGGGCAGAAGGTGTCATCATGGGCAATTCCCTTGTCTTATGCATGCGTCATTACTGTAGCACGTGAGTTGCGTCGGGCGCAGTGTGATAGCCGCAGGTGACATGCTATGCTCTGAAGATGGCATTCTGCATTTAGTCGATATTGCGCAGTTACTTAAGAGAACCCAACCTGATGAAATGGATTTGCTCTGTTAGCCTCGCTGTTTCCCTTGCTCTGCAACCTGCATTTGCCGGGGAGCCCACCGTTCACCATCCCATGACCGAACAGGCGCGTGATGCCTACGTGAACAACCTGCTGAAAAAAATGACGCTGGACGAGAAAATCGGCCAGTTACGTTTAATCAGCGTGGGCCCGGATACGCCAAAAGAAGCCGTACGTGAGATGATCCACAAAGGTCAGGTTGGCGCCATTTTTAATACCGTGACGCGTCAGGATATTCGCGCGATGCAGGACCAGGTGATGCAGCTAAGCCGCCTGAAAATTCCGCTGTTTTTTGCCTATGACGTGGTACACGGGCAGCGAACGATTTTCCCGATTCCCTTAGCGCTGGCATCCAGCTGGGATCTCGACGCCGTCAATGAAGTGGGGCGCATTTCTGCCTATGAAGCGGCGGACGATGGGTTAAATATGACCTGGGCACCGATGGTCGACGTCAGCCGTGAACCGCGCTGGGGCCGCGTGTCTGAAGGGTTCGGCGAGGACACCTATTTAACCTCTGCCATGGGACGCACCATGGTGCAGGCGATGCAGGGCAAAAGCCCCGCAGACCGCTACAACATTATGACCAGCGTGAAACACTTTGCGCTCTATGGCGCGGTGGAAGGCGGACGCGATTACAACACCGTGGATATGAGCCCACAGCGCATGTTCCAGGACTACCTGCCGCCGTATAAAGCCTCGCTGGATGCCGGCAGCGGCGGCGTAATGGTCGCGCTGAATTCCATTAATGGCGTGCCCGCGACGGCCGACAGCTGGCTGCTGAAAGATCTGCTGCGTCATGAATGGAAATTCAAAGGAATAACCATCAGCGATCACGGGGCGATTAAAGAGCTGATCAAGCACGGTGTGGCGAGCGATCCCCAGGATGCCGTGCGTATTGCCATTAAGTCTGGCGTAGATATGAGTATGAGCGATGAATACTACAGCCAGTATTTACCCGACCTGGTGAAGCGCGGCATCGTCAGCAAAGCCGAAATCGATGATGCGGCCCGGCACGTGCTCAATGTGAAATACGATATGGGGCTGTTTAACGATCCCTACAGTCATCTTGGCCCGAAAGAGAGCGATCCGCAGGATACTAACGCAGAAAGCCGCTTACACCGCCCGGAAGCCCGCGATGTGGCCCGCAAGAGTATGGTGCTGCTGAAAAACCGCCTTGATACCTTACCGCTGAAGAAATCTGGCACCATTGCCTTGATTGGACCGCTTGCCGACAGCCAGCGTGACGTCATGGGCAGCTGGTCGGCGGCGGGCGTCGCCAAACAGTCGGTTTCCCTGCTGCAGGGCATGAAAAACGCCACCGAAGGCAAAGCCACGCTGCTGTACGCCAAAGGCGCGAACGTGTCAGATAACAAAGGCATTCAGGACTTCCTCAACATGTATGAACCGGCCGTGGCGGTCGATCCGCGTTCGCCGCAGGCAATGATTGATGAGGCGGTCGAGAAAGCGAAGCAGGCCGATGTCATCGTGGCGGCGGTAGGGGAAGCGCAGGGCATGGCGCACGAGGCGTCCAGCCGCAGTAATCTGATGATCCCGCCTTCGCAACAGAAGCTGTTAGCCGCGCTGAAAGCGACAGGCAAGCCGCTGGTGATTGTGCTGATGAATGGTCGCCCATTGACGCTGGTTGATGAAGACAGAATGGCCGATGCCATGCTGGAAACCTGGTTCAGCGGAACAGAAGGGGGCAATGCTATCGCGGATGTGCTGTTTGGCGATTACAACCCATCGGGTAAACTGCCGATGTCTTTCCCCCGCTCCGTGGGTCAGATCCCCATCTATTACAACCATTTACCGACAGGCCGCCCGTACAATTTTGCCAAGCCCAACAAGTACACATCGCACTACTACGATGCGGAAAACGGCCCGCTTTACCCGTTTGGTTATGGCCTGAGCTACACCACGTTCACCGTATCGCCAGTCACGCTTTCATCAGAAACGATGGCGCATAACGGCAGTATCGAAGCCAGCGTAACCGTAACGAACAGTGGCAAAGTGGACGGTGCCACGGTGGTACAGCTCTATCTTAACGATCCCGTTGCCAGCATCAGCCGTCCGGTAAAAGAGTTGCATGGCTTCAAGCGCATCATGCTCAAAGCCGGTGAATCTCAGCAGGTGACCTTTAAGATTGATGTGGATGCGCTGAAGTTCTGGAACCAGCAGATGAAGCACGTTGCCGAACCGGGTAAATTTAACGTCATGATTGGTCTGGACTCAGTCCGCACGCAAAACACCCAGTTCACCTATCAGTAAACCTCAGACGGACCTGGTTGCAGGTTCCTGTCGATGTCACCGCTTCCCCGTTCGGGGAGGCGGGTTTATCCTCCGTTCCTGCCTTCTGCCTTCATCGATTCACTTTGAGAGTTTTACCCTTGCCTGTCGTGGCAGCAGACGTGATCCTGCTCTATCCTCGGGGAAAATGGATTCCTCAAGTACTGTCGAGGCGCTATGACGTATCAATCACTGATTGCTGAAGTCCACAATCAGCAGCGCACCCTGACGGCAATTGTCGAACAGGATGCGCGGACTGCTTATTTCTATATCTGGCCAACCGATCTGTTTCGTAGCCAGTTTGCGGTGCGTGGCTGCTGGTTACGAAACCTGCTCCCTGCGCCGCTTCAGGAAGATCACCAGGCGATGGAACAGGGCATTGCCCCCCTGCTGAGTGCAGAATACTGCCGTAATCTGGAAGCTGAACCGCCGCTGGATCCCGCAGGTCTGCAAATTCTCTGGGAACCCGGAGATGCGGGAGCGGCGCTGTGGTACTACGGGCAACTTCTTGCCGTGATTCCTGGCTGGAGCCTTTACCAGGATAAACAGGTCAGTTTCTCCGCCGGTTGTATCAAAAAAAACCGTCTGACCGCGCCGCTCGGTTCAGCCTCGACCAATCATTACTATGCCCTTGCCGAACAGCAGCGCCAGTTCTGGCGTGAATGGCATGACGGCAGCCAATGGGACAAGGTGCAACAGGACTTGCTGGCCTGTTATCAGGCGCAGTTTGGCGAGTCGGTCAAATACTACGCGATCGATCAGGGCAACTGGCCGCCCATGGCGCTCTCTCAGCACTACCATAACGGCATCTGGTACTTTCTGACCCTGGGCATGAGCATTCGCCCCATGCCGCAGGTTGATTTTCTGTTCGATGAGCTGGCTCCACAGTACCGCCGGGCAGAGCTGGCGATGGCGGTCGATGGCGAAGTCATGACTGAAAGCAATGCGGTCCAGATGGCCAGCGCGCTGGCTGAATTTGTCCATTTGCCGTGGGCGCGGCTGACCTGGCTGGGTGAAGGCCATACGCTGGCCTCAGAGGTGGCACCGGTGGGATTCGAAAGCTACCTGTTAGCCAACGAGCTGGCCCCGGAACAGGCCCAGTTCCCGCTGCCGAGACAGGATGGCGACAGACCCACGCTGCTGTGGGCCACGCCGGTAACCGAAGCGGAACGGCAATTTGCCCAGAGCGAAGCCCAGGGCGGGCAGCATCTGCGTGAACGGCTCACCGCCGGGGGAAATACGCACATATTTCGACCGCGTGAACAGGTCGTGAACACAGAATAAACGCCGGAGACAGGGCGATTTTTCCGCCTGGTGGAAAAAGTTGCTGACCTGGCGTAACTAAATATCTTTATTGTTAAAAGACTTGTTAAATTTGTGATCTGGTCTACTCAAGTTCCCCCTTGCCGTGCCGTTAACCCCGATCAGGCAATAGCGCCACAAAAGGTCCAGGGGAACAATGATGTTAAAGACCACTCAATCCCGCTTCACAGCAACGCTTATCGGTTTTTTTGTTGCGCTAGTGTTGGTCACTATTTGGGTGATCAACCAGTTTGTCGCGCCTCAGTTGGTAGACAATGAAAGCCGCCTGATTCGCTATCAGGTGGATTCGCTGGCAACCGGCATCGTTGAGCAAATGAACCGTGTTCAGGCACAGCAACGTGCCATTACCGAGGCCGCCTCGGTCATCGACAGCGCCGCCATCGACACCTTATTACCTGCACTGGTTAACCAGTATCAGGACAGTAACGTTTTCGGTGGCGGTATCTGGCCTTTACCCCATCGTCGCGAGGCGGGTAAAGAGAAAGACAGCAGCTTTTTTGCACGTGACGCCAGCAACAAGCTTCAGGTTAACACCTACTGGAACTCTGAAGCCGCGGACAAATACTGGGAGCAGCCCTGGTATAAAGACGGCATGGCCGCGCCGAAAGGGCAGTGCGCATGGGCTAAAGCTTATCAGGATGCCGCCAGCCCACAGCCGCGTACCAACTGTGCCATGGCAATCTACCGCGACGGGACAGTCTGGGGCGTTTCCACCATCGACGTTACGCTGGGTTTCTTCAACCAACTGGCTAAAAAGATGGGCGAGGCGATTCATGGAGACGTCCTGATCGTTGAGTCTGACGGCAAAGTCGTGGGTAACGCGGCGCTGGTTAACGGCACGCCGAAACTCGAAAACCTGAGCGATCTGCAAAATCCTATGGCTGCGCCGCTGAAAGCGATGCTTGCCAGTGCGGGGACAAAGTCCGCAGAGTCAACCTATAGCAGCAACGATGGCGAGCAAACGCTGTTTCTGCAGGCTATTCCGGGCAGCCCGTGGTATCTGGCCAGTAGCGTACCGTCCAGCCTGCTGAAAGCCCAGTCCCACAATATGCTGATGCGCCTGGGTTTGGTGCAGATCCCTCTGGCCATTATTCTGTTGCTGGTCATGCTGGGTTTCATGCGCGCCATGATGAAGCGTTTGAGCATGCTCAACCAAAATATCGAAGCGCTGTCGACAGGGGGCGCGGATCTCACGCAGCGTCTGCCAGCCAGTAACAGCCCGGAATTTAACGCCGTTGCGCAGAGCTTTAACCACTTTATCAGCTATCTGCAGGGGTTAATGCAGCAGGTCGGCAGCAGCGCCCTGGCCATCTCTGCGGCGTCGCGTGAAATTGCCAGCGGCAACACCAACCTTTCCTCGCGCACGGAAGAGCAGGCCAGCTCGATTGTGGAAACGGCGGCTTCTATGGAGCAACTGACCGGCACCGTACGCCAGAACGCCGACAACGCAACGCATGCGAACCAGCTGGCGGGTGAGGCTTCTAAAGTGGCGTCGCGCGGAACGGAAGTGGTTCGTCAGGTGGTGAGCACGATGGGCGAAATTCACCACTCTTCGCGTAAAGTCGTCGATATCATCAGCGTGATCGACAGCATTGCCTTCCAGACCAATATCCTGGCACTCAACGCCGCCGTTGAAGCCGCGCGTGCTGGCGAGCAGGGCCGTGGTTTTGCCGTGGTCGCCTCAGAGGTGCGTAATCTGGCGCAGCGTTCGGCCAACTCCGCACGTGAAATCAAAAAACTGATCGAAGAGTCGGTCGCGAATATCGATGCAGGCAGTCAGCTGGTCGAACAGGCAGGACAAACCATGGACGAACTGGTGCAGGGCGTGAGCAGCGTCACTACGCTAATGAGCGAGATCATGGCCGCCAGTCGTGAGCAGAGCATGGGCATCGAACAGGTTAACGTTGCCATTACTCAGCTTGACGGCACCACGCAGCAGAACGCCGTCTTAGTGGAAGAGGTCTCCTCTGCCGCGCAGGCGATGGAAGCCCAGAGTCTGCAACTGGAACAGGTTGTACAAAGCTTCAAACTGTAATTCACAGTCAGGCCAGCGCCCGCTGGCCTGACGTTTTCGACGATCGCGATTGCCGTCTGACAGATTTGTGCATAAACAGCACAATTTTATCCCCTCAACCTCCCCAATCTTGTGCCAGAATAATGAGGAATACACTCAAGGAATCCTCATGTCTGCTATTGAAGTTATCCTCGTCGACCATCTTGATCGTCCCACCGGCAAAATGGAAAAGTTGGAAGTGCATGAAAAAGGATTACTGCACCGCGCTGTCACGGTGTACGTTTTTAACACCCGGCAGGAGCTGCTGCTCCAGCGTCGTGCCAGTGATAAATATCACTGCGGCGGATTATGGAGCAATACCTGCTGCGGTCATCCTTATCCTCATGAATCGACTAAAGAGGCGGCCGAACGCCGTCTGCGCGAAGAAATGGGCATGATCCTGTCGCTGACGCCCGTCTTCGAACTGAGCTATAACCTGCCGCTCAGTAATGGCCTGACAGAGCACGAGTACGGCCATGTCTTTTTTGCCGTGAGCGACGCGCTGCCCGTGCTTAACCCGCAGGAGGCGGATGCATTTGACTACCGCTCAATGCAGGATATTGCCCAGCAAATGCAGCAGCAGCCTCAGCAGTTTACGCCCTGGTTCCTTCATACCTTTCCCCGTATTCCTGCCTGTCTCGACAGTTTCACTTTCCCGGCTTAATCACCGAGCCCTGGCCGATGCGGTCAGGGTTAGCCGCATCTGATTTCAGGACAAAACAGATCGCGGAATGCGATTGCCAGGCTACGCTTTTATTGCAACCTCTAAAACGGTGGGCGTGCCTGTCAGGTTATCCCTACGGCCAACCGTACTTCCAGATAAATACATCAATAAGGAAAGCATCATGGCAAACATTCGCGGTTTGGCCGGCATCAGCCTTTTACTGCTGAGTCTGGGAATGGCGCACGCGGCCGACCCGGTACGTGTGGGTTCCAAGATAGATACTGAAGGCTCACTGCTGGGCAATGTCATCCTGCTGGTGCTGGAAAAGCACGGCGTCAAGACCGTTAACAAAATCCAGCTGGGGGCAACCCAGGTGGTGCGGGGCGCCATCACCGCGGGCGAACTGGATATCTACCCGGAATACACCGGCAACGGAGCCTTCTTTTTTAATGACGAAAAAGACAGTGCCTGGAAGCATGCCCGCGAAGGCTATGAAAAAGTGAAAAAACTTGATGCCGAAAAAAATCACCTCGTGTGGCTGACGCCCGCGCCGGCGAACAACACCTGGACCATCGCGGTCCGTAACGACGTCGCGGAGAAAAATCACCTTAACTCCCTTGACGATCTCAGCGCCTATCTGAAAAAAGGGGGCACGTTCAAGCTGGCTGCCTCTGCGGAATTTATCGAACGCAGTGATGCGCTTCCCGCATTCGAAAAAGCCTATGGCTTTACGTTAAAACAGGATCAGCTGTTATCGTTGGCCGGGGGCGATACCGCCGTGACTATCGGCGCAGCCGCGCAGCAAACGTCAGGCGTCAACGCCGCCATGGCTTACGGTACGGATGGCCCGGTTGCCGCGTTAGGCCTGAAAACGCTCAGCGACCCAAAAGGCGTTCAGCCCATTTATGCGCCTGCGCCAGTAGTGCGTGAAGCGGTTCTCCAGGCTTATCCGCAAATGGCTGCATGGCTTAAACCCGTTTTCAGTGCGCTGGATGAAAAGACATTGCAGCAGCTCAACGCCAAAATTGCCGTTGAAGGGCAGGACGCCAGCAGCGTGGCGAAAGCGTGGTTAGAACAGAAAAAGCTGCTGTAACCGATGTGGCTATCGCGGGAGGCGATATCCCGGCCTCGACAGCAGCCGGTGGCGCTGGTACTGATTATGTTACTGAGCCTGACGTCAGGCTGCCTGCCGTTTGTCAGCTTTGCGGCTAATCGTCTGGTTGCCGGCCAGCCGGTGATGCTCTGGCAAATGGCGCACGGCATGGCGCTTCTGCCCCCGCTGGCGTTGCTGTGGTTACTGCTGTGGGCCAGACCGACGGGGTTTCGCTACACGTTGCAGTTAATAAGCGCCGGGCTGGTGCTGGCGGTCATGATCTGGCTCAGCGGCGACCAGGCCAGGGTGCTGGCCGGGCAGGGCAGCCGACTGGCGCGAACCAGCTTTGCGAGCGGCATGTGGTGCGGCAGCGCGCTGACGCTACTTTTGATCACCGATACCGCGCGTGCGCTCACCCGCCGCAGGCTGTGGCAACTGGTGCTGAATCTGCTGGTATGGATCCTTCCCCTCTGGCTGCTGTTCAGCGGCCAGCTGGACGACCTGTCGTTACTGAAAGAATATGCCAACCGCCAGTCGGTCTTTGATGCGGCCTTATTGCGTCATCTGACGCTACTGGCCGCCACCGTCCTGCCTGCTTTACTGATTGCTTTCCCGCTGGGCATCGTGCTTTACCGGCGATCCGGCTGGCAAAGCAGCGTCTTCGGCGTGCTGAATGTGGTTCAGACGGTGCCCTCCGTGGCGCTGTTTGGCTTACTCATTGCCCCACTGGCGGGGCTGGCAAAACGCTTTCCCTGGGCAGGTGCATGGGGCATCAGCGGCATTGGCATGGCGCCCGCGCTGATCGCGCTGGTGTTGTATGCCCTGTTGCCGCTGGTGCGCAGCGTGGTAACCGGACTGCAGCAGGTGCCGCCAGACGTGCGCGAAAGTGCGCGCGGCATGGGGCTGAGCGGCAGGCAGCAGTTTTTCGCCGTGGAGGTGCCGCTGGCCTTGCCGGTGTGGTTGTCGGGCATACGGGTTGTGGTGGTGCAGACACTGGGCATGGCCGTGGTGGCGGCGCTGATCGGCGCAGGCGGATTCGGCGCGATTATTTTCCAGGGGCTGCTGAGCAACGCGCTGGACTTAGTGCTGTTAGGCGTGATCCCGGTGATTGCGATGGCGGTGACTTTGGATGCGTTATTCCGCTTGTTGATTTCCCTGCTGGAGAGAAAAGATGATTCAGTTTGATGGCGTCACCCGGTTCTTTGCGGGTAAAGCCGCGGTTAAAAACCTGTCGCTGACCATCGCAAAAGGAACCTTTACCGTGCTGCTGGGCACCTCGGGCTCGGGTAAATCGACCACGCTTAAAATGATTAATCGTCTGGTGGAGTACGATGAAGGGGAAATCCGCTTTGCAGGCGAATCTATTCGTCAGATGGATGCCCAGGCGCTGCGCCGCCGTACCGGCTATGCCATTCAGTCGATTGGTCTGTTTCCGCACTGGACGATTGAAAAGAATATGGCCACCGTCCCTGCTTTGCTGGGCTGGTCAAAAGCGCGCAGGCGCGAACGTATTGACGAGTTGATCGCACTGCTGAATTTGGATCCGGCATTACTTCGCCGCTATCCACATCAGCTCTCCGGGGGACAACAGCAGCGCGTTGGTGTTGCGCGGGCGCTGGCGGCGGATCCTGACGTACTGCTGATGGATGAACCCTTTGGCGCACTGGACCCGGTCACGCGCACTGCGCTTCAGCAGGAGATGTTACGCATTCACCGTGCCTCAGGGTGCACCATCGTGCTGGTCACGCACGATATTGATGAAGCCCTGACGCTGGCCGACAATATTGTACTTATGGACGACGGTGAGATCGTTCAGCAGGGTAAACCGCTTGAATTGCTGACCCGACCAGGCAACGACTTTGTGCGTGATTTTCTGGGGCGCAGCGAGATAGGGCTGCGTCTGCTGGCGCTTGGCCAGGTGGGACGCGCAGTACGTCGTGGGGAATGGCTGGATGCCGAGCCGCTGGCGGCGACGCTGAGCCTGCGCGAAGCGTTGTCACAGTTTATCAGCCGCGGCACGGATAAACTGCCCGTCGTAGATGCGCATCAGCAACCGCTGGGCGTGCTCTACTTCAGCGATCTCCTTCATCACGCAGAGGCTCAACAATGCGACGGCTAGCCGATCCTCTGCTGTGGCTGGTCCTGTTTTATCTCAGCCTGCTGGCGGCCATGCCCTACAGCGGCCCCGTGTTTGCCGCCTGGTTTCCCGATCTGGCCCGCCCGCTTTATCAGCAGGACAGTTTCTGGCAGCTCACCCTGGCACATCTTTTTCTGGTGGTAACCGCCAGCCTGATGGCGGTTGTTATCGGCGTCGGCAGCGGTGTGCTGGTCACTCGCCCTGCGGGACGGGCTTTTCGCCCGTTGTTGGAAACCATCGCCGCCGCCGGTCAGACGATCCCGCCGGTGGCGGTGCTGGCGATAGCCGTGCCTGTCATGGGATTCGGCGCGTGGCCTGCCGTGGTGGCATTGCTGCTTTATGGGCTGCTGCCGATTTTACAGGGCACACTGGCGGGGCTGGACAGCGTCCCGGCCAGCAGTCGAGAGATCGCCGTGGGTGTCGGCATGAGTGGCTGGCAGCGTTTGTGGCAGGTTGAGCTTGCGCTGGCGGCACCGGTGATCATTGCCGGGATACGTAACTCCGTCATCATCAATATCGGCACGGCGGCTATCGCCTCTACCGTCGGGGCAAAGAGCCTGGGCTCGCCCATCATCATCGGCCTGAGCGGCTTTAATACCGCCTATGTCATACAAGGCGCGTTGCTGGTCGGGCTGTTAGCGATCGTCAGCGATCGCCTGTTTGAACGGCTGCAGCGCCGTCTTAGCGTGAATGAACGATAAGTGAATAGCCGACCAGCATAAGTCCACTGGTGCCGCCGATAGCCATAATGGCAAACAGCGTGGCAAAAAATGTTTTTTTCCAGTTCATAACTAACCTGAGGGTGTTTACGTCAAGGCGGGGATAATAGCGCGCGCAAGGCAGCCGTCATAGTGCCGAGCGTGCGTTTTTATTTCAGTGTGCGTCGTGCAAACGTACAGAGAATCCCTGTTCCTGCCAGTGTGCCAGCTGTTCCTGCTGACGGCGCGTCAGTCTTTTACCGGTAAAAACAAACATATTCAGCCCCGGAAATAACTCGGGCCGGGGAACATCAAGCGGTTCGGCAAGCACGTCGATGCGCCAGCCGTGCTGCGACAGTCGCCATCCTTCCAGCCAGATGCGCGTGCGATCTTCAATGCCCCAGCCAATAATCAGCGCTTCTTTACCGGCTTTTTTGCGACTGCTTGCCAGACAAAAAGCCACGTAGTCGATCAGGATGCCATCCAGCAGGCTGCACATTGTCCGTGCTGTATTCTGATCCAGGCTGAGTTTCTGCCTTATGGGCATAAAAACGTGATCGATCAAGGCATCAACCGCATGTTCGCGACCAATTAAAGCGATCTTGTTGCGTAGCTTAGCCGGTCTTACATGGCGCAGTATGCTGATGAGTTCGTCCTGCATGGCGGTCCAGCCATCGTTGGAATCAACATCTCCACCTTCCAGTAGTGCTTTGACCTTGCCTACTGGTACTCCACTTTCAATCCAGCGCATGATTTCCTGAATACGCTGAACATCTTCTTCATCGAACTGTCGATGACCGCCTTCGGTACGTTGTGGTTTCAATAATCCATAACGTCGTTGCCAGGCGCGTAAGGTAACCGGATTTATGCCACAGCGTTCGGCGACATCGCCGATACTGTATAAGGTCATATTTACCTCTTTAAACTGACCTGAGTTAAAACACCATAACGAAGCCTGTTAAGTTGTACAACCAATTTTTAGATGTACAACTTGACGGCTGCGCTTAATTGTTGTTCTATCTCAATTATGAGATTTATTTTTCATAAGTGAGATGAAACATGTCTTTTGATAATACGGAGCAACGCTTAGCAGCCCGCCTTGCAGAATTACGGATGAAGCAGGGTTGGTCACTTGATGAACTCTCAACCGCCACCGGCATTAGCCGGCCCACATTATCGCGTATTGAGCGTGCTGAAACCAGCCCAACGGCTGCCCTGCTTAATCGTTTGTGTGTGGCTTACAGTCTGACCATGTCGCGCCTGCTGAGCGAAGTGGAAGCGGAAAGCGATCTCCTGATCCCTCGCGAACGCCAGCCGATCTGGAACGACGAAGCCAGTGGATTTAGTCGCCGCAATGTCTCACCGCCAGCCCATAATTTCCGCTGTGAGCTGATAGAAGGCACACTGCGGCCCGGCGCGCGCGTCGAATACGACGCGCCACCGCTACAGGGCATGGAGCAACATATCTGGATGCAACAGGGACAGCTGACGATAACCATGGGCGCGCAGAGCTGGACCTTAGCACCCGGCGACAGCCTGCGTTTTCATCTTAGCGGCGCGTCCGCTTTTCAGGCACATCTTACTGAAGGTGCCCGCTACTTACTGGTGGTCTGCAAATCATGATGACGTATCAACAACTCAGCGCCGCTGAGGCACAACAGGTTTTACCCGAACTGGCCCAGGTCTTACAGGCCTGTGTGGCCGAGGGTGCCAGCATCGGTTTTATCGATCCTGAAAACATCAGCGTGATGACCCTTTTTTGGCAAAATCAGCTTGCCGCGCTGGAAAAAGGCCAGAGTGAACTGCTGGTTGCCCGCCAGCATGGCCGGGTGGTGGGCACCGTGATGCTCAATGACAGCGCCATGCCCAATGGAAGCCATAGGGCCGAAGTCAGTAAGCTGCTCGTGCATCCGCAGGCGCGGCGGCAGGGGATAGCGCGCAGGTTAATGCAGCAGGCAGAACAGCGGGCGCATCAGAAGGGAAAACGCCTGCTGGTGCTGGACACCCGATCCGGGGACGTGGCCAGCGATCTCTATCGCGCGCTGCACTGGCAGGTTGCGGGTGAGATTCCTGCCTATGCGCAGTCTATTGAGGGAAAACTGGACGCGACCACGGTGATGTTTAAGGTGCTGGATTCGCACGGCGGCTGAAGTACAGGCCTTCGGGCCGCCGCCTTATCCCTGCGCAACACGCGACAACGCGCCACGGCGGTTGTGGCCTGCTGTTGACCCGACAGCACGAGCAGGCCTTTTCTGAAGCCAGCACGAAAAAACAGACCCGAAAGCTGACGTCACTGCGATACTGTGTAAAAATACAGGCCATCGAGTAAAGCGGTAATCTTAACATGGCCCTGACAGCAGCATTAAAAAGCCAGATCGCACAGTGGTATAAAGCGCTGCAGCAACAGGTGCCAGACTTTATTCCCCGTCCTGCCCAGCGGCAGATGATCGCGGAGGTCGCGAAATGTCTGTCGGGTGATGACGGACGCCACCTGGCTGTAGAAGCGCCGACTGGCGTGGGCAAAACCCTTTCGTATCTTATTCCTGGCATCGCCGTCAGCCGCGCGGAAGAGAAGCGGCTGGTGATCAGCACGGCCAACGTCGCCTTGCAGGATCAGATCTTCAGCAAAGATTTGCCGTTGCTTAAAAAAATCATTCCGGATCTCACCTTTACTGCGGCCTTTGGCCGCGGGCGCTATGTGTGTCCGCGCAATCTGGCCGCGCTGGTCGCAGACGATAATCAGCAGGCCGATTTGCTGTTCTACCTGGATGATGAGGCGGTCAGCAGCACCAAAGAAGAGCAGATTCAGTGCGGACGGCTGCAAAAGTCACTGGATCGCTACCAGTGGGACGGCCTGCGCGATCACAGCGAGGAGAACGTCAGCGACAGCCTGTGGCAGCGTCTGTCTACTGACAAAGCCAGTTGCCTTGGCGTGCATTGCCGCTGGTACCGCGAATGTCCGTTTTTCGTTGCCCGGCGGGAAATCGAGCAGGTCGATGTGGTGGTAGCCAACCACGCGCTGGTGATGGCGGCCATGGAAAACGAATCGGTGCTGCCCCCGGCCAAAAATCTGATGCTGGTGCTGGATGAAGGGCATCACCTGCCTGAAGTGGCGCGTGATGCACTGGAGATGAGCGCCGATATCACGCCCGGCTGGACCAGCCTGCAGCTCGATCTGTTTGTGAAGCTGGTGGAGGCGATTATGAGCCAGATGCGGCCCAAATCCCCCCCGCCGCTGGCCAATCCCGAACGTCTTAAAGCCCACTGCGATGAACTGCGAGAACGCCTTGCCACCATAAGTGAGGCATTAAGCCCATTGCTTCCGCCGCACAATCAACCCGGCGAGTTTCGTTTCGTGTTGGGCACCTTACCCGACGAGCTGCTGGCGCTGTGCGCCCGGCTGTTCAAGCTGAGCGACGGGCTACGTGGGCTCAGCGAAGGGTTGATTAACGCCTTGAGTGAACAAACCGGAAGCGTCGATCTCGTGCGTCTGCACCGCAATTTATTGCAGCTCAACCGCCACTTTGGCTGGTTTGAATCAGTCAGCAAGCTGTGGCGACTGGCTGCGATGGAAAAAGCCTCTGGTGCGCCCGTTTCAAAATGGATAACCCGTGAACTGCGCGACGGTCAGGCACACCTGTTCTTCCACTGCGCGGGAATTCGCGTCTGCGATCAGCTGGAAAAAATGCTGTGGCGCAAGATTCCTCACGTTGTCGTGACCTCCGCGACCTTGCGCTCATTGAACAGCTTTAGCCGCCTGCAGGAAATGTCGGGATTGAATGAAAAGTCGGGCGACCGTTTTGTGGCACTGGCGTCGCCGTTCAGCCACGTCGATCAGGGCAAGCTGGTGATCCCGCAGATGCGCTACGAACCGTTGATGGCGAATGAGGCTGAGCACATCGCGGAGATGGCGGCCTTTTTCCGCCAGCAAATGCAGACAGAAAAGCATAAAGGCGTGCTGGTGTTGTTTGCCAGCGGGCGCGCCATGCAACAGTTTGTCGAGGCGCTGCCGGAATTACGACTGATGATGCTGGTGCAGGGCGATCAGCCCCGCAGTCGCCTGATCGCCCTACACCGCAAACGGGTAGAGCAGGGCGATACCAGTATTCTCATCGGCCTGCAGTCGTTTGCGGAAGGGCTGGATTTAAAAGGTGAGCTGCTCAGTCAGGTACATATCCATAAAATTGCTTTTCCGCCCATAGACAGTCCGGTAATTTTAACCGAGGGCGAATGGCTGAAGAGCCTCAGGCGTTATCCGTTTGAGGTACAGAGCTTACCCAGCGCCTCTTTTACGCTGATTCAGCAGGTCGGGCGTTTGATCCGCAGCCATCAGTGTTTTGGCGAGATAGTTATTTACGATCGCCGCCTGTTGAGTAAAGCTTACGGCAGTCGGCTGCTGGCGGCGCTGCCGGTGTTTTCAATTGAGCAGCCGGTCACGCCTGAACCCGAGGCCAGAAACACCAAACCCAATCCCGGCACGCGCAAACCGCGTGCGAAGCGGCGTTAAGTCGTTGCCACTGAGCGGAAATGCGTGATGGAACTGAATAAAATTATCAAAGAAGTCGGGCGCGGTAAGAACCATGCTCGCGATATCGATTTCGACAGTGCCCTGGCACTCTACGGCGCAATGCTGGACGGCGAGGTGCCGGATCTTGAAATGGGCAGTATTTTAATCGCCCTGCGAATCAAAGGTGAAGGCGAAGCAGAAATGCGCGGCTTCTATCAGGCGATGCAGTCGCGTGTGATGCGCCTGCAGGCGCCGAGCGGTCGTCCAATGCCTGTGGTCATTCCCAGCTATAACGGTGCGCGCCGTCAGGGAAATTTAACCCCATTACTGGCGCAGGTGCTTAACAGGCTCGGTCTGCCCGTGCTGGTTCACGGCGTCAGTGACGATGCCACGCGCGTGACCAGCGAAGCGGTCTTTGCCGCGCTGGGGATCGTGCCGGTCACTACGGCCGAACAGGCACAGGCAAAGCTCGACAGGGGTGAGCTGGCCTTTATTACCATCGATCACCTCTGCCCACCCATGGCAAAACAGCTGTCGTTACGCTGGCGCATGGGCGTGCGTAACAGCGCCCACACGCTGGCGAAGCTGGCCACGCCGTTTGGTGAGCGCGAGGCCCTGCGCCTGTCAAGCGTATCCCACCCGGAGTATGTTCCACGGGTGGCGACCTTTTTTAGCGCTATCGATGCCCCCGCGATTCTGCTGAACGGGACCGAAGGTGAGGTTTATGCCAATCCGCAGCGCTGCCCGGCCATCAGCTATGTGGGCGGTGCAGCACAGCAGGCGGAGGTCTGGGTAGAGAGACAGCCGGAGGTTGCGGTGCCGCTGCCCGCCGACAAGTCGGCCGCCGAGACAGCGCGGTGGACGGAAGAGGTGCTGAATCACCAGCGCCCTCTGCCAGAGGCGCTGCGACTGCAAATTGCCTGCTGCCTGCGCGCAAGCGGTCAGTGCGCCTCGCGGGAAGCCGGCCTTGAGAAACTGGCGGCGGCCGGTTTTTAACGGTGAGCCTGTGGCAGGGCGTGCTCAACCAGGTTTTGCCAGAAGCGGATACCGGTGGGGATGAGCGCATCGTTGAAATCGTAGTGAGCATTATGTAAGGGGGCGGATGGGGTTGCACCATCTGCACCGAGCCAGAAATAGGCCCCCGGGCAGGCTTCCAGCATGCAGGCGAAATCTTCAGAGGCCATGGAGGGATTCACCTGCCACCGCACCTGCTCTTCCCCCAGCGTACTGACGGCAACGTCGTGAACCTGCCGGGCCGGGCCTGTATGGTTGGTTGTCACCGGGTAGCCAGGTAGCCAGCGAATCGCGCCGCAGACGCCAAAGGGTTTCGGCAGCGTAGTGACAAAATCATCAATAAGCGCATGAACCCGTTTGCGCACATCGTCTTGCAGGCAGCGCACGGTGCCGCGCAGAACGATCTGTTCGGGAATCACGTTAATTGCCTCACCACCCTGAATCTGCGTGACGCTCACCACGGCCGAGGAAAGGGGAGAAAGGCGACGTGAGGGGATCGTTTGCAGGGCCAGAATCAGTTCAGCTGCCACCACCATCGGGTCGGCACCGCTTTCCGGCATGGCCGCGTGGCAGCTTTTACCGCTCAGCGTAATTTCAAACGCATCCAGTGAGGCCATCATCGCACCGGCGTTAACCGCCAGCGATCCCAGCGGCAGGCCGGGCCAGTTGTGCATTGCATAGACAGCATCCATGGGGAAACGGGTAAATAATCCCTCTTCCACCATTTTCCGGGCGCCGCCGAGGTTTTCTTCCGCAGGCTGAAAAATAAAATGCACCGTGCCGCTGAACTGACGCGTGGCGGCAAGCTGTCTGGCGGCCGCCAGTAAAATCGCCGTGTGGCCATCATGGCCGCAGGCGTGCATCACACCAGGTTTACTGGAGCGCCAGGCGGTTTCGCCTTTTTCATTGATGGGCAGCGCGTCCATGTCGGCACGCAGGCCGATGACCGGTCCGCTTCCATTTTTCAGGGTGCCAACCACGCCCGTCCCGGCAAGACCACGAAATACCTGCAGGCCCGCCTGCTCAAGTTCATGCGCAACCTTATCGCTGGTCCGATGTTCCTCATAGCCGAGTTCGGGTTCGCGATGAAACTGGTGGCGCCAGCGCAGCGCATCATCAAGCAGGTCAGAGGAAAGAGTCATGCAATGTCGCGCTCCATATCATTCAGGAAGCTTCACTTTAGAGGCCGGGCGAGAGCGCGTCTATCGCCAGGCGCGATAAAATAGCGAATGGGCTAAATCAAAATGGAATAAGTAATAAACAAGCGTGCAACCGTATCGCCTGTTATGCCGACTCACGCTTAATTAAATGGAAGCCGATATCAATAATGCTTTCTGCGCAGGGACGCTGTTCAATCCGATCGGCCAGCAGCGTAGCGGCACGTTGACCTATAGCGACCCGATCGACGCTGACCGTGGTGAGGGCAGGGCGATTGCTGGCAGCAAAATCCAGATCGCCAAAGCCCATCACCGCAATATCTTCAGGCACGCGCAGGCCACGGCTTTCTGCCTCCATAATCGCACCCTGTGCCAGCGTGTCTGAACTGCAGACGATGACGTCATACTCACCCTGATCGAAGAGCTGCGTTAAACCGGCGCGTCCGGATGCCAGAGAGGCGGGGAGCGCCGCGTCTGCCTGTGGAATTGCGTCAATTCCCTGCTGGCTGAAGACGTCACATAATCCCTGTTTACGCTGTCCGGCACGTTTGTCTGACGTCCACACCAGGCCGGGCCGACGGAAGCCTTGTTCAAGCAGGTATTCTGCCGTGGCCTGACCAACGCGTTGATGCGAGAATCCCACCAGCATATCGAGCGGCGTTGGCGTCAGATCCCAGATTTCAACGACCGGTATCGCGGCATTCAGGATCACCTTTTTAAGCGCGGCCGAATGATGGATCCCGGTCAGAACAATCCCGTCCGGACGTCGTGACAGCAGTGTTGCCACCAGTTCGGCTTCAGTATCGGCGCGATAGCCCGCCACGCTCAGCAGGATATGATAACCCCGCAAGCCCAGCTCATCACTCAACGACTGAATGGTATCCACGAACATGTTGTTGTTGATTTGCGGCACCACGACAGCGATGAGCTTACTGCGCCTTGAAGCCAGGCTTCCCGCCAGCGCATTAGGAATGTATCCCGTCACCCGCACCGCCTCCATGACTCTTTCTGCCGTTTTAGGCCGCACTAACTGCGGGGCATTCAGCACGCGGCTGACGGTCATCGGTGACAGTCCGGCATGGCGGGCGACATCTTCAAGCGTGGGCGCATGGGTCGGTTTCGAACTTTTCACGGCAATCCATTTCACGGTGACGGCGGTATTCGCACTGGCATTATTCTTCATGTTCCTGAGCATTTCCAGCCGGTGCGTTACGCATTAAGCAATATGCGCTGACATGACTAAAAAAATTCGCGATAGATGTTAACGCAATCATTATGTTGTTTAACACGAAGAAAAAGTCATAAATGCGATCTCGCTGGCAGCATGACTCCCTTTATGCAAGGTAAATGTGATCTGTTGTTCAAAATAAACACAACGCGGTTTTCTGCCGCAGGCCGGGATGTAAAGATAAAAATGTTAGCGCAATCATTTTTAAACCACAGGAGATAACTATGTCTGTAAGCGCAAATTCTCATGCCGTGAGCTATGCCAAAACGGTGAACGCAAAAACGGCGGCTGACGTCGGTGATCGTATTGAATGGGTCAAACTCTCCCTGTCGATTTTACCCCTGGCCACGCCCGTCAGCGATGCCAAGGTGCTGACAGGGCGCCAAAAGCCGTTAACCGAAGTGGCCATTATCATTGCTGAAATTCGTAGCCGTGAGGGTTTTGAAGGGGTGGGATTCAGCTATTCCAAACGCGCTGGCGGGCAGGGCATTTACGCGCATGCTAAGGAGATTGCCGATAATCTGCTGGGGGAAGATCCAAACGATATTGATAAAATCTACACCAAACTGCTGTGGGCGGGCGCATCGGTAGGACGAAGCGGCATGGCGGTGCAGGCTATCTCTCCCATTGATATTGCGCTGTGGGATATGAAAGCGAAACGCGCCGGGCTGCCGTTGGCAAAACTGTTAGGTTCCCATCGTGATTCCGTACAGTGCTACAACACCTCGGGCGGCTTCCTGCATACACCGCTGGAGCAGGTATTAAAGAACGTGGTGATTTCACGTGAAAACGGCATCGGCGGGATCAAGTTGAAAGTGGGGCAGCCAAACTGTGCCGAAGACATTCGTCGCTTAACGGCAGTGCGTGAAGCGCTGGGCGACGATTTTCCGTTGATGGTTGATGCCAACCAACAGTGGGATCGTGAGACCGCTATCCGTATGGGCCGCAAAATGGAGCCGTTCAATCTGATCTGGATTGAAGAACCGCTGGATGCTTACGATGTGGAAGGCCATGCACAACTGGCCGCCGCGCTGGACACGCCCATTGCGACCGGTGAGATGCTCACCAGCTTCCGTGAGCATGAGCAACTGATTTTGGGCAACGCCAGTGATTTCGTTCAGCCGGATGCGCCGCGCGTGGGTGGCATTTCCCCTTTCCTGAAAATCATGGATCTGGCGGCGAAGCACGGTCGTAAGCTTGCGCCACATTTCGCCATGGAGGTTCACCTGCATCTGGCGGCGGCCTATCCGCTTGAGCCCTGGCTGGAGCATTTCGAATGGCTGAACCCGTTATTTAATGAGCAACTGGAATTACGTGACGGACGGATGTTTGTTTCAGATCGCCACGGACTTGGTTTTACGCTCAGCGAACAGGCACGAAGCTGGACTCAATTAACCTGTGAATTCGGCAAACGTCCCTAATCTTTTTGGCGGGAATCTCTCCCGCCACCTCTCCTTTTAAATCTCTCTCAACCCGATATCCAGGAGTGGGTGATGAATACAATAATAAAACGTACCAAGGTACGTTATTCTATTTTGCTATTTCTGTTTCTTGCCACCGTATTTAATTATGCCGATCGTGCGACGTTATCTGTTGTCGCGCCTTTTATGAGTCAGGAGTTGGGCTTTGATCCTGAAGCAATGGGGCTGGCCTTTTCGGCCTTTGGTATTGCCTATGTCATTATGCAATTACCCGGCGGCTGGTTACTGGACCGCTATGGTGCCCGCATGGTATACGGCTGTGCGCTGATTGGCTGGTCGCTGGTGACCATGCTGCAGGGCACGATTTATCTCTACGCCAGTCCGCTTATCGTTCTGGTGATTTTGCGTTTATTAATGGGGGCCATTGAAGCGCCAGCTTTTCCGGCAAACAGTCGGTTAAGTGTGCAGTGGTTTCCAAATAAAGAGCGGGGATTTGTGACGTCGATTTATCAGTCAGCACAATATATCTCGCTCGGAATTATTACGCCTTTGATGACAATTATTCTTCATAATTTAAGTTGGCACTATGTTTTTTATTATATCGGTGCGATTGGCGTTATTTTAGGGATCGTCTGGCTTTTTAAAGTCAGAGATCCCTTACAGCATCCCAAAGTAAATCAGGAGGAAATCGAGTATATTCGTGACGGCGGTGGAGAACCCGCATTAGGCAGTAAAAAGGCGCAAGAGAAAATTACACTGGCGCAGTTTAAAAGCGTGTGTATTAACCGCATGATGATTGGTGTCTACATTGGCCAGTTTTGTGTCACCTCAATTACCTGGTTCTTCCTGACCTGGTTCCCTACCTATCTCTATCAGGCCAAGGGCATGTCGATTCTGAAAGTGGGATTTATTGCCAGTATACCGGCCATCGCGGGTTTTGTGGGCGGCCTGTTGGGCGGCGTGTTTTCTGATGCGTTACTCAAACGCGGTTACAGCCTGACGGTTGCGCGTAAACTGCCCGTCATCTGTGGGATGCTGCTCTCCTGTGTCATTGTTATCGCCAATTACACGTCCTCGGAAATTGTGGTGGTTGCGGCCATGAGCGTTGCCTTTTTCGCCAAAGGTTTTGGCAATCTGGGCTGGTGTGTGCTGAGCGATACATCGCCGAAAGAGGTGTTGGGCATTGCCGGTGGCGTTTTCAACATGTGCGGCAATATGGCCAGTATCGTTACCCCGCTGGTGATCGGGATCATTCTGGCAAATACGCAATCATTTGATTATGCGATTTTATATGTGGGATCGATGGGGCTGCTCGGCCTGATTTCCTATCTCTTTATTGTCGGGCCTTTGGAACGGATTACGCTGACGTCCACGAAGCCTGAGTAAGCCTGTTGCGAGCATTTCGCGCCGCTGTTCCGGAACCGCACTCCCCGGAACAGCGTTTTTTACCGCATGACGCGACTCAATAAAATCGGCGTTGCGGGTTATTGCATCGGTAAGTTCAGACCGTGTTTTGTCGCACACTGCTGTGCCTGTTCGTATCCCGCATCGGCATGACGCATCACGCCGGTAGCAGGATCGTTCCACAGCACGCGGCCCAAGCGGGCATCAGCCGCTTCCGTGCCGTCGCACACAATCACCACGCCAGAATGCTGGGAGAAGCCCATGCCCACGCCACCACCATGATGCAGGCTCACCCAGGTCGCGCCGCCCGCCGTATTCAGCAGGGCGTTGAGCAGCGGCCAGTCGGATACCGCATCCGACCCATCTTTCATCGCTTCGGTTTCACGGTTTGGCGAGGCAACAGAGCCGCAGTCGAGGTGATCGCGACCGATCACAATCGGTGCTTTTAGCTCGCCGTTGCGTACCATTTCATTGAACGCGAGGGCCGCGAGATGGCGCTCACCCAATCCCAGCCAGCAGATACGCGCCGGTAAGCCCTGGAAGGCGATGCGTTCCTGCGCCATATCCAGCCAGCGATGCAGCGTTTTATGTTGCGGGAAAAGTTCTTTGAGTTTGGCATCCGTTTTGTAGATATCTTCAGGGTCGCCAGACAGGGCAACCCAGCGGAACGGACCTTTACCTTCGCAAAACAGGGGACGGATATAGGCTGGTACAAAACCGGGAAAATCAAAGGCATTGCTGACGCCTTCATCCAGTGCGACCTGGCGAATGTTGTTGCCATAATCGACGGTAGGAATGCCCATATGACAGAAGTCGAGCATCGCCTGAACGTGGACGGCCATAGAGGCACGGGCAGCTTTCTCCACGGCTTTAGGATGTGTCTTGCGTTCCTGCTCCCAGCGTGAGACGTCCCAGTCAATGGGCAGATAGCCGTTAAGGGGATCGTGCGCCGAAGTCTGGTCGGTGACGATGTCAGGCTTAGGTCCACCCGCTTTGGCGCGCTTAACCAGCTCGGGCAGGATTTCCGCTGCGTTGCCCAGCAGGCCGACAGAAATGGCTTTCTTCGCTTTGGTCGCCTCATCAATCAGGGCCAGTGCCTCATCCAGCGAGGTGGCTTTGTAATCGACATAACGCGTGCGTAAACGAAAATCGATACGGGATTCCTGACACTCAATCGCCAGTACGCAGGCGCCTGCCAGCACGCCTGCCAAGGGTTGCGCACCACCCATGCCACCTAAACCGGCGGTCAGGATCCAGCGTCCGCTTAGATCATTGTTATAGTGCTGGCGTCCGGCCTCGACAAACGTCTCGTAGGTGCCCTGAACGATTCCCTGGGCGCCAATGTAAATCCATGAGCCGGCCGTCATCTGGCCATACATCATCAGCCCGGCTTTATCCAGTTCGTGGAAGTGATCCCAGTTAGCCCAGTGAGGAACCAGATTGGAGTTGGCCAGCAGGACGCGGGGGGCATCCGCATGGGTACGAAACACGCCGACGGGTTTGCCCGACTGGATCAGCAGGGTTTCGTCCGGCTGCAGGAGCTGCAGCGATCGTAAAATTTGCTCAAAACATTCCCAGTTGCGCGCGGCTTTACCAATACCGCCGTACACCACCAGATCTTCCGGACGTTCTGCCACGTCGGGATCCAGGTTGTTCTGAATCATGCGGTAAGCCGCTTCAATTAACCAGTTAGCGCAGTGCAGTTCATTTCCACGTGGCGCACGGATCTCGCGTGCTACCGCTTTAGACAGGGTTTCGCTCATGACGGATTCCTTATTTAACTGAATAGGTGCCCATGCTGGGTAGTAATGCGGTGAGTGCCTCTGGCCAGTCGCAGCGGCTTGCCCACTGACGCATCGCCTCAATGTCGGGTGCCAGCAGGCGGTCTTCTTCCAGGAAGGCAACGCGTTCGCGGATGTGGCCAATGGCCTGCTCTATCGGTGCAGAACTTTGCAAGGGACGATGAAACTCAATGCCCTGGGCGGCGGCCATCGCTTCAATGCCCACCACGGCGGCGCTGTTGAAGCACATATCTCCCAGGCGGCGGGCGGCATAGGTGGCCATGGAAACGTGATCTTCCTGGTTAGCCGAGGTCGGTAAGCTGTCTACACTGCCGGGATGGGCCAGCGATTTATTTTCTGATGCCAGCGCCGCCGCAGTGACCTGGGCAATCATAAAGCCGGAGTTCACGCCGCCGTCGCGAACCAGGAAAGGTGGCAGTCCGGACAGGCCGGTATCCAGCAGCAG
Source organism: Pantoea sp. V106_11 (assembly GCF_029967885.1). NCBI lineage: Bacteria > Pseudomonadati > Pseudomonadota > Gammaproteobacteria > Enterobacterales > Erwiniaceae > Pantoea > Pantoea sp. V106_11. The sequence goes on from NZ_JASCAK010000037.1 coordinate 84,164, forward strand.
GGCCAGTCGACGTTCCGAGATAGCGCCCACTTCAGCCACGGCCAGCGCAATAATGTCGGCTGCAAAGGCGACCGGTTCAGCATGGAAGTTGCCGCCGGAGATCACATCGCCGGTTTCGCTGAAAACCAGCGGATTATCAGAGGCGGCGTTGGCTTCAATTTGCAGGACGCGCGCGGCATGAGAGAGGTTATCCAGGCAGGCGCCCATTACCTGAGGTACGCAGCGGATAGAATAGGGATCCTGTACCCGGCCACAGTGGGTATGTGAACCGAGGATTTCGCTTCCTTCAATCAGGCTGGTAATCGCGGCGGCCACGGCAATCTGCCCGTGCTGACCGCGCGCCTGATGGATACGTGCATCGAAGGGTTTTAACGAACCTTTGATCGCTTCTAATGACAGGGCGCCCGCCAGTAAACCTGCGGCAAACAGGTTTTCGGCTTCAAACAGGCCACGCAGCGCCAGCGCCGTGGAAACCTGGGTGCCGTTAAGCAATGCCAGACCTTCTTTCGGGCCCAGAACAAAGGGCGTCAACCCGACTTTAGCCAGGCCTTCTGTCGCCGCAATAAGTTCCCCTTTGAACCTGACCTGACCTTCACCAAGCAGCATCAGCGACATATGCGCCAGCGGTGCCAGATCGCCCGAGGCACCCACCGATCCTTTTTCCGGAATGCACGGCATGATGCCGGCATTAAACAGGGCCAGCAGGGCATCGATCAGTTCGATGCGTACACCCGAATGGCCCCGCGAAAGGCTGATCACTTTGCTGGCGACGACCAGCCGCGTGACGTTATCAGGCAGTAAATTCCCTAACCCGACGCTGTGGGACAGCACCAGATTACGTTGCAGATCCGCCAGACGGCTGGCGGGGATCTGAGTTTGGGCCAGTTTGCCAAAACCGGTGTTAATGCCGTAAACCACGCTGCCGGAGGCGACGATCGCGTCAACGGTGCGTTGTGCCTCGGCGACGGCCTGGCGGGCGCCATCGTCGAGGCTGAGGGTAACGTTGCCCTGATAAATTGCGCGTAACGTCGCGAGATCAACATTACCTGGCACCAGGTGTAATACCTGAGTCGAACCTGACATAACCTGCTCCTGTCTATACAAGGGTTGGGTTGCCGCAGGGCATCTTTATTGACCCTGATCAACTGAATAACGCGAGTGAACCATAAGTGTCTATTCTTGTCTATACAAGTTGCAATCAGCGTGCCAAACCGATCACAAAATTGATCGGGCGTCAGGACAGGGGGGAGCGAGCAACGACCGGTATTGCTGCACCTTTATCAGGCAGCAGGTGCACGGTTAAAGTGCTGAAACCGCGTCTGAATGTATATACATCCAACCCTGCAGGCAGTAAACTCTGCGCATTATCTGCGAAAGGAAAACGTTATGGCCGAGCATACGGCAATTGCACAACTGGCGGCGGCCATGAGCGATGAACCTGCGCCTATTTATCAACGGGTCAAGCAGGCTATCATCAGCCAGATTCGTGAAGGACACTGGAAAGCAAATCAGCGCGTGCCCTCCGAAAGCGAGCTGGTCAATGAACTAGGCGTGAGCCGGATGACCATCAATCGTGCATTACGCGAGCTGACCAGCGAAGGGTTTCTGGTGCGTATGCAGGGCGTGGGAACATTCGTTGCCGAAATGAAAGGCTATACGGCCATGCTCGAAGTGCATAACATCGCCGATGAAATTGCCCAGCGCGGTCACCAGCACAGCTGCAAAATTCTGATGATGGGTCAGAACAAAGCCGATCCCGAGCAGGCTTCGGTTCTGGGGCTGACCACCGGGCAAACGCTGTTTCATTCGCTGATTGTGCATTATGAAAACGAGTTGCCGGTGCAGCTTGAAGACCGACTGGTGAATCCGCAGCTGGCTCCGGACTATCTGACTCAGGATTACCATACGCTCACGCCTTATACCTATCTGATGCGGGCGGCGCCGTTAACGGCAGGCGAGCACATCGTTGAAGCGGTGATGCCCGATGCGCGTCAGCGTAAACATCTGGCGATCGATGAGCATGAGCCCTGTCTGCTTATCCGCCGCCAGACCTGGAGCGACAATAAAATCGTGACCTATGCGCGATTACTCTATCCGGGCTCGCGCTATAAGCTGCTGGGCCGCTTCAAAGGACACGGGTAAGGCGCACGAACAGCAATCTTGCCTCCGGACTGGCTGGCGAGAGCAGGGTGGAGTGATCAACCCACCATGTCCCCTGCTGCGCCTCTAACCGCGCGTCATCCGCGATGCGCCATTCTCCGGCTAACACCCACGCCACGCCGTGCTCGCTGCAGACGGCTTGCGTAACGACGTCGGCCTGCGCCCGCCATGCGTCACGCCGCGTCATGACGTTAAAATCCTGACTGGCCTCTTTGCCTTCCAGACTGGCTTCAAGCGCCCATTCACCCGCGAAAGCCCAGGGAACTTCAGGCAGTAAGCGGTGCTCGCCTGCCGGACCGCGCAGCAGCACCGGGCTGCCGTTCAGCAGAGTAATGGTGCGATCTATGCCGTTGAACGTCGAAAACGGGCCGTCCTGAGCAATGGTCGCAATACTGGCTCGCCAGGCGAAATCGTCGGCATCAGGCGGAAAGCTGATAATCTCGCGTGTTTCGCCTCCGCCGTTGCGCCAGCGGCTAGCGGGTAAGTTTTCCAGAGAAAATAATGTTCTCATTGCAGCGCCGCCATTGCCTGGGCGAAGCGCGCCGCGCAGGCGTGTTCTTCGGCATGATGCCCGTCGTTAATGACCCGATTGCCCGCCACATACACGTCGCGAATCTGATCGCGCTGGCCCGCAAACAGCCATCGGTTAAGCAGGGCGTGTTCATTCACGCTGCCCAGCCAGGCCTGATCGCGCAGTACCAGCCAGTCGGCGCGCTGCCCCACGGCCAGTGAACCACTCCTGATCCCACAGGCCTGAGCGCCGCCTGCAGCTGCCTGCTGCCACAGCAGGTCGCCGACGGAAGGCTGGTGAGCCAGGGCGATACGGTTACGACGGCGGTCGCGCAGACGCTGAGCATACTCCAGCCAGCGCAGCTCTTCCTGAACGCTCAATGAGACATGGCTGTCAGAGCCGATGCCCCAGCGACCGCCCTGAGCGATATAGTCCACCGCCGGGAAAATGCCGTCGCCAAGATTGGCTTCGGTAGTCGGACACAACCCGGCGACCGCGCCGCTGGTGGCAAGGCGCGTCACCTCGCTGTCATCAAGATGTGTGGCATGGATCAGGCACCAGCGCGCGTCAACGTCAAAGCGGTTCATCAGCCAGCTCACCGGGCGCTCGCCGCTCCAGGCCAGGCTGTCGTTCACCTCTTTTTCCTGCTCGGCAACGTGGATGTGCACCGGTAACGACCGATCGCTGGCGGCTAACACTTCGTGCATTTGCACTTCGCTCACCGCACGCAGTGAGTGAAAGCACAGGCCCACGTTGTGCAATGGCTTGTCTTTCACCCACGTCTGCAGGCGTGCCTGCTGTTGCAGGTAGTTGTCGGTCTGCTGAATAAAGCGTTTCTGCCCGGCCACAGGCGGCTGCGCGCCAAACCCGCTGTAGCTGTAAAGCACCGGAAGCAGGGTCTGACCAATGCCTGCCGTCTCGGCGGCGGCAATCAACTGCTGCAGCATGGCATCATCCGCATAGGGCAGGCCGTTAACGTCGTGATGCAGATAATGGAATTCTGCAACCTGGCAGTAGCCACCTTTTAACATATCGATGTACAGCAACGCGGCAATATCGCCCACCTGCTGGGGCGTCAGGCGCTGCACCATGCGATACATTAAGTCGCGCCAGGTCCAGAAGCTGTCTTGCGGATCGCCCGCCACTTCGGCCAGACCGGCCATGGCGCGCTGAAAAGCATGAGAGTGCAGATTCGCGATAGCGGGAATGACCTCGCCGGGTAAGCGACATGCCTGACGGTCATCACTGTTGGGCGTGATGGCCTCAATGATTCCGGCCGGACTGACGTGGATGCGTACCTGTTTGTACCAGCCGTCAGCCAGCAGTGCGCGGGGCGCAAAAAAAGTTGCCATAGTTGATCCTCAAGGGATGTGGTTGTATATACATATACATACTTTAAAGTGGGCTGTAAACGGCGAGAGTAACGAGAGGCAGGAATGGCAGAAGAACTCCAGGTAGACAGTGTGTGGACCGGTGCTGATGTGGTGACCATGCGCGGTGGCCGCTACGCGATGATTGAGCAGGGGGCGCTGGCGGTGAAGGCAGACAAGCTGGTGTGGGTAGGCGCCGCCGCGGATATGCCTGCCTTTAGCGCACAAAAACATCATCAGTTACCGGGCGGGATTATCACGCCAGGGCTGGTCGATTGTCATACGCATCTGGTTTTTGGTGGGGATCGCAGTCAGGAATTTGAACAGCGTCTCAACGGGGTCAGTTATGCCGACATAGCGGCACAGGGCGGGGGCATCCTCTCTACCGTTCGGGCTACGCGCGCGGCCAGCGAGCAGGCGCTGGTTTCATCGGCCCGCTGGCGACTGAATCGTTTACTGGCTGAAGGCGTGACGACTGTCGAGATCAAATCCGGTTACGGGCTGGACGAAGAGAGCGAATTACGTATGCTGCGCGCCATCCGCCAACTGGGTAAAGAGGTGGCTGCGGATGTGCAGGCAACCTGCCTTGCTGCGCACGCTTTTCCGCCGGAATTTAAACAGGATCCCGAGGGCTGGATAGCGATTATCTGCGAACGCCTGCTGCCTCAGGTCAAAGCCGAAGGGCTGGCTGACGCGGTTGATGCTTTCTGTGAACATCTGGCCTTTTCTCCTCAGCAGGTAGCCCGGGTGTTTGAGCGGGCAAAGGCGCTGGGGCTGCCGGTAAAACTTCATGCAGAGCAGTTGTCTGCGCTGGGTGGTGCGGCGCTGGCAGCACGCCATGACGCGCTCTCAGCCGATCACCTGGAATATGCTACCGAGCAGGATGTCCAGGCGATGGCCGGGCACGGCACGGTCGCGGTACTGCTGCCTGGCGCATTTTACCTGTTACGGGAAACGCAGCGCCCACCTGTGGCGCTGTTTCGCCGCTATGGCGTGCCCATGGCGCTGGCGAGTGATGCCAACCCTGGCACCTCTCCGGCCCTGTCACTGCGGTTAATGCTCAATATGGGCTGCACGTTATTTGGCATGACGCCGGAAGAGGCGCTGGCCGGCGTCACCCTGTGGGGCGCGAAGGCGCTAGGGCTGGAAGCCAGCCACGGCTCGCTTGAGGCTGGCAAAGTTGCCAGTTTTGTCCACTGGCCGCTGGCTCGCCCGGCGGAACTGGTTTACTGGCTGGGCGGTGAACTGCCCTGTACGGTCATCTATCGCGGAGAAGCACAATGACACCTTTTCATTTCACCCAGGGCGATATTCCCCTACTGGTCAGTATCCCTCATGCCGGTACGCTGTTGACACCGGAAGTGGAGGAGGGACTCAGCGAGGCCGCCCGCAACTTACCTGACACCGACTGGCACCTGCCACAACTTTATGATTTTCTGCGTGATATGGGAGCGAGCATTATCATCGGTCGCTACTCACGATTTGTTATCGATCTGAATCGCCCGTCGGATAATCAACCGCTCTATACCACGGCCACGACCGGCCTGTTCCCCGAAACCCTGTTTGACGGCACGCCGACTTTTATCGAGGGCAAAACGCCCACGGATGCGCAGCGCCAGGGCTACATTAACGCTATCTGGCAACCTTACCATCAGCAGATTCAGCAGACGCTGGCGCAAATGAAAGCGGAGTTTGGTTACGCTTTGCTGTTTGATGCGCACTCTATTGCCAGTGAAATTCCCCGTCTGTTTGAGGGGCGGTTGCCGGATCTCAATATTGGTACCAACGATGGGGCGAGCTGCAGCAGTGCCGTGATTAACGGACTCACCTCGGTGTGCCGCGCGCAGGATCGCTACAGCTGGGTGGTGAACGGCCGTTTCAAAGGCGGTTATATCACGCGTGCTTACGGGCAGCCGCAGCAGCAGGTTCAGGCTGTGCAGCTGGAGCTGTCGCAAATTAACTATATGGATGAAACGCCGCCGTTTACCTGGCATGAAGCGCGGGCTGCGCAGTTGAAGAAGGTGTTAAAGCCGCTGCTGCATAGCTTTCTCGAACAGGGACAAACGGGCTGAGGCGTAACCCAATCACCGCGGCCCGGCTGGCGGTTTTGGCCGGCGCAGAATAACGGACCTGATGGGCTTCGGCCACTTAGCGCCCGTTGGCACAATAGCACACAGCCGGGCGCCACGCTGGGTCCCGGCTGCCTCCTTTTACCGCATACCGCACGACTTTCTCCCACGACTCTCAGCATCTTTTCGCCTGTTCAGGCAAGGCATTTACAGGTGCGCGCCAGGCATGAAGAGGCTGAGCGATGATGTTCGCCAGACCGGTGAGAGGGGCTAAATGCAGGGTGCTTATCCGTGATCCCCGCCAGGCGATAACATAATCGGTTGCCGATCTGTTTCTGTCCGCCGCAGCACTGCGCGCAAGTTTGCGCTGAATGTGTGCAGTGCTGCACCTGAAACGGGCATTGGCCTGGTAAGAGCACTTTCACCGGGCAATGGGGCGGCGGTTGCCGAGCGTCCTGAACTGGCACGACCTTTGCTAGGTTGTATGTACAAGTTAGCTCTGTTCGATATCCCGTTGCTATTTATCGTGTCTGGCTCACAAAACGATCAAGCCGACAATGAATTCGACAATGTTAGCTTGTATATACATGATTCATCATCTTGTAAGTTTTTTGTTAAAACAACACTGACACTCTTAAAACGCATTTTCATCCAGGAGAAGCCGTATGAAGCACCCCGAAGCGTTTCGCCGTTTTTGCCTTACGACCCTGTTTTCCAGCCTGCTGCTCAGCACCGTTGCGGTGCAGGCGAAAGAGTGGAAATCGATCACGATAGCGACGGAAGGCAGCTATGAACCCTGGAACCTGACGCTGCCCGGCGGCAAACTCGGGGGATTTGAGCCGGAACTCATGGCCAACCTGTGCAAGCGCATGGGCATGGAATGCAAACTGGTTGTCCAGAACTGGGATGGCATGATCGCCGGGCTGAATGCGGGTAAATACGACGTGATCATGGACGCCATTGTGATCACGCCAGAGCGAAAAAAAGTGGTCAGTTTTACGCTTCCCTATGCCTCTACGCCAGCCACCTTTATTGCCGTAAAAGGGACGCTGCTCCCCCCGGGCAAGGGCGTGACGAAGTTGCATGATGATGAAAAAGAGATTGAAGCCGCGCTGGCACCGATAAAGGCGGCCCTGAAAGGAAAAACCATCGGTATTGCCTCCGGCACGGTATACACGCCTTTTATCGATAAATATTTCAAAGGCGTGGCCGACATACGCGAATACACCACTTCTGCCGATGCCATTCTGGATTTACAGGCTGGACGTATTGATGCGGTGTTTGACGATGTGACCTTTGCCAAATCAATGCTGACGCGCAAAGACAACAGCAACCTGGCCTTCAGCGGTCCGCAACTGGGCGGCCCGATCTGGGGCGAAGGTGAAGCCATGGGCGTGCGGATGGCAGACGGCGATCTGAAAGCAAAACTGGACGATGCCATCAAGGCCGCGCTGGCTGACGGCACCGTAAAAGAGCTCAGCGAGAAATGGTTTAAAACTGACGTTACGCCATAAGTGAGGTCGAGCATGATGAGCCTGCTGGGTTTTGGCGCAGATGGCTGGGGGCGGCTGATAGTGAGCGCAACGCTCACTACATTGCTGTTGTCGCTGGTCGCGCTGATGGTAGGAGCCGTCGTAGGCTCAGGCATCGCCGCGGCGAAATTGTCTTCTCACCGTCCCTTACGCTGGTTGGGTGAGGGCTATTCGGTGATTTTTCGCGGCATCCCGGAGCTACTGGTGATCTACCTGTTTTACTTTGGTGGTTCAGGCCTGATCACCCAGATCGGTCAAATATTTGGTGCGCAGGGATTTATCGAGGCGCCGCCTTTTCTGATCGGCGCACTGGCGATCGGGCTGATTTCGGGCTCCTATCAGGCTGAAGTTTATCGTGCTGCCCGGCTGGCGCTGTCCCGGGGCGAAGTGGAAGCGGCGGTGGCAACAGGCATGTCGCGTTGGCGAATTCGTCAGCGCATCCTGCTGCCTCAGGTGGCGCGCTACGCGCTGCCTGGCCTGTCCAATGTCTGGCAGATGAGCCTGAAAGACTCTGCGTTGGTTTCGGTCACCGGCATCGTGGAGCTGATGCGCGCCAGTCAGGTCGCGGCGGGTTCTACGCGGGACTACTTCACCTTTTATCTGATCGGCGGCGGATGCTATCTGTTGTTAACTGTGCTGTCGAATCGGGCTTTTCTGCGCGTGGAAGCTCGTCTGGGCCGCGCCTGGCAGAGCCGAACGGCGGCACAGCATTAAGGAACCGCACCATGATCGATTTTGCCTTTCTTGCTGATACTTTCCTGAAGTTAAGCGCCGCCCTGCCGGTTACGCTCGGCCTGTTTATCAGTTCATTCCTGTGCGGCGGCGTGCTGGCGGTGGGCATTCTGGCGCTGCGCATGAGCCGCTGGCGCATACTGAGCAGTTTTGCCCGTGGCTATATTCTGGTGTTTCGCGGTTCTCCCCTGATGATCCAGCTGTTTTTAATCTATTACGGCCTGGGCCAGTTTGGCGTGATTCGCCACAGTTTTGTCTGGCCGTTTTTACGTGAGCCATTCAGCTGTGCCGTGCTGGCGCTGTCCCTGTGCACTGCTGCCTATACGGCAGAAATCCTGCGTGGTGCGTTGCTGGCGGTGCCCGCCGGGCAGGTGGAAGCCGGTATGGCGTGCGGTATGTCGCGCTGGCTGCTGCTGCGGCGCATTATTGCGCCCGTGATGTTGCGCTATGCCTTGCCGGCCTATTCAACCGAAGCCATTTTGCTGGTGAAGTCCACCGCACTCGCCAGCCTGGTTACCGTGTGGGATGTCACGGGCGTCGCGCAGCAGATTATCCAGCGTACCTACCGCACGATGGAAGTGTTTCTGTGTGCCGCCGCCATTTACCTGATCCTCAATTTCATCATCGTGCAGCTGTATGCCCTGCTTGAGCGTCGACTGACGCCGGTTCATCAGCCCGCAAAGAAGCCGCTAGCGGCCATTAAACCCGTCCCTGGGGGAGATTAAGATGCAGGATTCATCCGCCGTAACGCTGTCCGCCAGCGATATCCATAAATCATTTGGCGCCATGGAAGTGCTGAAAGGCATTTCATTACAGGCCCACAAAGGTGACGTCATTTCGATCCTCGGTGCCAGCGGCTCGGGCAAAAGTACCTTGCTGCGCTGTATTAACCTGCTGGAAACACCCGATTCCGGCGTGGTAAGCGTCGGCGGGGAAACCATTGAGATGAAACGCCATGCCCGCGGGCATCAACTGGCCGCGAATCCCAAACAGGTGGAACGTTTGCGCTCACGCCTGGGGATGGTTTTTCAGAGCTTCAATCTCTGGTCCCATATGACCGTGCTGCAAAACGTCATTGAAGGGCCGCACTATGTTCTGAAACGCGATAAGAAAACCTGTATTGCGCAGGCAGAACAGCTGCTGGACCGGGTCGGACTTTTGAATCGCAAAGGTTTTTATCCGGCCCAGTTGTCGGGTGGTCAACAGCAGCGCGTCGCCATTGCCCGTGCGCTAGCCATGGACCCGGAGGTGATGTTATTTGATGAGCCCACCTCGGCACTTGATCCTGAACTGGTCGGCGAAGTGCTGAAGGTCATGCGCAGTCTGGCAGAAGAGGGGCGCACCATGTTAGTGGTGACGCATGAAATGGGGTTTGCCCGCCACGTATCAAACCGGGTGATATTTATGCATCAAGGCACCATTGACTGTCAGGGAACGCCGGATGACATGTTCGGTGAGGGCGGCTCGGCGCGCTTCAGGCAGTTTATCTCCAGCCACCATGCAGCGGAGTCTGTGTGATGAGTCGCGTTGTTGTCTGGGGAGACGCGCCGGTAGCCTGGCAGGAGGTGGTTGAGGTCGCCCGCCACGATGCCGAGCTGGTGCTGAGCGAGAGTGCCTGGCAGCGCATTGCCCGGGGGCGAGAAATCGTAAGGAATATCGTTGCGAGTGGTCAGATCGCCTATGGCATCAACACGGGGCTGGGGGCGCTGTGCAATATTATGCTGGCGGAAGAAGAGCTGAGTCAGCTGTCGCGTAACACCCTGTTAAGTCATGCCTGTGGCGTGGGGCCGCTACTGGCAAAACATGAGGTGCGCGCTATCTTATGCGCCGCGATAGCGAACTACAGTCACGGGAAATCCGGCGTGTCGGTCGAACTGGTTCGGCGCCTGTTGGTGCTGCTTAACCAGCACATTACGCCTCAGGTGCCTTCGCAGGGATCGGTAGGGTATTTGACGCACATGGCGCATATCAGCCTGACGCTGATTGGCGTGGGCGAGGCGGAATTTGATGGGCAGATTGTGCCTGCCAGTGAGGCGCTGGCGCGGACCGGACTCACGCCCTATCGACCTGGTGCAAAAGAGGGGCTTAGCCTGGTAAACGGTACGCCGTGCATGACCGGACTGGCCTGCCTGGCGCTGGATGATGCCCGCCGTTTGCTGGACTGGGCGGACGTTACCGGAGCCATGAGTTTTGAAGCCTTGCGTGGTCAGCTGGTTGCCTTTGATGAAGAGGTGTTGTCCCTTAAAGCCAGCCCGGGTATCCAGCGCAGCGGCGAGCGGTTACGGCGTTTACTGGGCGACAGCCCGCTATTGAAGATAAGCAGCGGCATCCGGACCCAGGATGCATTGAGCCTGCGATCCATGCCGCAGGTGCACGGTGCCTGCCGCGATCAGTTTGCACATGCCGAGCGTCAGATTGAAACCGAACTCAACGCCTGTACCGATAATCCACTGGTAATGGGCACACCGCAGGCCTGGCGCGTGGTCTCACAAGCGCATCCACACGGTGAATCGGTCGCGATGGCCTGCGACCTGCTGGCCATCGCCCTGGCGGAACTGGGGAGCATTGCCGAACGGCGTCTGGATCGTCTGGTCAACCCGTTGGTCAGCGGCTTACCGCCTTTCCTGGTCGGCCAGCCCGGCGTCAACTCCGGCATGATGATTGCGCAATACGTGGCGGCCTCGCTCTGTGCTGAGAATCGCCAGTTGGCCCAGCCGGCGGTGCTGGATAACTACATCACCTCCGGGCTACAGGAAGACCACCTCAGTCTGGGAACCGGTGCGGCATTAAAATTGCTGAAAACCGTGAGTAACGTCTATCACATTCTCGCCATTGAATACCTGCTGGCGGCCCAGGCGCTGGAGTTCCACGGTGAGGCGCAACTGGCAAGTGGAACCCTTCGCGCCTGGCGACGTCTGCGTCAGATTGTACCCTGCTGGCAGGAGGATCGCTGGCTGGCACCGGAGATTGCCCGCGCGGTGCAGGTCCTTCGAACCCAGATGCCGGAGGTGCTCTGAGATTTATCCCCGCCGCGCATCCGGACGCACCAGGTCAAACCGCTGCGCCTCAGTGATCCCGTAATAGGCACTGGGGCCGCCCGCGCGCAGAATCGGTTCGGCTTTTGCCGTCTGATAAATCCCGTTTTCCAGCAGCCTTTCGTCAATGTGGATAGCGACGGCTTCGCCTAACACCAGCCAGCTGTCGATGGCTTTTCCCTGCGCATCCTGCAACTGAATCAGCTGCGTGAGTTTACATTCAAAATTCACCGGGCTTTCCTGCACCAGACTGGCGTTGACCTGAGAGGCGGCCAGGGGCGTTAAACCGGCAAGGGCAAACTCGTCCTGATCGGCGGGCGCAGAAATCGAACTTTCATTCATGGCCTCAGCCAGCGGACGGGTCGCCAGATTCCAGACAAATTCTTTGGTTTCAGCAATATTTTGCACACTGTCTTTCCAGCCGCTACTGGCAAAACCAATGATCGGCGGCAGGTAATTGAAACAGTTGAAAAAGCTGTAAGGGGCAAGATTACGTATGCCTTTGGCGCTGGTGGAGCTTATCCAGCCGATAGGGCGCGGGCCGATAATAGCATTGAGTGGATCGTGCGGCAGACCGTGTCCGGCGCGTGGCTGGTATGAATAACGTTTGTTCATGGTTGTCTCCCTGTAAAAGCTGATTCAAGCGTAGTGGGTAAATGGCTGTTGGCGGGGCAAATCTGTAAAAAAGGTCTCGATCAGGTACCGGATTATTCCTGAATAATAACAGCCGTTACTTTCTGTGCTAACGGATGAATTTTTATTTATATCAGTTAGTTAAGTGTTATTTTCCGATTTTACTGCTGAAAACAGATGGTGCAAAAGTAAACGAAAAGTAAACGATTGCATTTTATACATTTTGTGCTAACAAAGTTTCGTATTTGTTTAACGAATTAGGTGCACTATACAACCTCATCAATTGTTCTCGTGGTCGATATGAAAAAAATTCTTGTTACAGGATCTTCTGGATTCGTTGGTGGTGCAGTTGTGGCAGAATTGCTGATGCGCCAGGATGTTGAGTTGCTGCTGCTTGTCAGAGCCAGCGATGCTAACCAGGGACTGGAGAGGGTTAAAGAAAATTTAACCAAGTTTTCATGTTCGGCACAGGCGATTCAACGCCTGACCGCAGATCATATTCTGGTCGGCGATCTCCTTGCACCCGAACTTTTTCTGGGTGATGCGCGTATCGATCAGGTCAGCCACGTTATCAACTGCGCAGCGATTGCGTCATTTGGTGAAAATAACGATATCTGGCGCGTCAACGTCGAAGGCACCTTTAAGCTGGCTGCCAGAATGGCTGGGCTGCCAGAATTCGTAAAATTTGTTCACGTGGGCACGGCAATGTCTTCCGCGCCGGATCAGGGTGAAGTCGTCAAAGAGGACCTGGTGCTGTCGTCACGTGAAGATCACATTGTCGATTACACCTATTCCAAATCTTATATCGAAAACAAGATCAAGCAGGAGTTACCGCACCTGCCGCTGGTCATTGCCCGTCCGTCCATCGTTGTTGGCCATTCTCAGGAAGGTTGTACGCCGTCAGGCAGCATTTTCTGGGTATTTAAAATGGTGATGAAGCTGGAGAAATTCCTCTGCTCGCTTGATGATCGTGTCGATGTTATCCCGGTGGACTACTGTGCAAAATCCCTGGTATTCCTGATGGATCACGGCTGCACCAAAGAGATGGTCTACCATATTTCTGCCGGTGAGCGCAGCAGCAACACCTTCTCTGAGATCGATTCGGCCTTTGCCACCGCAGAAAAAAGTGCACCGCTGGCACCTAACTATCTGCAAGTTGATTTCAGCGAAATCGTTAAAGAGCGTAAGAACTTTAAAAAGATTTACGGGCCTTGCAACGAACGCCTGATGCTGCGCGCGATGCGTCTGTACGGCGAGTTTGCCCGTCTGAATGTCGTGTTCTCTAATGATAAGTTGCTGCGTCTGGGAATGAGTTCGCCCCCGGGCTTTACCAGCTATATCGATCGTTGTGTAGAAACGACGAAAGGGATGCCCATCCAGGATTTAATGCGCGTCGATTTTAAATAATCCCGCATTCGTGCGTCGCGCCGCCAGCATGATGACTGGCGGCGCGCATTTTGCTCTCTGCTCATGCTTTTCCCTTCGTCTGCCTTTTATTCGCTTTGCAAAACACCCTAAACTGCGGTTCGCCTGCATAACGTCACCTGGCCTGCCCGCCATAAAGTCTGCTTTCAGCCGAGAATGCTGTTTATTTTCTGCCAGTCACAGCGTATTGTACGCGCGCCTGAAAACATGAGAGAAAGTATGAAAAAGTCTGCCAGCCCGTCGCTTTTCCACGCCCGAAACCGCCATCAGGGTGAATATGATTTTGCTGCCCTCACGGCGGCGCATCCACCGCTGGCAGCAAAGGTCCGGCCCAATGGTTATGGCGTCATGTCGGTTGATTTTGCCGATCCCGAGGCCGTGATGCTGCTTAACCAGGCGCTGCTTAAACTCTTCTACGGACTCGACTGGCAGCTGGCGCCGGGATCGCTGTGTCCGCCCGTGCCGGGGCGCGCCGACTACCTGCATTATCTGGCGGATCTCCTGGCGCTGGATAATCAGGGCAGGGTTCCCTCGGCCGACGTGCTGGATATTGGCTGCGGGGCAAACTGCATCTACCCCCTGATTGGGGCCGCAGAATACGGCTGGCGTTTCACCGGAACCGAAATCGACGATGCTGCCCTGAAAGCCGCAGGTAAAATTGTCGCCGCCAACGCCGGTATGGCGCGTCTGATCCGCTTACGTCGGCAAAAAAATCCTCAGGCGGTGCTGAACGGCGTTGTGAATAAAGGTGCGTTTTTCCATGCGGTCATCTGCAATCCGCCATTTCATGCGTCGGCTGCAGAGGCGGCGGCGGGTTCACAGCGTAAATCACGAAATCTGGGCTTACAGCAGTCGGCGCCGCTCAACTTTGGCGGTCAACATAATGAGCTCTGGTGCGAAGGCGGTGAAAAAGCGTTTGTGGGGAAAATGATTGCGGAAAGCGCTGGCCTGGCAAGTCAGGTGGTGTGGTTTACCTCACTGGTATCGCGAAAAGAGCATTTGCCTGCGCTGGAAAAACAGTTACAGGCACTGGATACCGCGGTGGTCCGGGTCGTCAATATGGCGCAGGGGCAGAAACAGAGCCGTTTTCTGGCGTGGAGCTTTATGTCCGCCGCCCAACGCGCACAGCGTCTGTCACGATGAGACAGCAGCCCGTTATGGGCTGCTGTGTTAATCACTCAGGAGACGTGCTGTAAAAATTCGCGCAGACGTTCACTTGGCGGATGGCTGATCAGCGTGTCAGGATCGCCGTCTTCGGCAATGCGACCTTTATCAATAAAGATCAGCCTCGATGCGACTTTCTGTGCAAAGCCGACTTCATGGGTGACGATGACCATCGTCATGCCTTCTTCAGCCAGATCCTGCATCACCTTCAAGACTTCATGACGGAGTTCCGGGTCCAGCGCAGAGGTCGGCTCATCGAAAAGCATCATCTTGGGCTTAACCGCCAGCGCGCGGGCAATTGCGACGCGCTGCTGCTGGCCGCCGGACAGCTCAGAGGGAAAGTGACCGGCGCGTTCGGCCAGGCCCACTTTAGCCAGCAGGCTTTGCGCCAGTTGACGAGCCTCTTCTTTGCTGGCACCCCGTACCCGAATCGGACCAAAAGCCACGTTATCCAGGGCGCTCATCTGCGGGAAAAGGTGAAACTGCTGGAACACCATGCCCGCTTCCTGACGAATCAGGCGATCGTCGACTTTCGGATCGTTAACTTTCAATCCATCGACAATCAGCTCACCGCTGGTGATCTCTTCCAGCTTGTTAATACAGCGCAGCAGTGTGGATTTACCGGAGCCGGATGGGCCAATAATTACCACCACTTCTCCCTGCTTAATTTTCAGGTCGATATTGTGTAGCACCTGGGTTTTGCCAAAATGCTTTGAGACGTCTTTAAATTCAATCACAGGATTTTCACCCTTTTCTCAATGCGGCGCAGCACAAAGCTCAACACCAACGTAATCACAAGATAGATAATCGCTACCGCACTCCAGATTTCCAGCGCGCGAAAGTTACCGGCAATAATTTCCTGGCCCTGACGCGTCAGTTCGGCCACGCCAATCACGATAAACAGAGAGGTATCTTTGATACTGACGATCCACTGGTTACCAAGCGGAGGGAGCATACGGCGCAGCGCTAACGGCATAATCACATAGCGCAGGGTTTCACGGCTCGACAGGCCCAGCGCCAGGCCGGCTTCGCGAAAACCTTTATTAATTGACAGCACGGCGCCGCGCGTGATTTCCGCAATATAAGCGCCCGAGTTGATCATAATGGTCACCACGGCAGCGGTGAAAGGATCGATACGTAAATCCGGGAAAGCCATTGGCAGGGCGAAATAGATAAACATGACCTGCACAACGATAGGCGTGCCACGAATGATTTCAATAAAAACCAGGGCAATATGATTGCTTATCCAGCCGCCGTAAGCGCGCGCAAAACCCGCGACCAGCCCGATGATCAAACCGCCCACCAGGCCGATAATGGAAATAATTAAGGTCATTTTTGCGCCTTCGAGCAGCGCGGGCATGGCTGGCCAAATGACGCTCCAGTCAAACTCCATGGTGAAACTCCAGTTGTTGCGATGGAAAAAAGCAGGGAAATCTTCCCTGCTGAAAAAAGTAAAACCGTTTCAGTTATTATTTAGGATCGGTGCCGAACCATTTTTTGTAGAGCTGGTTATACGTACCGTTCTCTTTAAGCGTTTTCAGGGCGCCATTCACTTTTTCACGCAGGTCGTCACTGCCTTTCGGGAAGGCAATACCGTACTGTTGTGCTTCAATGGAATCACCGACTGCCTTGAAGCGGCCTTTGCCCGCAGTATTAATAAAGTAGAGGATGTTTGGCGTATCGTGCAGCACGGCGTCAGCACGGTTGGTGCCCAGTTCCATATAGGCGTTGTCGATGTTAGGGAACTGACGCAGATCTTTGGTTTTAATGTGGCTCTTGGCGTAATCCACCGAGCCGGTTCCGCTCTTCACCGCGACCACTTTGCCGTTCAGGTCATTGATGCTTTTGATGCCGTTTTCGTTATTACGCACCATCACCAGCAGACCACTTTTGTAATAGCCATCAGAAAATTCGATCGCTTTTTTACGTTCATCCGTAATGGTGATACCGGCTAAGGCCAGGTCAACGTTGCGCGTTTGCAGTGCAGGGATGATGCCACTGAAATCCATTGGCTTCAGGGTGTAATCCAGTTTTAATTCTTTGGCGATGGCGTCCCACAAATCCACATCAAACCCAACGTACTTATCACCCTGTTTAAATTCAAACGGGACAAAGGCGGTATCAGTGGCGACAATCAGTTTCTTTTCGGCTGCGGTAGCGGAGAGAGAGAAGGCCAGCGCCAGGGCGGCCACAGAGACGTTAAACAGCGATTTCATTATTTTTCCTTTTTACGACCGGGCCCAAAGCCAGGTTTGCGAGCTATCGTTTGCGGGCTATCATATGAAAAAATTATGCCAACTTTGCAAAAACCGCAGAATTCACCGCCTGTGACACAATCGCTGACACGATTCTGCATAGGTCAAACGGTGTGCACTGTTTTGGTGCTCTGTGTTGGTGCGGTGTGCTGCGGTGGTGCAGAGGTAGTGTGCATCAGACGGGAAAAACAGGAAGGGCAGGAAGTAAGAACTGTTAACAAAGTCATAAAATTATAATTACACAGACGTAAAAAAGGCGGGTTTCCCCGCCTGTTGACACCTCAGTGTCTGGCATTATTCGATATTGGATTCGATAAACCACAGGAATTTATCAAGGTCACGCGAGGCGGCAGTGAAAATATCTGCAGTATCTTCGTCTTTAACTTCCGAAATCGCTTTACGCGTATCGTTAGCGACAATGCCGTAACGATCGGCCAGCGCTTTCAGATGATCTTGTACGCTGTGAATATTTAACGGATAGCTTTTCAGCGGCGTTTTGTCGTTCACAACTTGGGTGGTACCCAGTGCCACACCGCCCAACTGCACAACACGTTCTGCGATAGTATCCTGGTGATCGGTAATCGCGGTGCGGAAGCCATCCAGCATCTCATGCACGCCGATGAAGTTTGCACCACGCATGTTCCAGTGGGCTTGCTTGGTGATCAACGACAGATCAATGAACTCCACTACCAGGCGGTTGAGCACCTCAATGGTGGCTCTCTTTTCGTCATCTGCCACATCATTACGGGTGTAAAGTAGATCAGAAGATTTTGTTTTAACCAGTTTAGCGGTACTCATTGTTTCAGTCCTCTCATTCAATGGTTGTCCTAATCAAGTACGAAACTAAGTATAGCAGCGATTCCGGGGTTTGCAGGATTGGCCTTATCAATGGCTGAAATAGCATCTGCCTTAGCTCTAACGACGTAAACACCGAAAGAGTTAATAATATGTTAAATTTAACGGCGCTTTAAAGGTAATAAAAATCAGTTGGTTAGGTGGGAGTTCTGGAAAGAGGTTTTGTGTGTTTCAAAATATTAATTTTCAATGACATTTCTAATGAAATAATTATCAAGATGATTTTTATTGTTATTTAGCCTGTTTTTCAACAGGCTAAAGCGGATTATTTTTTTGCGTTGTCGGTCAATTCAACTTCATTTAACTGACTCTTTCTTGGACGCATCGTCAGGGTGGCGCCTGCGGAAGCCAGAATGATGGCCAGCAACGCCAGACATTGCTTACCCGAAAGGCTTTCATGCAGATACATCATCCCCGACAGAGCTGCCACTGCAGGCTCAAGGCTCATCAATGTGCCAAAGATGCGCGCCGGCAAGCGCGTTAACGCCACCATTTCCAGCGAGTAGGGCAGTGCTGTAGAAAGAAACGCCACCAGAATCGCGACGGGAACCACGCTCCACTGCCAGATGCCACTGGCGGCAAACGTCAGACCCACGGGAACAAAAACCAGCGAGGCAATAAGCGATCCGATGGCCACGGTCGCAGCACCATGTTCTGCCCCTGCGCGCTGGCCCGATAAGATATATATCGCCCAACAGGCGCCGGCACCCAGCGCGAACAGCGCGCCGACCGGATCCACCGAGGCAATGCCGGTGCTAAACGGCAGCAGGAACCACAGCCCTGCCACGGCAAGCAGGACCCAGACAAAGTCCAGCGCGCGGCGCGAACCGAGCAGCGCCAGCGTCAGTGGACCGACAAACTCCAGGCCCACCGCAATGCCTAAGGGCACGGTACGGATGGAGAGGTAGAACAGGAAGTTCATCGCGCCCAGTGACAAACCATAAATCAGCAGCGGCGTACGTTGTTCCCGGCTAAAACGCAGTCGCCAGGGTTTGAAAATAATGCACAGGATCAGGGTGCCAAATCCCAGACGCAGCGCAGTAATGCCGGTTGCGCCCACGGTGGGAAACAGGGTTTTCGCCAGCGAGGCACCGCCCTGAAGTGACAACATTGAGACAAGCAGAACAATAACGGGAATAAAAACGGGTGTAATGGACTTTAATGAGGTGGCTGACATCCTGTAGGCACTTCCCAAACATGAGCTAAAGATGACCAGTGTAATGGAAGTGGCGGTCAAAAAGAGGACGTAAACCGATTTTAATTTTGTCTGTTTGCCTGGATTTTAGGCACATTTGCGGCTGCAAAAGTAAATTAATGTCAGGATTTTTTAGGAATTAACTTAAAGCATGAAAATTTATTAAGCAGGTTTGTTGCAATCATATGACGTATTTTATAAGAAAAAAGAATGACATGCGAAACTTCATTAACTTCCTGTTACACCAAACTATGTGTTAGACAACAAAATGCGGGCAGAGTTTCTCGCTAATTTTTGTTATATTTTTAGCGTTGTCAGGAGAGAAGTACTTTCACATTTGAGGTGGTTATGAAAAAAATTGCATGTCTTTCAGCATTAGCCTGTGTGTTAGCAGTAGCGACAGGTTCCGCCATGGCACAAAGCACTGTAACCGGTGGCTACGCACAGAGCGACTACCAGGGCGTTGCTAACAAAGCAAACGGCTTCAACCTGAAATATCGTTATGAAGACGGTTCTAACCCACTGGGTTGGATCGGCTCATTCACCTACACCGAGAAAGATCGTACCGAAGATGGCATTTACAATAAAGGCCAGTACTACGGCATCACCGGTGGTCCAGCATTCCGTCTGAATGACTGGGCAAGCATCTATGGTGTAGTCGGTGTTGGCTACGGTAAATACCAGCAGAACGACACTGCTTCACGCGGCAAAACTGATACCAGCGATTACGGTTTCTCTTACGGCGCAGGTATGCAGTTCAACCCAATGGAAAACGTTGCACTGGACGTGGGCTATGAGCAGAGCCGCATCCGTAGCGTTGACGTTGGCACCTGGATTGCTGGCGTAGGTTACAGCTTCTAAGTGATCTTAGTCGAGTTTAAAAAAACGGCCCTGTTAAGGGCCGTTTTTATTGGTGACAAAAAAACAGCCCGCCAGAGAGCGTCAGCCTGGCCTTCACGCCTTCCCAATATCGTCCATTACCCTGACTCCCTGCCGGATGCGGCGCCGCAGCCTGTCTCCCTCTGAGCTTACCGGCTTGCTCGTGCTGAAAACGACGGCTGCACAATGAGAAAAGCGATCCGCCAGGCGATGCCGGAGACAGCCACGTGGTCGTGGGTTGCAAAATAAACGTGGGATTGCCACAGACAGGGTGATGCAAAAGTGTGAAGCGCTGGAGGTGTGTAAACGGGCGACAGCAAAAGGCAAATCGTGCGCGAATGGCACAGCCAGACAGCGAAAAAGAAGGCCGTGCAGCCTAAAGATGGCACCTTCAGGCTTGCAGCCAGAAGGCGGTATCAACGATTAGCCGCGCCAGATCAGTTTCTGGCAGTGGCGTTCTTCAGGTTCGTGACCCAGGAGTTTGTTGATCAACATCAGGCGCAGCGTAAAAGGGGAACGCGTCAGCAGGCACCACCAGGATTTCATACCTGATGTAGATTTTTCTGCCTGAAAGCATTTGCCGCAGTCGATGCAGCTTTTCAGGGTGCTCATAACATCACCTCCCAATTAATTTAACGCAACGGTAAGCAGACTGGCCTAATCGTGCTTTAATGCACCACTCTGTTTACATTATCAACAAATATAGCATTGGCTATATCGTTTAGCCAAGGCTAACGACGAAAAATTTGAGCTTATTTGCGCCTGGTTTACAATGAGCGCAGCTAAATCCATACGGCAGGGCTGGTGTGGAAAAAAATAAAGAGGAAGCTGAATGAGTCGTCGTGCCAAAAGCGTGGTTTCTGCCCCGCAAGGACCACTAAAAGATATTGAAGAGCATGTCGAAGGGTTTCGGCAGGTGCGCGAGGCGCATCGCCGTGAGCTGATTGATGATTATGTTGAGCTAATCTCTGATTTAATTGGTGAATTTGGTGAAGCACGTCAGGTCGATATGGCGGCGCGCCTGGGGGTTTCGCAACCCACCGTCGCAAAAATGTTAAAGCGATTAGGTACCGCCGGGCTGGTAGAGCAGGTCCCTTATCGTGGTGTCTTTTTGACACGTGAAGGCGAAAAGCTGGCTGAAGAGAGCCGCGCCCGCCATCATATTGTTGAAACCTTTCTGTTAGCGCTTGGCATCAGTCCGGAGACGGCACGGCGCGATTCAGAAGGCATTGAACATCACGTGAGTGATGAAACCCTGGCTGTATTCCAGAAATTTTACGAAAACAATTAACCCTCAGGTAAGGCGCCGGACATCATGCCCATCGTGCTTCGCTCATTTTTGCATGACCATATATTGCACTTGTTAGTCGTTGTTGGGGTTGTTCTGCTGTTTCTTGCTGACTATCGCTGGCCGGATCTTCCCGCCGCGGTGGACTGGCATACCATCATTACCCTGAGTGGATTACTTATCCTCACAAAAGGGTTAGAAACCAGCGGGTATTTTGATGTTCTCGGGGCCAGGTTAATTGCGCGCTTCAAACACGAACGCACGCTGGCACTCTTTATGGTGCTGGCGGCGGCGCTGCTGTCGACCTTCTTAACCAACGATGTGGCGCTGTTTATTTTGGTGCCGCTGACGCTGACGTTACGCAAATTTTCGCATTTACCTATCTCGCGCCTGATTATCTTTGAAGCGCTGGCGGTCAATGCCGGTTCGCTACTCACCCCGGTGGGCAATCCACAAAATATTTTGCTGTGGAGCCACGGCTCTTTGAGCGTGGGCGGTTTTATCTTGCAAATGACGCCGCTGGCCGCCTGGCTGCTGCTGAGCCTGATGGTGGTGACCTGGTTCAGCTTTGCCAAACGCACGATTGACAAGCACGAGACCAGCGAAGAGCACAGCTGGCAGAAACCCCTTTTTGCCGTCAGTGTCGTGCTGTATCTGCTTTTTATTGCCGCGCTGGAATGGCATGTAACCGGTTGGGCCCTGTTGCTGATTATGGTGTGTTTCCTGATTATGGCGCGTCAGGTCTTGCTCAATATCGACTGGAGCCTGCTGGTGGTCTTCATCGTGATGTTCCTGGATGTCTTCTTACTGACGCGTTTACCGGTCGTTCAGGCGCATTTCGATGCCATTACGCATCTGGGCAAAGGCGAGCTTTATCTGCTGGCCATCGGTCTGTCCCAGGTCATCAGTAATGTGCCGGCCACCATCCTGCTACTGCAAAAAGTGCAGCCGACAGAAGTGCTTGCCTGGGCGGTCAATATTGGTGGCTTTGGTTTGCTTCCCGGCTCGCTCGCTAACCTTATTGCGCTGCGAATGGCCAAAGATCGCGCCATCTGGTGGCGTTTTCATCTCTTCTCCGTGCCCTTACTCGCCTGGTCAATGCTCACGGGTTGGCTGTTGCTGAAACTGGTCGCCTGACTCAGACACATCCTGCCGCGGTGCAGGATGTGCTGCCTTTCTCAAGTTACGTAAAGTTGTACTGGATTTTGTCAGTTTTCGATCTAATGTTTAGTGGACTTTCTACGCCCAGGACAGAGGGCCTTAGCCAGCGACGGACACTATGAGCGAGAACAACAACCGCGATTCACATCAGGAAGACGCAGAAAACGCGCCAGATAAAAACAGCCAGCCACATGACAATCAGGATCATGACGACGAAAAGCCGCGCAAACGCCCCGGCAAAAAACCGTTAATCATCCTGGCCGTTGTCGTGGTTGTCATGCTAATCGTGGCCTTTTTCTTCTGGTTTACGACCCGTAACGAAGAAACCACTGACGACGCCTTTACCGAAGGCAATGCGGTCACCATTGCCGCAAAAGCGTCCGGCTATGTTGTTAAACTGCTGGTTAACGATAACCAACGCGTCAGGAAGGGCGATCTGCTGGTTGAAATCGACCCGAGTGACAATGAGGCCCAGCGTGCTCAGGCTAAAGCCCAGTTGGGTCTGGCCACGGCACAGCTGCATCAGGCACAGGCGCAGTTAGCGCTCTCTCGTGTTCAGTATCCGGCCCAACGCGATCAGGCGCTGGCCGACCAGGCGAAAGCCGAAGCCAACTACATGAACGCCCAGGCGGACTACCGGCGCCAGCGTGGCGTCGATCCGCGTGCCACCAGTCAGCGAAACATCGACTCGGCATCTGCACAGCTCCGTTCTGCGCAGGCACAGCTGCAAAGTGCCAAAGCTCAGGTGGAAGTGGCCTCGCAGGTTGCCCTGCAAATTCGTCAGCAGGAAACCAATGTTGAAGCGCGTCAGGAGCAGGTTGAGCAGGCCAAAGCGCAGCTCAACGTGGCTGAGCTGAATCTCTCTTACACTCAGGTTCGTGCGCCTTACGATGGCTTTGTCACGAAGCGCAATGTCCAGATGGGCACGCTGGTCCAGGCGGGAAGTGCTCTGTTCTCGCTGGTTTCTCCGGACATCTGGATCACCGCAAACTTTAAAGAGTCTCAGCTTGAGCGAATGAATCCCGGTGACAAAGTGGCAATCAGCGTAGATGCCTGGCCAGACATGAAGCTGGAAGGGCATGTCGACAGTATTCAGATGGGCACAGGATCGCGTTTCTCCACCTTCCCGTCTGAGAATGCCACGGGTAACTACGTGAAAATTGTCCAGCGTGTTCCGGTGAAAATCGTGATTGATAAAGGGCTGGATCCAAACCGACCGCTGCCACTGGGATTATCGGTTGAACCGAAGGTAACCGTGGAATGAGCGAATCGCAGAGCTGGAAACCCGCCAGTAACCCCTGGCTAGTGGCCATTACGGTCACGCTGGCGGTATTTATGGAAATCCTGGATACCACCATCGTTAACGTGGCCCTGCCGCACATCGCGGGTTCACTCTCTTCCAGTTACGATGAATCAACCTGGGTATTGACGTCGTATCTGGTAGCGAACGGTATCGTGCTGCCCATCTCTGCCTTTTTCAGCCGTCTGTTTGGCCGCAAACAGTTTTTTTTAATCTGCATTGTGATGTTTACCATCTGCTCCTTCCTGTGCGGTATTGCCACGGAACTCTGGCAAATTATTCTGTTTCGCGTCCTGCAGGGCTTTTTTGGCGGCGGGCTGCAGCCGGTACAACAGTCGGTGCTGCTCGACTACTTCAAACCCGAAGATCGGGGCAAAGCGTTTGGCCTTTCTTCCATTGCGATTATCGTTGCGCCGGTTATTGGCCCGACGCTGGGTGGCTGGATCACCGATAATTACAGCTGGCGCTGGGTATTCTTTATTAATATCCCGGTCGGCGTGCTGACCATCATGGCCATTTTACCCTTGCTGGAAGATCCGCCGTGGGAGCGTAAATGGGCCAAGGGCAAACTCAAGATCGACTATATCGGCATCAGCCTGATTACGCTCGGCCTGGGATGTTTGCAGGTCATGCTGGATCGTGGCGAGGATGAAGACTGGTTCGCCTCACATTTTATCGTCCTGTTTGCCGTGCTGGCGCTGGTCGGGATCGTGGGGGCCATTTACTGGCTGATGTATGCCCGTAAACCGGTCGTTGACATTCTGGTCATGAAAGATCGCAATTTCTGGGTCGCCGGTTTATTAATGGCCGGCATGGCGATGATACTTTACGGCAGCTCGGTGGTTCTGCCCCAGCTGGCGCAGCAGGATCTCGGCTACACGGCGACCTGGTCGGGACTGGTGCTGTCTCCCGGCGCGGTGTTGATCGTCTTGACCATTCCGCTGGTCTTGAAACTGATGCCGGTGGTGCAGACCCGCTACATTATTGCCTTTGGTTTTAGCTGCCTGGCGCTGGCCTTCTTCTATTCGGCGTCCTTAACGCCTAATGTCGATTTCACTACGCTGGTCATGATGCGCAGTGCGCAGTCAATTGGCCTGGGCTTCCTGTTCGTGCCGTTGACTACCATTGCCTTTATTACGATTCCACAGCGCCTGAATGCGGACGCCTCAGCCCTGTTCACCATGTTCCGTAACGTAGCGGGTTCGATTGGTATCTCGTTGTCCACCGCGGCGATTACTGAACGGGAGCAGGCGCGTTCGGCCCATATGGTGCACAACATGACGCCGCTGAACGAACAGTTCAACATCACCGTTCAGCACTGGGCACAGGCGATTCGCGACTTCACTTCTGCGGTGGGCGATCCCGTTACGTTGGCAACGGGTCAGCTCTACAAAGAGATGATTGTCCAGTCCCGCATTCTGGCTTATATCGACGTCTTTTCAGGCTTGAGTATCGTTGCCCTGATTTTGATTCCATTTTGTTGGCTGCTGTCGCCTGTCAAGAGCGAAGGCAGTGCAGGAGCACACTGACATGAAAGTTATGACTACGCATCGCCTGAATCCACTCAACCTGATGCTGTTGTTCGCCCTGACGGGCTGCAGCGTTGGCCCGGACTACCAGGCGCCAAAGCCCCAGCTCCCGGGCAGCTATCACGCGCTGGATTCACAGGAAACCTCAAGGCCGCAAACGTCAGCGGTGGATTCGCGCTGGTGGCGCAATTTCGGGGATCCTCAGCTCGATAGCCTGATTGCGCGCGCCATCGAAGGTAACCTCTCATTACAACAGGCAGTATTGCGCATTGCCGGGGCGCGTGAGCAGTTATCTCAGGCGCAGGGCGGGTTGTTTCCCAGCCTTAACGGTTCGGCCAAAGTCACCCGTCAGCAGCTTGGCCTGGAAGGGCTACTGAAAGCCAACGGTGCCGACCAGCTCGACAGTAATGTCGCCAGCCAGCTGAACGGCCTGACACAGCCCGTCACGCTGTATCAGGGCAGTTTCGATGCCAGTTGGGAACTGGATCTGTGGGGCAAGGTGCGCCGCCAGATCGAGTCAGCGAATGCCCAACAGCAGGCGGCGATTGAGCAGCGCAACGACGCGCTGGTGTCGCTTGAGGCCGAAGTGGTGCGCGCGTGGTTACAGCTGCGTGGCGCGCAGGCAACGGTAAAAACGTTACAACAACAGATTGCGGTGGCGGATCAGACCTGGCAACTGACGGAAAGCCAACAGCGCAACGGCTTAGCACCAGTCACGAATGTCGAAAATGCCCGCGCGCAGTTAAGCAGTCTGCAGGCGCAGTTGCCGCAGTATCAGGCACAAACGCGCCAGGCGATGAACGGGCTGGCCGTGCTGTTGGGCAAAACGCCGGGCGCGCTGGATGCCGAGTTAAGCGAGCCGAAAGCACTGCCTGCACTGCCTGCGTTTGTTTCTGTGGGCATTCCTTCCACACTGGCGCGACGTCGTCCGGATATTCGTCAGGCAGAAGCCACACTGCATGCACAGACCGCCGAGATTGGCGTGTCTGTTGCGCAGCTGTTCCCCAGCCTGTCGCTGACCGGTCAGTTGGGCGTGCGTAACACTGACGTCAGCTATCTTGATAACTGGAGCAGTCATTTCTACAGCGTGGGACCGTCGTTATCTATTCCCATCTTCCAGGGGGGAAGGCTGGTTTCCAGCGTCAGGCTGGCGCGGGCGCAACAGGCCAGCGCGGCACTGAACTACCGTCAGACGGTGCTGACTGCCCTGCAGGATGTGGAAAATGCCCTGGTCAGTTACCGTGCCGATCAGCAACGGGTAACGGCACTGGATGAAACGACTGGCGCGCTGCAGCGTACCTTCGATCTGGCCAGTGACAGTTATCGTCAGGGATTATCCACTTTCCTTGAGGTGCTGGATGCACAGCGCCAGCTGGCTCAGGCCCAGGAACAGGCGACCCAGGCGCGCATGCAAAGCGGGCTGGATCTCGTCGCCCTGTATAAAGCCTTAGGGGGCGGCTGGGAGACCTACCAGAACGTGCAGTTGCCGCAGTACGATGTATTTGGTCCTGCCACGCAGGTGAACTAAGCGTTCAGGCCGTGCCCCCTGTTAAAAGGGCGCGGCCTGACAATCCGCTCTACTGATACCCATGATTTATTATTTATGCGTTTTATCGTCAAATAAAAATCATCAAACGCCTCATGTTACTCTGTCGAACTCGCCGCCCAACGACGCTCCGCTATTTATCTTTTACGCCCGACGTTAAGAGAAGGAATCACGTCCTCGCCGAAGTAGCACTCACCGGGTCTGTAAACGCGCGCGTATTTTTTTACGTCAGAGAAACGCAGGAACGCGCGATACAAACGCCGGAATGATAAAAAAGCATCCCGATATTGTCCCGGGTAACCGGATAACTTTGCCGTTATATGCAGGTTAATTTTGTGAGCGGCAGAGCGGCCGTGGTGAGAAAAACAGACGGGAAGGCAGCGAATTTAATGCAAATTCTTTAAAGACGATAAAATAATCGACCGGAGCGTTATAAAGTTTTGGGGTGGATTCATGCAGCGTGCGTAATCAATGAAATCGTTTACATTGTGCAAGGATAGCAGGCGTTTAGTGTTAATTCGTGGTTAATAATCTCTCCACATAAGGATTCTGAATACTTCACGGCCATTTAAAAAAACACTCGGAATTATCTGTAGTAATAAATTAATTTATTTTTTTATTTGAATTAGGTAGTCTTGTCGCTACAGTTTAATTAAACCCCCTTAATCAAGGATATTGTGATGAGTGACGCATTTAAAGTTCTAAACAACATTCGCACATTACGTGCCCAGGCTCGTGAACTGCCACTGAGCGATCTGGAAGAGATTCTTGAGAAATTGACCGTCGTTGTGACTGAACGCCGTGAAGAAGCTCACGCTGAAGAGCAGCAGAATCGTGAAAAAGAAGAGAAGTTATCTAAATATCGCGAAATGTTGCTGGCTGACGGCATCGATCCTAATGAATTATTAGGTGCCCTGGAGCAGGGTAAAAAACGCACTAAGCGTGCGCCGCGTCCGGCTAAATATTCTTACACCGATGAAAACGGCGAGAAAAAATCATGGACCGGCCAGGGCCGCACCCCAGCAGCTATTAAAAAAGCGCTGGATGAAGGTAAAAGCCTGGACAGTTTCCTGATCGATTAATCGACACAATCCTTGTAAGCGGTAGCCGGGTGCATTTATGTTCCCGGCTTTTTTTATTTAAAAAACCCTGCGTGCCGTTTCCCTGTTTACGATCTCCACACGTTAATTAATCTCGTCGTGCGTGACGGCAACGTCTGTGGCATGCGTGGCAACCCGATGCGACCTGCGCGCCAGCTGCAGGAAACCGTGCAGGACGATAATTAAAAGTTGCGCGTTTTCAAGGGACACTCAGGCAATCCTTGCCGGAGACTGGCGTGCGCTACGTCACATCTGGCATAATAGCCGCCGTTTTTCCATCCACTCTCTTCACTAAGGTCAACGCCGTGTTAGTTAGCAGCAATATCACCATGCAGTTTGGCAGCAAGCCACTGTTCGAAAATATCTCCGTAAAATTTGGCGGCGGTAATCGTTACGGTTTAATCGGTGCGAACGGCAGCGGAAAATCCACCTTCATGAAGATTTTGGGTGGCGATTTGGTGCCATCAGGCGGCAATGTCTCTTACGATCCTAATGAACGTATTGGTAAATTACGTCAGGATCAGTTCGCCTTCGAAGAATATAGCGTGTTAGATACGGTCATCATGGGGCACCATGAATTATGGGAAGTGAAGCAGGAACGTGACCGTATTTATTCCTTACCTGAAATGACAGAAGAGGAAGGCTACAAAGTCGCCGACCTTGAAGTGCTGTATGGTGAAATGGATGGCTACAGCGCTGAACCGCGCGCCGGTGAATTATTACTGGGCGTCGGTATTCCGGTAGAGCAGCATTATGGCCCAATGAGCGAAATTGCCCCGGGTTTTAAATTACGTGTTCTCCTGGCTCAGGCATTGTTTTCCAACCCGGATATTTTGCTGCTGGACGAACCGACTAACAACCTGGATATCGATACTATTCGCTGGCTGGAGCAGGTCCTCAACGAACGCGACAGCACCATGATTATCATTTCGCACGACCGTCACTTCCTCAATATGGTCTGTACCCACATGGCTGATTTGGACTACGGCGAACTGCGTGTTTATTCTGGTAATTATGATGAATATATGACCGCTGCCACCCAGGCGCGTGAGCGACTGTTATCGGATAACGCCAAGAAAAAAGCACAAATTGCCGATCTGCAATCCTTTGTCAGCCGTTTTAGTGCTAATGCCTCTAAATCACGTCAGGCGACATCGCGTGCGAAACAGATGGACAAAATAAAGCTGGAAGAGGTAAAAGCCTCCAGTCGTCAGAACCCGTATATTCGATTCGAACAGGATAAGAAACTGTTCCGTAATGCGCTGGAAGTCGAAGCGTTGACGAAAGGGTTTGATAACGGTCCGCTGTTTAAAAATTTAAATCTGTTGCTGGAAGTGGGCGAAAAGCTGGCGATCCTCGGCGCTAACGGTATTGGTAAATCCACACTGTTAAAAACGCTGGTCGGTGAACTGACGCCGGAAAGCGGCAGCGTTAAATGGTCTGAAAACGCGAAGATTGGTTATTATGCCCAGGATCATGCAGACGATTTTGCTAACGACCTGACGGTATTTGACTGGATGAGCCAGTGGAAACAGCAGGGCGATGATGAACAGGCCGTGCGTGGGATTCTTGGCCGCCTCCTGTTTTCACAGGACGATATTAAAAAACCGGCTAAGGTGCTGTCCGGTGGGGAAAAAGGTCGGATGCTGTTTGGCAAGCTGATGATGGAAAAGCCCAACATCCTGATTATGGATGAGCCGACAAACCACCTTGATATGGAATCCATTGAGTCATTAAACATGGCGCTGGAAATGTATGAAGGTACGCTGATTTTTGTATCTCATGACCGTGAGTTCGTCAGTTCACTGGCGACGCGAGTGATGGAAATCAAAGCCGATCGCATTGTGGACTTTACCGGTAATTATGAAGATTACCTGCGTAGCCAGGGCATCGTCTAACGATAACGGGGTAGCGATGGCTACCCCGTTATCGTTTGGGTCCGTGCGTCAGGGTGGATTGCCTGCGGCGATCCGGCTTAAAGTCCTTTCTTTACCTGACCTGTAGCCCCCTCCGCTTTACGCATGAACCCTATCAATTAACGGCTCAGTCATGATGTCCGCAGACTTCACAATGGGGATCCTGCGCGACCTTCAGGGTACGAAACTCCGCGCTCAGCGCATCGTACATCAGCAAACGTGAGCGCGCAGGTGAGCCGAAGTGCGTCAGCAGCTTCAGGGTTTCCATCGCCTGCATCGCACCCACCACGCCCACCAGCGGCGCCATTACGCCGGCCTCCACACAGCTCAGAACCTGGGCGCCAAACAGCCGGCTGATGCAGCGATAACAGGGCGTATCGGGTTGCCAGTCAAATACGCTGAGCTGGCCTTCCATACGAATCGCCGCGCCTGAGACCAGCGGCACTTTCAACTGGTAGCATAACCGGTTAATTTGCTCGCGCACCGCCACATTGTCCGTGCAGTCCACCACCACCTGCTGCCGGGCAATCAGGGCGTTGAGCGCCTCATCGTCCAGTTGACCCTGCACAGCCTGTAACTGGCAGTGAGGATTAATGGCGGCCAGCGTTTCCCGGGCGGATTCCACCTTGGCGCGGCCAATATCGGCATCGTAATGCAAAATCTGTCGCTGCAGATTAGAAAGTGAGACCGTATCAAAGTCCACTAGCGTAAGATTGCCCACGCCCGCTGCTGCCAGATAGGGCGAGGCCGCACAGCCTAAACCGCCCAGCCCGACAATCAGCACATGACTGGCTTTTAATCGTTCCTGACCGTCAAAGTCAAAACCACGCAATACAATCTGTCGGTTGTAGCGCAGCATCTCTTCGTGGCTCAGTTCGGGCAGCATTTACCCCTCCAGCAGCGTATTAAAGGGTTCGACATCCACCCATTCACCTGCTTCAACAGGGCCGCGATCGCGTTCCAGCACAATAAAGCAGTTGGCCTGAGAAAAAGAGCTGTAGACATGGGAGCCCTGCGCGCCGGTGCTGACAACCTCTGGTTCACCCTGGCTGTTTTGCCGCAGAACGCCACGCTGGAAATCCAGCCGGCCAGGCGATTTTTTCAACGCGGTTGCCGTGCGTACGCGCTGGCGGGGCGGCAGCGCGGCAGCCGTTTGTCCCGTCAGGGTGGACAGCAGCGGCTGCACCAGTTGATAGAAGGTCACTACGGCAGAAACCGGATTTCCGGGTAAGCCGCAGAACCAGCTGTTCGCCAGACGACCAAAAGCAAAAGGTTTACCGGGTTTCATCGCCAGCTTCCAGAAGCGAATCACGCCGAGTTCTTCCAGCATCGTTTTGGTGAAATCGGCTTCGCCCACCGAAACGCCGCCGGTACTGATGACCACATCAGCCTGGCGATCGGCTTCGGTAAAGGCCGCACGCAGTGCAGCAGGATCGTCTTTGATAATGCCCAGATCGATAACCTCGCATCCCAGCTTGTGCAGCATCAGCGAAATCGCAAAACGGTTGGTGTCATAGATTTGCCCCGCCGCTAACGGCTGGCCCACAGGCTGAAGTTCGTCGCCGGTGGAAAAAATCGCGACGCGCAGTTTACGCAGCACCCGCACGGTCGCGATCCCCAGCGAGGCCAGTAAGGGCAGTTCGGCAGCACCCAGACGCACGCCCGCCGCCAGCACCTGATGGCCAGCCCGAATATCGTCACCCGTCAGCCGGATATTTTGTCCGGCGTTGACCGGGGCGGTGATAATCACCTTCTCATCCTGCAGACGGGTTTCCTCCTGCATAACGACCGCGTCACAACCGGCAGGTACAGGGGCACCCGTCATTATTCTGATCACGCTACCCGCGGGCCATTCACCGCTAAACGGGGCCCCGGCAAAGGCTTTACCTGCAACCGGTAGAGGCTGGTTACTCTCAATATCAGCCAGCCTGACGGCGTAACCATCCATCGCCGAGTTGTTGAAAGGGGGAACATCGATCGGTGACGTGACCGCGCAGGCAGTAATGCGCCCGGCCGCGTCTGGCAGGCTCAGCTCAAGCGAGTCTGTGATGGGCGTTAGCGACGCCAGCATCTTTTGTTGCGCGTCCTCAAGGGAAATCAGTCCGGCAGTAAAGCTTTCCATTCTATTCTCAGCTTGTCTGTTGCAAGGGCTGTCTATTATGGTGACTTTTCCCTTCAGAGTCACATCGGCATAAGGCACAACGAAAGGTTATTAGCGCATTGTCAGTTTCCGCTTTACAACCTATAGCGGGCTTTCTATATTCAAAAATGGTCCAAACCGAGTTAAAACCATTCAAAATCAGTGTTTTTCCTTCTGATGCAACCACAGGGTAACGCAGTATGGCTAAAGCAGCGATCGCCATTCATGGCGGTGCGGGGGCAATTACCCGTGCCGCCATGAGCGCAGAAAAAGAGCAGGCATACCGACAGGCGCTTTACGACATTGTGACGCACGGGCAGAGCATGCTGGCTCAGGGGGCTTCTGCGCTGGATACGGTGACTGAGGCGGTGCGCAGGCTTGAGGAGTGCCCGTTATTCAATGCAGGTAAAGGCGCGGTGTTTACGCGGCAGGGCACCCATGAACTGGATGCCTGCATCATGGATGGCCGGACGTTACAGGCCGGCGCAGTGGCGGGCGTATCGCGTATACGCAATCCGGTGCTGGCGGCCCGCGCGCTGTTGGAAAACAGCCCGCACGTGTTGTTGGCGGGCGAGGGCGCTGAAGCGTTTGCCCGGGCACAAGGCCTTGAGCAGGTTGAACCTGATTTCTTTTCTACGCCTGAACGTTGGGAGCAACTGCAGCGCGCGCTCGGCAGCGATACCGCGCTGTTGGACCATGATGGTGCGGCCCAGGGCGGCGATCCCCTTGATCCGGACCGTAAGTTCGGCACGGTGGGCGCGGTTGCGCTGGACAACGACGGCAATCTCGCCGCCGCCACCTCTACCGGCGGGATGACCAATAAACAGGTTGGCCGCATTGGCGACTCGCCCTTACCCGGTGCGGGTTGCTATGCCAGCAACGACAGCGTTGCGGTGTCCTGTACCGGCACCGGAGAAGTGTTTATCCGCACGCTGGCCGCTTACGATGTGGCGGCGCAGATGCGCTACGGTGGACGCACGTTACAACAGGCCAGCGTGAATGTTATTCACGACAGCGTGCTGGAGTTAGGCGGCAGCGGCGGGCTGATTGCAGTTGATCGTGAGGGCAACGTCGCGCTGCCTTTCAACAGCGAAGGCATGTACCGGGCTTATGCCCGCACAGATGAGGCCGCAGAGGTGGCAATTTACCGTGAAAGCTAATCGTGAGGCCCTCCACAACAGCCTGTCTGGCACAACAGTATTGACCGACGAGCAGGTGCTGGCCGTACGCGATCTCAACGTGCGTTTTGAAAACGATGGCGTAGTCACCCAGGCTGTACGCCATCTTTCCCTTGACGTCTACCGGGGTAAAACCCTGGCCCTGGTGGGCGAATCTGGTTCGGGCAAGTCAGTGACCTCGCTGGCGTTGATGCGCCTGATTGAGCAGGCCGGCGGAGACGTCAGCGGCGAGATCCTGTTGCGCGGTCGTAACGGCGAGGTACGGGATCTGATGCGCATGCCGCGCGGTCAGATGCGGCAGGTGCGCGGTGCCGATATGGCGATGATCTTCCAGGAACCCATGACGTCGCTTAATCCGGTGTTCTCTGTTGGTGAGCAGATTGCCGAATCCATTCGTCTTCATCAGGGCCAATCCCACGCCGGGGCGCTGGCAGAAGCGCGTCGCATGCTCGACAGGGTACGTATTCCCGATGCGCAAAAGATTCTGCGCCGCTTTCCCCACCAGCTCTCGGGCGGCATGCGTCAGCGCGTAATGATTGCCATGGCGCTGTCATGTCAACCTGCGCTGCTGATTGCAGATGAACCCACCACCGCGCTTGACGTGACGATTCAGGCGCAGATTCTGCAACTGATTCGCGAACTGCAAAAAGAGATGCGGATGGGGGTGATTTTTATCACTCACGATATGGGCGTAGTGGCTGAAATGGCTGACCGGGTACAGGTGATGTACCGTGGCGAAGTGGTGGAAAATGCCGAAACGGCTCAGCTGTTCAGTGCGCCCTGCCAGGCTTACACGCGCGCCCTACTGGCCGCCGTACCGGCGCTGGGTGCCATGCGGGGCCAGCCGCTGCCCGCCAGGTTCCCGCTGATTGGCAGCGATGACGAACCGGCAGTACCACAGAATACCGTACGCCACGATCGGCCACCGATTTTACAGGTACGCAATCTGGTCACGCGGTTTGATATCCGCTCAGGGTTATTTAACCGGGTGAAAAGTCGGGTACACGCGGTCGAGAATGTCAGTTTTGATCTCTACGCAGGTGAAACGCTGGCGCTGGTAGGGGAGTCCGGATGCGGAAAATCCACCACCGGACGCTCCCTGCTAAAGCTGGTTGCCAGCCAGGGCGGCAGTATCACCTTTAACGGTCAGCGCATAAACGATCTCTCCGGTCCTGCTCTGGCCCATCTGCGGCGCGATATTCAGTTTATTTTTCAGGATCCCTATGCGTCGCTGGATCCTCGCCTGACCGTCGGCTTCTCTGTTATGGAGCCACTGCTGGTCCACAAGGTGATGCCGCGCCATGAAGCAGAGCAGCGCGTCGCGTGGTTGCTGGAAAAGGTCGGGTTATTGCCGGAGCATGCAAGGCGCTATCCCCATGAGTTCTCCGGCGGCCAGCGGCAGCGTATTTGCATTGCGCGGGCGCTGGCGCTGAACCCGAAAGTGGTGATTGCCGATGAGTCGGTTTCGGCGCTGGATGTGTCTATTCAGGCACAGATTATTAACCTGATGCTGGATTTACAGCGCGAGTTTGGCATCGCATTTTTGTTTATTTCCCATGACATGGCGGTCGTTGAGCGCATCAGCCATCGTGTTGCGGTGATGTATCTTGGACAAATCGTCGAGATGGGGCCGCGTCAGGCGGTGTTTGAACGCCCGCAGCATCCTTACACCAAAAAGCTTATGGCCGCCGTGCCGATTGCCGATCCGTCGCAGCGGCAGCGCGAGCGCAGTTTATTGGTCGATGAGATCCCCAGCCCAATTCGTTCATTGGGCGACGAACCCGAAACGGTTTCGCTGATGGAAGTCGCGCCCGGCCATTTCGTGGCACGTCACGCCAGCGCGCGACCTGAATAACTAAGCCGTCGCTACGGCGACAAATCAGACAGGGATAACAAGGAGAAGACAATGCAGATAACGATGCGAAAAGGCTTACTGGCAGCGGGCGTACTCAGCAGTGCAATGGCGTTACCCGCTTGGGCCGCACAGGATGCGGTCATTGCCGTGGCCTCTAATTTCACCACCCTCGATCCCTACGACGCTAACGATACGCTGTCGCAGGCGGTCGCAAAGTCGTTCTATCAGGGGCTGTTCGGCTTTGATAAAGACATGAAGCGCATCAACGTTCTGGCGGACAGCTACCAGGTGAGCGAGGATGGTCTGACCTATACGATTAAACTGCACTCCGGCGTGAAGTTTCAGGATGGCACCGACTTTAAT
Source organism: Pantoea sp. V106_11 (assembly GCF_029967885.1). Lineage (NCBI taxonomy): Bacteria > Pseudomonadati > Pseudomonadota > Gammaproteobacteria > Enterobacterales > Erwiniaceae > Pantoea > Pantoea sp. V106_11. The sequence goes on from NZ_JASCAK010000037.1 coordinate 119,355, forward strand.
GCCGAGGCGGTGAAGGCCAACCTCGACCGTGCCAGTAATCCCGATAATCATCTGAAACGCTATAACCTGTTCAAATATATCGCCAGCACGGAAGCCGTCGATCCTGTGACGGTAAAAATCACGCTCAAACAGCCTTTCTCGGCCTTTATCAATATTCTGGCGCACCCGGCCGCCGCGATGATCTCGCCCGCTGCGTTGAAAAAATATGGTAAGGAGATTGGGTTCCATCCGGTGGGAACCGGGCCGTTTGAATTCGTCACCTGGAACCAGACCGACTTTGTTAAGGTAAAAAAATGGGATGGCTACTGGAAGAAGGGCTATCCAAAACTCGACAGTATCACGTGGCGTCCGGTGGTGGATAACAACACCCGTGCGGCCATGCTGCAAACGGGCGAGGCGAACTTTGCATTCCCGGTGCCCTACGAGCAGGCCAAACTGCTGGAGAAAAACAGCAAGCTTGACGTGGTGGTCTCGCCCTCGATCATGCAGCGCTATATCAGCCTGAACGTGACACAAAAGCCTTTCGATAATCCCAAGGTGCGTGAGGCGCTGGAATACGCGATTAATCGTCAGGCCCTGGTCAAAGTCGCGTTTGCCGGTTATGCCACACCGGCTACGGGTATTGTGCCGCCATCGATTGAGTACGCTCAAACCTATCCGCCCATTCCCTATGATCCTGCCAAAGCAAAAGCGTTGCTGAAAGAAGCCGGCTATCCGAACGGGTTTGAAACCACGCTCTGGTCCTCTCACAACCACAGTACGGCACAGAAAGTTCTGCAGTTTGTGCAGCAGCAGCTGGCACAGGTGGGCGTTAAGGTGAAGGTTACCGCCATGGATGCGGGACAGCGCGCGGCGGAAGTGGAAGGCAAAGGTCAGAAAGAGAGCGGCGTACGCATGTTTTATACCGGCTGGTCTGCCTCCACCGGGGAAGCTGACTGGGCATTAACGCCGCTGTTTGCCACCACCGCCTGGCCGCCAGCGATCTTTAATACTGCCTTCTACAGCAATCCGAAAGTCGATAAGGATCTGGCCGATGCGTTGAAAACCACCGACAGCAAGCAAAAAGCCAAACTCTACAAAGATGCGCAGGATACGATCTGGAACGATCATCCCTGGATTCCACTGGTGGTGGAGCAGTTGGTTTCAGCCCACAGCAAAAACCTGAGTGGCTTTTATATGATGCCGGATACCTCATTTAGTTTTGACGATGCCGAGCTGAAGTAACCCGGCGGACCCGTTCAGGTTGACGCGAGGGGGCACGGCCCACAGCCAAACCTGAGCGGGCCGTGTAATGCCCGCTTTTGCCGTGTGTGCTGAAGCGGGCGGGCAGGCCAGCCGCGACGGCTGGCGGCTGTGTAGGATCTGACATGTTTAACTATTTTCTGAAACGACTGCTGGGCCTGATTCCCACGCTGTTTATCGTGGCGGTGCTGGTGTTTATGTTTGTGCACTTACTGCCAGGGGATCCCGCACGCCTGATTGCCGGCCAGGAAGCCGATGCCTCCGTCGTCGCGCTGGTACGCCAGGAGTTGGGGCTGGATCAACCGCTGCCACTGCAGTTCTGGCACTTTGTCGTCAATGCCCTACAGGGGGATTTTGGCCAGTCGCTGGTGTCGAGGCGGCCGGTTTCACAGGAAATCGCCACCCGCTTTATGCCAACCTTATGGCTGACCTTAGTTAGTATGGTATGGGCGGTGATCCTGGGAATGGCGATTGGCATTGTTTCTGCGGTGTGGCGTAATCGCTGGCCGGACCGCCTGGGCATGACGCTGGCGGTTTCGGGCATTTCCTTTCCGGCGTTTGCCCTTGGCATGCTGCTGATGCAGGTGTTTTCTGTCCAACTGGGCTGGCTTCCCACGGTGGGAGCCGATAGCTGGCAGCACTACATTTTGCCTTCCGTTACCCTGGGGGCGGCCGTCGCCGCCGTCATGGCGCGTTTTACCCGGGCCTCTTTTGTTGAGGTGATGCAGGAAGATTACATGCGCACCGCGCGCGCGAAAGGGGTGCGTGAATCCGGCGTGGTGATTAAACACGGATTACGGAATGCCATGATTCCGGTAGTGACCATGATGGGCCTGCAGTTTGGTTTCCTGCTGGGCGGGTCGATTGTGGTGGAGGTGGTGTTCAACTGGCCGGGGTTGGGGCGTCTGCTGGTGGATTCAGTGCAGATGCGTGACTATCCGGTCATTCAGGCGGAGGTGCTGCTGTTTTCGCTGGAGTTTATCCTGATTAACCTGTTTGTCGATATGTTGTATGCCGTCATTAACCCGGCGATTCGCTTTAAGGACACCTGATGAAAAACTGGCGACGGGAAGCGGCATTAAAAAGTATGCCGCTGTTAAACGGCAACCGGGTGAGAACACCGTGGCGCGAGTTCTGGCGGCGCTTTCGCCATCAGCCCGTGGCGTTGCTGGCCGGTCTCTTCGTGCTGGTGCTGATTGTGTTGGCATTCACGGCACCGGCCATTGCGCCGTTCGACGCTGAAAATTATTTTGACTATGACCGCCTGAATGACGGGCCTTCCCTGATGCACTGGTTTGGCGTGGACTCACTGGGCCGCGATATTTTCAGCCGCGTACTCGTGGGCACCCGAATTTCGCTGATTGCCGGTTTTGTCTCCGTGGCAATAGGCGCGTTTATCGGCACCCTGGCGGGCCTGCTGGCGGGCTACTACGAAGGCTGGTGGGACAGGATAACCATGCGCGTTTGTGACGTACTGTTTGCCTTTCCCGGTATTCTGCTCGCCATTGCCGTGGTGGCCATTATGGGCACCGGTATCAGCAACGTGATTATCGCCGTGGCGATCTTCAGTATTCCAGCGTTTGCCCGTCTGGTGCGCGGCAATACGCTGGTGCTGAAACATCAAACCTATATCGAGTCTGCACGCAGCATCGGGGCATCCGACTGGACGATTATCCTGCGCCACCTGTTGCCAGGGACGGTATCGTCCATTGTGGTGTACTTCACTATGCGCATCGGTACCTCGATTATCACGGCGGCAAGCCTGTCATTTTTGGGACTGGGCGCGCAACCGCCCACGCCGGAGTGGGGTGCCATGCTCAACGAAGCGCGGGCCGATATGGTCATTGCGCCGCATGTGGCGATTTTTCCGGCGCTGGCCATTTTTTTTACGGTTTTAGCCTTTAATTTACTTGGCGACGGGCTACGTGACGCACTTGATCCTAAACTTAAGACATGAAACCTTTTGATTATGACCAGGACTTCAGCACCATCGATTTTCGCAAGCAGCCTGAGCGTTATCAGGTGGGGCGCGGAGAGCAGGGCGTGCTCATGGTCCAGCCTTATAAGGGCGAGATCTTACCGCACTGGCGTTTTCGTACCGTTGAGGTTGCCAAAGCTTCGGCAGAAGAAATCATGGCGCTGTTCGAAGCCTATCGCCAGCAGGATGATTTTGTCGGCATGGACATGGCACGCAAATTTATCCAGATGGGTTATACCCGCGCGCGTCGCTACAGCAACCACAAGGGCGGACGGAAATACGATGCCCAGGGGAAGGAATTGCCCTGGGGCAGGGACGAAGAAAAGGCCGCTGCGGCGGCCATTTTCAAAGCATACTGGGACAAGCTACGTGCTGATGATGACTACCTGGCGCGCAAAAAAGCGCACCAGCAGAAGTACGGTTAAGCGCGGCTGGCCCACAAATCGTATTCGTCTGCGTGTTCCACCTTCACGCGCAGGACATCACCCGGCTTAACGTTGCTCTCGCCGTTCAGGTAAACGGCGCCGTCGATTTCTGGCGCATCAGCCATGCTACGACCAATCGCACCTTCTTCATCGACCTCATCAATGATGACCATAATCTCGCGTCCCACTTTTTCCTGCAGGCGTTCAGCAGAGATCTGCTGCTGCAACTGCATAAAGCGGTCGTAACGCTCTTGCTTAACAGCTTCATCAACCGGATCGGGCAACTGGTTCGCCGTTGCGCCTTCGACCGGGCTGTACTGGAAACAGCCTACGCGATCCAGACGGGCTTCTTTAATGAAGTCCAGCAGCATCTGGAAGTCTTCTTCGGTTTCACCGGGGAAGCCAACGATAAAGGTTGAGCGCAGGGTTAACTCAGGGCAGATTTCACGCCAGCGCTTAATGCGCTCCAGCGTCCGTTCTACTGCGCCAGGACGTTTCATCAGTTTAAGAATGCGTGGGCTGGCATGCTGTAACGGAATATCGAGATACGGCAGAATTTTGCCTTCAGCCATCAGCGGAATAACGTCATCAACGTGGGGATACGGATAGACGTAATGCAGGCGGACCCAGACGCCGAGTTTGGCTAACTGCTCACACAGGCTGACCATGCTGGTTTTTACCGGCGCACCGTTCCAGAAGCCCGTCCGGTGCTTCACGTCCACGCCGTAGGCCGAGGTATCCTGTGAAATCACCAGCAACTCTTTCACACCGGCTTCAACCAGACGTTTCGCTTCATCCAGTACTTCACCAATGGCACGGCTGTCGAGATCGCCACGCATCGAAGGAATAATGCAGAAGGTGCAGCGATGGTTACAGCCTTCAGAAATCTTCAGGTAGGCGTAATGGCGCGGCGTCAGCTTCACGCCCTGTTCCGGCACCAGGCTCAGGAACGGGTTGTGCTGCGGCTTAGGCACGTAGCGATGCACATGCGACAGCACCTGTTCATAGCTGTGTGGACCTGTAATCTCCAGCACCTTCGGATGCACCTCACGAATTTGATCGACTTTGGCGCCCAGACAGCCGGTCACGATGACCTTACCGTTTTCGTTCAGGGCTTCACCGATCGCTTCCAGAGATTCCTGGACGGCGCTGTCGATAAATCCGCAGGTGTTAACAATAACGATTTCAGCATCGTCATAGCGTGGTACCACCTCATAACCCTCGGTGCGCAGTTCCGTCAGGATGCGCTCTGAGTCGACAAGGTTTTTTGGACAGCCGAGCGAGACAAATCCGACGCGCGGCGGCAGTGTATTGGTAGTGGACATAAGGTGGTTTCCGGTTCAGCACAGCAATGGCGCGCGATTTTACCTGTGTTGTGATGAAAATTGTAGCGTTATCTGTAAGGGATTAGTTAAGCGTAAAGTAACGCAAAAACCCGTAAAGGTCTGCACCCATCGCCCGGGGTCGGACGGCAGAACACGAGGGCAACCGAAAGTCAGTAACTCACCGTTGTGTAAAAGAATTTCTAATAAACACCGAATAATCAGGTGGATAAATATTAAACATCTTTAACTTTACGACAGCGATTTTGGTCACATTCTAAGTTGATATTTGCTTGTTTTCATTAATAATGAATCGCTTAACCAGTACTGAAGGCGTCGTTTCTTCAGATCATGACGTGGACAATGTGAGAGCAAAATAATGAAAGAGATCATCAACGGGTTTCTGAGTTTTCAGCAGACAGTCTTTCCCGAAAGAAAGGCGCTTTTTAAAAGTCTGGCATCTAATCAGAATCCAAAAGCGCTGTTTATCTCTTGCTCAGACAGCCGTCTGGTGCCGGAACTCGTTACTCAGCAGGAACCCGGACAGCTGTTCGTCATCCGTAATGCGGGCAACATTGTGCCCTCTTTTGGTCCGGAACCGGGCGGCGTGTCAGCGACAATTGAGTATGCCGTAATGGCGCTGGGGGTTTCTGACATCATTATCTGTGGTCACTCAAACTGTGGCGCGATGAACGCTATCGCCTCCTGTGCCTGTATGGATTCTATGCCAGCCGTCGAGCACTGGCTGCGTTATGCCGATGCGGCAAAAGCGGTGGTTGAGCAGCGTGAATACGATTCGCCTGAGAAGAAGCTCAACGAAATGGTGCAGGAAAACGTGATTGCCCAGCTGAACAACATGAAAACCCACCCGTCAGTTTCGGTCGGGTTACGTCAGGGCAAGCTGCGCCTGCACGGCTGGGTGTACGATATTGAGAGCGGTACGATTCTGGCGCTGACGCCAGGCGGTAAAGAGTTTATCTCACTGGCGGAAAATCCCGATACCTGTTTCGAATAACCGCTTCCGCCCGCTATCTTACTGCGGGCGGTCTCTTCTCTTCACGATCACTTTTCGGGCGGTCTCTTCTTTTCTCTTCACGATCCCTTTTCGGTCGGTTTTCCCAGCGCATGCCATTGCCCATCCTGCTGCCAACGCCTTGTTTAATCTTTTGTAAATCCTTTACTGCATTCCAGACGGTCTGACTACGCTTAACAGCACTGCACGCTGTCAGGAGAAGACTATGGTTCGTATTCCGACCCCGTTGTTATTGAGTGGCGCATTACTCTTTTCCAGCCCGCTGTGGGCGAGTGACCTTAAGGTTGAGGTGCTTCAGGATAAGCTGGATCACCCCTGGTCTGTGGCGTTTTTGCCCGATAATCAGACGTTGCTGATTACTGAACGATCCGGCCAACTGCGCAGCTGGCGGCCTGACAGCGGCTTGTCCGAACCGATTCAGGGCGTGCCAAAGGTCTGGGCGCAGCGTCAGAGCGGACTGCTGGACGTGGTGCTGGCCCCCGATTTTGCCCAGAGCCGCCGCGTCTGGCTCAGCTATACCGAAGCGGACAGCAACGGCAAGGCCGGCGCCGTGGTGGGCTACGGCAAACTCAGCCCTGATAACCGCCAGTTAACCGATTTTCATGAGGTGATTCAGCAAACGCCGCGCCTCTCTAGCGGTAACAATATCGGCACCCGGCTGGCCTTCGATCGTCAGGGCTTTTTATGGATTGCCTTTGGCGACAACTTTGTCAGCAGTGCCGCACAGGACCTCGATAAACTTCAGGGCAAGCTGCTGCGCCTGAACGCGGACGGCAGCGTGCCAAACGATAATCCCTTCGTCAATAAACCCGGCGCGCGCCCCGAAATCTGGGCCTATGGTTTACGCAATCCTCAGGGGCTGGCACTGAATCCCTGGACTCAGGTGATGTGGGAAAGTGAGCATGGTCCCCGCGGTGGCGATGAGGTAAATATTATTCAGAAGGGCAAAAATTATGGCTGGCCGCTGGCAACCTACGGCATTGATTACAACGGCAGTAAGGTGCCGGAATCCAAAGGCACGCATGTGGCAGGCACGGAACAGCCGGCGTTTTACTGGAAAGTCTCGCCAGCGATCAGCGGTATGGCGTTTTATAACAGCGCACGTTTTCCACAGTGGAAAAATTCGCTGTTTATTGGCGCGCTGAAAGAGAAGAACCTGATTCGGTTGCATATCAACGGCGAGAAGGTCGTCGAAGAACAACGGTTGCTGGACGGGCGCAATGAGCGGATCCGCGATGTCCGTCAGGGGCCCGATGGCTATCTCTATTTACTGACGGATGAGGCTAACGGTAAATTGCTCAGGGTTGGGTTGACGCAGGACGCCAGCGCGTCCCGCGGTTAACTCAGCGAGCCCAGTGGCAGACCTGCCAGCCGCGCTTTTCGGCTTCCTGTAACAGCGGTTCCGCCGGATTAATTACGTGTGCATAGTCGGCCTGCGCCAGCATGGGCAGGTCGTTCATGGAATCACTGTAAGCCCAGGTGTGCGCGTAGGTTTCGGCAGGGCGCGCGGCTTTCCATTCTTCTACCCGCTTCACTTTGCCATGCTGAAACGTCAGGGTGCCGTAGGTGTTGCCGCTGTAACGTTCGTCCACCACTTCGACACCAATGGCCAGGGCCCCGCAGGCACCGAGCTGGCTGGCGATAGGATTCACCAGATGTTCGCCGCTGGCGGAGATCACGATAATTCTGTCACCGCGCGCCTGATGCCAGTCAAGCCGCGCCCGGGCTTCCGGGTAAACGCGCGGCATGATATCACGGTGGATAAAGCGTCGAACCCATCCTTCCACCGTCATCGTCGCCATGCCGGTCAGCGGGGAAAGGGTTTTATGCATGTACTCATCAATCGACAGCGTCCCGGCATAATATTGACGCATTAATTCCTGTTCTTCATCAATCAGGTCACTAGAGGCAAAGCCTTGTGAGACCAGCCAGCGTAGCCACAGGCCGGTACTGTCCTCACTAATCAGCGTTTCGTCCAGATCAAACAGGGCTAGATCCATAGGGGTTCTCCTCAATTGAATAAAGTCAGGGTAACCCAGTTTTGTGACGGCCTTAACTTTCTGATTAAAAAATCAGAATTTAGCGCATTTTTATGTGCGACATTCGTGAGGGAAAATGGCACGCGCGAGGCACGCTTGCCAGGGTTAATCTACTAAAATCTATAAAACTTTACGATTAAGCGGTTTTTTTCATTGACGCCAGCGGGTAGCGTTCTTACAGAAGGTGTTAAGCCTTTGACTCTCGTTTTACTAAGGACAATCCGGCCAAGCCCATGACAAATACTTGCTTTTCATCTCACCTGCGGCGTATTGCTGCAACCTCTTTGCTACTCGTTGCGCCAATGGCTGTTTTCGCGGAACAGGCACCGGCCGCCCCTCAAATTGACGCCAAAGCCTGGATTTTAATTGACTACGCCAGCGGCAAAGTGCTGACCGAATCCAATGCCGATCAGCGACTCGATCCTGCCAGCCTGACAAAAATGATGACCAGCTATGTGGTTGGCCAGGCAATCAAATCCGGCAAAATTAAACCTGACGATATGGTAACAGTGGGGCAGGATGCCTGGGCTACCGGCAATCCTAAACTGCGGGGCTCTTCTCTGATGTTTCTGAAGCCCGGCGATCGTATCCCGGTGCATGAGCTGAACAAAGGGATTGTGATCCAGTCCGGGAACGATGCCTGCATCGCGCTGGCGGACTATGTTGCCGGCAGTCAGGATTCCTTTATCGGTCTGATGAATAACTATGTGAAAGCGCTTGGCCTGAAAAACACCCACTTTATGACGGTGCATGGTCTGGATGCCGACGGACAGTACAGCACCGCGCGGGACATGGCGCTGATTGGCCAGGCGCTGATTCGGGATGTGCCGGAAGAGTACGCCCTGAACAAGGAAAAAGAGTTTACCTTTAACAATATTCGTCAGATGAACCGCAACCGTCTGCTCTGGAGCAGCAATCTGAAGGTGGATGGGATTAAAACCGGCCACACTTCTGGCGCGGGAAATAACCTGGTCGCTTCAGCCACCGAAGGCGATATGCGACTGATCTCGGTTGTGCTGGGCACCGCCAGCGATGCCATTCGCTTCCGGGAAAGTGAAAAATTACTGACGTGGGGCTTCCGCTTCTTTGAAACCGTGACCCCAATTAAAGCGGGTGCGCCTTTTGCCCAGCAGCGCGTCTGGTTTGGCGAACATAATCAGGTCAACCTGGGTGTGGAAAAAGACGCGGCACTGACCATTCCTAAAGGGCAGATGAAAAACCTCAAAGCCAGCTACAGCCTGACATCGCCGCAGCTTGAGGCGCCGTTGAAGAAAAACCAGGTCGTGGGCACTATTGATTTTCAACTGGACGGTAAAACGATCGAACAGCGTCCGCTGGTGGTGTTGCAGGATGTGCCGGAAGGCGGCTTCTTCAGCCGCATCATTGATTTTGTGATGATGAAGTTTAATGGCTGGTTCGGAAAGTGGTTCAGCTAAAAACAGGGGACGCCGCGGCGTCCCCTGTTTTTAACCTTGTGTCCAGCCTTTACGAATCGGTAAAGCGAACAGCGCCCGATAGAGCGGGTTGATGATATTGAGCAGGCGTTCGCCATACAGTTGCCAGGCAAGGTGTGACGCCAGGCAACCCAGCATTCCCACCAGAAAACCGCCCAGCATATCCATTGGCCAGTGAACCCCAAGGTAAACACGGGACCAGGCGATTGCGGTGGCGACCACCATCAGAATGATGCCCGACCAGAGCCGATGCCAGAACAGGAAAGCCAGCGCAAAGGTGAAAATCGTGGTGCCGTGATCGCTGGGATAGGAGTCATCGGCCGCGTGCGCAAGAAACTGATGACCAAAATTGATCGCGAAAGGGCGCGGATGCGGTAACAGCTGCCCAACGCACCAGGAGATGGCGAGCGCGTACAGCAGCGCAATGCCGGTTTTTAATACCAGCACACGTTGTGAGGCAACCCGATCGCGCGGTCCCCACAGCCACAGTGCCACAATCAGCAGCGGAACGATGGCGATTAAGTCTCTGGCGATGAAGATGGCAAGCTGCAATAACCAGTGAGGCGAATCCGGTGTTGCGTTAATTGCCATAAACAGGGTGCGGTTCAATTCTTCCATTACGGGATCGGTTCCTCTTACTGATGTTCAGATTCTCTCAATCCGGGAAAAAGGGCTTAAGCCAACGAGCGAAACCGGATTGAGTCTGTCGCATCTGCTAGCACATACTGCTAACAAAATAAGCTGCCTATCCTGCGTGCAGACGGTCAGAGAGTCCATCACAAGGTTCTTAATCTGCGTTAAGGTTGCAAAACGGTTTAAGTTTAATGATGTTTTAGTGTCCAGGCAGGGCGGGCAGGAGAAAGGCATAAAAAAACCCGCTGGGAAAAAGACCAGCGGGCTCCACAATTTGGGGATTTCAAAGAAAAGCAGTGGCACTTATTCAGACTGTGGTCGGGAAAAAAAGTTCTGGACGTCAGTAAAAAAATTTTATAAGGGCAATAACGGCCAGATAATAACGATTAATGTTCCCGCCAGCGTTAGCAAAACGTTCGCGATAGCATAGGTCCCGGCGTAGCCGAGTGCCGGGATGTTACTGCGAGCCGTGTCGCTGATTATCTCCATGGCTGGCGCGCAGGTGCGTGCACCCATAATGGCGCCAAACAGCAGCGCGCGGTTCATGCGCAGAACATAGGCGCCAAACAGGTAGCAAATCACCACCGGTAACAGGCTGACCAGCAGGCCGCACAAGAGCATCAGTGCGCCGTTACCCGATATACCGTGGTCGATACCGCTGCCGGCGCTCAGCCCGACGCCCGCCATGAATACCATCAGCCCGAACTCTTTCACCATCGTCAGCGCACCCTGCGGAATATAGCCAAAGGTAGGATGGTTAGCGCGCAGGAAGCCCAGCATAATGCCGGCAAACAACAACCCTGCGGCATTACCGATGCCAAAGCTAAAGTTGCTGAACTGGAACGTAATTAACCCGACCATCAGACCGATGATAAAAAAAGCACAGAATGCCAGCAGGTCGGTCATCTGACTGTGAATCGCCACAAAGCCGATGCGATCCGCTACACTCTTCACCCGTCGCGCCTCGCCGCTGATCTGCAACACATCACCTTTGTTCAGCATGATGTTGTCATCAATAGGCATCTCGATCTGGCTGCGAATCACGCGGTTGAGAAAGCAGCCGTGATCGGTAAGGTTGAGTTTGCTTAGCCGTTTGTTGACGGCATTGTGGTTTTTCACCACGATCTCTTCCGTCACAATCCGCATATCCAGCAGATCGCGGTCAAAAACTTCTTTGCCGTTACGAAAGCTGGCATCCAGGCGCGCGTGGGCATCCGGATAGCCCACCAGGGAAATATCGTCCCCCAGTTGCAGCACCGCATCACCATCCGGGCTGGCAAGGATGCCATTGCGGCGAATTCGTTCGATATAGCAGCCGGTCTGCCGGTAAATACCGAGCTCACGCAAGTTTTTGCCGCCGCTCCACGCCACCAGTTCCGGGCCGACGCGGTAAGCGCGAATCACCGGCAGAAACACTTTGCGCTGGCTGTCAGCGTCAAGACCGCGTTCGCGCGCAATCTGCTGGGCGCAGGTGGGTAAGTCCTGATGTTGTAAACGGGGCAGATAGCGTGCGCCGAAAATCAGGCTGACTAACCCGACAAGATAGGTTACGGCATAACCCAGGCTGAGTTGATCCTGCATGATGCTCAGCTGTCTGGGATCGCTGATGCTCTGGCGCAGCGTATCACCCGCGCCAACCAGGACCGGCGTGGACGTCATGGAGCCGGCCAATACGCCTGCGGTCAGGCCGATGTCCCAGCCAAAGAGCTTGCCGAATCCCAGGGCCAGCAGCAGGGCGCTGACCACCATCACAATGGCGAGCATGAAATAATTTTTGCCATCCCGAAAGAAAATGGAAAAAAAGTTGGGGCCTGCTTCAATGCCGACGCAGAAAATAAACAACATGAAACCCAGGCTCAGGGCATCCGTATTCATCGAGAAGTGTTGCTGACCTAATAATAATGAAACCACTAATACGCCAATGGAATTTCCGAGTTGTATCGAGCCAAAACGTAATTTTCCCAGGCAAAGTCCCAGTGCCAGTACGAAAAATAATAACAGAATGTCATTACCTCTTAACAATTCTGCGATGTTAACATTCAACATTTTAACTTCTTGTTTACTTGTAACCTATTGAAGAGAGGCCTGTTTTTCGCTATCTTGAGCAGGCCGTAAGATTACCTCCAGCTATCACTGATGTCTGAAAAGGTAACGCGGCCAATATTCTAATCAGAAAAATCATTCTCAGCCATTGGCGACTTTCATTCGTTCTCAAAACGACTGTTTCTTTTTATTTCCACCAGGCTCGGCAAGGTCAAAGGCGAAGTTTTGGCGTGTTTTTAATGAGTGGGGAGTTATGCCGCAGCGTTATTATTTCTGGGCAACCTGCGTATCAGGTGGCGTGTTTTATTGTGTCGTGTTTATGTTTACCCAGGATTTCCGGCTGTCAGGCACGCAGACGCTACACAGCCAGCCTGAATTGCTGCTTTTTTTACTGCCGGGTGCCGTCATGGCGCTCATGCAGCGGGAGGCGCCGCTAAAAAGCACGCTGGTGATGGCGTTTACTGGAACGGTGCTGGCTGCGCTGCTGCTACATAGCGTGTTTGCCGGGAGTGCCAGCTGGAATTATATTGCTGTCTGGAGCATGAGCGGTATGTTCTGGGCGGGATGCGGGGCATTGCTGGTGCGGTTGCTGCGACTGATCGCGGCGTCAAAGCGTTAGGCTACTGTGTTGAGCTGCATCCTGCCGTTGTCGCGTTATCGCACGCGGGGCTGGCTTAACCGATCATCAAGGCGCGGCTGGCATCACGCCAGCGCGCACTTTTCAGGACGTCAGTTCTGATACATCCGTTGCTCAGGCAACAAATCCCAGATTCTCTTTTGTCCAGGCGGCGAATTCGGTGTAGCCACCAATATGCTGCTCATCCAGAAAAATCTGCGGTACGGTGCTGACAGGTTTACCTGCACTGGCTTCCAGATCGGCTTTTGTGATGCCTTCCGCCTGAATATCAACATACTGGTAATTGAAATCGTCACGCCCGGCCTGCAGCTTATCCGCCAGTTCTTTCGCCCGAACACAGTAAGGGCAGCCGGGACGACCAAAAATAACAGCAATCATTGAGAACTCCTTGCGAGGTCAGTGTGTGATGACGATCACACGACAAAGTCTGGAAAGCCGGTAATGATGCCCGCTCGTCGTGCTTAAAGAAAGCAGGATTTACCTGTTAGTCTGATGCCCGCATCCTATGACGTCGCAAAGCCGGGCCCGGTGCTCTGCAATGGCACTCTCCGAAACTGCTGATGGGCAATTTTAGGGATCTTATCCATAATTGAGACTCAGTCAGCCCTGAGGCAGGAGGAAACCATGCGGAATGTCGCAAAATTGCCCAAGACCATACTGGCAATGGAGGCGCTGGGCGGCGTACTTATCGCGAGCGCGCTGCTGGTCGTTAACCAGTGGTTACCCGCACTGCCTGCCGGTGCCGGGAGCACGCGCCTGGCGACCGCACTGTTTATTATTGGCATTCTGCTGATGTTACCTGCCGCCTGGCTATTGATGTGGCGCTGTGCCAAAGCACTTGCGCCGCAGTTGTTCAACCTTTCTGAAAAAAAAGATAATTAGCTGGAGATTTTATGACACCGACTATCGATTTATTATGCAGCCACCGTTCCATCCGTTCTTTTACGGATCAAAAGGTGAGTGCTGAACAGCGTGAGGCGATTATTGCTGCGGCGCAATCGGCGTCCACATCCAGCTTTTTGCAGTGCTCATCTATTGTACGCATCACCGATCCGGCGTTACGTGACCAACTGGTTACCCTGACGGGCGGTCAGACATGGGTGGCCGAGGCGGCGGAGTTTTGGGTATTTTGCGCTGACTTTAATCGTCACCTGCAAATCTGCTCTGATGCCCAGTTAGGCCGGGCAGAACAGCTGCTGCTGGGCTGTGTGGATACGGCGCTGATGGCGCAGAATGCCATGGTGGCAGCGGAATCCCTGGGGCTGGGCGGCGTCTTTATTGGCGGCATTCGTAATAATATCGCTCAGGTTACCGAACTGCTGGGCCTGCCAAAATTTGTGCTGCCGCTGTTTGGTTTCTGTCTTGGCTATCCTGAATCCATACCGGATGTTAAACCGCGCATCCCGCAGTCGATGCTGGTGCACGAAAATCGTTATCAACCAGTGGATCCTGCGGTGCTGGCTGATTACGATAGCCGCACGGCGATCTACTATGAACAACGCGACAGCAACCAGCGTAGCGAAACCTGGAGCCAGTTGATTCAGCGCCTGATCATCAAAGAGACGCGCCCGTTTATGCTGGATTACCTGCATCAGCAGGGCTGGGCAACACGCTAATTTAACGCAAGGATTTTGATTGATGAAAATGGCCATTCTGTCGCGCGATGGAACGCTCTATTCCTGTCGCCGTTTACGTGACGTCGCCGAACAGCGCGGTCATTTTGTTCAAATCATCGATCCGCTCTCGTGTTACATGAACATCAACCCCGCCTCGCCCGGTATTCACTACCGTGGCGAGCCGCTGGGGCACTTCGATGCCGTTATTCCGCGCATTGGCACCGGGATTACCTTCTACGGCACGGCGGTGCTACGCCAGTTCGAAATGTGCGGCAGTTATCCTTTAAATGAATCCGCCGCCGTGACCCGCGCGCGTGACAAATTGCGTTCCCTGCAGCTGCTGGCACGGGACGGGATTGATATGCCGGTAACGGGATTTGCTTCTTCTCCTGACGACACGCAGGATCTGATCGCCATGGTAGGCGGCGCGCCGCTGGTGGTGAAACTGGTCGAAGGCACGCAGGGGATCGGCGTGGTGTTGGCAGAGACGCGCCAGGCGGCAGAAAGCGTTATCGATGCCTTTCGTGGGCTGAATGCACACATTTTAGTGCAGGAGTTTATTCAGGAAGCACGCGGACGCGATGTGCGCTGTCTGGTCATTGGCGATCGGGTCGTGGCGGCCATTGAGCGCCAGGCGAAAGAGGGCGATTTTCGCTCGAATTTACATCGCGGCGGCAAAGCCTGCACGGTTGACATTAGCGAGCAGGAGCGCGAGATGGCCGTCAAAGCCGCCGCGGTACTGGGGCTGGACGTCGCGGGGGTGGATATTCTGCGCTCGGCGCGCGGCCCGCTGGTGATGGAGGTGAATGCTTCACCAGGCCTGGAAGGGATTGAAACCACAAGCGGTCTTGACATCGCAGGCATGATGATTGACCACATTGAACGGCATGCTACCCCCGGGCTCCGTCCTAAAACCACGGGTTGACCCGCGCTTTTCAGTGGTTTTCGTGGAATCTCACCACGTTTTTCCGTAAGCTAGGTCGCTTATTTATCACCCCATGGGATTTTACAATGGATTCTCTTGTCGTTCCGGATATCGACCTGCTGCGTCGTTGGCTGGATCAGCAAAATATCACTTGGTTTGAATGTGATGCTTGTCAGGCACTTCATTTGCCGCACATGCAAAACTTCGACGGGGTGTTTGACGCTAAAATCGACCTGGTCGATAACGTCATTCTGTTTTCGGCACTGGCCGAAGTAAAACCGACTGCGCTTATTCCGCTGGTGGGTGACTTATCGCAAATTAACGCCAGTTCGCTCACGGTGAAGGCGTTCATCGATATACAGGATGACAACCTGCCTAAGCTTATTGTTTGTCAGTCAATGATGACCACTGCCGGGTTAACCTTCGGGCAGTTTGCACATTTTATGAAGCAGAGCGAAGAAGAAATTTCCATGGTCATTATGGAAGCCTTTGCCAATAATCTGCTGATGATAGGTGAAGACGAAGAGCACGTCTCAAGCAGCAGCATCCATTCTGTTCTGCACTAAGAACAGGATCTGATTAAGCCGTCACCCGTGACGGCTTTTTTTATTCCCGGCGAATGTCTACTTGCTGACCCGCGCTATTTCCCGCCCCGCCGATGCAGCCGCAAAGATCCCTGTCTCCGGCACGCGTAATTCTTAATGTTATCAATTGTGAACGACATAGATTAATTTATAACCGTAATGTTTTATTCTGCATTAAGCCCTTAATTGCCAGATTTATGACGTTCTTTATGCCATAAAAGCCGAACCTCATAGCTTAAACATGCCTAAAATATTGAGTTCAGGCGTTTTTTACGCTGAGGTCTGGTGAACCCTCAACGGGGGGGCTATGCTTGCGGGGCGGCGACAGGCCTTAGATTGCCGCGCAGGTATAGGTTTTTACTATTAAACGTCCACTGAATAATGATTCATTGTGTCACTGAATTTTAATCACAAAACGCAAAACTGAATCACTGATGTGCAGCGTTGTTATAACCCGCTCAGGAGGATTAAAAGCATGTTCAACCAACGTCAAAAATGGTTGTCAGGTGTGGTTGCTGGGGTGCTGATGGCTGCTTCAGCCAGTACCATGGCGGAAGATAAGACGCTGCACGTTTATAACTGGTCGGATTATATTTCGCCAGATACCGTGCCTAATTTCGAAAAGCAGACCGGCATTAAAGTCGTCTACGACGTGTTTGATTCCAACGAAGTGCTGGAAGGCAAACTGATGGCCGGCAGTACGGGTTACGATGTCGTGGTGCCTTCTTCCAGTTTCCTGGCGCGTCAGCTTCAGTCCGGCGTGTTTCAGCCGCTGGATAAAAGCAAACTGCCAAACTATAAAAATCTGGATCCCGCGTTAATGGCGAAAGTGGCGCAACACGATCCGGGTAACAAATATGCGATTCCTTATTTGTGGGGCACCACCGGCATTGGCTATAACGTCGAAAAAGTGAAAGCTGCGCTGGGCGCGGATGCGCCGGTAAACAGTTGGGATCTGGTCTTGAAGCCGGAAAACCTGGAAAAACTGAAAAGCTGTGGCGTGTCTTTCCTGGATGCGCCTGAAGAGATCTTCGCAACCGTACTTAATTATTTGGGCAAAGATCCTAACAGCAGCGATGCAAAAGATTATTCTGGCGCCGCGACGGATCTGCTACTTAAGCTGCGTCCGAATATTCGTTACTTCCACTCTTCGCAATATATTAACGATCTGGCGAACGGCAATATCTGTGTGGCTATTGGCTGGTCAGGCGATATTCTTCAGGCGAAAAACCGTGCGGAGAAAGCAAAGAATGGCGTCAACATTGGTTACAGCGTACCGAAAGAGGGCGCACTGGCCTTCTTCGATATGATGGCGATTCCAAAAGACGCGAAAGATGTGGATGCCGCTTACACCTGGCTGAACTACATCATGGATCCGAAAGTGATTGCTGACATCTCCAATAAAATGAATTACGCCAACGGCAATAAAGCGTCACTGCCGCTGATTAATGCCGATATCCGTAATAACCCGGGTATTTACCCGACGCCGGATGCCATGGCCAAACTGTTTGTGCTGAAGGTCCAGGATCCAAAACTGGATCGTGTGCGTACGCGTGCATGGACTAAGGTTAAAAGCGGTAAGTAATTCGACAGCATATGTTTTGTGACAGCAACAGAGGCGCAGTGCAGGCCTCTGTTGTGCCATTTTTAGCGGCACTGTTTGCCGCGTTGTTCCGCCTGGCTCCGGAGAACTACATTCGTGAACGATGCCATCCCTCGCCCGCAAAATAAAACCGCAAAAGCGTTAACGCCGCTGCTGGAAATTCGCAACCTGACCAAATCGTTTGACGGCCAGCATGCCGTGGATGATGTCAGCCTGACCATTTACAAAGGGGAGATTTTCGCTCTGCTCGGCGCGTCCGGCTGTGGCAAATCTACCCTGTTACGCATGCTGGCGGGTTTTGAACAGCCCACCAGCGGCCAGATTGTGCTGGATGGGCACGATCTCTCCCATGTCGCGCCCTATCAGCGGCCGATCAATATGATGTTTCAGAGCTATGCGCTGTTCCCCCATATGACGGTGGAGCAGAACATCGCCTTTGGCCTAAAGCAAGATAAACTGGCAAAGGGCGAAATCGCCAGCCGCGTGGAAGAAATGCTGTCACTGGTGCACATGCAGGAATTTGCCAAACGTAAGCCGCACCAGCTTTCAGGGGGACAACGGCAGCGCGTGGCGCTGGCGCGTAGCCTGGCAAAGCGGCCTAAACTGCTGCTGCTGGATGAACCCATGGGGGCGCTGGACAAAAAGTTACGCGACCGTATGCAACTGGAAGTGGTCGATATTCTGGAGCGGGTCGGGGCGACCTGCGTGATGGTGACGCACGATCAGGAAGAGGCCATGACGATGGCGGGGCGAATTGCCATCATGAACCGGGGCAAATTCGTGCAAATTGGTGAGCCGGAAGAGATTTACGAGCATCCTACCAGCCGCTACAGCGCCGAGTTTATCGGTTCAGTTAACGTGTTCGACGGTCTGCTGCGTGAACGTCAGGAAGACGGCCTGGTGATTGACAGTCCGGGCCTCAAGCATCCTCTGAAAGTGGATTCCGATGTGTCGGTCGTCGATAACGTGCCGGTTCACGTTGCCCTGCGCCCGGAAAAGGTGATGCTGTGTGAAGAGATCCCTGCCGATGGCTGTAACGTCGCGGACGGTGAGGTGGTACACATCGCGTATCTGGGCGATCTCTCCATTTACCATGTTCGCCTGCACAGCGGTCAGATGCTCAGTGCCCAGCTGCAAAATGAACATCGCTACCGCAAAGGTATGCCGACCTGGGGCGACCAGGTGCGCCTGTGCTGGGACAGTGACAGCTGCGTGGTTTTGACAGTTTAAGGAGGCGCGATGAGCCAGATTTTTCAACGCACGAAAGCCCCGGCTAAGCTGCTCGGTACACCCTTGCAGCGCTGGGCAACGCGCATAAAAATGCAGCACGGGCGCAAGCTCGTCATTGCATTGCCTTACCTGTGGCTGATTCTGTTTTTTCTGTTGCCGTTCCTGATTGTTTTAAAAATCAGCTTTGCGGATATTGCCCGTGCCATTCCGCCTTACACCGAGTTGGTCACCTGGGCTGACGATCAACTGAGTCTGGTGTTGAATCTGGGCAACTATGTCACGCTCAGTGAGGATCCGCTGTATATCGACGCCTATTTGCAGTCGTTAAAAGTGGCCGCGATCTCCACTGTCATCTGTCTGCTGATTGGTTATCCGCTGGCCTGGGCCGTCGCGCACAGTAAGCCCTCGATGCGGTCTGTCCTGCTGCTGCTGGTCATATTGCCGTCGTGGACGTCGTTCCTGGTGCGGGTTTACGCCTGGATGGGGCTGCTGAACAATAACGGTATTCTTAATCGTTTTCTGATGTGGACAGGCGTGATCGATCATCCACTGGTGATCCTCTACACCAATACGGCGGTCTATATCGGGATTGTGTACTGCTATCTGCCGTTTATGGTCTTGCCCATCTATACCGCGCTGACGCGTATCGATTACTCGCTGGTGGAAGCCTCGCTGGACCTGGGCGCGCGCCCGCTGAAAACCTTCTTCAGCGTGATCGTGCCTCTGACCAAAGGCGGCATCATTGCCGGTTCCATGCTGGTGTTTATCCCGGCGGTCGGCGAGTACGTGATTCCCGAACTGCTGGGCGGACCGGACAGCATCATGATTGGTCGTATTCTCTGGCAGGAGTTCTTTAACAACCGCGACTGGCCGGTGGCCTCCGCGCTGGCGGTGATCATTTTGCTGATTTTGATTCTGCCGATTATCTGGTTCCATAAACATCAAAACCGAGCAATGGGAGAGAAGGGATGAATAATCTGCCAACGATCCGCTCTCCCTGGCGCACGGCGATTTTGGCCTGCTGCTTTATGTTTCTGTACGCGCCCATGCTGCTGCTGGTGGTTTACTCCTTTAACAGTTCCCAGCTGGTTACGGTCTGGGAAGGGTTTTCATTTCACTGGTATCAGGTGCTGTTTCAGGACGATGCCATGATCGATGCGGTGCTGCTGAGCCTCACCATTGCCGCGCTTTCCGCCACCATGGCGGTGGTGCTGGGTACCATGGCGGCGGTGATCATCGTGCGGTTTGGGCGTTTTCGCGGCCATAACGGCTTTGCCTTTATGCTCACTGCACCGCTGGTCATGCCCGATGTGATTACCGGCCTGTCGCTGCTGTTGCTGTTTGTCGGGCTCGGCAATGCGCTGGGCTGGCCGACAGAACGCGGTACGCTCACCATCTGGCTGGCGCACGTGACCTTCTGTACCGCTTACGTGGCGGTGGTGATCAATTCGCGCCTGCGCGAGTTGGACCGGTCAATTGAGGAAGCCGCAATGGATCTTGGCGCGACGCCGTTGAAGGTCTTCTTTGTGATCACGGTGCCGATGATTGCGCCGGCCATCGTGACCGGCTGGCTGCTGGCCTTTACCCTGTCACTGGATGACCTGGTGATTGCCAGCTTTGTGACCGGCCCGGGTGCCACCACCTTACCGATGGCGATTTTTGCCACGGTACGACGTGGCGTTAATCCGGAGATCAACGCGCTGGCTTCCCTGATCCTGTTCGTTGTGGGCATCGTGGGCTTTATTGCCTGGCGCGTCATGGCACATGAAGAAAAACAGCGTTTAAGCGATATTCAGAAAGCGAAACGTGGCTGAAATCCCCGACTTTTGCCATTCTATAGAAGGGCTGGTTAATCCAGCCTTTTTATCGTCATGGTGGAGTGAAAGACATGTCGGAAATGCTTAAACACGGCGCTGTTTTACCGGCTGCCCCGGTCCCCGTCACGGTGGCGGGCGTGGCGATTATCGCGACGCGCTGCCTGAGCGTGTTGATGCTGGCGAATGAACTGGGTTATACCGAGCTGGCCAACTTTGTCCATCGCAGTGCGCAGTCATGGGATTCCACGCTGATCTTCATCGCCAGCCAGGTCATTTTCTTATTTGAATTGCGCTGTGCCTTTACGCTGATGCGCGGAAGCAACCGGGGACGCTGGGGATTCGTGGCGGCGCAAATTGTGGTGCTGTTATATATGTTGATGGCCTCCACAGGCGGGATCTATCCGGAAATCTACAGTATTGCAGGTGAAAATAATCTGCAGATTATTCACCGCACGCTGCTGCAAAAACTGCCCGATCTGATGGTGTTATTACTGCTTTTTCTGCCCGCCAGCAGCCGCGCATTTTTCCGCAAGCGGTGATACAATCGCGCTCCGCCAACCTTCCCGACAGTTAATACAGGCTTTACCATGCACTGCGCGCTCTATGACGCTCACCGTTGCCGCTCTTGCCAGTGGCTTGAAAAACCCTATCCCCAGCAGCTTGATGATAAAGGGGCCCGGCTGAACCAACTGCTGGCCGCGTTTCCGGTTAAACAGTGGCTGCCGCCGGTAACCTCAGCGCAGCAAGGGTTCCGCAATAAAGCAAAGATGGTGGTAAGCGGCAGCGTTGAGCGTCCGGTTTTCGGCATAGTGCAGCGCAACGGCGAGGCGACAGATCTTTGCGCATGTCCGCTTTATCCCGACAGCTTTTCCCCGGTACTGGCGACCTTAAAACCCTTTATCGCGCGTGCCGGTTTAACGCCGTATAACATTGAACGTCAGCGCGGTGAACTGAAGTATTTGCTGCTCACCGAAAGTACCCAGGGCGGCATGATGCTGCGTTTTGTCCTGCGGTCGCACACCAAACTGACACAGCTGCGTAACGCCCTGCCGTGGCTACAGCAGCAACTCCCACAGCTAAAGGTCATTTCAGCCAACATACAGCCGGTGCATATGGCTATTCTGGAAGGGGACGAGGAGGTCGCATTGACATCCACTCAGGCGCTGGCGGACGAGTTTAACGGCGTGCCGTTGTGGATTCGGCCACAAAGCTTTTTCCAGACCAATCCTCAGGTCGCCAGTGCGCTGTACGCGACGGCGCGCGACTGGGTACGTCAACTGCCGGTGACCAGCATGTGGGATCTGTTTTGCGGCGTGGGCGGATTTGGCCTGCATTGTGCCTCACCCACGTTAGCGCTTACCGGTATTGAGATCAGTCCCGAAGCCATCCAGTGCGCGCAGCGCTCTGCGCAGATGCTGGGTCTGAACAACGTCAGTTTTGCCGCACTGGATTCCACCGCGTTTGCCACTGAGCGGGATAGGGTGCCACAGCTGGTGCTGGTGAATCCGCCGCGTCGCGGGATTGGGGAAGCGCTGTGTGATTATCTGAGCGCCATGGCGCCTGACTATGTGCTCTATTCAAGCTGCAATCCGCAGACCATGGCACAGGATATTGCCCGGCTGAAGGATTACGAGGTTACCCAGGTACAGCTGTTCGATATGTTTCCGCACACGGCGCATTTTGAAGTGCTGACGCTACTGACGCGTCAACGGTCAGGCGGGCCAGCCTGATCCTCTGCTGAACGGAGAAGAGTGCAGAACCGATCAGCAGAAACGCCGCTGGCCCATGAGCGTTATTCAGGGAACCATTTCTGATTGATTTTCTGCCAGCTGCCGTTGGCTTTCAGGGCCGCCAGCGCCTGATTAAATTTATCCCGCAGTGGGGCGTTACCTTTGCGCACCGCAATCCCCAGGCCGGTACCAAAGTACGCCGGGTCCGTAACGTGTTCACCGACGCTGGCCAGATCGTTGTTGGTTTTTAACCACTGATTGACAACTGCGCTGTCGCCAAATACGCCGTCAAGACGTCCGTTTTTCATGTCCAGAATCGCATTCTGATAGCTGTCATACGCGACGACGTTGATTTCCGGATGCTTGTCCTGCAGATATTTCTGGTGCGTTGTACCGTTCTCAACGCCGATACGTTTGCCTTTCAGCGCATCAATAGCGGTAAATTTCCCTTTAGGCGCAATCACAATGGCGGAGTTCGCGTAATAGGGCTGAGTGAAGTCAACCTGCTTACTGCGTTCAGCGGTGATATCCATACCGGCAATCACGGCGTCATAGCGGCGGAACTTAAGTGAGGGGATCAGGCTGTCAAAGGCCGTGTTGGTAAACGAGCATTCCGCTTTCATCTGTTCGCACAGCGCTTTCGCCAGATCGATGTCGAAACCGACAATCTGATTATCGCTGTTCAGCGATTCGAAAGGTGGGTAGGTGGCAGAGGTCGCGAAGCGAATTTTCTCAGCAGCCTGAGCGCTTACGGCCAGGCTTACCAGTGCAGCGGCAATCATCCATTTTTTCATTACAGGCTCCCGTTAGCCATCAATAACACAGCAAGCGAATGCGCCACACGATGCCAGTAAATGAATTTTTATGCAATAAATATGATTATAAAATTAATCAGGCAGGTTGCCCTGCCTGCGGGTTAATTTCGCCGTTCGAACGCCAGGGCGCGTTTCTCGATCAGGCGCATCATAATGGTGAGCAGCCCGTTGACACAGAGGTAAATCAGCCCGGCAGCCGCGTAGACCGTGACATCATAGGTCCGGCCATACAGCAGTTGACCATGGCCCATGACCTCCATCAGCGTAATGGTAAACGCCAGGGATGTGCCCTTAAACACCAGCACCACTTCGTTGGAGTAAGAAGACAGGGCGCGCTTAAACGCATAAGGCAGCAAAATACGCAGGGTTTGCCGGGGCGTCATGCCCAGGGCTTCACAGGACTGCCACTGACCAGCGGGAATGGCACGAACGGCGCCGTAAAACAGCTGAGTCGTGTAGGCCGCGCTGTTAAGCGACAGGGCCAGCATGGCGCAGAGCCAGGGCTGTGATAACAGATGCCATAACCAGGGCAGCGTTTGCAGGCTGGGAAACTGGCCCGGCCCGTAGTAGATCAGGAAGATCTGCACCAGCAGCGGCGTGCCGGTAAACAGGGTAATAAAGCCTTTTACCAGCGGAGAAAACAGCGGGGTTTTCAAGGCCAGTACAATGGTAAAGAGCAGCGACAGCAGCAGCGCGGTTACGAGCGAGGCCGCGGTCAGGCTCAGGCTGGTGTTAAGCCCTTTAAGCAGTTCGGGTAGATAGCTCAGCATCAGCTGTTCCCCCGCTCAAAACGCGTGGTGCGCAGTTCAATTCGGCGCAGTACGGCCTGACTGAAAAGCGTGATCGCCAGATAAATGGCCGCCGCCACTAAAAACCAGGTGAAAGGCTCCTGGGTGCGGGTCGCGATACTTTTCGTCTGCAACATAAGATCGTTAACGCTAATCAGCGACACCAGCGCCGTATCCTTTAGCAAAACCAGCCACTGGTTTCCCAGGCCTGGCAAGGCATGGCGCCACATTTGCGGCATAATCAGACGGAAAAAAATCGCTGACTTTTTCATGCCGAGCGCCTGGCCGGATTCCCACTGTCCAATCGGGACGGCTTTCAGCGCGCCGCGCAGGGTTTGAGAAGCATAGGCCGCATAAAGCATGGCCAGAGCAATAACACCACAGAGGAACGGGCTAACGTCAAAGTTTTCAATGTGCATCTGAACCGGCAGCGTAAACAGGCCGAAGTTCAGCGTAAAGCCGTCGGATAAGGTCAGCAGCAGCTGTGATGCGCCGAAGTAGATAAACAGCACGACCAGGATTTCCGGCAGGCCGCGAATCAGCGTGACGAGCGTGGTTCCGATCCACGCCAGCGGTTTCAGTCGCAGTGACTCCCAGCCGGCAAAGATCATCGCCAGCACCAGGCCAGCGATGAGGGCACAAACAGCAAGGCCGACGGTCATGCCGGCGGCGCTTGCAAGCGGGATTATTTCATTCATCAGAAATTACTGCTGGAACCATTTGCTGTAGATGGTTTTGTAGGTGCCATCGGCTTTGATTTTGTCCAGTGCCGTGTTGAATTTGCTTTGCAGCTCGGTATTTCCCTGACGCACAGCAATGCCCAGACCGGTACCGAAATACGCTTTATCCGTTACTTTCTCACCCACCGGGGCCAGGTTAGCGTTCTGCTTCAGCCACTCGTTGACTACGGCGCTGTCACCAAAGACGGCATCGATGCGGCCATTTTTCAGATCCAGTACCGCATTCTGGTAGCTGTCGTAAGGCACCACGGTAATATCCGCGTGCTTGTCCGTCAGGTATTTTTGATGCGTGGTGCCATTCTGCACGCCGACGCGCTTGCCTTTCAGCGCCTCTACGCTCGCCACTTTGCCTTTCTGAGCAACGAAGATCGCCGAGTTGTCATAGTAAGGTTTGCTGAACAGGACCTGCTTTTCACGTTCAGGGGTGATGTCCATGCCTGCCATCACCGCATCAAAGCGGCGGAATTTCAGGCTGGGGATCAGGCTGTCAAAGGCCTGGTTGGTGAATGTACAGGTCGCATCCATCTCTTTACACAGCGCATTAGCCAGATCGACATCAAAGCCCTGAATTTTGTTATTCGCATCAACAAATTCAAAAGGAGGATAGGAAGCCTCAGTAGCAATACGAATGGTTTCGGCAGCGGAAGCGCTCAGACTTAATCCGGCAAGCAGTGCAGCAAGTACGACTTTTTTCATTTTTAGCATCCTGACTTAGTGCGAAAGATAATGTGCAAACGCCTCGGTTTGCGGCTGTGTAAAGCGGCTGGCATCGCCCTGTTCCACAATATGACCGTTTTCCATGTACACCACACGGCTGGCCGTTTTACGCGCCACTTCCACCTCATGGGTCACGATCACCTGGGTAATCTGGGTCTGGGCCAGTTCGCGAATGATACTGACAATCTGGGCGGTGATTTCGGGGTCGAGCGCGGCGGTCGGTTCATCAAATAACAGGATCTGCGGCTCCATCATCAGCGCGCGGGCAATCGCAACACGTTGCTGCTGTCCGCCAGAGAGGTGCAGGGGAAAGCGGTCGCTGTAGCTGGTGAGACGCAGACGATCGAGCAGCTTGTCGGCTCGGGCCCGGGCATCGGCTTTGCTTAAGCCCAGTACACGGCAGGGCGCTTCCATCAGGTTTTGCAGTACCGTCAGATGGGGCCAGAGATTGTACTGCTGAAAAACCATGCCTACGTTTTGGCGCAGCTCGCGTATTGCTGCCGTCGAAGGCGTTTTGCTGAAGTCGAAATCGTGACCTGCAATGTGCAACTGACCAGAGCGCGGGTGCTCAAGCAGAT
Source organism: Pantoea sp. V106_11 (assembly GCF_029967885.1). Taxonomy (NCBI): domain Bacteria; kingdom Pseudomonadati; phylum Pseudomonadota; class Gammaproteobacteria; order Enterobacterales; family Erwiniaceae; genus Pantoea; species Pantoea sp. V106_11. The sequence goes on from NZ_JASCAK010000037.1 coordinate 145,304, forward strand.
TCAGCACACGCAACAGCGAGCTTTTCCCTGCACCGCTTGGGCCAAGCAGCACCAGGGTTTCGCCTTGCGGACATTCCAGGTTAATGTCAAACAGCGCCTGATGAGCACCGTAGAAACAGTTAATCGCGTTTAGTTGAATACTCATGCGCCAATTTTGAATAGCTATTAGTTTTGCGGATTTTAACGTCACCAAAATAGTTATGCAATTAAGGTGGCTTAAAATTTACGAATAAGCGGTAAACACCCAAAAGATTAGCACAAGATGTTGTGAGGCGAACGGCGGGCATTTCTGGAAAGGCAGGCTGAATGCCGTCTGAACGCGTCCGGCGGTTAAGCCCGCGCGTTCAGACGTGGAGGTAAAGATTATTTATTTTTTCGCCTTTTCAAGCATCTGGCTCAGAGAACCGCCTGCCGGGTGAGGCACGTCTGCGACGTAGCGGACATCGTCCACCACCCAGCAACTGCCCTGATGGATCATCAACACTTCATCCTGCCACTGCTTATCGTCACGGCTCATGTTTACCCGCAGCGGGATATTGCGGGCATCCCGGTTTGGAATGGTCGACGCATCAGCAACATCAGCCTGAGTTGGCCCCTGTGCCAGGCTGGAGAACAGATCGCCGCTGTGCCATTGTGTTGCGTTCTGGCTTTGGCTTGCTTCCTGAAGGGCGTGATAGAGGCCTTCGCTCAGGTAAGGACGATAGTTTGCCAGTGTGGTGGTGTCAGGCAGACCGGCGGTGGGATGTGCGATCCGCATATCGTAGAACTTTTGTGCCACGGTGTCGGGGCCGCCTTCAACGCAAGGGGCGAGTCGTGGGCCGTTATCCTTAATTACCGGCTCTACTGTCGTACAGGCACTCAGCAGTAGCGCGGCCGGGAGCAAAAGCGCAAAACCTTTGTTTCTCATCTCGATTTCCTTATTGTTCTCTGGCAAGGTGCCTTTTTAACATAGAGTATAGTTCTGCTTTTAGGTGAAAGAGCCTTTGGCCGGTTTACGTAACAGGAGAAAACGATGAAATTTTCGACGACGCCAACCCTGGAAGGACACAGTATTACGGATTACTGTGGCGTGGTCACCGGGGAAGCCATTCTCGGTGCCAACATCTTCCGCGATTTTTTCGCCGGCATTCGCGATATTGTCGGTGGCCGCTCGGGCGCGTATGAAAAGGAACTGCGCAAAGCGCGCGAGATTGCCTTTAAAGAGCTGGAAGAGCAGGCCAGCGCGCTGGGTGCCAATGCGGTCGTCGGCATTGATATCGATTACGAAACCGTGGGTAAAGACAGCAGCATGCTGATGGTGAGCGTGACCGGCACGGCGGTTGTGATTCGTTGAAACGTATTCTGCTGCTGTTGGCGCTCTGGGTGCTGGTGGGCTGCCAGTCGGGCATAGAATCACGACCGGGTTATTGGGTCGATCTGCGTCATCCCGCTCAGGGCGCGCGACCGCGCGTAAAAGTGGTGGTGATTCACTATACCGCAGAAGACTTTTCCTCTTCCCTGGCCACGTTGACCGATCGTGACGTCAGCGTCCATTATCTTATTCCTCGCCAGCCGCCGCAGCGCAAGGGGCAGGGCATTATCTTGCAACTGGTACCGGAGCAGGATCTGGCCTGGCATGCCGGGCCGAGCTTCTGGCGCGGCGCAACCCGTATCAACGATACGTCAGTCGGCATTGAGCTGGTGAACAACGGCTATCGCCGTACCCTGACCGGCCTGGAATGGCAGCCTTTTCCTCCCGAACAAATCCGTGTGCTCGGCGCCCTCATCAAGGATATCGCCCGCCGGTATGGTATCGCGCCGGAAAATATCGTGGGCCACGGCGATATCGCCCCTCAGCGTAAACAGGATCCTGGCCCGCGGTTCCCGTGGCGGCAGCTGGCTGAGCAGGGCATTGGCGCCTGGCCCGATCCGCAGCGCGTCGCTTTTTACTTAGCCGGGCAGCATCGAGATGCCGCCGTACCGGTTGCCACAGTGCTTGATCGCCTGCAGCGCTACGGCTATGAGGTCACGGAAGGGATGAGCGCGAACCAGCAACGGAATTTGATTGCGGCGTTTCAGATGCATTTCCGTCCAGCGAATTATCAGGGTTTAGCGGATGCTGAAACCCTGGCGATTGCAGAGGCGCTGCTGGAAAAATACGGGGAAGCGCAATAACCGGTGGTTACCGCGCTCAACATCTAGCGACTCGCGTAAGGTGACGCGGCAAGGGAAGACGGCGTGACGGGAGCTCCGGGACGATGCTGTGCCAAAAACGCCCGCCAGTGCGACAGCACCTTTTCCAGCGCCGGGCGCTCAGCATCCAGATGGGTGACGATTCGGGTCACGGGACCCACGCTCATCAGCACATCATGGGATCTCATCCACTGACCCAGCGCGTCAACCTGGTCTGCCGGGACGCGCACAAACAGCATATTCGTCTGCTGCTCCGTGACCTCAATGCCGATCTTCTGCAGCGCCTCTCCTAGCCAGGCTGCATTCTCGTGATCGGTCTGTAACCGTGCGACGTTGTGTTGCAACGCATACAGCCCCGCCGCTGCCAGCACCCCCGCCTGACGCATACCGCCGCCAGTCATCTTGCGCCAGCGACGCGCGCGTTCAATATAATCTGTATCGCCGCAGAGCAGTGAACCCACGGGCGCGCCCAGTCCTTTTGACAAGCAGATAGTTAAGGTATCGCAATAACGGGCAAGGTTTTCCAGCGTGGTTTGCTGCGCCACGACGGCATTAAAAATACGTGCGCCGTCAATGTGCAGCGCCAGCTTATGCTTGCGGGTAAAATGCCACGCCTGCTCCAGATAGCCCGCGGGCAGGACTTTGCCATGATGGGTATTCTCCAGGCTCAGGAGCCGGGTCGGGGCGAAATGAATATCGTCAGGTTTGATGAAGTCGGCCACCACATCCAGCGGCAGGCTGCCGTCGGCCGCCGCCAGAATCGGCTGGGGTTGGATGCTCCCCAGTACCGCCGCGCCGCCTGCTTCGTACTTATAGTTATGCGCCTGCTGGCCCACAATGTACTCTTCACCACGCTGACAGTGGCTCAGCAACGCCACCAGATTGGCCTGGGTGCCAGTGGGCAGAAACAGCGCAGCGGCTTTACCACTCAGCCTCGCCGCTTCGGCTTCCAGTGCGTTAACGGTAGGATCGTCCCGATAAACATCATCCCCGGTTTCAGCAGCCATCATCGCCTGTAGCATGGCGGCACTGGGACGGGTCACGGTATCACTGCGTAGATCAATCACATTGTGCTCCTGGGCAGCAAAATGCCAGGCGGGCGGAGAACCCGCCTGTAACATCCGTCTGTTTTACCGCAGCCAGTTGGTTTTTGCCAGTTCAAGCACTTCATCACCGCGGCCGTTAATAACGGCGCGTAGCATATAGAGGCTAAAGCCTTTGGCCTGTTCCAGCTTAATTTCCGGCGGCATCGCCAGTTCTTCTTTTGCGGTAATCACATCGACCAGGACCGGGCCATCATGGGCAAAGGCCTGTTCCAGCGCGCCATTCAGTTCAGAGGCTTTCTCAACGCGAATGCCTTTAACACCACAGGCCTGAGCAATGGCGGCAAAATCAGGATTGTGCAGATCGGTGCCGTCGGTGAGATAACCGCCGGCCTTCATCTCCATGGCAACAAAGCCCAGCGAGCTGTTGTTGAAAATCACCAGTTTTACCGGCAGCTTCAACTGGGCGACGGTCAGGAAATCGCCCATCAGCATACTGAATCCGCCGTCGCCGCATAGCGCCACGACCTGACGGTCACGGTTGAGTGATTGCGCGCCCATGGCCTGCGGCATCGCGTTCGCCATTGAACCGTGGTTAAAGGAGCCAAGCAGGCGGCGTTTACCGTTCATTTTCAGGTAGCGAGCCGCCCAGACGGTTGGCGTGCCCACGTCGCAGGTAAAGATCGCGTCGTCGTCGGCAAGTTGACTGATTTGCTGGGCCACATATTGCGGATGAATCGGCTGGTTATCATTGGCGGTTGCCAGCGAATCCAGATCTTTACGCGCCTCGGCATAATGCTTCAGTGCGCTGTCCAGGTGACGCTGCTCGGTTTTGACCTGCAGCTTTGGCAGCAGCGCGCGCAGCGTGGTTTTGACATCGCCGATATAAGCCTGATCTACATGGCAGTGCGAGCCCAGGCTGCCCGGATTAATGTCGAGTTGGATAATTTTCGCTTTTTCCGGGTAGAAGGCGCGATAGGGGAACTGGGTGCCAAGCAGGACCAGGGTGTCGGCATTCATCATGGCATGATAGCCCGAGGAAAAACCGATCAGTCCGGTCATGCCCACATCGTACGGGTTATCGTATTCAATGTGCTCTTTGCCGCGCAGGGCATGGACCACCGGCGCTTTCAGCGTCGCCGCCAGCTCCACGACTTCCCGGTGCGCGTCTGCGCAGCCGCTGCCGCACATCAGCGTAATATTTTTCGCGTCGTTCAGGGTTTGCGCCAGGGTAGTCAGCTCATCGGCGGACGGCAGCACCAGCGGCAACTGCGGTGGATACCAGTCAGCGCGGGCGGATTCCGGTGCGGCCTGCAGCGCGACATCGCCCGGCAGGACAACCACCGATACGCCACGATTCAGGATGGCTTTACGCATCGCAATGCCCAGCACCTGCGGCAACTGCTCGGGGTTCGATACCAGCTCACAGTAGTGGCTGCATTCGCGGAACAGCTCCTGAGGATGGGTTTCCTGAAAGTAACCACTGCCGATTTCGCTGGAAGGAATATGGGCCGCAATCGCCAGGACCGGCACGCGATTGCGATGGCAGTCAAAAAGGCCGTTAATCAAGTGCAGGTTACCGGGGCCGCATGAACCCGCACATACTGCCAGTTCCCCACTGACATGCGCTTCTGCACCAGCAGAAAAGGCGGCCACTTCTTCATGGCGGGTGGGCATCCACTCAATGGTGCCCATTCGGTTCAGGCTGTCGCTCAGACCGTTTAATGAGTCACCCGTGACGCCCCAAATACGTTTTACACCGGCGTTTTCCAGCGTTTTGGCCACCAGCGCCGCTACGGTTTGTTTCATCTTCTTCTCCTTGGTCATCCGTCGCCATCCACCGGATAGCAGAATCAAACAGCTCACAAGAAGCGTAGACGACGCTGATTCAACTCAACCGTAAAAAATTGCATCAAAAGTTGAATTCAGCCATCAGGCAGAGAACAGCGCGATCAAGACCGGCGCAAGCAGGCTCATGACAAAACCGTGCACAATCGCAGCCGGAACGATTTCTGAACCGCCCGCCCGTTGCAATACCGGTAAGGTAAAATCCATCGAGGTGGCGCCGCATAAGCCCAGCGCTGTGCTGCGGTGGCGGGCAATCAGCGCGGGCACCAGCATGATGGCGATAAGCTCTCGCAACAGATCGTTAAAGAATGCCGCGCTGCCGATCACCGGACCAAAGGCTTCCGTCATCAGAATCCCCGAAAGCGAGTACCAGCCGAAGCCGCTGGCTAAGGCCAGACCGGTTTTCAGCGGCAGCCCCAGTATCAGCGCCGCGATCATTCCGCCCAGCAGCGCGCTCAATAGCACCGCGCCCGCCACCATCATGCCACGGCGGTTTAACACAATCTGCCGCAGCGTCATCCCACTGCCGCGCAGCTGAATCCCCACCAGCAGAAGCAAAAAGAGTAATGCATATTCACTGGCGGCTGACGCATGATGCAGCCAGGGCCACTGGGTCAGGCCCAGCACAAAGCCGGCGATCACGACGCCGCATAACGTCAGCGATTCCAGCGCCATATGCAAACGTGAGGGCAGCTTTTGTTGTTTGTGACTGTGCTGCCAGGGCAGGCGATGTTCCAGCCAGCGTAGCGCCAGCAGGTTACACAGTAGAATGCAAGCCGTTGCCACGGCGGCGGTATAAAACACCGTCACCAGATTGCTGCTGAGATTATCGAGAAAGGCCAGGCTGATGCCCATAAAAAACAGGATGACGTAGACCATCCAACCCAGCAGCCGGTTTACGGCCTTCAGGAACGCAACGTGCCGAAGCGGTAACAGCCAGCCTGCCAGCAGAGGCAGAAGAATAATTAAGAGTCCGGAATACATAATGAAAGGTTCGTCCATGTCGAAAGTCACGACACGCTAGCGAAAAAGCGTAGGGGAGTAAACCTTTGTCATAAAGTCTCTTGACCCCCTGATGAAGCCGCTCCATTCTTCGGAAAGCAAAGAGGATAAAAACGCTATGATTCTGGAACATATCGATATCCGGGGATTCCGCGGCATCAATCAACTCTCTTTACCGCTGACGCGCATCAACCTGTTGATTGGTGAAAACGCCTGGGGGAAATCCAGCCTGCTCGACGCGCTCAGCCTGCTGCTCTCTCCCCGCACGCGCGACTATGCGTTCTCCCTTGATGATTTTCATTTTACGCCGGGTGAGGTTAAGGATCGGGTGCATCGGTTGTCGGTTGTTTTCCACTTTGCGGATGACGAAGCGGACACCAGCGAGCTGCTGCAGCCATTCTGGCAACCCGGCGAGCAGGGAAAGCGCCGCCTGAGCTATAGCGTGCAGGCCAGACGGCGTGACGATCAGATTACCTCGACGCGCCGCTTTATCGACGGGAATGGGCAGGTATTACCGGAAGCGGGAAGCGCGGCGGCGATAGATTACCTGCTGCGCAGGAACCCGGTATTACGGCTGCGCGATGCCCGCTTCAGCCGCCGCATCCGACCGGTTGAGAGCGGTATTGATGCCCGCCTCTCTACCTTAAACCAACTGGCGAAAGAGCTGGATACCCTCACGCGAGATCTGGAGCAGCACCCGCAGCAGATGAGTAATGCCATGCTGCGGCAAGGATTGCAGACGATGCAGCAGCTCGTAGAACACTATTTCCTGATCCAGCATCCTGAGCGGGGTAGCGAGCCGCACCGCGTTGAGCCGCAGTCCCGTGAAGGTGCCCGGGGCTGGCATTCGCTGGATCAGCTCAATCATCTGATTGCTGCCACCGACGTTCGCAGCCGTCAGCTTATTTTATTGCGCATGTTTACCCTGCTGGTGCAGGCACGGGGAAGCGAACCTCTGGCGCCGGGCGCACGGCCGCTGCTGCTGATTGAGGATCCGGAGACCCGCCTGCATCCCATTATGCTGTCCGTGGCGTGGAATCTGCTGACGCTGCTGCCGCTGCAGAAGATCGCGACAACCAATTCCGGAGAGCTGCTTTCTCAGGTCGCGATCGAGCATGTTTGCCGGCTGGTTCGCGAGCCCGCGCGCGTGGCCGCATGGCGCGTCGGTCCCGAAGGGCTGAGTGCTGAAGAGAGCCGGCGAATCGGCTTCCACATTAAAGTTAACCGGCCTTCGGCCCTGTTTGCCCGCTGCTGGCTCCTGGTTGAAGGCGAAACCGAAGTCTGGATCATTAACGAGATGGCGCGACAATGCGGCTTTCACTTTGCCGCGGAAGGCATAAAGGTGATTGAATTCGCCCAGTCAGGATTAAAACCGCTGTTGAAATTTGCCCGGCGTATGGGCATTGCCTGGCATGTGCTGACTGACGGCGATATGGCAGGGAAAAAATACGCGGCCACGGCGCGCAGTCAGCTCCTGCCGCCTGACGTTGAGAAGCATCACTTAACGGCGCTACCGGCGGCGGATATAGAGCACTTCCTTTATCAGCATGGCTTTAGCGATATTTATCAACAAGCAGCGCACCTGCCGTTAAACGTGCCGATGAAACCCAGGCGTATTATTACCAAAGCGATTCATCGTGCATCTAAACCTGAACTGGCCATTATGGTCGCGATGGCGGCAGCTGAACGCGGCACCGAGGCCATACCGGAACGCCTGCGGGACATGTTTGCACGCGTTATCAGACTGGCGCAGGGTAAAGCGGGTTAGCGATTCGCAAGTAAAAATGCCAGCACGGCAGGCTGGCATTTTCAACGGAGCGGTCCAACGTTGGGGTGATCTCAGGCGACAGCCTGTTGCGCTTCAACGGGTACTATCAGACTGGCATGGTTGCCCTTAGGGCCCTGATGAACGTCAAAATGGACCTGCTGGCCCGCCTTTAGCGTTCTGTAACCATCCATCTGTATCGTTGAGTAGTGTGCGAAGATATCTTCTCCGCCCCCGATTGGACAGATAAAGCCGAAACCTTTGGCGTTATTGAACCATTTAACGGTACCTGTCTCCATGCTTTTACTTCCCTCGCAAGACATTTTATAAGTAGGTGAGGTCACTGAAGCCGTGAGTCGGGTTTGATTAAAACTCAATCAGCTTGTGAAGGTAGAATGTAGAGAAACTGGCGTGGTCGTCAAGCAAACCACCGGGCAAGGCGGGGAAAAAATCATCAAAATTTGAGGTAGTTAACGCTATTTGAAATTTTGTGATACAGGTCGCGTGTGGCATTTTTAGCGGAATGATTCATTAGCGACTGTGCACTTGACACACGTGTTAAACTCTACAGATGAACCGGGTTTATGAAGATGTACAGAATCACAACGGAACACTATGGCAAACACAAATGACTGGCTAAATTTTGAACAATTAGCTGACGATAAAGTACGCGAAGGGTTAAAGCCGCCTTCCATGTATAAAGTCATTCTGAATAATGACGATTATACACCTATGGAATTTGTTATTGACGTTCTGCAAAAGTTCTTTTCTTATGATATTGAACGTGCAACGCAACTGATGCTGAAAGTTCACTACCACGGTAAAGCAATCTGTGGTGTATTTACCGCAGAGGTCGCTGAGACCAAAGCGGCGCAGGTGAATAATTACGCGCGGGACAATCATCATCCGTTGCTGTGTACGCTTGAAAAAGCCTGAGCCTCTCTCCATACAGGAAGCAGGTCAGAGCGATTAACTGGAGGAGGTGCCTAATGCTCAATCAAGAACTGGAACTCAGTTTAAACATGGCTTTCGCCAGAGCGCGTGAGCACCGTCATGAGTTTATGACCGTCGAGCATCTGTTACTGGCGTTGCTCAGTAACCCGTCGGCCAGAGAGGCACTGGAAGCCTGTACGGTGGACATTGTGGCTCTAAGGCAGGAACTCGAAGCCTTCATTGAACAGACCACGCCTGTGCTGCCAGCCAGCGAAGAAGAGCGTGACACACAACCTACGCTCAGTTTCCAGCGTGTATTGCAGCGTGCGGTTTTCCATGTTCAGTCATCCGGACGCAGTGAAGTTACCGGCGCTAACGTGCTGGTTGCCATCTTTAGCGAGCAAGAGTCGCAGGCGGCTTATCTGCTGCGCAAACACGAAGTCAGCCGCCTTGATGTGGTGAATTTCATCTCTCATGGCACGCGTAAAGACGAACCCGGCCAGGCACCTGGTGCTGAAAATCCGGTTAACGAAGAGCAAGCAGGCGGGGAGGAACGTATGGAAAACTTCACCACCAATCTCAATCAGCTTGCTCGCGTCGGCGGAATTGACCCGCTGATCGGTCGCGACAAAGAGCTGGAACGAACTATTCAGGTCCTGTGTCGTCGCCGTAAAAACAATCCCCTGCTGGTGGGTGAATCCGGCGTCGGGAAAACCGCCATTGCGGAAGGCTTAGCCTGGCGCATTGTGCAGGGTGACGTGCCTGAAGTGATGAAAGACTGCACGATTTACTCTCTCGATATCGGCTCGTTGCTGGCGGGCACCAAATACCGGGGTGACTTTGAGAAACGTTTCAAAGCGCTGTTAAAACAGCTGGAGCAGGATAACAGCAGCATCCTGTTTATTGACGAGATTCATACCATTATCGGTGCGGGTGCGGCATCGGGTGGGCAGGTCGATGCGGCAAACCTGATCAAACCGCTGCTCTCCAGCGGTAAGATCCGCGTGATGGGCTCTACCACCTATCAGGAATTCAGCAACATCTTTGAAAAAGATCGTGCGCTGGCGCGTCGTTTCCAGAAAATCGATATCACCGAGCCGTCGGTGGAAGAAACGGTGCAGATTCTTAACGGCCTGAAAACCAAATACGAAGCGCACCATGACGTTCGCTATACGGCCAAAGCCGTGCGTGCGGCCGTTGAGCTGGCGGTGAAATACATTAACGATCGCCATCTGCCGGATAAAGCCATCGACGTGATCGATGAGGCCGGTGCCCGTGCGCGTCTGATGCCCGCGAGCAAACGTAAGAAAACCGTTAACGTGGCTGATATCGAAACCGTGGTGGCGCGTATTGCCCGTATTCCAGAGCAGAGTGTTTCAGCAACCGATCGCGATACGCTCAAGAACCTGGGCGACCGTCTGAAAATGCTGGTGTTTGGTCAGGATAACGCCATTGAAGCGCTGACCGAAGCCATCAAGATGAGCCGTGCAGGGCTGGGGCAGGATCGCAAGCCGGTGGGATCGTTCCTGTTTGCTGGTCCAACGGGCGTCGGTAAAACCGAAGTTACCGTTCAGCTGGCGAAAGCGCTGGGAATTGAGCTGCTGCGCTTCGACATGTCTGAGTACATGGAGCGCCATACCGTCAGTCGTTTGATCGGTGCGCCTCCGGGCTATGTGGGTTTCGATCAGGGCGGCCTGCTGACCGATGCGGTAATCAAGCATCCTCACGCCGTTGTGCTGCTGGATGAGATTGAGAAAGCGCACCCGGATGTGTTCAACCTGCTGCTGCAGGTGATGGACAACGGTATGCTGACCGATAACAACGGCCGCAAGGCCGACTTCCGTAACGTGGTGCTGGTGATGACCACCAACGCCGGCGTGCGTGAAACCGAGCGTAAATCCATTGGCCTGATCCATCAGGACAACAGTACGGATGCCATGGAAGAGATTAAGAAAATCTTTACCCCTGAATTCCGTAACCGCCTGGACAACATTATCTGGTTCAGCCACCTGTCAACGGACGTTATTCATCAGGTCGTAGACAAGTTTATTGTTGAACTGCAGGCACAGCTGGATGCGAAAGGTGTTTCACTGGAGGTCAGTGACGAAGCGCGTGACTGGCTGGCAGAGAAGGGCTATGACAAAGCGATGGGCGCTCGTCCGATGGCGCGTACCGTTCAGGAGAGCCTGAAGAAACCGCTGGCGAACGAACTGCTGTTTGGTTCGCTGGTTGACGGTGGATCGGTCTCTGTTGCGCTGGATAAAGAGAAGGGGCAACTGACCTATCACTTCCTGAGTGCGCAAAAACGTAAAACGGAAGGCACCGTGCACTAAGCGCGGTATGACAGAAAGAGAAAAGGCCGGATAATATCCGGCCTTTTTTTGTTTGCCCGCACACGAGGCGCAGGCAACGGCATCAACGCAACTCAGCGACTACGGAAGACAATGCGGCCTTTGCTCAGGTCGTACGGGGTCAGCTCGACAGTCACTTTGTCGCCCGTCAGGATGCGGATGTAGTTTTTACGCATTTTACCGGAGATATGAGCGGTAACCACGTGTCCGTTCTCAAGTTCTACGCGGAACATGGTGTTAGGTAACGTATCCAGTACGGTACCTTGCATTTCAATATTGTCTTCTTTGGCCATCGAATCCTCTGGGTGTACTACCTTTCAGTTGAACCGGCAAGATAATGCCCAATTCAACAAGTTATGTAAAGAACCGTCGGCAATAAAGCCAACGCATCGCCGTGCTTCGCGTTATAACGCGAGCATGTCGGTTAAATTCGGGTGTTTATGTGACGTCTGCGGGGGATTAGCGGGCTAAGAATCTGAATCAACCGGTAACACGCGCACGATTGAAACAGTTCCGAGAGTGCGATGAGATTCCCAGCCTGGCAATTCCGGCTTGAAAATCAAGCGCGGACGACATACCAAACGCCGCTATTATATCACTTAACCGGGTTTATGTGTGCAAAACATCTGCGCGCGGATTAAAAAAGGGTTTGATTCCGCCAGCAGCCGCTGTCAACGGGCTGCGAGGACAGGTTTTTTACCGCATCCAGGTAAGCTTCGCGGGGAATATCGACCGCGCCGAGTGAAGCCGTATGGGGATTCAGTATCTGGCAATCCACCAGGCGTCCTTTGTGCTTAATAAAATGCTGACAGAAAACCCAAAGTGCGGTTTTCGAGGCGTTGGTCTGCAGGCTGAACATGGATTCGCCACAAAATATCTGGCCCAGCGCCAGACCATACATGCCGCCCACCAGGTCTTGCTCGCGCCAGACTTCAATGGAATGGGCATGACCAAGCTCATAAAGCTTCAGCCATGCGCGTTTGACTTCAAAAGTAATCCATGTCCCTTCTTCCCGACCGGCCGCACAGCCTTCGACCACGTCGGAAAAGGCTTCATTCATCGTAACCCGATAAGGTGATTGCTGGTGGAAGCGCTTCATACTGCGGCTGAGGTGAAAACGGTCTGGGAGTAACACCGCGCGAGGGTCGGGTGACCACCACAGAATCGGATCGCCAGGGGAAAACCAGGGGAAAATCCCCTGCTGATAGGCGTTGAGCAGGCGAGCAGGCGAGAGATCACCGCCCATAGCCAGCAGGCCATTGGGCTCACGCAGCGCCGTGTCCGGAGGAGGAAACAGCAACGATTCCCGTGACAGTTGAACCAGTCTCATCGCGTTAAGTTATCCATCAGCTTTTACAAAACTATAACGCAAAGCGTTGCTGGAAACGCCAGTAACGTCCACCTTTTGCGACTAATTCGGAATGATTTCCCTGCTCAATGATCTTCCCGCCGTCCATAACACAAATTTTATCCATCTGCGCCAGTCCGGTCAGACGATGGGTAACCATAATCACGGTCTTGCCCGCTGTCAGCTGCTGCAACAGGAACAGAATATGCTGCTCGGTCGCGGCATCCAGCCCTTCCGTCGGCTCATCCAGTAACCACAGGTCGCCGTTGTGCAGCAGCGCACGGGCAATCGCCAGGCGTCGCAATTCGCCACCCGACAGCGGCCGGCCGCCTTCGCCCAGCCAGGCATTTAATCCTTCTTCATTATCCAGCAGACTCTGCAGGCCGGTCTGCATTAACGCCACGGTAAGGGTTTCATCACTGGCATCGGGGCAGGCCAGCAATAAATTATCACGCAGGGTCTGGCTGAAAAGATGAACGCGCTGGGTGACAACGCTGATGCGCTGACGGAGTTGCGCTTCATCCCATTCGGCAAGCGGGACGTTGTTCAGCGCTATCTCGCCATGCTCAACATCCCAGGCGCGCGTCAGGAGGCCAAGTAGGGTGGATTTTCCGCAGCCGGTAGGCCCGAGTAGCGCGACATGTTCACCCGCCTTAATGTGCAGGGAAAACTGGTTTAACACGTTTTCCGGCCTACCGGGATAGCTGAATTCAAGCGCCTGCACGCTCATGCTGAGCGCGCCGGGCGGGACAGCGGCTGCGGAGGGGAAAACGATCGCTGGCGTTTGCTCGATGATGTCATTGACGCGCTGGGCGGCGGTGATCACCTGAGACAGGGGCAGAAAGGCACCCGCGACCGGGGCCAGCGCTTCAAAAGCGGCCAGGGCACAAAACACCACCAGCGCAATAAAGGGACCGGGAAGATGCTGCTGCGCAATGCTGTCGGCGCTAAGCCAGAGCAGGGCGGTCACCGTGATACCGCTGCACATCAGCAACAGACTCTGCGCCAGTGCCTCTAAACGTGCCTGCTGGCGCTGCGCGTTCTGCCACTGTTGTTCGCTGCTGTCCAGCCGCGCGCGCCAGGCGGAGGCGTTACCGTACAGCGTCAGTTCAGCCTGGCCCGCCAGCCAGTGCATTAACTGCACGCGCCAGTGCGAACGCTGCCGGGTTATCGCCACGCCCGCCGGGGCGCCCAGGTGATAAAACAGGGGAGGAAAAAGACAGAGCAGGGCAAGCAGGGTACCGCCCAGCAGTAGTGCCAGCTGCGGATCAATCAGGCTTAAACCGGCTGTCACCACCACAATAACGATAAATGCGCCCAGCAGCGGCGATATTACCCGCAGGTAGAGGTGATCCAGCGTATCCACATCCCCAACAAAACGGTTTAACAGATCCGCCTGGCGAAAGGCCGCAAGCTGACCCGGTGCCAGTGAAATCAGACGGCTGAAGGTGAAAACGCGCAAATGCTGCAGCACCCGGAACGTGGCATCGTGCGTGACCAGCCGTTCGAAGTAACGTGCCGCGGTACGTATAATGGCCGCGCCACGCACGCCGGCGGCCGGGAGCATATAGTTAAAACTGTACAGACCCGCGACGCCAACAACGGACGATGCCGCCAGAAACCAGCCAGACAGGGTGAGTAGGCCAATACTGGCCAGCAACGTGACTATCGCCAGTATAATCCCCAGCACCAGCCGAAAGGGATGACGCAGCCACAGCCGCAGAAAAGGACGCAGAGCAGACATCAGATGCACTCCTGTTGACGATGTTGCAGCAGTGCACGGAAAGGGCCGGGCTGGGCCGTCAGTGCCTGCCAACTGCCTTGCTGTACCAGTTTTCCCGCCTCCATGAGCCAGATTTCATCCCAGTCGCGCAGCGAATCGATCTGATGCGTAATCATCAGGGTGGTTTGCTGTCGCGCGGCCTGATGAAGTGCCTGCATGACATGATGTTCACTCAGCGCATCCAGGCTGGCTGCAGGCTCATCAAGGAGCAATAGCTGAGCCGGTTTGTACAGCGCCCGCGCAACCGCAATGCGCTGTGCCTGACCAACGGACAGCGCGCTGCTGGCATCGCCCGGTGCGGTATTCAACCCTTCAGGCAGTCGTGAGAGAAACTCGTGGATGCCACAAGCCGCGATTAAGGCATCCAGACGTGCGGCGTCGAGGGGCGCGCCCATCAGGATATTTTCACGTAAGGTTTCTGCCGGTAACTGGGGATTTTGTCCGACCCAGGCAAGATGCCGATGCCAGTCGCGTTGAACCAAATCGCGTAACTCAATCCCATTGGCTTTAAGCGAGCCCTGATAAGGTAAAAATCCCAGCAGCGCATTCAACAGCGCGGTTTTGCCTGCGCCGCTTTTACCGACCAGCGCGATGCGTCCGCCCGAGCGCAGAGTGAAATGTAAAGGACCACACAGGATTTTACCGCCGGGCGCGCAGACCACCAGGTTGTCAGCAACCAGCTCCAGTGGTGCGGCGGCGGCAAACGGGATAGTGCCGTTGCGCGCTTCTGACTGTGGCGTCGCCTGCATAAAGCGCTCAATGGCATCGGCGCCGCCGATGGCCTGCGCTTTAGCATGGTAGAAGGTGCCGAGATCGCGCAAAGGCTGAAAGAATTCCGGGGCCAGAATCAACACCAGAAAACCGGCAAACAGCGTAACGCCCTTGCCATAATCGCCAAAGTGCAACTCACCCAGGTAGGAAAAACCAAAATATACCGCGACCACAGCAATAGCTAATGACGCAAAAAACTCCAGAACGGAGGAGGAGAGAAAAGCCAGCCGTAAGACGTCCATGGTGCGTTGACGAAAGTCCGTCGTGGTGGCGGCAATGGCCTGTTTTTCTGCTTCGGCCCGATGAAACAGCCTCAGCGTCTCCCGGCCGCGCAGGCGATCAAGAAAGTCACCACTCAGGCGCGCCAGGGCCAGAAAATTGCGCCGATTGGCATCGGCCGCGCCCATGCCCACCAGCGCCATAAACAGCGGAATCAACGGTGCCGTAGCCAGCAGAATCAATCCGGCGGCCCAGTTTAAAGGAAACAGCGCAATCAAAATGGCGCAGGGGATGACGGTCGCCAGCGTCATCTGCGGCAGGTAGCGCGCATAGTACGCCTGCATATCTTCTGTCTGTTCCAGCAGCAAGGTTGCCCAACTGCCGGCCGGTTTGCCCTGAATCCAGGCGGGGCCCAGCGCGGATAAACGGTCCAGAATCTGTTTGCGCAGCGCCTGGCGAATAGCCTGTCCGGCACGGAATCCTGCCTGCTCGCGCGCATAGTTCAGCATCGCCCGCAGCACGAAGCACAGCAGCAGTAACATAAACTGTGAAAGAAGAGACGGGGGCGATTGATGCGCCACAATCAACGCCTGAAGCAACGACGCCAGCAGCCAGGCCTGCAGGATAATCAGCAACGCACTGGCGGAACCCGACAGTGAGGCGAGCCGTAACCAGGGACCGGCATGATGCCGCTGTTGACGAAGCCAACGGGTAAGGTGCTGCTGCCGCGATTTGTTCATGCGAAACCCACAGTGGCGAAGACAAAGGAAAAGAGGCGAGCCCCTCCCGCCTGGCGCATGAATTTAGCATGGTGATAATAAAAAAGGCGACTGAAAAACAGTCGCCTCAAACAATTAAGATCAGGTTATTAACAACTTACTTATCGTTCTTAACCAGACCATCAAGATAACGTTCTGCATCCAGAGCAGCCATGCAGCCGGTGCCCGCAGAGGTAATGGCCTGGCGATAGATATGGTCCATCACATCACCTGCAGCAAACACACCCGGAATGCTGGTCTGGGTTGCATTGCCGTGCAGGCCAGACTGAACCTTGATATAGCCATTTTCCAGCGCTAACTGGCCGTCGAAAATCGCTGTGTTTGGGCTGTGGCCAATCGCCACAAACAGGCCAGCGACTTCCAGCGACTCGGTTTTGTCGTCCAGCGTTGAACGCAGCGTCAGTCCGGTCACGCCCATCTGATCGCCAACCACTTCTTCCAGCGTACGGTGGGTATGCAGCACAATGTTGCCGTTGCTGACTTTTTCCATCAGGCGATCGATCAAAATTTTCTCGGCGCGGAAGCTGTCGCGACGGTGAATTAAATGCACTTCAGCGGCGATATTGGCCAGATAAAGTGCTTCTTCTACCGCCGTATTACCGCCCCCGATCACGGCGACTTTCTGATTACGGTAAAAGAAACCATCACAGGTAGCGCAGGCCGAAACGCCTTTGCCTTTAAACGCGTCTTCTGACGGCAGGCCGAGGTAGCGTGCCGATGCACCTGTGGCAATAATCAGGGCATCTGCGGTGTATTCGCCGCTGTCACCGGTTAAACGGAACGGACGATTCTGCAGATCCACGGAATGGATGTGGTCAAAAATGATCTCAGTGTTAAATTTCTCGGCATGCTCATGCATGCGTTCCATTAACGATGGACCTGTCAGATCGTGCGGGTCGCCCGGCCAGTTTTCCACTTCCGTCGTGGTCGTCAGCTGTCCGCCTTTTTCCAGACCGGTAATCAACACCGGATTCAGATTCGCGCGTGCAGCATAAACGGCTGCGGTATAACCTGCTGGACCAGAGCCCAGAATGAGCAACTTACTGTGTTTAGCCGTACTCATGCGTTCCTCAGTTTCATTCGCCTGACATAGCCTGCGATTGTAGGGAATAAGCCGTGTCATTGACAACACTTGCGCGCGTTTGTTAACGATTACTGCAAACGGCGTAGACGATGATTGCACTTTTTGCCTGCGGTTTGCGCCAAAAGGGGGCAAAAATTCACGTTGTTGCACCTTATCGCCCGAAAATACTCATTTAAAAACAGTGACCCAGCGATGTGTCTGGCATCTTGTCCTGAATTTAGACATTTTACTTTGACAATCGCCTGCGCATTTGCGAAAACAGTGTGAGAAGCGAATGACATCTTCGGAACAAAACGGGTTTTGCCGCCGGGTTTTGGGCAATGTGCCGAACGAATTTTGTCGTCTGATATGAGTCATGACGCATGATGTGGACAGACAACATGCGTCATACACATAGGTGCGACCGCACTGAGACGCCGTTATTTCACTTCAAAAAATGCCCCGAACAATGAGCGTTTTCAGGGGATGGCAGGTAAAGGGAAGGAATTAAGAGAGACAATAATAATGGTAGATAATAAGAAACGCCCCGGTAAAGACCTCGACAGGATCGACAGAAATATTCTGAATGAATTGCAGAAAGACGGTCG
This sequence comes from Pantoea sp. V106_11, assembly GCF_029967885.1. Lineage (NCBI taxonomy): Bacteria > Pseudomonadati > Pseudomonadota > Gammaproteobacteria > Enterobacterales > Erwiniaceae > Pantoea > Pantoea sp. V106_11. The sequence continues at coordinate 162,989 of NZ_JASCAK010000037.1, forward strand.
TATCTCAAACGTGGAACTTTCCAAACGTGTAGGATTATCGCCTACACCTTGTCTTGAGCGTGTACGTCGTCTTGAACGCCAGGGATTCATCCTTGGTTACACTGCGCAACTTAACCCTCACTACCTGGACGCCTCATTACTGGTATTCGTTGAGATTACTCTGAATCGTGGCGCACCAGATGTGTTTGAGCAATTTAACGCCGCTGTGCAAAAACTTGAGGAAACTCAAGAGTGTCACCTGGTTTCTGGTGATTTCGACTACCTGCTGAAAACACGCGTGCCCGATATGTCCGCCTACCGCAAGCTGCTGGGGGAAACCCTGCTGCGCCTGCCGGGTGTAAACGACACGCGTACTTACGTGGTGATGGAAGAGGTCAAACAGAGTAACCGTCTGGTGATCAAAACGCGCTGATGCGTGGCAGGTGCAAAGCCTGTGAAATTTCGGTACACTCCTGTGAATACATACAGGACCAGCGTCGGGTGAGCCCGACGCTGTTGTTTCTTACTTTACAGGCACCTGGAGAGTTCTCTTGAGCCAGGAATACACAGAAGATAAAGACGTTTCGTTACAGTCGCTGAGCAGTGGACGCCGTCTGCTGGAAGCGTTGCTCATTCTGGTGGCGTTGTTTGCCGTCTACCTGATGGTTTCCCTGGTCAGTTTTAATCCTTCCGACCCGAGCTGGTCGCAGACGGCCTGGCACGAGCCTATCCATAATATCGGCGGTACGGTAGGGGCATGGCTGGCTGACACGCTGTTGTTCATCTTTGGCGTGATGGCTTACGCCATTCCACCGGTGATCCTTGGATTGTGCTGGATAGCCTTTCGCCAGCGCGATAATCAGGACTACTTCGACTATTTCGCCGTAGGTTTGCGGTTAATTGGCGTACTGGCCCTGGTCGTGACAACCTGCGGCATGGCTGCACTGAATGCTGACGACATCTGGTACTTTGCTTCAGGCGGCGTGATCGGCAGCCTCGTCAGCAATGCGATTTCACCCTGGTTTAGTCCTGCTGGTGGCACCCTCACTCTGCTTTGCATCTGGGCAGCGGGCATTACGCTGTATACCGGTTGGTCGTGGTTGACCATTGCAGAACGAATCGGTGGCGTGGTCATGGGCGTGCTGACATTTGCCAGCAACCGTTCACGTCACGACGAACCCTGGCAGGAAGAGGACGAGGGCGAACATCATGAAGATGATGTGCCTGTTCTTCACGCGCAGCCCCATGACGACGATGACGTTCTGCTTTCTGCGCCCCGTAAGGCGCAGCCCGATCTGGACGAGCACGATCCGCTGCTGGCTAAGGCCGCAACAGCGACTCGAGCTGCCGTCGCGGCAACCACCGACGCTGCTGAAATGCCGGTGGCACCCGTCCAGCAACCTGCTGCAGCCAGCGTGGCGTCAACCTTTACCACGGCTACCGTGCCGCCGTCAGCCCCATCTGCAGCCCAGCCTGCGGTTGCGCCCGTGAATACTGTCGCCGCGCCCGCCCAGGAAGCGGCTGTACCTCATCCTGCTCCAGAGCGTCATTTTGCACCGCGTGATCCTGTTCCGCAGGATAAACCGGTCAGTGAACCGCCTCTGTACCGTTTTGAAATGCCGGATGAAACACCCGCATCCTCAGCACCCTTTACGGCCTATGAGGATGATGCGCCGAAGATGGGCAACTGGCGCGAGGCAGCCTCTGCCGCAACCCTGAGCAGTGCGGTAACGGCAGGCGCGGCAGGCAAAGCCGCGGCCTCGATGTCGCCGCTGTTTGAACCGGTGCCTGAAAATCAGGCGAATCCACAGGTGAAGCAGGGGATAGGTCCGGCGTTACCGCGGCCAAACCCGGTTAAATTACCGACCCGACGCGAACTGGCTTCTTACGGAATTAAACTTCCTTCCCAGCGCATGGCAGAAGAGAAAGCCAGACTGTCTGAAGCCCCGGCGGCTCCACAGGCTGCCGATCAGCCGCATAATCCAGACTGGTCAGCGGAGGAGCAGGATGCTCTGCAACAGGCTGAGTTACGTCAGGCGTTTCAGTCTGAGCAGCAACAGCGTTATGGCGAGAGCTGGCAACAGGATGAACAGAGTGAAGACGATGAACAGGCTCTAGAGCAGGCATCCCTGGCCCGTCAGTTCGCCGAGCAGCAGCAACAGCGTTATGAGACCGAACCTGCCAACAATGCGCCGGTATTCAACCTGGACACGTCTGCGGCCTTTGATTTCTCACCGATGAAAGATCTGGTTGACGACGGCCCGGTTGAGCCGCTGTTCACCATTGCGGCTACGCCGGAAACGGATGAGGTCGCGGCAAAACATGAGCCGTGGCAGCAAGTACAGGCTGCGCCGACGCATGCGGCCGCGCAGAGAAGCATGCCGACGCAGAACGTTGCGTCGGATACCTTCGCGGCACCTGTCGAGCAGCCCGAACCTGTGGAAGAGGCGAAGCCGTCGTTGCATGACAGCCTGATTCATCCTTTCCTGATGCGTCATGAACAGCCGCTGGAAAAACCCTCTACGCCGTTGCCTTCTCTGGATCTGTTAACCGCACCGCCTGCAGAAGAAGAGCCGGTTGACATGTTTGCCCTTGAGCAGACGGCGCGCCTGGTTGAATCACGCCTCGGCGATTATCGTGTTAAGGCTGAGGTCGTCGGCATCTCTCCCGGCCCGGTCATTACCCGCTTTGAACTGGATCTGGCACCGGGCGTGAAAGCGGCGCGTATTTCTAACCTGTCGCGCGATCTGGCCCGTTCACTGTCCACCACGGCGGTGCGCGTTGTTGAAGTGATTCCGGGTAAGCCCTATGTCGGACTGGAATTACCGAATAAGCATCGTCAGACCGTTTACTTACGTGAAGTGCTGGATTGTCCAAAATTCCGTGACAATCCTTCACCTCTGGCCGTGGTACTGGGTAAAGACATTGCTGGTCAGCCGGTAGTGGCCGATTTGGCGAAGATGCCACACTTACTGGTAGCGGGTACCACCGGTTCGGGTAAGTCAGTCGGTGTGAACGCCATGATTCTCAGCATGTTGTATAAAGCCACGCCGGAAGAAGTGCGCTTTATTATGATCGACCCGAAAATGCTTGAGCTGTCGGTCTATGAAGGCATTCCGCATCTACTCACCGAAGTCGTCACCGATATGAAAGATGCGGCGAATGCGCTGCGCTGGAGCGTCGGTGAGATGGAGCGCCGCTATAAACTGATGTCGGCACTTGGCGTGCGTAATCTTGCGGGCTACAACGAGAAAGTTGAGCAGGCTGAGGCGATGGGCCGTCCAATCCCCGATCCGTTCTGGAAACCGGGCGACAGTATGGACATGACGCCGCCGGTGCTGGAAAAACTGCCTTACATTGTGGTGATGGTGGATGAGTTCGCCGACCTGATGATGGCCGTGGGTAAAAAAGTGGAAGAGCTGATTGCCCGCCTGGCGCAGAAAGCACGTGCGGCCGGTATCCACCTGGTGCTGGCCACCCAGCGTCCCTCGGTGGATGTGATTACCGGCCTGATCAAGGCCAACATTCCAACCCGTATCGCCTTTACCGTGTCGAGCAAAATTGACTCGCGCACCATCCTCGACCAGGGCGGCGCGGAGTCGTTGCTGGGCATGGGTGACATGCTCTATATGCCGCCAAACTCCTCCATGCCGGTTCGTGTTCACGGTGCCTTTGTACGCGATCAGGAAGTGCATGCGGTGGTCCAGGACTGGAAAGCGCGTGGACGTCCGCAATACATTGAGAGCATTACAGCGGGCGAAGAGAGCGAGGGTGCGGGCGGCATCGACAGCGATGAAGAACTGGATCCGTTGTTCGATCAGGCGGTGGGTTTCGTGGTGGACAAGCGCCGCGCCTCGATTTCAGGCGTTCAGCGTCAGTTCCGTATTGGCTATAACCGCGCCGCGCGCATCATTGAGCAGATGGAAGCCCAGGGCATCGTTTCGGCACCGGGACATAACGGTAACCGCGAAGTGCTGTCACCGCCTCCCCACGATATGTAGAGCCTGAACGATAAGCTTTGAAACATAAATCAATGAGCCAGTTCTTGCTGGCTCATTGTTTTTTAGCCGTTTACCCCCATAGTTGATTAGGCTTTCGGTTTTTTCTCCTGTATTAAACGCAGGACAGCGACCAGGCTTAGTAGCGTTATCAACGGGAAACGATTTAATAAGGATTTAAGCAGATGAAATTACGCGTAATTGCCTTAGGCCTGTTGGCCGCTTTGGGTTCAGCCAGCGCTTTCGCTGATGCATCAAGTGACCTGCAACAGCGTTTGAATAAAGTAAACAGCTTCCACGCCAGCTTTACGCAAAAGGTGACCGATGGCAGCGGTGCTAACGTGCAGGATGGAGAAGGTGAACTTTGGGTCAAGCGCCCAAGCCTGTTTAACTGGCACATGACCGCGCCTGACGAGAGCGTCATTGTCTCTGACGGAAAATCGTTATGGTTCTACAACCCGTTTGTAGAGCAGGCTACGGTAAGTCTGTTAAAGAATGCTACCAGCAATACGCCGTTTATGTTAATTGCCCGCAATCAGTCCAGCGACTGGCAGCAATACAACGTTAAGCAGCAGGGCGATAAATTTGAACTGACCCCGAAGAAAAGCGACGGCAACCTCAAGCAGTTCACTATCGACGTAACGCCAGATGGCACGATTAATCAGTTCAGCGCCGTAGAGCAGGATGGACAGCGCAGTAACTACCAGCTGAAGAGCCAGAAAAACGGCCCTATCAGTCCGGATAAATTCACTTTCACCCCGCCGAAAGGCGTCACGGTGGATGATCAACGTCAGTGAGGTGGTAGTGGGCAACCTGTCTCTGGATTTCTCCAGCGAAGATTTTAAACCTCTGGCCGCGCGTATGCGGCCAGAAACCCTGAAGCACTATATTGGTCAGCAGCACCTGCTGGCTGCGGGGAAACCGCTGCCGCGCGCCATTGAGGCTGGCCATTTGCATTCAATGATTCTCTGGGGACCGCCGGGAACAGGCAAAACCACACTGGCCGAAATTATCGCGCACTACGGTAACGCGGACGTTGAACGCATCTCTGCCGTCACCTCCGGCGTCAAAGAAATTCGTGAAGCGATAGAGCGTGCGCGCTTGAGCAAGCAGGCCGGCCGTCGCACCATCCTTTTCGTGGACGAGGTGCACCGTTTCAATAAAAGTCAGCAGGATGCCTTCTTGCCCCATATAGAAGACGGCACCATTACCTTCATTGGCGCCACCACTGAAAATCCCAGTTTCGAGCTTAATTCCGCACTGCTGTCACGCGCCCGCGTTTATCTACTGAAGTCCCTGACCACAGAAGACATTGAGCAGGTGCTTGACCAGGCCATGCAAGATGCCGATCGCGGCTATGGCAACAGCGATATCCTGTTACCGAATAATACGCGCCGCATGATCGCTGAGCTGGTGAGCGGCGATGCGCGCCGTGCGCTTAACACGCTGGAAATGATGGCCGATATGGCCGAAACCAACGCGCAAGGCAAAAGAGAACTGACGCCACAACTGCTGACTGAAGTTGCCGGGGAGCGATCTGCACGGTTTGATAACAAGGGTGACCGCTTTTACGACCTTATTTCTGCGTTACATAAGTCTGTTCGCGGTTCAGCACCCGATGCTGCCCTTTACTGGTACGCGCGGATTATTACCGCAGGGGGCGATCCGCTGTATGTCGCGCGTCGTCTGTTGGCCATTGCCTCTGAAGACGTGGGCAATGCCGATCCGCGCGGCATGCAGGTGGCGATATCGGCGTGGGACTGTTTCACCCGCGTGGGTCCGGCAGAAGGGGAGCGGGCGATTGCTCAGGCCATCGTCTATCTCGCCTGTGCGCCAAAAAGTAATGCCGTTTATACCGCCTTTAAAGCGGCGATGCGCGATGCGCGCGACCACCCTGATTTTGATGTTCCCGATCATCTGCGCAATGCCCCCACTAAGCTGATGAAAGAAATGGGCCTGGGTGAAAGCTATCGCTATGCCCATGATGAAGCCAACGCCTATGCGGCTGGTGAGGTCTATTTCCCTCCGGAAATGGCACAAACACGTTACTATCATCCCACCCAACGCGGTCTTGAAGGCAAAATTGGCGAAAAGCTGGCCTGGCTTACTGAACTCGATCAAAATAGCCAGACAAAACGCTACCGCTAAAACAGACGTTGCGGTAATGTGGTCAATGTTTTCAACGCATTCCAGCTGGAATGCGTCCCTTCTTTCAACTCATAAATACACAGGATAAGCATGCTCGATCCCAATCTGCTGCGTAATGAGCCAGACGCAGTCGCAGAAAAACTGGCACGCCGAGGATTCAAACTGGATGTGGAAATGCTGCGTTCGCTCGAAGAGCGTCGCAAAGTCTTGCAGGTAGAAACTGAAAATCTGCAGGCCGAGCGTAACTCCCGATCCAAATCCATCGGTCAGGCCAAAGCACGTGGGGAAGACATCGAGCCACTGCGTCAGGAAGTGAACAGCCTGGGCGAACGCCTGGATGCTGCCAAAGCAGAACTGGATGAACTGCAAAATCAGATTCGTGACTTCAGCCTGGCGTTGCCGAATCTGCCTGCAGATGTTGTACCGCTGGGTAAAGACGATACCGAGAACCTGGAAATCAGCCGCTGGGGTGAGCCGCGTCAGTTTGATTTTCAGGTGAAAGATCATGTTGAGCTGGGCGAAGCCGCGAAAGGCCTGGATTTTGCTGCGGCGGTCAAACTCACCGGTTCACGCTTTGTCGTGATGCAGGGCCAGATTGCCCGCCTGCACCGGGCGCTCAGCCAGTTTATGATTGACTTGCATACCGAGCAGCATGGCTATCTGGAAACCTATGTGCCTTATCTGGTCAACCATGCGACCCTGTACGGAACAGGACAGTTGCCAAAGTTTGGTGAAGATCTGTTTCACACCCGGCCGCTGGAAGAAGAGTCAGAAAGCAGCCACTATGCGTTGATTCCTACTGCCGAAGTGCCGCTGACCAATCTGGTACGCGATGAAATCGTCGAGGAAGAAAACCTGCCGCTTAAGCTGACGGCTCACACGCCATGCTTCCGCTCTGAAGCGGGTTCCTATGGCCGTGACACGCGCGGGCTTATCCGTATGCACCAGTTCGATAAAGTCGAGATGGTACAGATAGTGGCGCCTGAAACCTCAATGGATGCCCTGGAAGAGCTGGTCGGCCACGCCGAAAAAGTCTTACAGCTGCTGAATCTGCCTTATCGTAAAGTGCTGTTGTGCACCGGCGATATGGGCTTTGGTGCGACCAAAACCTACGATTTAGAAGTGTGGTTACCGGCGCAGAATACGTACCGTGAAATCTCCTCTTGTTCAAACATGGGTGATTTCCAGGCTCGCCGTATGCAGGCAAGGACCCGCAGTAAGCAGGATAAAAAGCCGCGTCTGGTCCATACATTAAATGGTTCTGGCCTGGCCGTGGGCCGCACCTTGGTGGCGGTGCTGGAAAACTACCAGCAGCAGGATGGCCGCATCGCCGTGCCTGAAGTGTTACGTCCTTATATGAAGGGCCTGGAATTTATTGGTTAATCGCCCGTTATTCTCTGAAAAACCCAGCGGCTGCTGGGTTTTTTTTTGGTCCGAAAGACGGATCGATGCCAAAGGACGGTATCAGAATTTATCACAAATAAACGTTATCGATATATCCCGATGCCGAAAGCGTAAAAATCTACATTATCAGTAAGATAGCTTTATTTCCCCTGACGTAAAATATGCCGCTAACTTACTGAAGATAAATAAATTAAATTGTCGGGCAGCAAAATGTGCTGCGGTGCGTTTGGCCCCGTTGACTTTAAATAACGCAGTGGCAAACTGCGCGCAATTTCCTTCATTCCTTTTGGTTTTAATTCCCTATGTCGACCTGGTCACGTCCTGTGATACTGCTGCTTTGCGGCCTGCTGTTAATGACAGTTTCAATTGCTGTGCTGAATACGTTAGTGCCTCTCTGGCTGACGCATGATGCTCTGGCTACCTGGCAGGTGGGCGTGGTGAGTTCGTCGTATTACACCGGCAATCTGCTTGGCACGTTGCTGGCGGGCTGGCTGATTAAACAGTATGGATTTAACCGTAGTTATTATCTGGCAACCGGCCTGTTTGCGGTGGCAACCCTGTGTATGATGGTGCTGGCAGGCTTCTGGTCATGGACGCTGTTGCGTTTTAGCGCGGGTGTCGGCTGCGCCTTAGTCTGGGTCGTGGTTGAAAGCGCTTTATTGTGCAGCGGCACGGTGCGTAACCGTGGGCAGCTCCTGGCTGCCTATATGATTGTCTATTATCTGGGAACGGTTGCCGGGCAGCTACTGGTGAGCAAACTTTCCACAGAGCTGTTGAGTGTGATCCCCTGGGTAACCGCGACGGTGATTTGTGCCATTTTACCGCTGATCTTCACACAGGTTGCTGCCAGCCGTGAGCCGGCTGAAGCCTTGCCGGGTGGCCGTATCTTACCCATGCTACGCCGCCGCAGTTCGCGCCTGGGCATCAACGGCTGCATCATCTCCGGGATTGTTTTAGGTTCGTTATATGGCTTGATGCCGCTCTATCTTTCCCATCAGGGCATGAGCGATGCAAACGTAGGTTACTGGATGGCTTTACTCGTTAGTTCAGGTATTGTCGGGCAGTGGCCGATTGGGCGCCTTGCCGATCGCTTTGGCCGCATGATGGTGTTGCGTGTGCAGGTATTTGTGGTAATCCTGGGCGCGATTGCGATGCTAACCAATGCCGCGATGGCACCTGCCTTGTTTGTTCTGGGGCTGGCGGGTTTTACGCTTTACCCTGTGGCGATGTCGTGGGCCTGCGAAACCGTGGCGCATCACGAACTGGTGGCCATGAATCAGGCGCTGTTACTGAGCTATACGCTGGGCAGTCTGGCGGGGCCGAGCATGACAGCAATGCTGATGCAGAGTTACTCAGACCGTTTACTGTTCGTTATGATTGCGGCAGTGGCGCTGGTTTACCTGGTGATGCTGTTGCGTAAAGCCGATCATCATGCCACGCCCGTGGCGCATGCCTGAATGCCTTCTGCAGAGGGCAGCACTGTGCCTCGTTGTTGCATGGTGGTCAGTGCGCCTTCCTGAAAGGTTCCTGCGGGGCGGTAGAGATCTCCGCCCCGTTTTCAATACATGACTTCATGTCCGTAGCGGAGAAGAATGTTTTTTACCCGCTCCATCGTCTCTTTAGTGGGCGGTTTCACGCCATCAAGCTTGTACTCTTCGCCCATCGCGATCCACTTATGTTTACCCAGTTCGTGATAAGGCAGAAGCTCGATCTTTTCAACGTTCGCCATATCCTGGGTAAACGCTCCCAGGCGATGAACGGTATCGTCGTCATCTGAGTAGCCAGGCACGACGACAAAACGGATCCATGTCCGTTTGCCTTTTTTCTGTAGGTAGCGAGCGAAATCAAGCGTGCGATGGTTAGATACGCCAACCAGAATCTGGTGAACCTCGTCATTCATCTGTTTAAGGTCCAGCATCACTAAATCTGTTGCGTCCAGTAGCTCATCAATGACCGGATCGTAGCGGCGAACAAAACCATTGGTATCCAGACAGGTATGTATGCCTTCTGCCTTGCAGGCACGAAACCAGTCACGCACAAACTCAGCCTGAAGAATGGCTTCGCCACCCGATGCGGTGACGCCACCGCCAGAGGCATTCATAAAGTGACGGTAGGACAGAACGTCCGCCATCAGCGCCTCAACGGTGATTTCTTTACCGGCGTGCGTGTCCCAGGTATCGCGGTTGTGGCAGTAAAGGCAACGCATCAGGCAACCCTGGAAAAAGGTAATAAACCGGATGCCGGGACCGTCTACGGTTCCGCATGATTCGAATGAGTGGATGCGACCTATGGCTGACATTGCGATGTTTCTCCAGGTAAGCCTGCGGAGCAGGTGGCACACTCTCTGGTGTGCTCTGAACAGGAAATCAATTTTGGTGGTTATCCGTATCTCAGACAACGACCAAAGCAGACTTTGAATATGAGGCTCCATGAAGGAGCCTCAGAAAGGGCTGATGGCGACAGCGCTTACAGCGATTGTGTAAAGGTACGGGTGATCACGTCCTGCTGCTGCTCTTTTGTCAGCGAATTAAAGCGAACGGCGTAGCCGGAGACGCGAATGGTTAACTGAGGATATTTTTCAGGATTATCCATCGCGTCCATTAACATCTCCCGATTCATGACGTTCACATTAAGATGCTGACCGCCTTCAATACTGGTCTCATGATGGAAGTAACCGTCCATCAAGCCTGCCAGATTGGTTTTACGCACGTTGTCATCTTTGCCTAACGCATTAGGCACGATAGAGAAAGTGTAGGAGATACCGTCTTTTGCGTAAGCAAAGGGCAGTTTCGCCACCGAGGTCAGCGAGGCTACGGCACCTTTCTGATCGCGACCGTGCATCGGGTTAGCGCCCGGACCAAAAGGCGCGCCTGCACGGCGACCGTCTGGCGTATTACCGGTTTTCTTGCCGTAAACCACGTTAGAGGTAATGGTCAGCACAGACTGGGTCGGTACAGCGTTGCGATAGGTTTCGAGTTGCTGAATCTTTTTCATAAAGCGTTCAACAAGGTCGCAGGCCAGATCGTCAACGCGGGGATCGTTATTCCCGAACTGCGGATACTCTCCTTCGATGTCGAAATCGATGGCCAGGCCATCTTCATCACGCACCGGTTTCACCTTCGCGTATTTGATGGCAGACAGCGAGTCGGCCGCGACAGAGAGTCCGGCAATACCGCATGCCATGGTGCGGTAAACGTCACGATCGTGCAGTGCCATCAGCGCGGCTTCATAGCTGTATTTATCGTGCATGAAGTGGATGATGTTCAGTGCAGTGACGTACTGTTTCGCCAGCCAGTCCATAAAGTGATCCAGACGCGCCATTACCACGTCAAAATCAAGCACCTCATCGGTAATCTTGGCTTCTTTTGGTCCGACCTGCATTTTCAGTTTTTCGTCCACGCCGCCATTGATTGCGTAGAGCAGGGTTTTCGCCAGGTTGGCGCGGGCACCGAAGAACTGCATTTGCTTACCGACGATCATTGGGCTGACGCAGCAGGCAATTGCATAGTCATCGTTGTCGAAATCGGGACGCATCAGGTCGTCGTTTTCATACTGCAATGATGACGTATCAATAGACACTTTCGCCGCATACTTTTTAAAGTTAACCGGCAGCTTCTCAGACCACAGAATGGTCATATTAGGCTCAGGTGAAGGGCCCATGGTGTACAGTGTATTGAGGAAACGGAAGGTGGTTTTACTCACCAGCGTACGTCCATCAACGCCCATACCGGCCAGCGATTCCGTTGCCCAGATGGGGTCGCCAGAGAACAGTTCATCGTACTCAGGCGTGCGCAGGAAGCGGACCATGCGCAGTTTCATCACCAGGTGGTCAATTAGTTCCTGCGCCTGCGCTTCGTTCAGCTTACCGGCGTTGAGATCGCGCTCAATGAACACGTCCAGGAAGGTTGAAACACGGCCAAAGGACATGGCTGCACCGTTCTGTGATTTTACTGCGGCAAGATAGCCGTAATAGGTCCACTGAACGGCTTCGACTGCATTGGTCGCCGGACCTGAGATATCGTGACCATATTTGGCTGCCATCTCTTTGATTTGTCCAAGCGCCCGATGCTGGTCAGCAATTTCTTCGCGTAGACGAATGGTGGCTTCCAGGTTGACGCCATTTTCCAGATCGCTTTGCAGAGACGCAAACTGAGCAAACTTATCGGCCATCAGGTAGTCAATGCCGTATAAGGCGATACGACGGTAGTCACCGATGATGCGTCCACGACCATAGGCATCAGGCAGGCCGGTTAATATACCTGATTTACGGCAGCGTAAAATGTCAGGGGTATAAACATCAAACACGCCCTGATTGTGCGTTTTACGATAGTCGGTGAAGATTTTTTTCAGTGAAGCATCGAGTTCGCGCCCGTAAACTTTGCATGAACCCTCGACCATCTTAATGCCGCCAAAAGGAATAATGGCGCGTTTCAGCGGCGCTTCCGTTTGCAGGCCAACAACTTTTTCCAGCGATTTATTGATATAGCCGGCATCGTGCGAGGTGATGGTAGAAGCAAGATCGGTATCAAAATCGACGGGTGCGTGGGTACGGTTTTCAACTTTAATGCCTTCCAGCACGCTTTCCCACAGTTTAGTGGTGGCTTCGGTGGCGCCAGCGAGGAAAGATTCATCGCCTTCATACGGCGTATAGTTTTTCTGGATGAAGTCGCGTACGTTGACGCTGTTCTGCCATTCGCCTTCAGTAAAACCCTGCCAGGCTGAGGCCAGTTTTGCGTTAAGTTCGGTCATATTATACCTGCCTTATTTAAGGAGACTTTTGCTCTTGGGTCGATCCGGTTGGGATGAACCCTCGAGGCTGGATTAGTGCGCTTCGTGTCCACCGCGTAAGTAAATTACCCAGTAGGTCAATCCGACCAGCACTCCACCGCCGATAATGTTGCCGAGCGTGACTGGAATCAGATTGTCGAAAATAAAGTTTTTCACAGAAAGGGCCGGAAACTGTGCTGCCGTCGCGCCCGCAGCATGCCAAAATTCCGGGCCAGAAAAATCGCGAATGACGATGGCGAAAGGAATTAAAAACATATTTGCGATACTGTGTTCAAAACCACAGGCAACAAACATCGCCACCGGCAAAATCATAATCAGGCTTTTATCCATTAAGGTCCGTCCTGAATAGCTCATCCAGACCGCCAGACAGACCATCAAATTAGCCAGAATACCCAGAGAGACCGCTTCAACAAACGTGTGATGCATTTTATGGTCGGCAGTCTGCAACACGTTTAAACCCCATGCGCCGTTGGCCACCGTATGCTCACCGGAAAACCACATCAGCGCGACAAAAAACAGCGCACCGACCAGATTACCAACATAAACGTTGATCCAGTTACGTGCCAGTTGCCCCCAGGTGATGCGGCCACTCGCTTTCGCAACGACGATCAGCACGGTGGAGGTAAACAGGTCGGCACCACATACCACAACGAGTATCAACCCGAGTGAGAAACATATCCCCCCGACGAGCTTAGCCATGCCGTAAGCCATTTCACCGCTGCCGGTGGTGGCTGTGATGTAAAACACGAAAGCGATGGAGATAAACATGCCTGCGGTAAACGCGAGAAAGGTTGTCGTCAGCGGATGCTTGGTGGCTTTGTAGACGCCAGCGTCTTCAGCCACTTTTGCCATCGCGGCGGGTAATAACAGATTAAAAGGATTGTCAGCTTTCACACTAACTCACTCCAAAAGTTGTCTGAAAAAAATAATAACAAATGCACCTGTGATTAAAGTTGATATAGATCATGTCCAGCAGAGCAACAACGGTAAAGGTTTAACAAGAAAGGTGGTTTTTGGAACTAACGTCATGAAAAATAATGAATAAATTTATTTTAAATAATACAGGTTTTGTTTAACGAGAGGGCGTAATCAAGGCTGAAATATTGTAGATTTGTTAATAAGATAGGTTGTCGGTGTCGCTATTTAGCAGAAAAATAATGACATTAATCTATTAATGGCAGGAATACATAAGGATTAATAAAAAGGCACTGAACAGGTTCAGTGCCTCAGGCATGATTGTCAGGCTAACCCGCGTGAATGTTCAACGCCAGCTTAGGCATTTTCCCAGTAGCGGCGTTTGGCACGCTGCAATTTTTCATAAGCCGCCAGTAGCGCCTGATGAGCAGAGAAAGCGGTCAGGTCGCTGTCTACCGACTGAAGACCGTTGAAGGCTGCTTCACCACTGATGGCTGCGGATGCCGCTTCTACCGCCTCTGCGCCATACATACGGACAAAGGCGGCGTGATATTCCAGTGGATTACGCTCGTCTTCCATGGCCAGAAGTAGCAGAGTTTGCAGGCAACGATAATAATTTGCCCGCGCTGGGCTGAACACGGAGCCGTTGAATTCCATGGTCCATTCTGTCCAGATCAATGCCTGATCCAGATCGCCGCCGGCCAGCGCAAGCATGGCTTTAAGCTCCCCGATGCGTAAGGTATACCAGCCATTATCTTTACCCGTTGCCAGGCCAAGTAACTCACGGACGCGAGTGAAGTCATCAAAACCTTCTTCATCCAACTGCGAAATGAGATCAAGGTACTCTTCTGGATTCCAGTTGCTGCCGGGCAGGGCAAGCAGCGTGTCACGAATGCCTGCGCCCATGCTGTTATTTGCCAGCAACAGGTCTTCGGCCGGATAGATATCGGACATGCCCGGCACAATAATGCGGCAGGCATAAACGCCTAAGTGCTCGTAGTCCGCGATATAAACTTCCTGATCTTCGGCAGCAAAAATGGCCATCAGCGTGCTGAACTCTTGCTCGGTAGTGCCAGCAAACGTCCAGTCAACAAACGGATAATCGGCCGTTTCTTTAAACATATCCCAGGAAATCAGGCCGCTTGAATCAATAAAGTGGGTTTCCAGATTGGCGTGCTCTGCCACTTCTTCATCATCAAAGGTGGGTGGGGTAAAGACGTCCAAATCCTTGAGGCTGCGGCCCTGGAGCAGTTCAGTAACGGTGCGCTCCAGCGCAACGCCAAAGTCCGGATGCGCACCGAAGGACGCGAAACAGGTGCCATTGGCAGGGTTAAACAGGACCACACAGATAACCGGATATTTACCGCCCAGCGACGCGTCATACGCAAAGATTGGGAAGCCTTCAGCTTCCAGGCGCGCAATGGCCTCGACCACGGAAGGGTAGCGCGCCATCACTGACTCAGGGATGGCTGGGAGGCTGATCGATTCGGCAATGATACGGTTCTTAATGTAGCGCTCAAAGACCTCGGATAATCCCTGCACCCGCGCTTCATTGGCCGTATTGCCGGCCGACATGCCGTTCGATACGTAAAGGTTGCCAATGATGTTCATCGGGATATAGACGGTTTGCTGATCGGACTGGCGGGTAAAAGGCAGGGCGCAAATACCGCGCTCGCTGTTACCCGACTGGAGATCGATCAGGTCTGATGCGGCCACCGCATTTTCAGGATCGTAAAAGGCACGCAGGCGTGAGTCCAGGATCCCCTCTGGCAGGCTGTCATCTTCCGGAAGCGCAAACCATTTTTCATTGGGGTAATGAACAAAATCGCCTTGAGCGATGCGGTTACCCAGCCAGAAATCGGCAAAAAAGTAGTTCGTGGACAGGCGCTCAAAATATTCACCCAATGCGGAAGCCAGGGCGGCTTTCTTGCTGGCACCTTTGCCATTGGTAAAGCAGAGTGGACAGTCGCGGTCGCGAATATGCACAGACCAGACGTGTGGAACGGGATTAAGCCAGGAAGCTTCTTCTATATTAAAGCCCAGATCCTGCAGTTTGGTCTGGAAACGCGTAATGGAGTCTTCCAGGGCGGCATCTTTGCCCGGGATAAAAGTTTGCGTCATGGTGCCGCTCTCTCTGTGAATAGGGTGCCTAAAGCGCGCAATGATACGTTTTTTACCGCCTGTTCGCTATCAAGTCGCTGCAATTTTACTGGACGTTTTCTCATGTCAGGGTTTGTCTGCCAATACCGGCAGCGAGTGAAAGGAACGTCCCTCACAATATTTTGTGTTGGCTTGCATTGGTAACATAACCTCCGGTGCGCCGTGCTGAAAAAATGTGACCGGTGTTAGATTTATGATTGCAGCCACCAGAATGCAGTGATAAAACCGAATCGTTATTCATAACCGTTCGATATGACAGTGGTGAGGGAAATGACGCAAATTTATAATTTTAGCTCTGGGCCAGCGATGCTGCCGAGCGAAGTGCTCCGCCGTGCAGAACAAGAATTGACAAACTGGCATGGTCTGGGGACTTCAGTAATGGAGATCAGTCACCGCAGTAAAGAGTTTATTCAGGTGGCCGAGGAAGCGGAAGCGGACTTCCGTGATCTGCTAAAAATCCCCTCTAATTACAAAGTTTTATTCTGCCACGGCGGCGCACGTGCGCAGTTTGCTGCGGTACCGGGTAACCTGCTGGGCAGCGCCACCAGTGCGGATTATGCCGACGGCGGCTACTGGGCGCACAGCGCCATTAAAGAAGCGGCAAAATATTGTTCGCCCCGCACGCTGGATGTCAAAACGACCCTTGAGGGAAAACGCGCCATTCTGCCTATGCGTGAGTGGGACGTCAGCGATGCGGCAGCCTATTTGCACTTCTGCCCGAATGAAACCATTGACGGCGTTGCCATTGATGAAGAACCTGATTTTGGCGACAAGGTCGTCGTTGCCGATCTCTCTTCCACGATTTTATCCCGCTCTATTGATGTCAGCCGCTATGGCGTGATTTATGCAGGCGCCCAGAAAAATATTGGTCCGGCGGGCATTACCCTGGTCATCGTCCGGGACGATCTGTTAGGTAAAGCGCATCAAAGTGTGCCTTCCATTCTGGATTACAGTGTTCTGGCGGAAAACGACTCCATGTTCAACACGCCGCCAACGTTCGCCTGGTACCTGAGCGGTCTGGTATTCAAGTGGCTGAAGCAGAAAGGCGGCGTCGGTGAAATTGAAAAAATTAATCAGGCAAAAGCCGGCTTGCTTTACGACCTCATCGATAAGAGTGATTTCTACCGTAACGATGTCGCTCTGCTGAACCGTTCGCGAATGAATATTCCTTTCCAACTGGCGGATGCGTCACTCGACAGCCTGTTCCTGGAAGAGTCATTTAAAGCAGGTTTGCATGCCTTGAAAGGCCATCGCGTTGTTGGCGGCATGCGTGCATCCATCTACAATGCGATGCCGCTGGAAGGTGTTAAAGCCCTCACAGACTTCATGATCGATTTCGAACGCCGCCACGGCTGATTATTCCCCAGTCAGTGGGATTGCTGACACCTGACTCCGCCATACGGCGGAGTTGTCGTTTTTTTGAGGATAGAGTTTCACATGCAAGATTCCCTGACCCTTCAGCCCATTGCTCGCGTAAATGGCACGGTTAATTTGCCCGGCTCCAAGAGTGTTTCAAACCGCGCGCTGCTGCTGGCCGCATTGGCGAACGGCAAAACCCGACTCACTAATCTGCTGGACAGTGATGATGTTAAGCACATGCTTAATGCGCTTAAGGCTCTGGGCGTCGATTTCACGCTTTCCAGCGATCGTACCGTTTGCGACGTTACCGGAAAGGGCGGACCGCTTCAGGCGTCACAACCCGTTGAACTCTTCCTGGGCAATGCGGGTACGGCTATGCGTCCGCTGGCTGCGGCGCTGTGCCTTGGCGAGCAGGATGTGGTGCTGACGGGCGAACCGCGGATGAAAGAGCGGCCGATAGGGCATCTGGTTGACGCGCTACGTCAGGGCGGCGCCCAAATCGATTACCTTGAGAATACGGATTATCCACCTGTTCGTCTGCGTGGCGGCTTTACGGGCGGAGAGGTCACCGTTGACGGTAGCGTATCCAGTCAGTTTTTGACCGCGTTGCTGATGATGGCGCCGTTAGCTCAAGAAGACACGCGAATCACGATTAAAGGCGATCTGGTCTCGAAACCCTACATCGACATTACCCTGCACCTGATGCGCTGTTTTGGCGTGGAGGTTGAAAATCAGCACTACCAGCATTTCCTGATCCAGGGAAAACAGCAGTATCAGTCACCGGGGGAGTATCTGGTGGAGGGCGATGCGTCTTCTGCGTCCTATTTCCTGGCGGCGGCCGCGATTAAAGGCGGCACTGTGCGCGTGACCGGTATCGGTCGTCATAGCGTGCAAGGCGATATTCGTTTTGCCGACGTGCTGGAAAAAATGGGTGCCACCATCGAGTGGGGTGACGATTTCATTGCCTGTACGGCGGGCAAGCTGCAGGCTATTGATATGGATATGAACCATATTCCCGATGCCGCGATGACAATTGCCACTGCCGCGCTGTTTGCTGAAGGCACGACCCAACTGCGCAATATCTACAACTGGCGGGTTAAAGAAACCGACCGCCTGACGGCGATGGCAACAGAACTCCGTAAGGTCGGGGCTGACGTCGAAGAAGGGCACGACTTTATCCGTGTTACCCCGCCGGCTAAGCTGATGCATGCTGACATCGGAACCTATAACGACCATCGTATGGCT
Organism: Pantoea sp. V106_11; assembly: GCF_029967885.1. Classification (NCBI taxonomy): domain Bacteria; kingdom Pseudomonadati; phylum Pseudomonadota; class Gammaproteobacteria; order Enterobacterales; family Erwiniaceae; genus Pantoea; species Pantoea sp. V106_11. The sequence goes on from NZ_JASCAK010000037.1 coordinate 180,985, forward strand.
ATGTGTTTTTCGCTGGTGGCGTTATCAGATACGCCCGTAACAATTCTTGACCCGGGCTGTACTGCTAAAACCTTCCCTGACTATTTTGAGCAACTGGCAAAAATTAGCCATAACGCCTGAGTCCTGTGCCCGGTGAGTATTTCACCGGGCCGTTTTCCCTGTCTCATTTCTCGCGTCAAAAAGCCCTTTTTCAGACGAAATTTCGCCTAACCTTCTCTCTTAAGGGTAACGCCGTGTCGCAGGGCAGCGTATAATGCCCGACATTTGTGATGGCCAACTGGCCAAAATGCGCGCAGCAACAGGAGGGAATAATGACAGCAACTGCCCCGGTCATAACTATTGATGGGCCAAGTGGTGCGGGAAAGGGCACCCTGTGCAAAGCGATGGCGGAAGCATTGCAGTGGCATTTACTGGACTCTGGCGCGATTTACCGTGTTCTGGCGTTAGCTGCATTACATCACCAGGTTGATATCGAATCTGAAGAAGGACTGGTGCCGATTGCCGCTCACCTTGATGTGCGCTTCATCTCACAGAACGGTGAGATGCAGGTCATCCTTGAAGGCGAAGAAGTCACCAGCGAAATTCGCACCCAGGAAGTGAGCAATACCGCGTCGCGCGTTGCGGCATTTCCTCGCGTGCGTGAAGCCCTGTTACGCCGCCAGCGCGCCTTTCGCGAGGCTCCCGGCCTGATTGCCGATGGGCGTGATATGGGAACCGTTGTTTTCCCCGACGCGCCTGCGAAGATTTTCCTTGATGCCAGCCCGGAAGTCCGTGCAGAACGACGTATGCTACAGTTGCAGGACAAGGGCTTTAATGTTAACTTTGATCGCCTTTTAGCCGAGATAAAAGAGCGCGACGACCGCGATCGTAACCGCGCTATAGCGCCATTAGTGCCTGCTGAAGACGCGTTAGTGTTGGATTCAACACAGATGTCTATCGAGCAAGTTATTGATAAAGCGCTAGATTATGCCCGCAAAACGCTGGGCATTTAACATTTTGGTTTAAACGAATTGTATTAACCCTGTGCCAGGGATCCGGTGCAGGGCATGTGAAACAACCCCATCCGACATGAAGTCAGATGGACGTTAAATTGAAGAATCCTAAGATTATCAATATGACTGAATCTTTTGCTCAACTATTTGAAGAATCCCTGAAAGAAATCGAAACCCGCCCGGGTTCCATCGTTCGTGGCGTCGTTGTCTCTATCGACAAAGACGTTGTTCTGGTTGATGCGGGCCTGAAATCTGAATCTGCAATTCCTGCAGAGCAGTTCAAAAACGCAGCCGGCGAACTGGAAATCCAGGTTGGTGACGAAGTTGACGTTGCTCTGGACGCAGTGGAAGACGGCTTCGGTGAAACTCTGCTGTCCCGTGAGAAAGCTAAGCGTCATGAAGCTTGGATCACGCTGGAAAAAGCTTACGAAGAAGCTGAAACTGTTACCGGTATTATCAACGGCAAAGTCAAAGGTGGCTTCACAGTTGAGCTGAACGGTATCCGTGCGTTCCTGCCAGGTTCACTGGTAGATGTGCGTCCAGTGCGTGACACGCTGCACCTGGAAGGCAAAGAGCTTGAATTCAAAGTGATCAAGCTGGATCAGAAACGCAACAACGTCGTGGTTTCACGTCGTGCGGTTATCGAATCTGAGAACAGTGCAGAGCGCGATCAGCTGCTGGAAAACCTGCAGGAAGGCATGGAAGTCAAAGGTATCGTTAAGAACCTGACTGACTACGGTGCGTTCGTTGATCTGGGCGGCGTTGACGGCCTGCTGCACATCACTGATATGGCCTGGAAGCGCGTTAAGCATCCAAGCGAGATCGTGAATGTTGGCGATGAAATCAACGTTAAAGTCCTGAAATTCGACCGCGAGCGTACCCGTGTATCTCTGGGTCTGAAGCAACTGGGCGAAGATCCATGGGTGGCTATCGCTAAGCGCTATCCAGAAGGCACCAAGCTGACTGGTCGTGTGACCAACCTGACTGATTACGGCTGCTTCGTAGAAATCGAAGAAGGCGTTGAAGGTCTGGTACACGTTTCAGAAATGGACTGGACCAACAAAAACATCCATCCGTCTAAAGTTGTCAACGTAGGCGATGTGGTTGAAGTAATGGTTCTGGACATCGATGAAGAGCGTCGTCGTATCTCCCTGGGTCTGAAGCAGTGCAAATCTAACCCATGGCAGCAGTTCGCCGAGACTCACAATAAAGGCGATCGCGTTGAAGGTAAAATCAAGTCAATCACTGACTTCGGTATCTTCATCGGCCTGGACGGCGGCATCGACGGTCTGGTTCACCTGTCTGACATCTCCTGGAACGCGACTGGCGAAGAAGCCGTTCGTGAGTACAAAAAAGGTGACGAAATCGCTGCCGTTGTACTGCAGGTTGATGCAGAGCGCGAGCGTATCTCTCTGGGCGTTAAACAGCTGGCAGAAGATCCGTTCAACAACTACATCACTTTGAACAAGAAAGGTGCCATCGTCACCGGTAAAGTGACTGCAGTTGATGCTAAAGGTGCTACAGTTGAATTAGCAGACGGCGTTGAAGGTTACCTGCGCGCTTCTGAAGCTTCACTGGACCGCATCGAAGACGCTACGCTGGTTCTGAACGTAGGCGACGACGTTGAAGCTAAATTCACCGGCGTTGACCGTAAAAACCGCGTTGTTAGCCTGTCTGTTCGTGCGAAAGACCAGGCTGACGAGAAAGAAGCCATCAATACTGTTAACACCAAACAGGAAGAAGGCAACTTCTCTAGCGCTATGGCTGAAGCGTTCAAAGCGGCTAAAGGCGAGTAATCGACCTTGCACCGGGCGGATTTATTCGCCCGGTTTCGGTAAAAGCTGTCATACATTCCTGTAGGGATTAACCGGAGGTTACATGACCAAGTCAGAACTGATTGAAAGGCTGGCGGGACAGCATACTCATATACCGGCGAAAGTCGTTGAGGATGCAGTCAAAGAAATGCTGGAGCACATGGCCACGACGCTGGCACAGGGCGAACGCATTGAAATCCGGGGATTCGGCAGCTTTTCGTTGCATTATCGCGCTCCGCGCACCGGTCGTAACCCGAAAACGGGTGACAAAGTGGATCTGGAAGGTAAATACGTTCCCCACTTCAAGCCGGGCAAAGAACTGCGTGACCGTGCAAACATTTACGGCTAAGCCGATACCGAACCGCCTAAACGACATCTCCGGATGTCGTTTTTTTTTGCCTGTCACCTGCGATGGATCTCTCTTCCAGAAAAATGTCTCTTCGCTGCAACGGCCGATTTTTACTGCGATCCTTTACCTGGTGAACAACGAATGCGCTTTATCCTGAGAAGTCGTGCGGCATACTTGTGGCACGACAGGAGCGGGATGCATTATGTTGACATGGATTTTACTGGCAAGAATCGCCGCGATCACGACGTTACCCTTACTGGTGTTACCCGGGCTTCCTTCCCCTTTCACCATATTGGTGCTGCTGTTGAGTGGTGTCTGCCTGCTTGCCTTGTCTCATCGCAGGATCCGCATCGCCGGCGTGGCGCTCCTGTTCACGGCCTGGGGGCTTTTTAATGCACAATCACTGGTAAAAGACACCGAAATGATGATTGCTGCCCCGGGGAAGTTTGATGTGCAAATTGAGGACGTCCATCAGGCGCATTCGCGCATCAGAGTCAGATTGCTAAAAGTGGACGATCACATTCTCTTCCCGCCGCGCTTTGCGTGGCTTTCGTTGCCGGATAAAGCCAGTGAGTATTGCCCCGGTCAGCGTGGAAAGATGATGCTCAGGCTGAGAGCGGTGCATGCCAGGCTCAACGAAGGGGCGTTTGATGCGCAGCGCTTCGCCATGGCGAATCATGCACCCGTGCAGGGCCGTATTGTTTCCCAGACCATCACGCACGCCTCCTGCAGCGTGCGCTGGCGATTTATCACTCACCATCGTCAGCAAAACGGCCACTTGCCTGCCTCAGCCACGCTTGAAGCGTTAGCCTTTGGCATCCGGGACAACCTCAGCGAGGCGATCCGACAGCTGTTAAGGGATACCGGTACCGCGCACCTTATGGCAATTTCAGGCATGCACATTGCTTTGGCAGCAGGGACAGGGTGGTTACTGGCACGAGGAAGCCAGATTCTGTTTCCGGCCCGCACTGTCAGCTATCTGTATCCTGTCATTATGGGCTGGCTTTTTGCCGCGCTGTATACCTGGCTTTCCGGGGCGCATGCACCTGCGCAGCGGGCATTACTGGCACTGACACTCTGGGCTGTAACACGTTTCGTTGGCGTACAGTTGAGTAGCTGGCAAGTCTGGACGCTGTGTGTGGGTTTACTGCTTGCCGTCGATCCGCTTACGGTACTCTCTGACAGCTTCTGGCTTTCTGTGTTGGCGGTGGGCATGCTGTTGACCTGGTATCACTGGTTCCCACTGGCGGCGCGCTTTCGGCACGCACGCCGCTGGTTACCGATACAGCTTCTCCACCTGCAGTTGGGGATGATGATTTTGATGCTGCCGTTACAGGCGGGCTTGTTCAACGGCATCAGTATAACGGCGCTGATAGCCAATCTGCTGGCCATCCCGGTGGTGTCATTTGTCACGGTGCCGTTAATACTGGTTGCGATGCTGCTACCGGTGCCGGCACTCTCCACCTGGTTTTGGCTGGCGGCAGATGGCTCTCTTCGTTTTCTGTTAACCAGCCTGGCGCTGTTGCCGCCGGGCTGGTGGCCATTGCAGGGGGCAGCCTTTTTTATGCTCATGGTGTGGGGCGGCTTGCTGGTCTGGCGCACTGGTGCACTGTTCAGCCTGCCGTGGAGCTGCAGCGCTATCGCACTGGCCATGGTGTTTTCCCGCCACTATAAACCGGAAAGGGAATGGCGCATTGATATGCTGGATGTCGGGCATGGCTTGAGCGTGGTCATCAGTCAGGGCCGTGAGGCCGTGTTGTACGATACGGGGCCACGCTGGCAACACAGTGATGCAGGAACACGCGTGATTACGCCCTGGTTACAACATAAAGGTCTTGTACTGCAGGAGGTTATTCTGAGCCACAGACATCTCGATCATACCGGCGGGCTCGCTGCCATTCTGCAACGCTGGCCTGGGATAAAGGTGCGCAGCAGCCTGGAGGGAACGCACCATTTGGCCTGCGTTCGGGGAGCGACATGGCGTTGGAAGCAGCTAAATTTCAGCGTGCTCTGGCCACTCAGTTCACCCAATAAAGGTGAAAATAACGACTCCTGCGTGGTGAGCGTTGATGACGGAAATGTCCGGCTGTTGCTGACCGGCGATCTGGAAAAACTGGCTGAGCAGCAGTTGGTCAGGCTGGAGAAGCAGCAGCTAAAAGCCGATATTTTGCAGGTTCCCCATCATGGCAGCCGCACGTCATCCTCTCGATTACTGCTTCGTAGCGTGGCCGGACACACCGCGATTGCCTCTCTGGCGCGCTATAATGCATGGCGAATGCCGGCTAAACCTGTATTACGTAATTACCACGAATATGGCTATAACTGGCTCGATACAGGGCAATCTGGACAGATAAGCATCAGAGTTGGTAAAGGTAAAATGCAGGTTTTTACCCTCAGAGAACAATTAATGCCCCGTTGGTATCATCAGTGGTTTGGCGTCAAACGCGAATCCAGGTAGAATGGCCGGCTATTTCCAACAACGTGAATAAATAATGCATCTAGATAAAGATCTCTCAACGTGGCAGACATTCCGTCGACTCTGGCCGATGATCGCACCCAACAAAGCTGGCTTAATTGTGGCGGCTACGGCCCTGATTATTAATGCCGCAGGCGATACGTTAATGCTCTCCCTGTTGAAGCCTTTGCTGGATGACGGCTTTGGTAAAGCGGACAGGTCCGTGATGCTGTGGATGCCGTTGGCAGTTATTGGCTTGATGCTGGTTCGCGGCGTAAGTAGCTATATTTCCAGCTACTGCATTTCCTGGGTATCCGGGAACGTGGTCATGAATATGCGCCGGCGTCTGTTCAGTCATATGATGGGCATGCCGGTGGCCTTCTTCGATCAGCAGTCTACGGGTACGCTCCTCTCGCGTATCACCTATGACTCGGAGCAGGTTGCATCGTCTTCATCAGGCGCACTGGTCACGGTCGTGCGCGAAGGCGCGTCCATCATTGGCCTGTTTATCATGATGTTCTATTACAGCTGGCAGCTGTCGCTGATTCTCATCGTGCTCGCCCCGATTGTTTCCTTTGCCATTCGTATGGTGTCGAAGCGCTTCCGCAACATCAGCAAATCCATGCAAAACACCATGGGGCAGGTGACAACCAGCGCTGAGCAGATGCTGAAAGGGCATAAAGAAGTGCTGATTTTTGGCGGACAGGAAATCGAATCGGCGCGTTTTGCCAAGGTCAGCAACCGTATGCGCCAGCAGGGTATGAAGCTGGTGTCAGCGTCCTCGATCTCCGATCCGGTTATTCAGCTGATTGCCTCGCTGGCGCTGGCGTTTGTGCTTTATGCGGCGAGTTTCCCCAGCGTGATGGATACCTTGACCGCCGGTACGATCACTGTGGTGTTCTCATCCATGATTGCGCTGATGCGCCCGCTGAAGTCACTGACCAACGTGAATGCTCAGTTCCAGCGTGGTATGGCGGCCTGCCAGACGCTGTTTTCCATTCTGGACAGCGAGCAGGAAATTGACAACGGTAAGCGTGAAATTACCCGCGCAAAAGGGGATGTCGAGTTCCGTAATGTGACATTTACCTATCCGGGCCGTGAAACGCCTGCCTTGAAAGACATTAATCTGGCGCTGCCGGCAGGCAAAACGGTAGCCCTGGTGGGGCGTTCAGGCTCGGGTAAATCGACCATGGCAAGCCTGCTGACCCGTTTTTATGATATTCAGCAGGGCAACATTTTGCTGGATGGCTACGATTTGCGCGAGTACACCTTATCGTCATTGCGTAATCAGGTCGCGCTGGTGTCGCAAAATGTGCACCTGTTTAATGATACTGTCGCCAATAACATTGCCTATGCGCGCAGCGAGCAGTACAGCCGTGAGGAGATTGAAAAAGCGGCGACCATGGCTCATGCCATGGATTTTATCAATAAAATGGATAAAGGGCTGGATACGGTTATCGGCGAAAACGGCGTCCTGTTGTCTGGCGGTCAGCGTCAACGTATCGCCATTGCGCGTGCGTTACTGCGCGACTGTCCTATCCTGATTCTTGACGAGGCCACTTCGGCGCTGGATACGGAATCTGAACGTGCTATTCAGTCAGCCCTGGATGAGTTGCAGAAAAACCGTACTTCCCTGGTGATTGCACACCGCCTGTCGACTATCGAAAAAGCGGATGAAATTGTGGTCGTGGAAGAGGGCAAAATTATCGAGCGCGGCACGCATGCTGTGCTCCTTGCGGAAAAAGGCGCCTATGCCCAACTTCATAAAATGCAATTTGGCCAATGATTGAGCGCATCTGGAGCGGGCGATCGCCTTTATGGGTACTGTTATGGCCACTTAGTGTGCTATACGGGGCGATTACGGCATTGATCCGCTTCAGTTTTCAACGCGGCTGGCGCAAAAGCTGGCGTGCGCCCGTGCCTGTCGTGGTGGTCGGGAATTTAACCGCAGGCGGGAACGGCAAAACGCCGGTGGTGATTTGGCTGGTAGAGGCCCTGCAACAACGCGGCCTGCGTGTTGGCGTGATTTCACGAGGCTATGGCGGTAAAGCAGACCATTATCCATTGCAGGTCACTGCCGCAACCGCCACTGAACAGGCGGGTGACGAACCCGTTCTGATCGCCCAGCGCACGGCTGCGCCCGTGGCCGTTGCGCCGCGCCGCCGTGAGGCCATTGACCTTCTCCTGAAGCATCACGAGCTGGATCTGATTGTGACTGACGATGGTCTGCAGCATTACGCCTTGCAGCGCGATCGGGAGATTGTCGTGGTGGATGGCGTGCGCCGTTTCGGCAACGGCTGGTGGTTACCTGCTGGCCCAATGCGCGAACGCGCTTCACGTCTCAAAACGGTGGATGCCGTTATCGTCAACGGCGGCGAACCGCAGGCAGGTGAAATTGCGATGCAACTGCGCCCGGGCAAGGCGACGCATCTGCTAAGCGGCGAACAACGCCCGCTCAGCACCTTTCATAACGTTGTTGCTATGGCGGGAATTGGTCATCCGCCACGCTTCTTTAATACCTTAAAGCAGCAGGGGTTAACGCCTGTAGCGGAAATCGCTTTTGCCGACCACCATGCTTACAGCGAAGAAGAACTTTCACGTCTGCTGCAGCCTGAGCAGATGCTGTTGATGACCGAAAAAGATGCGGTAAAGTGCCGGGCATTCGCACAACCCTCGTGGTGGTATCTGCCGGTTGATGCACAACTGCACGCCGAGGCAGCCACCTTGCTGTTAGAGGATATAGAAAACCTTTGCCGTACGTCTGCACACCGGGCAAAGTACTAACCTCCCCATCTGATAAGGAAGAGAATGAGCATACATTCACTTTCGCGACAGCAGGCACGTAACATCCACCTCGCAGCTCAGGGGCTGCTCCGTCCGGCAGCCCGCCGGGCGCGTCAGCAGGACATTCCAGACTGTATTACCCGAATGGCCTTACTACAAATCGACACCATCAATGTGGTTGCCCGAAGCCCTTATCTGGTGCTGTTTAGTCGTTTAGGGGATTACCCTCAATCCTGGCTGGATACATCCCTGGCTCAGGGGGACATTTTTGAGTACTGGGCCCACGAAGCCTGCTTTATTCCGCGCAACGATTACAAATTACTGCGACATCGCATGCTCTCGCCCGAACGCCTGGGCTGGAAATACAGTGCGCAATGGGCTGCCGAGTATCAGCAGGAGATGGCCGATTTACTGACCTACATCCGCGATAACGGCCCCGTCAGATCGGCCGATTTTGCCACCGAAAAAAATCATAAACCGGGATGGTGGGCGTGGAAACCGTACAAGCGGCATCTCGAAAATCTGTTTAGCGCAGGTGAATTGATGGTAGCAGAGCGCCGAAATTTTCAGCGAGTCTACGATTTACGCGCCCGGGTGATGCCGGACTGGCAGGATGCGATCCACGCGATCGGCGAGGATGAAGCGATCCGATTGATGTTGATGAACAGTGCGCGCAGCCTGGGGATTTTTCGCAGTGAATGGCTGGCCGATTATTACCGACTGAAACAGGCACCGATCAAAGCCTTTATCCAATCGGCGCAGGCTGCGGGAGACATTATTCCGGTCGAGGTCAAGGAAATGGGCGCGATGTGGCTGCACCAGAGCGCGCTGCCCGGATTAACGACGCCTTTGAAAGCGACGCATACCGCGCTGTTATCCCCATTTGATCCCGTAGTCTGGGATCGAAAGCGGGCGCGAGAACTGTTTGACTTTGACTACCGTATCGAATGCTACACGCCTGCCGAAAAGCGCAGGTACGGTTACTTCGTTTTACCTTTGCTGCATCGTGGTCAGCTTAAAGCCCGGCTGGATGCACGAATGATTCGCGCGTCACGTCAGTTGGAGATCAAAAATATCTGGCTGGAGCACGACGTCTCTATCACCACCTCCTTTCTCCAGGATGCACAACGGGCAATTACCCGTTTCGCGCGCTGGCAGGGTGCAGAGACGGTCGTGTTACAGCAGGCTCCTCCGGCGTTACTGGCACACTGGTCGCGGTTATGGTCTCTGGATAATTCGTGATGCCACAACCGGTGTGGTTTACCCGCTCTTATCAACGCTGTGATATGCTTTAGCGCTTACGCTATCGGTCCGTGATGGAGGATATATGGATCACCGTTTACTCGAAATCGTTGCCTGCCCGGTTTGCAATGGCAAGCTGTATTACAACAACGAACAGCAAGAACTGATCTGCAAGCCCGATGCACTGGCTTTTCCGGTGCGCGATGGCATTCCGGTCCTGTTGGAAAACGAAGCCCGTACGTTGTCGGTTGAAGAGATCCATCCATGAGTTTTATCGCCATCATTCCTGCTCGTTATGCCTCAACCCGTCTACCCGGTAAACCCTTGGTCGATATTCATGGCAAGCCGATGGTGGTACATGTGATGGAGCGCGCGCGCGAATCCGGTGCCAGCCGGGTTATCGTGGCGACCGATCACCCGGATGTGGCCAGCGCAGTGGAAGCGTCGGGAGGCGAAGTTTGCATGACGCGCGCCGATCATCATTCAGGCACAGAACGCCTTGCCGAAGTGATTGAGAAGTATCAGTTCGCAGACGATCAAATTATCGTCAATGTTCAGGGCGATGAGCCTATGATCCCGGCCGAAATCGTGCACCAGGTGGCGAATAATCTGGCGCAGTCTGAGGCCGGTATGGCGACGCTGGCCGTGCCCATTACCGATGCAGAAGAAGCCTTTAATCCTAACGCCGTGAAAGTCGTTATGGATGCCAAAGGCTATGCGCTGTATTTTTCTCGTGCGACCATTCCCTGGGACCGCGAGCGCTATGCGGAATCACGCGATCGCATCGGCGATACGCTGCTCCGGCACATTGGCATTTACGCCTACCGGGCAGGCTTTATTCGCCGTTACATCGACTGGGCACCTTGTCCCCTTGAGCAGATTGAATTACTCGAGCAGCTCCGGGTGCTGTGGTACGGCGAAAAGATTCACGTGGCGGTAGCAAAAACGGTGCCGGGCGTTGGGGTCGATACGCCAGAGGACTTGATTCGTGTGCGTGCTGCCATGCGCGGCTGAGGTCATCCGTCAGCTTCAGGGCATGACTACGGCTCTCCGCTCTTCTGATTACCCGATTGAAGGATGCGCGCGGCGTCGTGCGCATCCTCCAACGCTTCTACGAAGCGGGTGTTTCGGCGGGGGGATTAATGCGTTGCAATACACTGCCGAGCGTTTCATAGATGGCGCGTTCGCTGTGGCCCATCCACAGCGGAGAAGGAAAAGCCCGCTCCCACCAGTTGAGCGGGGAGGTAATTGCCAACTGGTTCGACGGTGCGGCAATCGGGTTAAGCCCTGCCTGCTGGAAGAAACGCATGGCACGCGGCATATGATTCGCTGATGTGACCAGCAAAAAGGAATGATGCCCGATCACTGCGCTGACCGCCCGCGCTTCCTGCTCAGTATCCTTGGGTTGATCCAGAATATGAATATGAGCGTCAGGTACGCCAAGGCTTTCGGCGACCTGTGCGGCCACCCACGCATTACTTTTGGGATTGTGCCCTGCAGCAGCACCGGTAAAGACCATCGTTGCCTGCGGGTTACGCAGCCACTGACGCACGCCCTCTGTCACGCGAGGCAAACTGTTATTCAACAAGTTTGAGCTGGGTGCCCAGGCAGGATTGTAGGTATAGCCTCCACCCAGTACCACGATGTAATCCACTTTCTGGCTACCATTCCATGTTGAATAGTGCGACTCCACCGGCAATAACAGGCGGTCTGCCACAGGCTGTAGGCTAATCAGTAATATTATCAGCCAGCTCACCGAGATGAGTATTTTGCCGCTTTTCTGCCAGCGGCTGAACCAAAGCAGTAAAATGCCTGCCGCCATCAGTAAAAGCAGAAAAGGCAAGGGCAGCAACAGGTTACCGACGGCCTTTTTCAGCATAAAAACCATGTAAAAAACCTCTTGTTGTCCGAAAAAACAGCAGCCAGAGCGCAAGAATGGTATCAAAGCTTCATTCTTACCGTACCTGTGACAAAATAGCATATGTTTCACCGCAGCATACCGGAGCCCACGCCATGCAGGATCGTAACTTTGACGATCTCGCGGATAAATTTTCGCAAAACATTTACGGCACAACCAAAGGCCTGGTGCGTCAGGCCATCTTATGGGATGAGCTGGAAACGATTCTTCCCAGCCTGTCATCCTCCGCGCTGAACGTACTGGATGCGGGCGGCGGCATCGGTCAGATGTCCAGCGGGCTGGCTGGGCGGGGCCACCAGATACTGCTGTGCGATCTTTCCGGAGAGATGTTACGCCGTGCCCAGGAAAATGCGGATGCGCTGGGTGTGAGCCACAACATGCAATTCAAACAAATTAGCGCGCAGCAGGTCGGTGAACATTTGGATAAGCCGGTGGATCTGGTATTGTTTCACGCTGTGCTTGAGTGGGTTGCGGAACCTGAAGCGGTGTTAAAAGCCTTGTTTGATACACTGCGCCCCGGCGGCGTGCTGTCGTTGATGTTTTACAACCTGCATGGGTTAACATTACGCACCCTGACGCTGGGCAACTTTGGTTATCTGCGCACTAACTTGACCAAACGCAAGAAGCGCACGCTGTCACCGGACTATCCCCGCGATCCCGATGACGTGTATCGTTGGCTGGAGAACTGTGGTTTTCAGATTGAACGGCGTGCCGGGATTCGCGTATTCAGCGATTATATGAAGCCGCCTAAAGGCGAGCCAAAGAGCGACGACGAAATTATTGAGATGGAGCGGCGCTTTTGCCGCCAGGAACCCTTTTTAAGCTTAGGGCGTTACATCCACGTGACCGCGCGCAAACCCGGGCAGAAGGACGAATTATGAGTGAATTTTCCCAGACGGTACCGGAGCTGGTATCCTGGGCGCGCAAGAATGACTTCTCGCTTGCGCTGCCAGTTGAACGTCTGGCTTTTTTGCTGGCCATCGCCACGCTAAATGGCGAACGCATGGACGGTGAAATGAGCGAAGGTGACCTGATTGATGCGTTTCGTCACGTCAGCAAAGCCTTTGAGCAAACCAGTGAAACGGTGTTGGTACGCGCCAACAACGCCATCAACGATATGGTGCGCCAGCGCCTGTTAAACCGCTTTACCAGTGAGTTAACCGAGGGCAATGCGATTTATCGCCTGACCCCGTTGGCCATTGGCATCACTGATTACTATATTCGCCAGAGGGAATTCTCCACGCTGCGCCTGTCAATGCAGCTTTCTATCGTGGCGGCGGAGCTGAAGCGCGCCGCGGATGCGGCTCAGGAAAACGGCGATGAATTTCACTGGCACCGCAACGTGTTCGCGCCGCTGAAATATTCGGTGGCCGAAATTTTCGACAGTATCGATATGACGCAGCGCCTGATGGATGAGCAACAGCAGGCGGTTAAGACGGATATTGCCGAACTGCTGAACAAAGACTGGCGAGCCGCGATTTCGAGCTGTGAAATGTTGCTGTCGGAAACCTCAGGTACGCTGCGTGAACTGCAGGATACGCTGGAGGCGGCGGGCGATAAGCTGCAGGAAAATCTGCTGCGCATTCAGGATGCCACGCTGGACAGCCCGGATCTGGGTTTTGTCGACAAACTGGTTTTCGATTTGCAAAGCAAACTCGATCGCATTACCAGTTGGGGGCAACAGGCCATCGATCTCTGGATTGGCTACGATCGCCACGTGCACAAATTCATTCGTACCGCCATCGATATGGACAAAAACCGCGTTTTCGCCCAGCGTTTGCGTGTTTCTGTGCAGAACTATTTTGATGCGCCCTGGGCGCTCACCTATGCCAACGCCGAACGTCTGTACGATATGCGTGACGACGAACTGACGCTGCGCAATGACGAAGTTATGGGCGAATTGCCGGCCGAGCTGGAGTTTGAAGAATTCAATGAAATTCGCGAGCAGCTGGCGGCCATGATTGAAGAAGCCTTAGAGATTTATAAAACGCAGCAAAAACCGCTCAACCTCGCCGCTGTGATGCGCGACTATCTGGCTCAATATCCACGCGCGCGTCACTTTGACCTGGCGCGTATTGTGGTGGATCAGGCCGTGCGGCTCGGCGTAGCGGAAGCCGATTTAGCCGGTTTGCCTGTGGAATGGCAAGCCATTAATGATTACGGAGCCAAGGTGCAGGCACATGTCATCGACAAATATTGAACAAGTGATGCCGGTTAAACTGGCACAGGCACTGGCAAATCCGATTTTTCCGGCGCTGGACAGCCAGTTACGCGCCGGACGCCACATTGGTATCGAAGAGCTGGACAATCATGCTTTTCTGATGGATTACCAGCAGTATCTGGAAGAGTTTTACACCCGCTACAACGTTGAGCTGATTCGCGCGCCAGAGGGATTCTTCTATCTGCGTCCGCGTTCAACCACGCTCATTCCCCGTTCTGTCCTGTCTGAGCTGGATATGATGGTCGGTAAAATCCTTTGCTATCTCTATCTCAGCCCGGAACGCCTGGCGAATGAAGGCATTTTTACCCAGCAGGAACTTTATGACGAGCTGCTGTCTCTGGCGGATGAAAGTAAACTGCTGAAACTGGTTAATCAGCGCTCAACCGGCTCAGATCTCGATCGCGCCAAGCTGCAGGAAAAAATGCGTGCGTCTTTAAGCCGCCTGCGCCGTCTTGGCATGGTGTGGTTTTTTGGCAACGACAGCAGCAAGTTCCGTATTATCGAGTCCGTTTTTCGCTTCGGCGCCGATGTGCGCAGCGGTGACGATCCGCGGGAAGCGCAGCTGCGCCTGATTCGTGACGGTGAGGCAATGTTGCTGGATAACGCCACGGCCACGACTGAGGCTGATGACAGTGATGAGAATGACAGCGATGCGGGTGATATCGCGGAGGAAGAACAGGCATGATTGAACGCGGCAAATTTCGTTCGCTAACGCTGATCAACTGGAACGGTTTTTTTGCCCGAACCTTTGATCTCGATGAACTGGTCACCACGCTGTCGGGCGGTAACGGGGCAGGCAAGTCAACCACCATGGCGGCCTTTGTAACGGCGCTGATCCCTGACTTAACGCTGCTGCACTTCCGTAACACGACCGAAGCGGGTGCGACCTCAGGCTCACGTGATAAAGGCCTGCACGGTAAACTCCGTGCCGGTGTTTGCTATGCCATGCTGGACGTCGTCAATTCACGTCACCAACGCGTGGTGGCGGGCGTCAGACTGCAGCAGATCGCCGGACGCGATAAGAAAGTCGATATCAAACCTTTCAGTATTCATGGTTTACCTACAGATACGCTGCCTACTGATATGCTGACGGAAATCCTCAACAGCCGTCAGGCGCGCGTGTTACCGCTTAATGAGGTAAAAGAACGCGTTGAGGCGCTGGAAGGCGTGCAGTTCCGTCAGTACAGCTCGGTCACCGACTATCACGCCATGATGTTTGATCTCGGCGTTGTCCCGCGTCGTCTGCGTTCGGCCAGCGATCGCAGCAAGTTTTACCGCCTGATTGAAGCCTCTCTTTACGGCGGTATCTCCAGTGCGATTACCCGCTCGCTACGTGATTATCTGTTGCCGGAAAACAGCGGCGTGCGTAAAGCCTTTCAGGACATGGAAGCGGCGCTGCGCGAGAACCGTATGACGCTGGAAGCGATCCGCGTCACCCAGTCGGATCGTGACCTGTTTAAGCACCTTATTTCTGAGGCCACCAGCTATGTGTCGGCGGATTATATGCGTCATGCCAACGAGCGACGCATCCACCTCGACAGCGCCTTACAGCTGCGCAATGAGCTGCTCAGCGGTCGCAAACAGCTGGCTTCTGAACAGTACCGCCATGTAGAGATGGCGCGCGAGCTGGCCGAACATAGCGGGGCGGAAAACGATCTCGAAGTCGATTATCAGGCGGCGAGCGATCACCTGAATCTGGTGCAGACGGCGATGCGCCAGCAGGAAAAAATTACGCGCTATGACAGCGATATTGAAGATCTTACGATCCGTCTGGAAGAGCAGAGCGAAGTCGTTGCTGAAGCGCGCGAAATCCAGGAAGAAAATGAGGCCCGTGCCGAAGCCGCAGAACTGGAAGTGGATGAGCTGAAGAGCCAGTTGGCCGATTTTCAGCAGGCGCTGGATGTGCAGCAAACCCGTGCTATTCAGTATCAACAGGCATTACAGGCGCTGGAACGCGCCCGCACGCTTTGTCAGTTGCCAGACTTAACCATCGATAATGCCGCCGAATGGCAGGCCAGTTTCCAGGCCAAAGAAGAAGAAGCCACCGGGCAACTGCTGAATCTGGAGCAGAAGCTGAGCGTAGCAGAAGCCGCCCACAGCCAGTTTGAACAGGCGTTATCACTGGTCACCAGCATTGCCGGTGAGGTTAGCCGCAAAGAAGCCTGGCAGGTCGGGCGCGATCTGCTGCGCGATGCCAGCAATCAACGTCACCATGCCGATCAGCTTTCCTCCCTGCGCCTGCGCCTGAATGAACTCGAACAGCGCCTGCGTGAGCAGCAGGAAGCCGAGCGTCTGCTGGCAGAGTTCTGTAAACGTCAGGGGCAGCACTACGATCCTGACGCGCTGGAAGGCCTTCAGCGTGAGCTTGAAGCGCAAATCGAGCAGCTGAACAGCAGCGTGGCAGACGCGGGCGAACAGCGCATGATGATGCGTCAGGAACTTGAGCAACTGCGCGAACGTATCACCGCGCTGACCGCGCGCGCGCCGCACTGGCTGGCCGCGCAAGAAATCCTGACTCAGCTCAGTGAGCAAACCGGTCAGGACCTGGCCAACAGTCAGGATGTGACGGAATACATGCAGCAGCTGCTGGAGCGCGAGCGTGAAACCACCGTTGAGCGTGACGAAGTCGCAGCCCGCAAGCGTGAAATTGAGCAGCAGATTGAACGCCTCAGCCAACCGGGCGGTGCCGAAGATCCTCGCCTGAATCAGCTGGCTGAGCGATTTGGCGGCGTACTGTTGTCGGAAATTTATGATGACGTAACGCTGGACGATGCGCCTTACTTTTCTGCCTTGTACGGCCCATCGCGCCACGCCATTGTCGTACCCGATCTGTCGCTGGTGCGCGAGCAACTCGATGGCTTAGAAGAGTGTCCGGAAGATCTGTACCTGATCGAAGGGGATCCGCAGTCGTTTGATGACAGCGTGTTTAGCGTAGACGAGCTACAGAACGCCGTCGTGGTAAAAGTCGCCGAGCGTCAGTGGCGCTATTCCCGCTTCCCGAAAATCCCGCTGTTTGGTCGGGCGGCGCGCGAAAACCAGCTTGAATTACTCAATAACGAGCGCGACCGGCTGGCGGAACGTTACGCCACCTTGTCGTTTGACGTACAAAAGACGCAACGTCTGCATCAGTCATTTAGTCGCTTTATCGGCAGCCATCTTGCGGTGGCCTTTGATGATGACCCAGAAGCGCAAATCCGTCAGCTCGGCGCCCGTCGCGGTGAGCTGGAACGTGCGCTCAATCAGCATGAAAGTAATAATCAGCAACAGCGTCAACAGTATGAACTGGCCAAAGAGGGCGTTGCACAGCTTAATCGCCTGCTGCCGCGCATCAGTCTGCTGCGGGATGAGACGCTGGCGGATCGCTGTGAGGAGATTCGCGAGCAGGTTGAAGAGGCACAGGAGGCCGCGCGTTTCCTCCATTTACATGGCGCAAAACTGGCCAGACTGGAGCCGATGCTTGCGGTACTGCAAAGCGATCCTGAACAGCATGAGCAGTTGCAGGCGGATTACCAGCAGGCGCAGCAACAGCAACGTAACGCGCGTCAGCAGGCGTTTGCCCTGACCGAAGTGGTGCAGCGCCGTGCGCATTTCGGCTATGACGACTCTGCCAGCATGCTGGGCGGCAACAACGATCTCAGCGACAAACTGCGTCAAAGGCTGGAGCAGGCAGAAGCCGAGCGCAGCCGCTGTCGTGAGCGTTTGCGCGCCCATCAGTCGCAGCTGACGCAATATTCTCAGGTGCTGGCATCGCTTAAAAGCGCCTATGATGCCAAGCGCGATATGCTGAAAGAGCTGCAGCAGGAAATGCAGGATATCGGTGTTCAGGCCGATGCCAGCGCGGAAGAACGCGCGCGTATCCGCCGCGATGAACTTTATACGGCGTTAAGTCACAACCGCGCCCGCCGTAATCAGCTGGAGAAACAGCTCACTTTCTGCGAAGCAGAAATGGACAACCTGCAGAAAAAACTGCGCCAGCTTGAACGTAATTATTACCAGAACCGTGAACAGGTGGTGAGTGCTAAGGCGGGCTGGTGCCTGGTGCTGCGTCTGGTGAAAGATAATGGTGTTGAACGTCGTCTGCATCGTCGTGAACTGGCTTATCTCAGTGGCGATGAACTGCGTTCCATGTCGGATAAGGCACTGGGCGCACTGCGCCTGGCGGTGGCCGATAACGAACATCTGCGCGATGTGCTGCGTTTGTCTGAAGATCCGAAACGCCCGGAACGTAAGATTCAGTTTTTCATCGCCGTGTATCAACATCTGCGCGAACGTATCCGCCAGGATATCATTCGCACGGACGATCCGGTTGAAGCCATCGAGCAGATGGAGATTGAACTCAATCGACTGACGGAAGAGCTGACGGCCCGCGAGCAGACCCTGGCTATCAGTTCACGCAGCGTCGCGAATATTATTCGTAAAACGATTCAGCGTGAACAGAACCGTATCCGCCAACTGAATCAGGGGCTGCAAACCGTGAGCTTTGGTCAGGTGCGCAGCGTCCGGCTAAACGTCAACGTGCGCGAAACGCATGCCATGCTGCTGGACACCTTGTCTGAAGAGCACGAACAGCATCAGGATCTGTTTAACAGCAACCGACTCACGTTCTCGGAAGCGCTGGCTAAACTCTACCAGCGTCTGAATCCGCATATTGATATGGGGCAGCGTACACCACAAACCATCGGTGAAGAGCTACTGGATTACCGTAACTACCTTGAGATGGAAGTCGAGGTCAACCGGGGTTCAGATGGCTGGTTGCGTGCCGAAAGTGGCGCGCTTTCCACCGGTGAGGCCATTGGTACGGGGATGTCAATTCTTGTCATGGTGGTGCAGAGCTGGGAAGAGGAATCACGTCGCCTGCGCGGTAAAGATATTTCGCCTTGCCGTCTGCTGTTCCTGGATGAAGCCGCACGTCTGGATGCGCGCTCAATCGCGACCCTGTTTGAACTCTGTGAGCGACTGGAGATGCAGCTGGTGATCGCGGCGCCAGAAAATATCAGTCCGGAGAAGGGCACCACCTATAAACTGATGCGTAAAGTGTTTAACAACACCGAGCACGTTCACGTGGTAGGATTGCGGGGCTTCGCGGCCGATCCACTGCCCGTGAAACGCAGCAGCGAAGCCGATCCGGCGAGTGAAACCACGACATAATATTCACGATGCAGAGATAGTCAAAAACAGCGCCATTAGTTAATCTGGTAACGGCATTTGTCACAGGAGGCAAATGCCGTTTTTATTTGTATACTCAATAATATGAGTAACAGCCCGATCGCAGTTGTTTCCTGACAGGCTGCGCGGTAGATCAATGAAGGGGGCAGGGATGTTACTGTATAAACGCTTCAAAATTCATCAGGTTAGTTCGTGGCTGACGCTAGCGCTCACGCTCATTCCCTGTGCAATGGCTCAGGCTGCGATCATCGCCGCGATGCCCGGTACGCACGCGGCGTACGCCACCACATCCGTCAGTGAGAGTCAGCAGAAGATTCGCCAGGCGTTTTCAGGCGACAGCCAGCCTTTTTACGGTGCTTCTCTGGCCGCGCTCTACGCCGCGCGTAACATGCAGCCGATCTGGCAGGATCATGAAGCCGTACAGAAATTTCAGCAGCAGCTGGCGGAGGTTGCCCTCTCCGGGGTGCAGCCGCAGTTTACCCGCTGGGTCGATCGCCTGACCGATCCTGACATCACAGGCTTTGCCCGTGATGTCACGTTGTCTGATGCGATGCTGGGCTATTTGCAGTTTGTCTCCTCGGTGCCTGCTCAGGGAGAAATCTGGCTGTACAGCACCACGCCCTACAAGCTGGCTGTGCCTTCTGTATCCGTGATCAATGCCTGGCAAAATGCCGTCAATGCGGGCAGTTCGGCGGCGTTTGTTAATTCACTGGTGCCGCAGCATCCGCAGTATCCACTCATGCATAAGGCCCTGAAAAGCCTGCTTGAAGATAAACAACCCTGGCCACAAATTAAAAATCGCGACACGTTACGACCTGGACAGGTCAGTGACGATGTGCCGGCGTTGCGGGAAATTCTTCGCCGCAGCGGCATGCTGAGTGCACAGGTAACCGCACCCGCGCCCAATGAGGATGTCGTTCCCACCGCACCCGTTGCCGTCAGCCACAGCGAGCAGCCTGTCGCCGTCAGCCCTTCGGCAGTCACGGTTAACGATATACCTGCTGCGGCACCCGGTGTTCAGGGTAACGTCCAGAATGCTCCCGCTGCGCCCGGCAGTGTGAATGTTTATAACGATGAGCTGGTCGCGGCGGTAAAACGCTTTCAACAGTGGCAGGGGCTGGACGCCGATGGGGCGATTGGCCTGCGTACACGGGAATGGCTGAATGTCTCTCCTCAACAGCGTGCGGCCTTGCTGGCGCTGAATATCCAGCGGCTGCGTTTGCTGCCGGATGATATGCACAACGGCATTATGGTGAACATCCCCAACTATTCGCTGAATTATTACAACAACGGCACTAAAGTGCTGTCCTCCCGGGTCATCGTGGGACGACCAGATCGTAAAACGCCGTTGATGCGAAGCGCACTAAATAATGTGGTGTTGAATCCGCCCTGGAATGTGCCGACCAATCTGGTGCGTCAGGACATTATTCCTAAGGTGAAACAGGACCCAACCTATCTGTATAAACATGGATACACGCTGCTGTCTGGCTGGAGCGCCGATTCCGAAGTCATCGATCCCAGCATGATTGACTGGAGTATGGTGTCAGCCTCATCCTTCCCTTACCGCATACGTCAGGCACCGGGGCAAACCAATTCACTCGGTCGCTATAAGTTTAATATGCCAAGCTCGGATGCGATTTATCTGCATGACACGCCGAACCACAATCTGTTTCAGCGCGATATTCGTGCGCTCAGCTCGGGCTGCGTGCGCGTGAATAAAGCTTCGGAACTGGCCGGTATTTTGTTGCAGGATGTCGGCTGGAATGACGCGCGTATCTCTGACACGCTCAAGCAGGGCGATACGCGCTATGTACCCATTCGGCATCGCATCCCGGTTAACTTGTATTATTTAACGGCCTGGGTTGCGGATGACGGCAAAACGCAGTTCCGTACAGATATTTACAATTATGATAATACGGCGCGTTCGGCGAGCCAGGTCTTAAGCCGTGCGCAGCAGTTATTACTCTAATAGTTGATTTTCAATCGTTAGTCGTACGGTATGTCCGTTATTCAGTCCTGTCATTCAGGCGGCTTTATCCGGAGCCGCCTTCCAAACTTGCCCATAATGGGTTGACGTGCTACCGCCATAAAGTTATGGTTCGCCAGTACGTTTTTTGCACATGTCTTTGACTCTGCTTTCAGGTAAACCGCTCCATGTCTACAATCGATTCTTTACGTCGCAAACTGCTGCTTTGCGGAAGTGCCGCTGCCGGCCTGGCCTTACTGCCAGAGACCGCGATGGCATCACTCTCCACTTCACGCCCGCGGATATTAACGCTCAATAATCTTCACACTGGTGAAACCCTTAAAACGGAATTCTTTAACGGTAAAAGTTACGACAAAAGTGAATTGTCACGCCTGAACCACTTTTTCCGCGACTACCGTGCCAATAAAACCAAAAGTATCGATCCCCACTTATTTGACCAGCTCTATCGCCTTCAGGCGCTGTTAGAAACGCGCAAACCCGTCCAGCTCGTCTCCGGCTATCGCTCACTGGCGACGAACAATATGCTGCGGGAATCCGGGCCCGGTGTGGCAAAACACAGTTATCACACCAAAGGCCAGGCGATGGATTTCCACATTGAAGGGGTGACGCTGGCGAATGTTCGCAAAGCCGCATTAAAAATGCGTGCCGGTGGTGTAGGATATTATCCCAGCAGCAACTTTGTACATATTGATACCGGTCCCGTCAGGCACTGGTAGTAACGTCGGCAACGCTGCGGGTGCCGACCATGGAGCGTTATGAATTATCACATTATCCCCGTCACCGCCTTCGCCCAGAACTGTTCGGTTATCTGGTGCGAAACCACGCGTGAATCGGCCCTGGTGGACCCGGGTGGCGATGCCGATACCATCAGGCAAACGCTGGCGCAGCTTGATTTGAAGCCTGCACAGATTCTGCTTACGCATGGTCACCTCGATCATGTTGGGGCAGCGGCAGAACTGGCTGCATTCTGGCAGGTGCCGCTGGTCGGCCCGCAAAAGCAGGATGCTTTCTGGCTGGAATCCTTACCTACTCAAAGCCAAATGTTTGGGCTGGAATATTGTGCCCCGTTGACGCCGGATCGCTGGCTGGAGGAGGGGGATACCGTTCAGGTTGGTCAGGTCACGCTTGATGTGCTGCACTGTCCCGGACATACGCCGGGGCACATTGTATTTTTTGATGCCAAAGGCCGCTTACTGGTCTCAGGTGATGTGATCTTTAGCGGCGGCGTCGGGCGTACCGACTTCCCGCAGGGTAATCATCAACATCTCATCGATGCGATAAATAATAAGCTGCTGCCGCTCGGCGACGATGTGACGTTTTTACCCGGTCACGGGCCTGTGTCAACGCTGGGCCGTGAACGTCTGACCAATCCTTTCCTGCAATAAAAAAATGGGCCAGAGTGGCCCATTTTTTTATACGCGATGCGCTTAGAGTACGGCGACAATCGCCTCGCACAGTGCAGACATATTATCTGGTGTCATACCGGCAACGTTTACGCGGCCTGAATTAACCGCATAAACCCCAAACTCCTCGCGCAGGCGAATGACCTGATCTTTGGTCAGCCCACTGAACGAGAACATGCCATTCTGCTTGATGATAAAGCTGAAGTCCTGCTGCGCACCTTTATCCGCCAGGGTGTTCACAAACAGTTGGCGCATGCGCTGGATACGCTGACGCATATCAGACAGCTCTTGCTGCCAGATAGTGCGGAGCGCGTCGTTGCCCAGAATCGTGGCCACCACGGCCGCACCGTGTGACGGCGGGTTAGAATAGTTGGCGCGGATGGTGTATTTCACCTGGCTGAATGCGGTGTCGGCCGTCGCGGCATCGCCCGCAACCAGCGTAATCGCACCCACACGTTCGTTATACAGGCCGAAGTTCTTGGAATAAGAACTGGCGACAATCAGTTCCTGATGGCTGGCCGCAAAAATGCGCAGACCTTCAGCATCCTCTTCCAGACCACGGGCAAAGCCCTGGTAGGCAAAGTCAAACAGGGGCAGCCAGCCGTTAGCCAGAGAGAGCTGTGCCAGCTGTTGCCACTGCTCTGCAGTAGGATCGATACCGGTCGGGTTATGGCAGCAGCCATGGAACAGCACCACATCACCGGCTTTCACCTCTTTCAGTGAGGCCAGCATGCCGTCAAAATCCAGGGTATGGTTTGCTGCGTCATAGTACTGGTATTCGCATACCTCAAGCCCGGCGGCATTAAACACGTTTTTGTGGTTCGGCCAGCTCGGGTTGCTCACCCACACGCGCTTAACGGACGTCTGAGTAGACAGGAAATCCGCGGCGACGCGCAGTGCGCCTGTACCGCCCGGCGTCTGTGCCGTGCGGGCTCTGCCCGCCGCGATCAGGGCATTGCCTTGACCAAATAACAATTCCTGCGTGCAGTGCGCGAAATCTGGCAGACCGTCAATGCTCAGGTAATTTTTGCTGGTTTCGTGTTCAAGCAGGTACTGTTCTGCTTTCTTAACGCTGGTGAGCACCGGGGTTTTTCCGGTTTCATCTTTGTAAACACCAATACCGAGATTGATTTTATTGGGGCGGTCGTCGGCGCGAAAGAGATCGGCCAGGCCAAGAATGGGGTCAGCGGGTGCAGCAGAGATCGATTCAAACATGAGTCGGGTCCAGTAGCGTGAACTTTAGCAAATGAACCATCAGGTTAACGTCAGCACGGCGAAATGCCAACCGTTTGCGATAAAATTCATCGTCTGTGCGACAGAATTACCCGTTCTTATGTTAACAGTGGGATAGCGCGGGGCTGAGCGCTAGGAAAGGGCAATAAAAAACGGAGCCGAGGCTCCGTTTTTTGTACTGTAGCAACAAAACTTAGAACTGGTAAACCAGACCAACACCAACTACGTCATCGTTAGGAATGCCGAGTGGGTTGTTTTTGTCCAGCTGGTTGATTTTGTAATCAACGTAGGTGGCCATGTTTTTGTTGAAGTAGTAGGTTGCGCCCACATCGAAGTATTTGTAGATATCAGCATCACCGATACCTTCGATGTCTTTGCCTTTAGACTGAACGTAGGCCAGAGATGGACGCAGACCGAAGTCGAATTGATACTGTGCGACCAGTTCAATTTCTTGTGTTTTGTTAGCGAATGCATCACCGCTAAATGTTTGACCATTAACGTTGAACACACCGGTAATTGGCGTAGAGTTACGGGTTTCACCGTACATTGCTGCCAGGTAAACGTTGTTAGCGTCATATTTCAGAGCCGTTGCCCAGTTTTCTGCATGCTTACCAGCACCAACGCCTGCGCCACGAGCGGTGACAGCGTTGTTGTTACTTACGGAACCGTCTGACTGGGTATTAGTACGATCGCTGCTGCTGTAAGCACCAACGATACCTACACCGATTGGAGAGGTGTAAGAGGTTGAAATACCGTAGCCATCACCGTTTGCACGGCGGGTATCAGTGCGGTCATTTTTGCCCTGATACTGAAGCGCAAAGTTCCAACCATCCACCAGACCAAAAAAGTTGGTGTTGCGGTAGGTCAGCAGACCGGTGCTACGACCGTTCATGAAGTTATCAGAATAACCTGAGTCACCACCGAATACGGGCAGCATATCGGTCCAGCCGATTGCATCATAAACCACACCGTAGTTACGGCCGTAGTCGATTGAACCTGCATCACCGAATTTCAGACCAGCGAAGCCCAGACGGGTTTTGTTGCCGCTCTGAGCATCAGAACCTTCAGAATTGTTCGCCTGAACGTTGTATTCCCACTGACCGTAACCGGTCATCTGGTCATTAATCTGGGTTTCACCTTTGAAACCGAAGCGAACATAAGTCTGATCGCCATCGTCGCCAGCGTTATCAGAAAAAGTATGACGTGCATCAGCTTTACCGTACAGGTCCAGCTTGTTGCCGTCTTTGTTATAAACTTCTGCTGCGTTGGCTGCGCCGGCGGCGAGCAGAGCAGGGATAACCACTGCCAGAATGTTGCGCTTCATCATTATTTATTACCCTCATTGGAGTTATTTGGACACCTGCCACTGCTGTCAAGAAAACTTTACGTGAACCTTGAAAGAAGTTTGGTGTCTCCTGTGTCTGCACGCATCTTTCCATCCCCCATCGGGTAATTCTACTGCGAAAATGCTACAAAAGTCGTAATCTTGTTTCAAATATAAAAAATGTATTACAAGATGTAAAAATAACGGAACTTTGTGAGTCATATCAAAATTTACAAAAATAAAAAAAGGCCGGCGATGCCGACCTCTATATATATATGAATTTCTTATATTTAATGCTGAAAATCAGAAGCTCGCGTTGCGTGGCGTCCGTGGGAAGGGGATAACATCTCTTACATTTTGTACGCCGGTGACATAGGCGATTAAACGTTCGAAACCTAATCCAAACCCTGAATGTGGCACGGTGCCATAGCGACGCAGATCGCGGTACCACCAGTAATCTTCTTTTTTCAGCCCCATCTCTTCCAGACGCGCATCCAGCACATCCAGACGTTCCTCACGCTGAGAACCGCCAATAATTTCACCAATACCCGGCGCTAACACATCCATCGCGGCCACGGTTTTCCCGTCGTCGTTAAGGCGCATGTAGAACGCCTTAATGTCCTTGGGATAGTTTTTCACTACCACAGGCGCTTTGAAATGCTTCTCGGCAAGATAACGTTCGTGTTCAGAGGACAGATCGATGCCCCACGACACCGGGTTCTCAAAGGTCTGCCCGCAGTTCATCAGGATATCGACGGCATCGGTATAATCGACCTGGGCGAAATCGGTGGTAACAAAACGCTCCAGGCGATTAATCGCATCGTTGTCTACGCGCTCGGCAAAAAATGCCATATCGTCTGCACGCTCATCCAGCACGGCTTTGAAGACATACTTGAGCATGGCTTCCGCCAGGGCTGCCGCATCGTCTAATGAGGCGAAAGCGATTTCCGGTTCCAGCATCCAGAACTCTGCCAGATGGCGGCTGGTATTGGAGTTTTCCGCACGGAACGTGGGGCCGAAGGTGTAGATTTTCGACAAGGCGCTGGCGTAGGTTTCACCGTTCAACTGCCCTGAAACCGTCAGGAAGGCCTCTTTCCCGAAGAAATCCTCCGAATAGTCGACTTTGCCCTGCTCGTTGCGCGGCAGGTTTTCCATGTCCAGCGTCGAAACACGGAACATCTCACCGGCCCCTTCAGTGTCAGAGGCGGTGATCAGCGGCGTGGAAACCCAAAAGTAGCCGTTCTCATGGAAGAAGCGGTGCAGCGCCTGGGCCAGGGTATGACGAACGCGCGCCACGGCGCCAATCAGGTTGGTACGCGGACGCAGGTGGGCCACCTCACGCAGGTATTCGATACTGTGACGTTTTGCCGCCATTGGGTAGCTGTCGGGATCTTCTACCCAGCCCACGACCTCCAGCTTTGTCGCCTGAATTTCGAATGCCTGACCCTGACCCGGAGATGCAACGACCTTACCGGTGACGATGACGGAACAGCCGGTGGTCAGGTGCAGCACTTCGTCCTGATAATTATTCAGAGAATTATTGACGACAGCCTGAACGGGATTAAAGCAGGAGCCGTCATAGACAGCGATAAAGGAAAGACCGGCTTTGGAATCTCTTCGGGTACGCACCCAACCACGTACGGTGACTTCACTGTCAACCGCGACGCGACCGTGCAGTACATCCGCTACAGGCACTACGCTCATAAATATCTCTCTATATAGAAGAAGTGTGTGAATGAATTCCCCAGACTGGGGTGTAGCTATGTTACTTGTGAGTCAACAGGAAACAAGCAAAATTCAGGGGAATAACCGATTTATTGCAGGAAGGCGGGGCGCGATAACGCCCCGATAACAAAGACGCTAGCTGGCTTTTTTAACTAGTGGCAGATCAAAGGCTTTTCTCAGGGCCTTAACGAACGCTTTATCCTGACAAATGGTTTTACCTGGGCTGTCGGAAAGCTTGGCGACCGGCTTACCATTACATTGCACCAGCTTAATCACGATATTGAGCGGCGTAACGCCAGGAATATCACAAGTCAGGCGCGTGCCGATGCCGAAGACGACGTTGGTACGCTGACCAAAGTGGCGATACAGCGCCAGCGATTTATCCAGATTGAGGTTATCTGAGAACACCAGCATTTTCGTGAGCGGATCAATACCTAACTTCTGATAATGGGCCAGCGCTTTTTCGCCCCACTCAACCGGGTCACCTGAATCGTGGCGCAGCCCCTGGTAACGGCGGGCGAACACCGGGCCGAAATCGCGCAGGAAGGCATCCATGGCGATACAGTCCGTGAGTGCAATGCCCAGCTTGTCGTCATATTCATCCAGCCAGGCCTGTAAGGCAGCGCGCTGACTGTTCGCCAGTACCGGACTGATTTGCTGAAAAGCCTGGAACCACTCGTGGGCCTGGGTACCCACTGGCGTGAGTGCGAGGCGACGGGCCAGGTCGTAGTTACTGGTGCCCATCAGCCAGGGAAAATCCTGTTTCAGCGTGCTGACGATCGATTCCTGCACATCCTGGGAATAGCGGCGGCGGGTACCAAAATCCATCAGGCGAAAACGTGACATGTCAGTGTCGGCAACCTGAGTCTTAAAGGTAGCGAGTTTCTGATGCAGAAAATCCACGGCCTGCTGGCTGCTGATGGCCGGTGTACGGTGGCGATGGACCACTTCACTGATCAAGGCCAACAGGGGGACTTCCCACATGATCACTTCCCGCCAGGGGCCCTGGATACGAATAGCCAGCTTGCCATGATGATTGCGAACTTCTACCTGCTGCGGGTCGTAGCGAAAATTTCGCAGCCAGTTAAGGTAGTCATCAGCAAAGAAGGGCAGATCAGATAACCAGGCATATTCAGCATCGGTCAGCGCCAGTGCCTGCATGGCGTCAATGGCTGTACGGATCTCGTCAGCATAAAAACCCAGCAATTCGTCGCTACGGCAGCGAAACTCCGCGGCCACCGTGACATCATGGTAACGGTGGAATACGGCTTGCTGCATATGGAGCTTATAAGCATCCGTATCCAGCAGCGAAGTCAGTATCGGGGAAGCATGTCCTGTCATGGCGCGTTTCGGCATCCTGTTCGGTGGCGCAGAGCCCGGTGTATTAAACGTCGTAAAAGACGCAAAAGTATAAATCACTAAGAGACAGCGATCACAGCATATTTCAGGATAGCGAGTCGAGGACGAAATGTGTCATTGTTAACAAATTGTAGCCATTTTACCTGATGTGCACGTTGTGCATGCTAAGCTCGGCGCATCATGCTTAGACGTTTGACGCGTAAGGCTTATACTTGAGTGAATAATACAAAGACGTTGATGAATAACTACTTAATGCGGGACGGAATATGACGCAGCAGCCACAAATAAAATATCGACACGATTATCGTGCACCAGACTACACCATCACCGATATCGATTTAACCTTTGAACTCGATGAAAGCACCACGCGGGTGACGGCGGTGAGTCAGGTTAAGCGTCAGGGAGACAGCCAGGCTGAACTGCGTCTGGACGGCGAAGATCTGACGCTGATCTCGCTGGAAGTGGATGGACAGGCCTGGACGGCCTGGCGTGAAGAGGCGGGTTGCCTGGTGCTCAGCCAGTTACCGGACAGCTTTACGCTGAAAATCGTCAATGACATTCATCCCGATCGTAACAGTGCCCTTGAAGGCTTATACAAATCGGGTGAAGCGCTCTGTACCCAGTGTGAAGCCGAAGGCTTTCGGCATATTACTTGGTATTTAGATCGCCCCGACGTGCTGGCACGCTTCACGACCACCGTCATTGCCGACGGCAGCCGTTATCCTTTCCTGCTGTCTAACGGAAATCGCATTGATAGCGGTCAGGACGACAAGGGCCGTAACTGGGTGAAGTGGCAGGATCCGTTTCCTAAGCCCTGTTATTTGTTTGCGCTGGTCGCGGGCGATTTTGACGTGCTGCGTGACAGCTTTACTACGCGTTCGGGTCGGAATGTGGCGTTGGAGATCTTCGTCGATCGCGGCAATCTGGATCGTGCCGACTGGGCGATGACGTCATTAAAGAACAGCATGAAGTGGGATGAGGAGCGTTTCGGCCTGGAGTATGACCTCGACATCTTTATGATTGTTGCGGTGGACTTCTTCAACATGGGGGCCATGGAGAATAAAGGGCTTAACGTTTTCAACTCCAAATACGTGCTGGCCAAAGCCGAAACCGCCACCGATAAAGATTATCTGGGGATTGAGGCGGTCATCGGTCATGAATATTTCCACAACTGGACCGGTAACCGTGTGACCTGTCGCGACTGGTTCCAGCTGAGCCTGAAAGAGGGGCTGACCGTGTTTCGCGATCAGGAGTTCAGTTCCGACCTGGGATCGCGTGCGGTAAACCGAATCGATAATGTGCGTATTATGCGCGGCGCGCAGTTTGCCGAGGACGCCAGCCCGATGGCGCACCCTATCCGCCCGGATCAGGTTATTGAGATGAACAACTTCTACACCTTGACGGTGTATGAAAAGGGATCAGAAGTGATCCGTATGATGCACACCTTGCTGGGCGAAGCGAATTTCCAGAAGGGCATGCAGCTCTATTTCGAACGTCATGACGGTAGCGCGGCGACCTGTGATGATTTCGTTCAGGCCATGGAAGACGCGTCTAACGTTGATCTTTCCCAGTTCCGTCGCTGGTACAGTCAGTCAGGTACACCTACGCTCTCGGTACGTGATGACTACAATCCGGAACTGGAGCAGTACACGCTTCACGTGACGCAGCACACGCCGCCGACGGCCGAGCAGAAAGAGAAACTGCCTCTGCATATCCCGCTGGACATCGAACTGTATGACGGACAGGGTAAGGTCATTCCGTTGCAGCACAACGGTCATCCGGTGCATAACGTGTTGAACGTAACGGAAGAGTTCCAGACCTTTATTTTTGACAACGTTTACTTCCAGCCGGTGCCATCGCTGCTGCGTGAGTTTTCCGCGCCGGTGAAGCTCGACTACAAGTGGAGCGACGCGCAGCTGACGTTCCTGATGCGTCATGCAAGCAACGATTTTTCACGTTGGGACGCGGCGCAAAGTCTGTTGGCAACCTACCTGCGCCTCAATGTCGCGCGCCATCAGCAGGGCCAGCATCTGTCGCTGCCGTTGCATGTCGCTGATGCCTTCCGCACGGTGCTGCTGGATGCCAACAGCGATCCGGCGCTGACCGCTCTGATTCTGTCGCTGCCTGGCGAAAACGAAATCGCCGAACTGTTTGAGATTATCGATCCTCAGGCAATTGCACTGGTGCGCGAAGCTCTGGTTCGTACCCTGGCGCGGGAACTGGCAGATGAATTCTTTGCCGTTTATAACGCCAATCAGCAGGCGGAGTACCACGTTGATCATGCGGAAATCGGCAAACGTTCGCTGAAGAACATCTGTCTGTACTATCTGGCGTTTGGTGATATGGATCTGGCGGATAAACTGGTGCAGGCGCAATACCACCATGCCAATAACATGACGGATTCCCTGGCGGCACTCTCCGCTGCGGTGGCGGCACAGTTACCCTGCCGTGATGCGCTGTTAGCCGACTATGATGAGCGCTGGCACAAGGATGGCCTGGTCATGGACAAATGGTTTATGTTGCAGGCTACCAGCCCGGCGCAGAATGCCTTACTCAACGTGCGCCGTTTACTGTCACATCGTTCCTTCAGTATGGGTAACCCGAATCGCATCCGTTCACTTATTGGCGCTTTTGCTTCGGGTAATCCTTCCGCCTTCCACGCCGAAGACGGCAGCGGATATCGTTTCCTGGTGGAGATGCTGACGGATCTGAACACCCGCAATCCGCAGGTGGCTTCGCGTATGATTGAGCCATTAATTCGTCTGAAACGTTACGATGCCCACCGTCAGGCGCTGATGCGCCAGGCGCTGGAACAGTTACAAGGACTGGATAAACTGTCAGGCGATCTGTACGAGAAAATCACCAAGGCACTGAATGCCTGATAAGAAACGGCGGGCAAAATGCCCGCCGTTTCTTTAACGCTGTTGCGCGTAGCGGGGGGGCTTTTCTGCCGCGCCGCGGCGCATCACCCGATCCAGCACTTCGGCTTCCAGCTCTGCCAGACGCGCCGATCCTCGTCGCCGTGGCCGGGGCAAATCGACCTGCAAATCCAGTCCTATCTGGCCTTCCTCTATCAGTAATACCCGATCAGCCATCGCGACCGCTTCACTGACATCGTGCGTGACCAACAGAACCGTGAAGTGGTACTGTTGCCACAGCGATTCGATGAGCTCCTGCATCTCGATTCGCGTTAAGGCGTCCAGCGCACCCAGAGGCTCATCCAGCAGCAGCAGGCCGGGACGGTGAATTAACGCCCGGGCCAGTGCCACGCGCTGTTTCTGCCCACCGGATAAAGCGGCAGGCCAGTCTTGCGCTCTGTCCGCCAGGCCTACCGCTTCCAGCGCCTCCAGGGCGGCTTTACGCCATGCCTTGCCACGCAGGCCGAGAGCGACGTTATCAATCACTTTTTTCCACGGCAGCAGTCGCGCATCCTGGAACATTAACCGGGTTTCTTCACGTGCGGTCTGCAGCGGCGCATTGCCTGCCAGCAGCTCGCCCTGGGTCGTGCTTTCCAGACCGGCCAGCAGACGCAGCAGGGTGCTTTTACCGCAGCCGCTGCGGCCGACTACGGCAACAAACTGGCCGGAAGGAATATGCAGATCGATATGATTCAGAATGGTGCGTTCACCGTATTTTTTACTGACGCCCTTCACACCTACGGGGGTACCCGCATTCAGACGCGCCGGGCTGGCGGAGTTTATCATGCTGTTTTCTCCTGACGTTGATAGGCCGGATGCCAGCGTAACCAGACACGTTCCAGCAGCAGTGCGCTGACATCAGCCAGTTTTCCCAGCAGGGCATAAAGAATAATGGCGACCATCACCACATCGGTTTGCAGAAATTCACGGGCATTCATGGCCAGATAGCCAATCCCTGCGTTAGCCGAAATTGTCTCGGCGACGATCAGGGTCAGCCACATCAACCCCAAAGCAAAGCGGACGCCCACCATGATGCTCGGTAACGCACCCGGTAAGATCACCTGAACAAACAGGCTCCAGCCGGATAAGCCGTAGCTACGGGCCATCTCAACCAGCCCACGATCCACATTACGAATACCGTGATAGGTATTCAGGTAGATGGGAAACAGCGTACCCAGCGCCACCAGAAAAATTTTGGCTGACTCATCAATGCCAAACCACAGAATGACCAATGGGATCAGCGCAAGATGGGGCACGTTACGTAACATTTGCAGCGAGGTATCCAGCAAACGCTCACCCAGTCGCGAAGTGCCGGTAATTAATCCCAGTACCAGGCCGAGCGATCCGCCAATGCTGAAGCCAAGTAACGCTCGCCAGCTGCTGATGGCGAGATGCTGCCATAGCTCTCCGCTGACAGCCAACTGCCAAAAGGTCGTCACAATCTTTTCCGGCGCTGGCAGGATACGGCTGGACAACCAGCCGGTCTGTGACGCAACTTGCCAGACCACCACCAGTAACACCGGCAGCAGCCAGGGCACCAGCGCCGCTGAGAAGGATTGACGTAGTCTGGTCATTGTTATCTCCTCAGGCCCGCGCGGCTTTTTTCTCTGGCGTAAAATCATTGGCGACCGCTTCACCGTGCGCCTGAACAACACGAGGCTGGGGAATCTGGGGAATAGCCAGATCCAGATGGGGGAACAGCAGCTCGCCGACGCGATAAGCCTCTTCCAGATGCGGATAACCAGAGAGAATAAAGGTTTCAATGCCCAGGGCTTCGTACTCTTTCATGCGAGCCGCTACGGTAGGCGCATCGCCAACCAGCGCGGTGCCTGCCCCGCTGCGCACCAGCCCAACGCCAGCCCAAAGGTTGGGGCTGATTTCCAGTTTATCGCGGCGTCCGCCGTGCAGGGCGGCCATGCGCTGTTGGCCTACCGAGTCGGTGCGCTGAAAGGCACTTTGCGCTTTGGCGATGGTGGCATCATCCACATTCGCGATCAGCTTATCGGCTGCCTGCCAGGCTTCCTCATTGGTTTCTCGCACGATGACATGCAGCCGGATGCCAAACCGGACTTTTCGGCCCTGTGCTGCGGCTTTCGCCCGCACCTGCTCAATTTTTTCTTTCACCAGTGCAGGGGGTTCGCCCCATGTCAGATAAACATCGACCTGTTCGGCAGCCAGATCCTGAGCGGGCTCTGACGAACCCCCGAACCACAGCGGCGGACGAGGCTGCTGTACCGGCTTAAACATCAGACGCGCACCTCGTACATGCACGTGCTTGCCTTCGTAATCCACCGTTTCGCCTTCCAGCACGCGGCGCCAGACGCGGGTAAATTCGGCCGATTCTGCATAGCGCTCACGGTGGTCAAGAAAGACGCCATCACCGGCCAGTTCCTCGGGATCGCCCCCGGTCACCAGGTTGAACAACGCGCGTCCGTTGGAAAGACGATCGAGCGTTGCAGCCTGGCGCGCCGCCTGGGTGGGGGAAATCACGCCAGGACGCAGGGCGACAAGGAAGCGCAGACGCTGCGTAACGGGGATCAGCGATGCCGCCACCAGCCAGGCATCCTCGCAGGAACGCCCGGTAGGGATCAGTACGCCGCCAAATCCCAGACGGTCGGCAGCCTGGGCAACCTGTTGTAAATAGGCATGATCAACCGGACGCGCGCCCTCAGCCGTGCCAAGATAATGGCCGTCACCATGGGTTGGAAGGAACCAGAATACAGAAACACTCATTTTTCTCTCCTTATTGCGTCACGGCCTGGGGATGCCAGATGCGCTCGGCAATCGATACTTTTACGGGAATCAGATGATTGGCATAAAACAGATCGGCGGTTTTCTGCTGCATAGCAACCGTGCGCGCACTGACCGGACTGACCGGGCTGGGTGGACGGTGGTCCAGGTTGCTGGCAATGACGGCCTCAGGCAGACCGATCGATGTCGAAAGCAGATGAATACTCTGGTCACGTTCGCTACGCGTCAGGGCTTCGGCATCACTAAAGGCTTTTAACGTCGCTAAGACGAAGTCATTGTGTTCCTGCGCAAAATGGCGGGTTGCAAGGTAGAACGGTCCCGTCTGGTTCAGCGTGGTGCCGTCTTTCAACACGCGGACATTGCCCTGAAGCAGTACGGCAGAATAGTAGGGGTCCCATATTGCCCAGGCGTCCACGTTACCCTGCTGGAAAGCGGCGCGCGCATCGGCTGGCGTCAGATAAACCGGCTGGATATCTTTGATACTGAGACCCGCTTCTTCCAGCGCACGCAACAGCAGATTGTGCGAGCTGGAACCCTTTTGGAACGCCACCTTTTTGCCTTTGAGATCGGCAACCGACTTCAACGGACTGTTCTGGCTGACCAGGATGACCTCAGCTTTCGGCTTAGGCGGCTCTGAGCCGATATACAGCAAATCCGCCCCGGCTGCCTGGGCGAAAATAGGCGGAATATCACCGGTGCTGCCAATATCAATACTGTTAACGTTCAGCGCTTCCAGCATTTGCGGTCCGGCCGGGAATTCGATCCATTGAATACGGGTAGCAGGGAAACGCTTCTCCAGCAGCTGATGCTCCTTGGCCAGCACCATACTGACCGATCCTTTTTGATAGCCGATGCGAACCTGTGCAGGGGCGGGTTCTGCGGCATTCACCTGTGCGCCTGCCACGAACATCCCTGCCATTAACCACGCGCTGATTATTCGTTTCATCATTGTTTCCTTACACAGCCAGGGCAACGGGCTGATGACGTCGGGACAGCGCCAGCCAGAACGTGTGCACCGCTTCCTCCAGACGGGTAGCCAGTACCGGATCCAGTTCCGGCTGGCGATCATAGTGATGAATTTGTTTATCTTCGGCGTAAACACCATGAAGCACTTCTTCGGCTTTCAGGGCGTTTAATACGGGTTTGAGTGCGTAATCCAGGGCCAGCATATGGCCAGCGCTGCCCCCGCTGGCTAACGGCAGCACCACTTTGTGGGCCAGCGCGCGTTCAGGTAACAGATCTAAAACGGTTTTTAGCGCGCCCGAGAAAGACGCCTTATAAACCGGTGTGGCAATGACCAGGCCATCAGCCTGAGCCAGGTCTTCGCTCAGGGCGAGAATAGCCGGGGAATCGAAGCGGGCGTTGATCAGATCCTCCGGCTGAAAGTTATGAATATTCCAGGGAATAACCTCAACACCGGATGCTTCCAGTTTGCGCTGGCACAGCGCTAATAACGATGTGGACCGTGAAGGAAATCTCGGACTACCTGCCAGGGTGAGCACTCTCATTACGACTCCTTATAACTGAAAGTTATTGATTATCTTTTGTTGAGAACTGATGCTTTCATCCTGGCAGAGGCGACGGCACGGCTTAAATGATTTTTCTGACAATCTAAAGGTGAAAACCGGCAAAAGGCCTGAAGCGAGACCGCCGCGTCTCTGAGAAAGACCTGATGCGACAAATCTTAAAAACGTCAGGACGGGCGAGTCGATACATTAATCCGGATGAATAAAATTCGTTTAAACCCGGAAATCCGTACATTTGGTTACTTGAGTATCAGAAAAGTGAAACATTCAGGTAAAACGAAAAACACGCCTTTCGCTTTTTTAAATTCACAGGAGGAAGGAAAAAGAAAAAAGAATTAAAATTCAACGTTATTTAACGCGATGGCGAGAGGGGATTAGGAATAGTTGCATCAGGCAGTGCGTGTTAAGCGCAGCAGTCTGGCGAAGTTTTTAACAACAATTCATTTTTAGTTACAGATGTCCGGCCTGAAACCCCCCTGAACAGACGGCCGTGCCTAAATGGTTCCTCAACGGGGAGATGATTATCAGCGAGCTATTCTTCAGATTTTCTAACCATGGTTTTTGTCACATTCGGACCCTGTTGAGATTGAGGCAGGCATTTTAGTCATTCAGGCAGTAAAATGTCTCTGCTCAATGTAAGCGCCTGTTATTTTAAAATTACTATTCGCCTTTGGTCAGTGCCTGTCTCGGGCTGGTGGATTTATTTGTCCTTTTCTAACAGCAGAGAAAACCTGTATGTCTGACATCCTGTTATCGGTCATTATTCCCACTTACAATGTTGAAAAATATATTGTCGAATGTGTGGATTCATTATTAAGACAAATTAGCGCGCCAAACGAAATTATCATTGTTAACGACAGTTCTACCGATGGAACCGTGGCATTAATTGAACAGCACTATGGCCATCTTCCTCAGGTGAAACTGATCACTATTGCCAACGGTGGCGCAGGTAATGCGCGTGATAAAGGCGTTGAGGTCGCTGAAGGGCAGTTCGTTTTCTTTTGCGACCCGGATGATGTGGTGGTGGAAGGATTCGTCAATGAACTGGCCCAGGTTGTCGACAATTATCCCGATACCGATTTATTTTGTTTTAATTCCAGCGCTTACCGCGAAGACAAACCGGACGTGACGTGGCCTAAAGTCAGGCATAACCTGACCGGCATTCAGAAGCCACAGGATGTCCTGCTAAGTTTGCTGCATAATGGCTCCTATACGTCGGCGGCCTGGAATTATGTGGTAAGAAAAACCGTTATCCAGCAGCATCATTTGCGCTTCGTCGATCGCGTGCATGAAGATCACAAATTTACCTTATCGGTATTTATGCATTGCCAACAGGCATGGGTCACTCGCCAGACGTATTACAAACAGCGTATCCGCGTTGGATCACTGACTAACAGCAGTAAAAGTCCATCCTTTTTCGCCCAACGTTACAATGCGTTTATTGCCACCTATGACACCTTATGTTGTGCGCAGACCCAAAGTGAATTAAAAAAGGCGCTGGAAAAAGCTTACCTTATTCACTCCTTCCGTTTAATGATCTATCTGTCGCTCTACAATCAAACGCCTGTACCGGAATATGTGCTCAATGCGATTCGATATCTGGGGCGCCGAATTAAAGCCGGCAGCCTCAAAGAATGGCTGCTGCTTAACCGTCCGGAAACCTTCATTTTATTGCAAAGCCATAAAGTGAAGAAAGAACTCAAACGCGTTCCGTAATTCCTAAAAATGGGACCTGATGTTGTTTGCACCTGAGCGAAATGAGAAGGTGAGACATGCAATGTGTATAAGGTTGTTGCGACATGGCAAAAGTGCTCGATAAAAGTTTAGTAGTGAATATCTTATCTTTGCTGGCGTACCGGGGAGCCTCGTTCCTGTTTCCGCTGGCGACGCTCCCCTATCTGGCGCGCGTGCTGGGGGTGGACCATATGGGGATTCTGGCGCTGGCGATTGCCTGCGTCCTTTACTGCAGTACCATCTCCGACTGGGGATTCAATGTTTTTACCACTAAGGACATTGCCCATCACCGTGACGATAAGGCACGTGTTACCCAGCTTTTTTGGTCCACCTTTAACGCCAAGCTGATGCTGTTACTGGTTACCAGCGGTACGTTACTCACTGCGACGTGGTTTAATCCGTCCTGGCATTCGCTGTTCTTTATTATTCTGGCCAACTGCACCACCTTAATCGGCTCACTGTTTTCGTTTGGTTGGTTAATGCAGGGCTTCGAAAAGCTGGGCAAAACCGCAGTGATTGCCACTTTTGGTAACTTTTGTGCCATTCCGCTCACGTTCCTACTGGTTAAAACGCCGGACGATACCTGGCTGGCTGCGTTGATACCGGGCGCGGTATCGATCATCAATGCCATCATTACGCTGAAGTTTGTGCTGGAAATGAAGGTGATTGGCGCGTATCGCTTTGAACCACGCGAAATCAAACAGCGCATTACCGACAGTGCCGATGTCTTTATTGCCATCGCAGGTGCCAATCTGTTTAACAGCGTAAACGTCGTGATTCTGGCGTCGTTTACCTCGCACTATATGGTGGGGATCTATAACGGTGCGGACAGGCTGCGCAAGGCCGCCAACTCGGTGCCGGAGCAGATTGGTAGCGCGTTTTTCCCCCGCGTAAGCCACTTATTTGGGCGTGATAAAGCCGCTGCAGTGGCGGCGACGCGCAAAAGCCTGATGCTGTCGTTTGCGTTGAGCCTGTCTATCGTGATCTTCACCTGGCTGTTTGCCGATGAGGTTGTCGCACTGCTGTTAGGGAAAGACTTCCTGCCGTCAGCGGATGTGCTGCGCGTCTTTGTACTCTGCTTCCTGTTTGGCAATATTGCCTATCCGGCGGGCCTGCAGATTTTGATTCCGCATGGACTGGCGCGGCAACGTATGATGGTAATGATGGTTGCGGGGGTGGTTAACGTCCCGGTGTGCTGTCTGCTGGCATGGAAGTTTGGGGCCATCGGTGCGGCCTGGTCGATGGTGCTGGCCGAGGTGCTGGTCTGTATTGGTATCTTCGGCATTATGGTGCGGCATAACATCTGGCGCGACTATGCTTTCCCGGACAGGCTGAATTCCCGTACAGCAAACGATTCCGTTGTGTAAGATCAAAACAACTTTAAACAGTCTCCCGACTTAGCGCCCCGCGATTTACTTTTGCGCCAGAGCACCTTACCATTCTGGCGCACAATTTCCCGTGCACTGATTTTCACCATCGCTTCCGTCTTCCAGGAGAGTGCATGTTTTACTCAATTGTCCGACCGGCGTTGTTCAGGCTCGATCCTGAACGTGCGCACCATCTCACCTTTCAGCAATTACGCTTTATGAGCGGCACGCCGCTGGAAATGATCATTCGCCAGCATTTACCCTCGCGTCCGGTTACCTGCATGGGGCTGACCTTCGACAATGCTCTTGGCCTGGCGGCGGGCCTGGATAAAAACGCCGAGTGTATTGATGCATTTGGGGCAATGGGGTTCGGCTTTGTGGAGGTCGGAACAGTCACGCCGCGCGCGCAGGCGGGCAATGACAAGCCACGCATGTTTCGCTTAGTGGAAGCCGAAGGGATTATTAACCGCATGGGATTTAATAATCTCGGCGTTGATAACCTGGTTGAAAACGTAAAAAAATCCCGCTTTAAAGGCGTGCTCGGGATCAATATTGGCAAAAATAAAGACACACCCGTGGAGCAGGGAAAAGACGATTATCTGATCTGTATGGAGAAGGTGTACGCGCACGCCGGTTATATTGCGATCAATATTTCATCACCCAATACGCCGGGTTTACGCTCGTTACAATATGGTGAGGCGCTGGACGATCTGCTCATTTCCATAAAAGCCAAACAGAAAGATCTGGAAAAACGGCATCTCAAATATGTGCCGGTGGCTGTTAAGATCGCGCCGGATCTTTCTGAAGACGAATTGATCCAGGTTGCCGACAGTTTAATACGTCACCAAATTGATGGTGTCATTGCGACCAATACCACGCTCGATCGTTCTCTGGTAAAGGGCCTGAAATATGGCGAAGAAATCGGTGGATTAAGTGGTCGTCCGGTACAGTCGCGCAGTACCGCCGTCATCCAGCGACTGTCGCAGGAGTTACAGGGAAGATTGCCCATTATTGGCGTAGGCGGTATTGATTCGCTTACTGCTGCGCGTGAAAAAATAGCAGCGGGCGCGACGTTGGTTCAAATTTATTCTGGCTTTATTTATAAAGGGCCCAGTTTAATTAAAGATATCGTGACCCATATCTAAGACATTCGCCATAATAATGCGCTGGGGGGTTTATTTATCCCTCCGGCTCGTTTATATTTTGTCCTGTTGCACGATTTTTCAGCATGCATTTTTATTTTATGGATTTTTAGCTTTAGCGCAGCGGTAAATACAGGGCACATGATGAAAATTAAACCCGATGACAAATGGCGTTGGTTCTACGACGCAGAGCACGACCGTATGATGCTCGATCTGGCTGACGGTATGCTTTTTCGTTCCCGCTATGCACGTAAAATGCTAACCCCTGATGCTTTCACCGAATCCGGATTCTGTGTTGACGATGCGGCTCTTTATTTCACGTTCGAAGAGAAGTGTCGTCAAAGCCCGCTAAGCAGCGACCAGCGTGCCGAGCTGGTTTTAAATGCGCTGGTTGCCGCACGTTTCCTCAAGCCACTGATGCCGAAAAGCTGGCATTTCTCCGCGCACCGCCAGCCTATGCAGCCTGCGGTGGGTGAGATGGTGGCGGTGACGCTGGCGGACAGCGGCGAGCAGGCGCGTCTGCTGGTGGTTGAAAACGGTGATAATGCCGCACTCTGCTTACTGGCACAGCCCGCTCTGACGCTGGCGGGCAAGGGGATGGTGCTCGGCGATGCGATTAAAGTGATGAACGATCGGCTACAACCGCACCAGCAGGAAAAAACCACGCGCTATGCGCGCGCGGTGTAATTCAGAGCACCTCGATATCGCTTGCAGGAATACAGCTGCAACTCAATATAGTGCCATCGTGACGGATGGCGCTTTGCTTTAAGGCGTTCACCTTTCCCGCAACCAGCGTTATTTTACAACTGCCGCACAGACCCGCCCGACACGAATAGGGGATGCGAAAGCCCTGGGCTTCAAGCTGCTCAAGTAAGACCTGCTGATTATCACCGCTGAAACGCTGGCCCTGCCAGGTGATGGTTACCTGCGCGGCGGGTTGCCGTTGCGGTTTCAGTGTTTCAGTCACCTCTCCTGGACCATAGGCGCGCGGCGACTGGCGTTTCAGTATCCTGACGGCGTCGCCAGCGCGAATAATACCGCTGTTGAGCGCGATCAGATTCATGCCAAAATCAATGTCCCCGCTGCCGTCCTGCGCTGTCCGAAAGCCCTGCAGCGTGGTCAAAGGTTGCCCCTCAGGATGCTTCTGACCACTTTCCACGCCAATCGTGGTAAAAACACAGCGGCTACAGGGTTTTGGAACGGCGAAATTAACCTGACCGATAGCGATCTCCGCCCAGCTGTCTTCATCCCACGCAGGTGCGCCACTCACGACCAGGTTTGGCCTGAATTGTTCGATTCGCACGCTGGCGGGACAGCGCTGCTGTAAATCCTGCAGCGAAGCACTGTTCACGAGCAGGTAGGGATATCCATCGGCAAAGCCCAGTGGCACATCGGTAAAACGTTTGACGCGGCGTGAAGGCTGCGGTCCGACCCAGCGTAGCTGCACCGGTCGTGGAAAGAACGCACTCAGCCACTGGTTGATCGTCTCGGGGGCGATTCGTGAGGTAAACGTATTGCCCCAGACCTCCGTGGGCTGCTCAGCATGGGTAAAGTCGGCAAAACGAATGAGTGACTGGCTCCCGTCGGGGGCCTGTAAGAACAGACCGTCTGGCGTAATCGCCGGCGTGAACTGCACCATCTCCGGAAACTGACGCGCCGTAATAAAGGTTCCGTCAGGTTCGGTCACCATAAAAATACGGTCATAGGTTAACCCGCTACTGGCAGCCCAGGCATGTGAGACCTGCAACCCGCGCATGGATTTTACGGGATGGATAAATAAGCGGGAAAGCGTGATCATGAAAGTCTCCAGAAGCGGGCGCGCAAGACAAAAGAAGCTAACTTTATGACATAGGTCTGCGATTCGCTATAATGCGCAACAATTTTCTCAAGAGTAAAAAAGTGACGATATGAATTCTCTGTTTGCCAGCACGGCGCGTGGGCTCGAAGAGCTGTTAAAAAATGAGCTGGACGCGCTGGGCGCGCAGGATTTGCAAGTGGTACAGGGAGGCGTTCACTTCAAGGCCGATGACCGCGTAATGTACCAAAGCCTGATGTGGAGTCGTCTGGCTTCGCGTATTTTGCTGCCTCTGACTGAGGTCGGCGTTTACAGCGATCTCGATCTCTATCTGGGCGTGCAGGGCATTGACTGGCCCGCCATGTTCGGTAGCGACAAAACCTTCGTGGTGCACTTTAATGGCACCAACGATGAGATCCGTAACAGCCAGTTTGGCGCGCTGCGCGTCAAAGATGCGATTGTCGACAGTTTTACCCGTCGTAACCTGGCACGCCCGGACGTCGATCGTGAACAGGCCGATATTCGTATTAACGTCTGGCTTGATGACGACCGCGCCAGTATAGCTCTGGACTTAAGCGGCAGTGCCCTGCATCAGCGCGGCTATCGTCAGCAAACGGGT
Source organism: Pantoea sp. V106_11 (assembly GCF_029967885.1). Classification (NCBI taxonomy): domain Bacteria; kingdom Pseudomonadati; phylum Pseudomonadota; class Gammaproteobacteria; order Enterobacterales; family Erwiniaceae; genus Pantoea; species Pantoea sp. V106_11. The sequence continues at coordinate 222,809 of NZ_JASCAK010000037.1, forward strand.
CAGGCGCCGCTGAAAGAAAACCTGGCCGCAGCGATTGTGATGCGTTCAGGCTGGCAGCCGTCCACGCCGCTCATCGATCCGATGTGTGGTTCAGGCACGTTACTGATCGAAGCTGCGCTGATGGCCTGCGACCGGGCGCCGGGTTTACTGCGTAACCAATGGGGCTTCACGGCATGGGCCGGTTTTAACGAAAGCCTGTGGCGCGAGGTCAGGAGCGATGCTCAGGCCCGTGCCCGTGCCGGGACGGCGGCGTGCCAGGCGCGCTTTTTTGGTTATGACAATAATGGACGGGTGCTGGAATGGGCAAAAGCGAATGCACGTCGTGCCGGCGTTTTTGAACTGTTCACCTTTGGCCAACAGGATTTGCTGAAGCTGCAGAATCCTCTTCAGACTGAGGTGACGGGAACGGTGCTCAGTAACCCACCTTACGGTGAACGTCTTGAAAGTGAGCCTGCGCTTATTGCGCTGCACAGCCAGCTTGGCCGGTTGATGAAGCAGCACTTCGCCGGCTGGAATCTGTCGCTGTTTAGCGCATCGCCCGAACTACTGAGCTGTCTGCAACTGCGTGCCGACCGTCAGTTCAAAGCCAAAAATGGCCCGCTGGACTGTGTGCAGAAAAACTATCAGCTGTCGGCCAACAGCGCTGAGCGCGGTAATCAGATTGCTGAAGATTACGCGAACCGCTTGCGCAAAAACCTCAAGAAGCTGGATAAGTGGGCGCGCCAGGAAGGTATCGAGTGCTACCGCATTTATGACGCCGATCTGCCGGACTATAATGTGGCCGTGGATCGCTATGCGGACTGGGTGGTGGTGCAGGAATATGCGCCACCCAAAACCATCGACGCGAATAAAGCCCGTCAGCGCCTGTTTGACGTGATTAGTGCCACGCTGAGCGTGCTGGAGCTGCCGTCAAACCGCTTAATCCTCAAGACGCGCGAACGTCAGAAGGGCAAAGCGCAGTATCAAAAGCTGAGTGAGAAGGGCGACTATTTTGAAGTGCAGGAATTTAACGCCCGTTTCCTGGTGAACCTGACTGACTATCTGGATACGGGATTGTTCCTCGATCACCGTATTGCCCGCAAGATGCTGGGTCAGATGAGTCAGGGCAAGGATTTCCTGAACCTGTTTGCTTACACCGGCTCTGCCAGCGTGCATGCGGGTCTGGGCGGCGCACGCTCTACCACCACCGTGGATATGTCGCGTACCTATCTGGAGTGGGCAGAGCGTAACCTGCGGCTGAACGGCCTCACCGGTCGTCAGCATCGCCTGCTGCATGCCGACTGCCTGAGCTGGCTGAACGAGAGCGACGAAAATTTCGACCTGATCTTTATCGATCCGCCCACGTTCTCTAACTCAAAACGTATGGAAGAGAGTTTTGATGTGCAGCGCGATCATATGATGCTGATGCGTAACCTGAAACGGCTGTTGCGTAAAGGCGGTACTATCATGTTCTCGAATAATAAACGTGGTTTCAAAATGGATCTGGATGGCCTTAACGCATTGGGGCTCCAGGCTCAGGACATCACTCAGAAAACCCTGTCACAGGATTTTGCGCGTAATCGCCAAATTCATAACTGCTGGCTGATCACTCATGCTGGTAAGGAATAAGTTTCATGTCATTGATTAGTATCCACGGCGCTTATCTGTCTTTTAGCGATGCGCCTCTGTTAGACAATACCGAACTGCATATCGAAGAAAATGAGCGCGTGTGTCTGGTTGGCCGAAACGGGGCGGGCAAATCCACACTGATGAAAATCATCAACGGCGAGCAGCCGCTGGATGACGGACGCATCATTTATGAAACCGATCTGGTCGTGGCGCGGCTCCAGCAGGATCCGCCGCGCAATATCACCGGATCAGTTTATGATTTTGTGGCAGAGGGCGTCGAAGAGCAGGCGGAGCATCTTAAAGCCTACCATGCGATCTCGCACCAGGTGATGGACGATCCCAGTGATAAAAATCTCAATGAGATGGCGCGTCTGCAGGGCATCCTGGATCATCACAATTTGTGGCAGTTGGAAAGTCGTATCATGGACGTGCTGCAGCAGATTGGTCTGTCGCCGGACACAGAACTGTCGTCTCTGTCCGGTGGCTGGTTGCGTAAAGCCGCGCTGGGGCGTGCGCTGGTCAGTAATCCTCGCGTACTGATGCTGGACGAGCCCACCAACCACCTTGATATTGAAACGATTGACTGGTTGGAGACCTTCCTGAAAAGCTTCAGCGGCAGTATCGTCTTTATCTCTCACGACCGTTCTTTTATCCGTAATATGGCCACCCGTATTGTGGATCTGGACCGCGGCAAGCTGGTTTCCTGGCCGGGTAACTACGACGCGTATCTGGAAGGCAAAGAAGAAGCCCTGCGCGTTGAAGAGATGCAAAATGCTGAGTTTGACCGCAAGCTGGCACAGGAAGAAGTCTGGATCCGTCAGGGCATCAAAGCACGTCGAACCCGTAATGAAGGCCGCGTTCGGGCGTTAAAAGCCTTACGTCGCGAGCGTTCAGAACGCCGTGAAGTCATGGGCAAAGCCAATATGCAGGTCGGTGAAGCATCACGCTCCGGCAAAATTGTCTTTGAACTGGAAAACGTGGACTACGCGGTAGACGGCAAGCAGCTGGTGAAAGATTTCTCAGCCCAGGTGCAGCGCGGGGACAAGATCGCCCTGATTGGGCCGAACGGCTGTGGTAAAACCACGTTACTGCGTCTGATGCTGCAACAGCTGAAGGCCGATCACGGTCGTGTGCACTCCGGGACCAAACTTGAAGTGGCCTATTTCGATCAGCACCGTGCGGAACTCGATCCCGATCGGACCGTGATGGACAACCTGGCGGAAGGCAAACAAGAGGTGCTGGTCAATGGTAAACCGCGTCACGTGCTGGGCTATCTGCAGGATTTCCTGTTCCATCCTAAACGCGCGATGACGCCGGTCCGGGCGCTGTCGGGTGGGGAACGTAACCGCCTGCTGCTGGCGCGTCTGTTCCTGCGTCCCAGTAACCTGATGATCCTTGATGAACCGACCAATGACCTTGATGTGGAAACGCTGGAGCTGCTGGAAGAGCTCATCGACGGTTACCAGGGCACCGTGCTGCTGGTCAGTCACGATCGTCAGTTCGTTGACAACACCGTAACCGAATGCTGGATTTTTGAAGGCAACGGCGAGATAGGGACCTTTGTCGGCGGCTATCACGATGCGCAGCAGCAGCGCGCAGCGTACAAACAGCAAAAGGTGCAGGGCTCAGCAAAGGGGACAAATAGTGCCCTCAAGCCTGCCGATGCGAAAAATGACGCTGCCAAACGTAACGCGAACAAACTAAGCTATAACCTGACGCGTGAACTGGAACAGTTACCGCAAAAGCTGGAACAGTTAGAGGCGCGTATTGGCGAGCTTCAGGCCAAAATGAGTCATCCGGATTTTTTCAGTCAGCCACACGATAAAACGCAGCCGGTGCTTGATGAACTGGCTGACGTCGAACAGCAGCTGGAAACCGCCTTTGCGCGTTGGGAAGAGCTGGAATCAATGAGAAACGGCGCATAGTCATTAAGGGGCGGGGATGTGTTCAGCAGAGAAAACGAACGCGTGGATGCTCTGTCCACAGTGCGACTTAATGGTAAAACTGCCGGCCATTCCCGTTGGCAGCCGAGCGTCCTGTCCGCGCTGCCATACCTCCCTGACCGTCAACTGGTCGGAGCCGCGTAAGCGTCCGACCGGTTACGCGCTGGCCGCGCTGTTTATGCTGGTGCTTGCCAATCTGTTTCCGTTTATCACCATGAAAGTCGCCGGGCTGTCCAGTCAGATCAGCCTGATGCAAATCCCCAGGGTGATGGTGGCCGACGATTACGCCAGCCTGGCCACACTGTTCCTGTTGTTTGTCCAGGGAATTCCCGCCTTTTGTATGATCACCATTGTCCTGCTGGTCAATCAGGTGAAAATGCCCGTCAGCCTGAAACTGGGCCTGGCGCGTATCCTTTTTCATATGCGCAACTGGGGAATGGCAGAAATCTTCATGGCCGGGGTGCTGGTCAGTTTCGTCAAGCTCATGGCCTATGGCGAAATTGGCCTCGAAACCAGCTTCTGGCCCTGGTGTCTGTTTTGCCTTTTGCAACTGCGCGCATTTCAGTGCCTGGATCGCCGCTGGCTGTGGGATCGTATTGAAGCGATGCCGTCTTTACCCCATGCGCCCCAGGCAGGCGTAAGCGGATTAAGCCAGGGCCTGCGCTCCTGTCCGTGCTGCACTGCGGTGTTACCTGTGACACAGCGGGAATGTCCGCGCTGCGGCGTGGTTGCCGATGCCCGCCGTAAACACAGCCTGCAGTGGACACTGGCGCTGCTGATAACCTCCGTTATGCTTTATGTGCCCGCCAATCTGCTGCCGATTATGATTACCGAAACGCTGGGATCGGCGATGCCCTCGAACATCATGGCCGGGGTAATTTTACTTTGGGGCGATGGATCTTATCCGGTCGCGCTGGTGATTTTTATCGCCAGTATTATGGTTCCGTCTCTGAAGATGCTGGCGATTGGCTGGCTGTGCTGGGATGCCAGCGGACGCGGGCAGCGCGACAGCCATAAAATGCACCTGATCTATGAGGTGGTTGAGTTTGTTGGGCGTTGGTCAATGATCGACGTCTTTGTGATTGCCGTGCTCTCCGCGCTGGTGCGTATGGGACAGTTAATGAAAGTGTATCCGGCATGGGGAGCGGTGTTGTTTGCGCTGGTGGTGATATTGACCATGATTGCAGCAATGACGTTTGACCCGCGCTTAACTTGGGATCGTGCTGGTGAGAAAAATATGAAGGAGCCGCATCTTGACGGAAAATAATCACGGCCATGCCAAAGTGGATCAGATTAAGCGCTGGTCACCGGTATGGATCGTCCCTATTGTCACGCTGTTAATTGGCGGCTGGATTCTGTTTTATCATTTTAGCCATCAGGGACCGGAAGTGACGCTGATCACCGAGAGCGCAGAGGGAATTGAAGCGGGTAAAACCACCATCAAAAGCCGCAGCGTCAATGTCGGTGTGGTCGAGAGTGCCGTCCTCACAGACGATCTCCATCACGTTGAGATTAAAGCCCGACTGAATTCAGGTATGGAAAAGCTGTTGCACAGCGACAGCGTATTTTGGGTCGTTAAGCCGCAGGTCGGTCGCGAAGGCATTACGGGCTTAGGAACGCTGCTGTCTGGTGCGTATATCGAGCTGCAGCCTGGTACCAAAAAAGCTCCCCTGGATCAGTACACCTTGCTGGATGCGCCGCCGTTAGCGCCGCCTGATGCGAAGGGCATTCGTATTACACTCGACAGCAAAAAAGCGGGGCAGCTTAACGCTGGCGATCCGGTGCTGTTTCGCGGCTACCGTGTCGGCACCGTTGAAACCAGCAGCTTCGACACCGATAAGCGCATGATGACCTATCAGCTGTTTGTCGCCGCCCCCTACGATCGTCTGGTGACGACGAATGTGCGTTTCTGGAAAGACAGCGGCATCGCGGTGGATATGTCGGCATCAGGCATGCGGGTTGAAATGGGGTCGCTCACCACGCTGTTTAGCGGCGGGGTCAGCTTTGACGTGCCTGACGGCTGGGATTTAGGTAAGGCGGCGCAGAATCAGGCTGAATATCACCTGTTTGACGATCAGCGCAGTATTCAGGATTCACTGTATACCAATCATATCGACTATCTGATGTTCTTCTCTGATTCGATTCGTGGATTGCAGGTGGGCGCGCCGGTTGAATTTCGCGGCATTCGTCTGGGTACCGTTGCGGAGGTGCCGTTCATGAATGCGGGCACTGCGCAGGCGCTGAATAATGACTACCGCGTGCCGGTGTTGATTCGCATTGAACCCGATCGCTTTATTAGCCGTCTGGGTGAAAACTTCGATCTTGAGCAGCATCTGCAGGACGGTAAGAAACGTGGCCTGCGCGGAACGTTGAAAACCGGCAACCTGTTGTCTGGCGCGCTGTTTGTCGATATCGACTTCTATGACAATGCCCCTGCCTATAAAGGGCCAGATAAAGTCGCGGGTTATGAAGTGATCCCGACGGTGAGTGGTGGCCTGAGCCAGATTCAGCAGAAACTGATGGCTGCGCTGGATAAAATTAACGGTCTACCGCTCAACAATATGGTGTCGGAAGCCACCGGAACGCTGAAGGAGAGCCAGAAAACCCTGCGCGATCTGCAACGTACCATCGACAACATTAACGTCGTAACCAGCAGTCCGGCGATGAAAACGCTGCCGGAAGAGACGCAGCAAACGCTACGTGAGCTCAACCGCAGTATGAAAGGCCTGCAGCCTGGCTCACCGGCCTACAGCAAGCTGGTGGGCGATATGCAACGGCTTGATCAGGTGCTGCGCGAACTGCAGCCAGTGCTGAAGACGCTAAATGCCAAAAGTAATGCGTTAGTGTTTGAAGCAAAACCGGGACAGGATCCCCAGCCGAAGAGGGCGAAACAATGAAAAAAGGACTCGTTTTTTTGGCCGCTCTCGCACTGAGTGCCTGTAGCAGCACGGTGAATACCACTTACTATCAGCTGCCCTCAGGGGCAGCCTTGATGCAGGTGATCGGCAGTGAGGCAAATGCACAGCCGACCTTATGGGTACAGCAGGTTGTGGTTCCGGACTATCTGGCGGGTAATGGGCTGGTATATCAAACCAGCGATGTTAAATACGTTATCGCCGCCAATAATTTGTGGGCCAGCCCGCTCGATCAGCAGCTACAGCAAACGATGATAACCAATCTCACCAAAGCGTTACCGGGTCGGCTGGTGACTCAGACGTTAATGGGGCAGGAACATGACACCCTGAACATTACGGTCAACGATTTCCAGGGACGCTATGACGGCAAAGCGGTCATTAGCGGGCAGTGGACGCTGGAACATCAGGGACGCTTCACAAAGCAGGCTTTCAACCTGGTGTTGCCACAGCAGGAAGATGGCTATGATGCCCTTGTCAAAACCCTTGCTCAGGGCTGGCAGCAAATTGCGCAACAGATTGCCCGCAATGTGGCCTCTGAGAATTCGACAGGAACGCGCTTGTAGTTAACCTGTTGTTTCGGTTAGAGCTTATTTTCTGACATAACATCGGGTTTCTATATAAATCATGTGGATAAAGCAATAGGCTTACATCACGAAACAGAAAATTCATGTCCACTTCAGGTCACATTTGTGACATTGGCGTGAATATTGCGCATTGATCTTTTCATACAGAGCGAGTAAAACAAAAGGGTGGCTGAACATTTATTAGTCACCTTTTTCTTTCCACCAGATTCCACAGACCTTACATGAGGGACACGGAGTATGAAGAGACAGAAACGAGACCGCCTTGAGCGCGCCCATTCACGTGGTTATCAAGCAGGTATTACAGGACGCTCTAAAGAGATGTGTCCGTATCAAATGATAGATGCTAAGTCTCACTGGTTGGGAGGTTGGCGACAAGCCATGGAGGACAGGTCGGCTGCTGCTTAGCCGGATGTCACTGAAAAGGGATATAACCTCCGCACTAAGCGGAGGTTTTCGTTTCTGGGGAACGATTAGAACGCTGCGGTATCTTTAAACAGACCGACTTTTAAATCGCTGGCGGTGTAAATCAGATTACCATCAACCAGCACTTCACCATCTGCAACGCCCATCACCAGTTTACGGTTGATCACACGCTTGAAGTGAATACGGTAGGTGACTTTTTTCGCCTCTGGCAGAACCTGGCCAGTGAATTTAACCTCGCCCACACCCAGCGCACGGCCTTTGCCTTCGCCGCCCAACCAGCCGAGATAGAAGCCAACCAACTGCCACATTGCATCAAGACCCAGGCAGCCGGGCATCACCGGATCGCCAATAAAGTGGCAACCAAAGAACCACAGGTCCGGATTGATATCCAGTTCAGCTTCTACGAAGCCTTTATCGTATTTACCACCGTCTTCGGTCATTTTGACCACGCGGTCCATCATCAGCATATTGCCGGATGGAAGCGGTGGACCATTTTCGCCGAACAGTTCACCGCGACCGGACAGAATCAGGTCTTCTTTGGTATAGGATTCGCGTTTATCTACCATGTTCTTAATATGCCTTCTTTTAGTGAATCACGAATATTAGCGAACAGTTGTACGCTGAGCAAACAGGATTAGCGGTGGTTAAACCAGTTAAGCCAGCGCAGCGGCCAGGATCGCGGTGAGGGCTCAGGCTGATTCATCTGACTGATGCGCTCCTGAATGGTGCGCAGCAGGCATTCGCCTTCGCCGTCTTCCGTATTCCATATTTTCCCCGTAAGCAGCGGCAGCGCTTCATCCGCACTGTCGATCGCCCAGATATGGAAGCGTCCTTCTTCCACCGCGCTCACCACCTGTTGGTTCAGGCTAAGGTGACGAACGTTACAGGCGGGAATAATGACTCCCTGCTGACCGGTTAACTCGCGCTGATGGCAGATATCAAAGAATCCTTCAATCTTCTCATTCAGCCCACCAACCGGTTGCACATTACCAAACTGATCCACCGAGCCCGTAACCGCAATCTGCTGATTCAGTGGCGCACCGGCAAGGGCGCTGATTAATGCGCACAGTTCTGCCAGCGATGCACTGTCGCCGTCAACTTCGGAATAGGATTGTTCAAATACCAGCGAAGCGGAAAAGGGCAGTTGCTGATCCAGCTCCAGTTCAGCAATTAAATAGGCCTGCATAATCATCATGCCTTTCGCATGAATATTGCCGCCTAACTCCGCTTTGCGTTCGACGTCGGTGAATTCACCGTCGCCAGGATGCACCACACAGGTAATACGGCAGGGATCGCCCCAGGCGCGCGGATGACCGGGATATTCCACAACCGACAGGCCGTTTATCTGGCCGACGACCTCACCTTCCGTTTCAACCAAAATCTGTCGTAGCAGGATTTCATCACGCATACGTTCATTAAGGTAGTTTTCACGCCACAGGCGCGCTTCCAGGGCGTCACGCAGCGCTTCAGCACTGAGCGTCTCTCCCATCAACGCGGTCTCGCGCAGTTGGCGCAGCAGCCAGCGAGGGCAGAGCGGAAGCGTATCCTGATCGCCGCTGTAACGTACACCTTCTTTGATGAGTTCGGGCCAGAAGTCTTCGTCGGGTGCAGCAATATCAGCCTGCCCGGCCAGATCGACCGTCCAGCGACACCATGCGAGCATGTCGTCTTCATCCACAATCTGAATATTTTCTTCAAATTCGGTGTAGATCGCCATTTCATGCGCTTCAGCATCCAGCTCCTGAAAATCGGCCAGCGTATCGCGCTCGCCACAGAGCACCAGATTAAGCTTGAGCGGGAGCGGAGGCACGGAAACCGGCAGGGGACGACGTTCGTCCTGGGATTGCCACTCGATGTAGCCTTGCTCAATGCTCTTTTTCAGACGCAGCCACAGCAGCGGCTGAGTGAGTAAAGCACGAAGTGAAAGGACTAACGTTCCGCCATTGGCGCGATGGATCAGCCCTGGCTCAAGTTGGATCCGATCTTTGTGCATCCGCACGCAGCCAAACAGCTGCTCCTGCTCGATCCAGTCAGCATAGTGAATCCCGCCCTGGCTGGTAAAAGGGCGCTGGCTGTCGGTAGGCGGTTGCAACGTGACGTTGTCGGCCAGAATATGGTAGTCACCGCCTGACAGGGTTGATGACTCACCCATAACGCGTTGAGCCGCCTCTGCTATCAGCGCAAGGTATTCACGGTTTTCCTGGCTGCGAACCAGCAGCAGGGGAAGACCCTGACTTTGATGATGTAAGTGGGCCAGCGCGTTCAGCAGTCGGGGCTGTACCGTTGCCAGGGCATCGGTCTCTTCATCAGCGATTCGGGAGAAAACGGATTGATATTGCGTGCTATCCGGCTGTAAGGTTTGCCACGTAAGTTGAGTGCTGGTCAAAATAATCGCATTTGTCTGTTTTGAGAAAAGCGAGATTATACAGGATTCACCCTGCTTAAGCACTGCAGAGTTCATTCAGATGTTGTGACGCTGGCAGCATGTTTTTCGTTGCTGCATCCGGTAAAAAAGCTGTTATTCTTAGTTTGTTACGCGATCACGATGAGATTCCGATGAAATACCAGCAGCTCGAAAATCTTGAAAGTGGATGGAAGTGGAAATACCTGGTGAAAAAACATCGGGAGGGTGAACTGATCACGCGTCACCTTGAACTTAGCGCTGCGCAGGCCGCGGTGGATAAATTACTGGTGATGGAAAATAATCCGGTAGAGATAAACAACTGGATCAGCCAGCATATTCACCCCGACCTCGATAACCGGCTTAAGCAAACTATCCGCGCCCGGCGTAAACGTCACTTCAATGCTGAGCACCAGCACACCCGAAAAAAATCAATCGATCTGGAATATCTGGTCTGGCAGCGACTGGCAGGGCTGGCGCAACGTCGTAACAATACGCTGTCTGAAACCATCGTACAGCTTATTGAAGATGCCGAACGTAAAGAGAAGTATGCCAGTCAGATGTCAACGTTAAAGCAGGATCTGCAGGCAATATTAGGTCATCCAGGGTCTGAAAAAGAGTCCTGAGTTCACGCGATAGATTACGGATTCAGACTTCGCGATACGGGATGAGCAGCATTGACAAATTCAGGCCAAAAAAAACCCCGCATAAGCGGGGTTTTTTCATAACGGATAACTTAAGCCTGTGGCTGAGTTACCACGTCTTTGATGCCTTTAACGTCGATTTCTACACGACGGTCTGGCGCCAGGCAGTCGATCAGGGCCTTACGACCTTTCACGCTGTCACAGGTGTTGCCAGTTACTGGGTTAGATTCACCCATGCCGCGAGCAGAGATCTTGTTAGCAGGGATACCTTTAGATACCAGGTAATCCACTACTGACTGAGCACGTTTCTCAGACAGTTTCTGGTTGTACTGCTCTGAACCGATGCGATCGGTGAAGCCCAGAACAACAACTGAACCGTCTTTAGGATCCATGGAGCTCAGCTGGCTGTACAGCTGATCCAGAGCCTGCTGACCTTCTGGCTTCAGGGTTGATTTGTTGAAGGTGAACAGAACGTCTGATTTCAGAGTGAAACGCTTGGTCTGTACCACTGGCGCTGGAGCTGGTGCTGGAGCCGGAGCTGGCGCAGCAACATCATCCTGACCGAAGCGGTAAGAAACACCCAGGCTCAGCATGCCGTTGTCTGGACGAGCACCAACGGTCTGTGCATCACCGATGTTGTTAACCCACTGGTAATCCAGACGGGTTGCCCAGTTTTTGGTCAGAGCATATTCAACACCAACGGCTGCCAGTGGAGAAACACCGGTGTCGTGGTCGCTGATGCGAGTGCCAGTAGCCAGGTTCTGCTGAGTAGAGTCTGCACGCCATACCATGCCACCCAGGCGGGTATAGATGTCCAGATCGTCTGCGATTGGGTAGCTCAGTTTAGCAGCCAGCTGGATGCCCTGTGCTTTGAATGCGCCATTTACCTGGTTGCCTTTATTAGGCATACGGCCTAACCAGTCATAGCCCAGTTCGAAACCCAGGTATGGGTTAGCCTGGTAACCAGCGAACGCGCCTGCGCCCAGTTGGCTTTCATGAGTTGGACCGTCGTTGTTTTGGTAACCGTGACCGTAGTAGCCAGTGTCGTGATACTGAGACCAGCCCAGTTTAGCACCGGTGTACCAGGTGTTATCTTTTGGGGCGGCCTGCGCTACGGTAGCGAAGCCAGCCAGTGCCACTGCAATTGCGATAGCTGTCTTTTTCATTTTGCGCCTCGTTATCATCCAAATAGGCAATGAGCATAAAGGTTGCTCTTGGTTTAATCCTTCGCCGGGTCAAAACGCTCGCTTATGACTCTACCGCAAAAAACGGAGGTTATTGAGCACCCTGGCGAGATAAAGTCTACAACGAGATTGGAAACTTACAAGTGTGATGTGAGGCACTTATGTAAAAAAACAGTGTTTTATACATAAATTCTAACAATTTACCCTGAACTTCTGTGAGGCGCTTACCCCACAAAATGGGGGCTAAGCCGTTGTCATTGCTGGGGGGAGCAGAATCAGTGCCTTAGCCTTGAGCGAGATAAAAAACTGCTTGAGATAAATCTCATTTTTTACTTAATGAAACAAATCAGACTGAATTTTTAGCGAGTTTTCTGGTCTTACTGCCGTTTTGAGGGTTTCACCCGAGCGTAAAATCAGTCCCAACGCCTTTCCTTCCGCTGCTGCACGTTCAAGTTCACGACGTTCGTCCACGTCTAATTCATAAGGAATCCAGGCCAAAACCACGCTGTAATTTCCTGTGCGCAGCGCTTTGATCATCGCTTCAACGGCATTGTAACGTTCAGCATCGGCGATATGCATACTTTTCTCAAGTGGCAAACCGGCTTCCTGCATCCAGACCCGGCTCAACTTGTGCGCGGGGGTTAACCACAGCTGCCAGCGAGACTGCTGGCTTAATTGCTGAAGCAGTGGTAACAGCAGCATCTGCATCATTCCGGGTTGTTCGCTATAGCGTAATTCAGTAATCCAGCCTTTATGAGTAGCCGGAACAGAGGACGAAGCGTAACGGTGAGCAGAGCATACATTACTGGTATGTTGGGTGCGCATAAATTAATCACTCAGCAGTTGACTGTATGGATGTACAGTAATGGCATCCTGGATAAAGATCAACCTGAATTTCTGAAAACGCCTCGCAAAATTTGCATCAGCTTGTCTTTAAACGGATTTATTCATTGAACCTCTAACTGAATTTAATTATCTTCTAACTTCCTGAATAGTAAGATTTTTAGCAGGCTTTTGTTACAAGGAGGTGATGAAATGAAGAAACAGAAGCGGATAATTTTACGCTCAATACAGCAGTTGGCACCGCTGGGCAAAATTGAATCCCGTACCCAGTTCGGTGGCTACGCACTGGCTGTTGAGCGCGTGGTTTTTGCGCTGGTAAAAGAAGACGAACTCTACTTACGTGCCAGTGAAGCATTACGGGAATATGGGGCAAAGCAGCCGCTGGAACCCTTGACATTCCATAAGCGGGGTATTGCGGTAAGCCTCAACTATTTTAAGGTAGACGATCGCCTGTGGGCGCATCCGGAGCATCTGGTTCGCCTTTCTGCTGCGTCTCTGCAGACCGCCCAACGTGAGCACAATGAGCGGCTGGGTAAGGTGCGGTTAAAAGACTTACCAAACGTCAGCCTGCGACTGGAAATGATGCTGCATGAGATAGGTATTTGTACCGTCAAACATCTGCGTGAAACGGGGGCCAGGCAGTGCTGGTTAAGGCTGCGGCGCAATAATCAACACCTCGGCCTTAAAACCTTATTAGCGCTTGAAGGGGCGATTTCCGGCCATCATCATGCGGCGCTGCCACAAACCATTAAAACCGAGTTAGGCGAATGGTATCAGGCCGCACTCAGTACGCCGGAATGTAAAGAAAAAGGCCGTTAGCGCCTGTCCAGCGAGCGTCGCAGGCGCGCAATGTCGGGCATCAGGGCAACCAGCAAGCCCAACTGTTGCAAAACCAGCGGCGCACGCGGATCGGGCTCGGCGGTCAGTTGCGCGATGCGCTGCACCAGCTCCATACGCATTTTCTCTGCCCGGCTGTCGCTGACGACATCCGTCTGCAGCACATCTTCAACATAACATACTGTGTCGTCGAGCAGGGCCAGCAGGGCTGGTTGGGTCACTTTGTCGCGATGAGCGCCCAGAGCGGAGATATAGCTCAGGAAGGAGTGATTCAGGCAGAGTAACTGAAATGCCGACTCCCTGAGCTTAGTGCTGGTACGGGGTTCGCTGCTCATATTTGATACCACCGATGCCAGCTCAGCATCGGCGTTGTGGGCGTCACGTCGCGCAATACGATAAGCAAGACGATTGTCTTTGCCCTGATGGTACTGCTCCATGATCGCATCAAGATAACGGCAGTTGGCATTAAGCGTGCGAGTGGCAACGGCCGGAAGCTGACGAAAACGCCAGTCAGGCCAGATAAAGCTCACGGCGAGCCAGGCCAGCGCACAGCCCAGTAAGGTGTCCACTACCCGCGGCAGCGCGACCTCAAATCCCTCACCCAGCAGATTAAAACAGAGCAGAACCAGCAGGGTGATAAACAAGGTGGCATGCGCGTATTGCACCTGGCGGAAAGCAAAGAAGAGTACGCCCGTCACGACAATCAGAAACAGCTGGCCTTCTACTGAGGGCACCAGCCAGAGCAATGGCAACCCAATGGCAATGCCAGCCAGCGTGCCGCCGATGCGCAGTGCCAGCCTGCGCTGGGTCGCGCTGTAGTTGGGCTGGCAAACGAACAGGCTGGTTAACAGAATCCAGTAGCCTCGTTCCAGACCGGTAACCTGAATGAATCCGTACCCGGTGCACATTACCACTGACATTCTGACAGCATGACGGAACAGGGCCGAAGAGGGCGTCAGGTGGCGGCTGAAGCGCAGCTTGATGTCGCTCCAGCCGCTGATCTCTTCACGTGACAGCATGTTGTCGCTGTGCTGCGGATCGTCGGCCAGTGCCTGCTCAGATTCGAGAGAAGCCAGTTGCGCATCAATCGCCTGCAGATTACGTAATAACCAAAACAGGGCCCGGGTATGCGTGGCATCCGGATGGCTATCTTCAAGGCGTTGAATCGCATTATGTAAGCGTTCAAAAACACGCTCAAAACGACTGTCATGTTCCCAGCGTTCGCGCAGTAAAACAGACCGGGCCAGTTGCCGACAGGCCTGAGCCTGCATATTCAGCAGGCGCTGAAAGCGGAACAGAATTTCGTTATAGCGCCAGTTGCCGCGCAGTAAATGATACTGGAGATGAGAAGAGCTGGCGCGTTCGTGGATATCCTGAGCAACAAAATAGTAGTGCAGACTGCGTCGGGTACCACGTGAGCCCCTGTCGCCGCGTAAGCGGCTTTGCAGTGTGGTTTTGGTCAGATTAAGCTGGGCGACCAGCTGGCTGTTCACCATCGCCGCCTCAACAAACGTGGCATCATCCTGCGCATCGGCGTCCGGATCAAACAGGTTAGCTTTGGCGTCCAGGTATTGCGCTAACTGCGAGAAACTGGCTGCCAGCTGCTCCTGAACCGGGCGAACGGGAAACATGACGTGGCCCAACAGCGTCAACAGATTATACCAGAGCGCGCCGACCAGCAGCAGGATGGGCTGCAGATACCACTGGGAAAACAGTCCGATGCCCAACATGGTGTAAACGGCAATCAGCAAGGCGCCGAAAGCAATGGTCGCATAGCGCTGCCCGAGGGCGCCCAGCAAAATAAAACCCCAGGTGGAGATCGCCAAACCGATAATAAAGGCCAGCGGATGGGGAAAGAGCAGTTCCACTGAAACCGACGCAACGCAAAAGCACAACAGGGTAATCAGCAGATTTTTTAAACGTCCCGCCAGTCGATCATCCAGATCGGCCAGCGCGGCGGCGACCACCCCAAGCGTGAGGGGAATGGTCCATTCAATCTGCTGCAGCACCCAGGGCACTGCTGCACAGCCGGTTAAGGCGAACAGAATCCGCAGCAGGTAACGCCAGGTGCTGTTAAAAAGATACTTACGCCATCCGGACAGAATACTAATAGCGGCGGCGGGCATTGGCATCACGCGCGGCACGCGCCTCTTCCACAGAGACAACCCGACGGCCGACCGGCCACAGTGCAATAGCCGCAATCTTGAAATTCGCGATTCCCACCGGAATACCAATGATGCTGACACACTGCACAATACCGACAGAGATGTGGGACAGGCAGAGCCACCAGCCGAAGAAAATCAGCCAGAAAATATTCAGGAAGGTACCGCCGGTGTTCATGATGTGACTTTTGCTGTCGGGACGCAGCACATCCACGTGCACCGCCTCATTGCCGAACGGAAGAAACGAGAGTTTGGTGATTTCCCAGCATGAACGCGTCAACGGCAGGGTAAAGATCAGCACAATGCTGATCAGTGTCGCGAACAGCCAACTGAGCGTGGTGAAGAAGCCACCCAATACAAAATTAAGAATATTTAAAACAGTGCGCATAACCGCTTTTCCTTTTGCACTCCGCAAGATATGTCGCAGTTTAGCGTGTTTTAAGGCTGGAGCGTCAAGAGTCTGACAGGTAAACTCCGATTACTCTTTATCTCGGTCGTTGGTGTCGGCGTGGAACTTAAAGCAACATCCATGGGCAAACGGCTTGCCCAGCATCCTTACAATCGTGTTCGCCTGTTGACCGCTGGTGTTGAAGTCAGTGGTGATAAACACGAATATCTGATTCCCTTTAACCAGTTGTCGGACATTACCTGTAAGCGTGGCATGGTCTGGGGAGAGCTTGAGTTTCTGCTGGCGGACAATAAGGTTGTGCGTTTGCACGGCACTGAATGGCAGGAGACACAACGTTTCTATCATTATCTGATGCAGGCATGGCAGGACTGGAGCCATGAGATGAGTGACGTGTGTGCCTCGGTTCTGCAGGGCCTTCGTGCTGAAATTAACGGGTTCAGTGAGCAGGACCGCTGGTTAAAACGCAGTGAGCTGCAGGCGATTAACGATCAAATTCTCAAGCAGTTTGATGCCTTGCCACTCCCGCTGTCACGCATCAACGATTTTGAGTCCTGTCGGGAAAATTGGGCATTTTGCCAACACTGGCTGCAACAGGGCGAGGCCGCAATCCGTCAGCGTAACCGCGACTGGACGGCTGCGATGCTCACGCGTTATCAGGATTTCTTCGCCACGGTTGAGTCCACGCCGCTTAACGGATCTCAGGCTGAAGCCGTGGTAAACGGTGAGGATGCGGTGCTGGTACTGGCGGGCGCGGGCAGTGGCAAAACCTCTGTGCTGGTTGCCCGGGCGGGCTGGTTATTACAACGCCGACTCGCCGGCGCCGATCAGATTCTGCTGTTAGCCTTTGGCCGTCATGCTGCTGAAGAGATGAACGACCGCATCCAAAGCAGGCTACAGGCAACGGATATGCAGGCACGTACTTTTCATTCTCTGGCCCTGCACATTATCCGCGAAGGCAGTAATAAACAGCCTGTCATCAGTAAACTGGAAAGCGACGCCGCCGCGCGCCGGGCATTATTGATCGACATCTGGCGTCAGCAATGCCATGAAAAGAAAGCCCAGGCGAATGGCTGGCGGCAATGGCTGCGTGATGAACTGGCGTGGGAGGTCGGCGAGGGGCCTTTCTGGCAGGACGATCGCCTGGCTGAGCGTCTGGCACCGCGGCTCGAACGCTGGTTAAGCCTGATGCGCATGCACGGTGGTGCACAGGCCGCCATGATCGACGGCGTTCCTGAGGCGCTACGGGAGCTGTTCAGTAAACGCATCAAGCTGATGGCACCGCTGCTGAAGGCCTGGAAAAGCGCACTCAAGGAAGAGGGCGCCGTCGATTTTTCAGGGCTGATTCATCAGGCCGTAGCGATCCTGGAAAAGGGGCGTTTTATCAGCCCATGGAAGCATATTCTGGTCGATGAATTTCAGGATATTTCGCCCCAGCGTGCAGCCTTGCTCAGCGCCCTGCGCCAGCAAAACAAGCGCACTACGCTGTTTGCTGTTGGCGATGACTGGCAGGCGATCTACCGCTTCAGCGGGGCTGAAATGAGCCTCACAACGGCATTTCATCACTATTTTGGTGAGGGCGATCGCTGCGTGCTGGACACGACCTATCGCTTTAACGATCGGATTGGTGAAGTCGCAAATCGCTTCATCCAGCAGAATCCGCATCAGCTGCGCAAACCCTTAAACAGCCTGGTTAAGGGCAATAAAAAATCCATTGCCCTGTTACCGCAGGATCAGTTGGAGCCGTTGCTGAATAAGCTGAGTGGCTACGCAAAGCCCCACGAGCGGGTGCTGATACTGGCACGTTACCACTATCTGCGTCCTGACGTGCTGGATAAAGCCAAAACCCGCTGGCCAAAATTAAACATCGATTTTCTGACCATTCATGCCAGTAAGGGCCAGCAGGCAGATTACGTCATTCTGCTGGGGCTTCAGCAAGGTAAAGAAGGCTTTCCGGCGGCGCAGCGCGAGTCCATCATTGAGGAAGGCTTGCTGCCTCAGCCCGAAGCGTTTCCGGATGCGGAAGAGCGGCGACTGGCCTATGTTGCGTTAACCCGTGCGCGCCAGCAGGTCTGGTTGCTGTTTGATAAGCAGCAACCTTCGGTCTTTGTCGAGACCTTCCGCGAGCTGGACGTGCCGGTGCTGCGTAAAGCCTGAGTTATTTCAGGCGATCGGCAAGATAACGTGCATAATCCGGAATACGGACATCGACGGGCTGATCAAACAGCGGCGACTGAATGATAAAATCGGCGGTCGCCCGGTTGGTGGCGACCGGGATATTCCAGACCGTCGCCAGACGAAGCAGCGCTTTGACGTCAGGATCATGAGGAACCGCATTTAGCGGATCCCAAAAAAAGATTAGCGCATCAATTTTGCCCTCGGCAATAAATGCACCAACCTGTTGGTCTCCGCCCATTGGGCCACTCAGCATTGCATTTACGTTCAGGCCGGTGTGACGATTGATGAGATTGCCTGTCGTGCCTGTCGCATAAAGAATATGAGATTCCAGCGCGGGTTGATTACGCGTCACCCAATCCAGCAGAGAGTCTTTGCAGTGGTCATGAGCGACCAGCGCGATATGTTTTTGTTTTCCAAGCGTACGTAAGGTGTATTCCATAACAGCATCCTGATGCAAAGGAGCAAAAACGCCCGTTGCAGCAGTTTACCCTGCGCCATTTCACACTATCAACTTGCCCGCAGCATTTTGACCAGATTGATGAACTGTTGACGAGTGGCCTCATCGAAACGCTGAAACCAGTGCTGAATTGACGGCGTAGTAGTTTCAACCGACCAGGCAAGATCGGCAGTAAGTTGTGCTGATGGGGAAGGGGTGGTGAGATTGGCGAACTGAGGCACCGAAGCCGCTAAGCCCATACGATTGTAACTGACCATCGCTTTTTCAACATCCGCACCAGCCGTAACCGGCAGGCGATCGCGCACGCTAAAGACCTCTTTACCCTTTTCATCAACCAGCCTGAACGCCAGTGAACGGTCAAAGTTATGTCTTTCTCGTGAATTGCTGAGCGGAGGCAGGCGGATAGCGATGCTCCTGGCTTCGGCGGTGAATGTCACGATCATCGGCACAGACTGATAGTACTGAGAAGGAGTTTTGCTGTCACCAGGCGGTTGTTCCACCCGAAACAGGAACTGATGTTGACCCCGATCCAGCTCTAAACTGTCAGCCCCTTTCAGCAGTGAGCCGGAGATCTTGCGACCGTCCAAAACCAGCAACGTGATTTGAGGATCAAGCTTCAGGGTAATAGCAGAGCAGGATGCCGAAACGAGGAGAGCAATGAACCCCGTTACAGCCATTGACAGCTTCATTTCGACTCCGGTTAAAATGAATGGATGTAGCAAATTCTTACATTATGGCATTAAGTTTACAATTATACATATTTATTCCAGCGAAGCGGCACAATATGTATTTGCAACGCCCCGCGAGTGTGTAAAGGCTCAACTACAATGAAGAGCAGACAGAAAGGAGAAGCCCATGAATGATCAGACTATTCGCGACGTATTGACCCGCACAAAACGTATTGCGTTGGTAGGCGCCAGCGATCGCCCCGAACGCCCCAGCTATGGGGTAATGAAGTATTTGCTCGATCAGGGTTATGAAGTGATTCCGGTCAGTCCTAAGCTTGCAGGTCAGACTCTGCTGGGACAAACCG
The DNA here is from genome assembly GCF_029967885.1 of Pantoea sp. V106_11. Classification (NCBI taxonomy): domain Bacteria; kingdom Pseudomonadati; phylum Pseudomonadota; class Gammaproteobacteria; order Enterobacterales; family Erwiniaceae; genus Pantoea; species Pantoea sp. V106_11. The sequence goes on from NZ_JASCAK010000037.1 coordinate 242,427, forward strand.
CGTATGGTTCGCTGGCAGAAGTCCCCGGAAAAATTGACATGGTCGATGTGTTCCGCAATTCGGAAGCGGCATGGGGCGTCGCGCAGGAAGCCATTGCGGTCGGTGCGGATACGCTCTGGTTACAGTTGGGCGTGATTAATGAGCAGGCTGCCGTGCTGGCGCAGGATGCGGGCATGACGGTCGTGATGGATCGCTGCCCGAAAATTGAAATCCCGCGACTGGGAATGGGGCAATAACAATAACGGCGGCAAACAGATTGCCGCCCACTGTTAGTGACGCAAATGCGGTGCCTGGAGCTGCTGACGTACCGATGCGGCCAGTTCATCCATAGAGGGTTGCTCTGGATGTTCAGGGCTGGTTTCACCGGCAAGTTGAATTTCGGCGACGTAGGTATGGACCTGACTGCCTTCTTCATCTTCCATGACCACGTGATACCAGGGCGCGCTGCGCAACGTGTCAGTTGCCCCGATCTCGTCCAGCTGTGGCTCATCTAACGCATATTCAGGATCGACATCGACAATCACACCCAGCACGCCGGATAACCGATGACGAACCTGCTGACCAATACCAAATTTACTGGCAATCATGATGACCTCCGAAAAAACTGTCCTGCATAAGAGATGGGGGCAAAGACAGTTTTTTCAAGTTACATGACGCGACAGGCAAAACCTTTCAGGTAAAGACCTTCGGGGTAGGTGGCGATCACAGGATGATCGGCAGCCTGGCGGAATTGCTCAACGAACTGGACGTCACGGCCTGCATCCAGCGCGGCATCCGCAATAATTTTCTGGAACAGGTCTGTTGCCATCAAGCCTGAACAGGAGAAGGTCAGTAACATCCCGCCTGGATTCAGCAACTGAATGGCCAGCATGTTAATGTCTTTATAGCCACGGCAGGCGCCCATCAGCTGGCTTTTGTTCTCAACAAATTTGGGCGGATCCATAATGATCAGATCGAATTTCTCACCCTCATCGCGGTAGCGGCGGAGTAGCTTAAAGACGTCATCGCGCTGGAACCGGGCACGGGACAGATCTAAACCGTTCAGTTCGACGTTTTGACGTGCCACATCCAGGGCATCCTGCGACGTATCAACGCTAATCACTTCTTTACAGCCGCCGATCAATGCCGAAACGGCAAAGCCTCCGGTATAAGAAAAGCAGTTCAGCACGCGCGCGTCTTTGGCATAGCGGCGTGTGGCATAGCGGCTGTCTCGCTGATCAAGGTAGTAGCCCGTTTTATGTCCGCCCTGGATATCTACCAGCAGCTTCATATCGTGCTCTGTGATCGGCAATAGCGCGGGAGGCTGTTCACCGGTTACGGTTCCCTGGGTCAGTTCCAGACCTTCTTTTTTACGTACTGCGACATCTGAGCGATCGTAGATAGCGCAATCCGGAAAACACTGCTGCAAGGCGGAGATAATGGCGGGCCGCTGATACTCCGCGCCGGCAGATAGCAGTTGCAGCACCAGAAACTGACCAAAGCGATCGATAGTCACGCCTGGCAGGCCGTCGGACTCCCCGGCAATCAGACGATAGCTGTCCAGGCCGTCGCGTGCAGCCAGCCAGTCGCGCCAGATTTGTGCCTGCTGAAAACGGCGGACAAAAAAAGCGATATCGACAGATTCGTCCTGCTGCCAGCTCCAGACGCGAGCGCGAATTTGTGACTGAGGTGAATAAGCGGCACGCGCCAGCCATTTACCGTTGCTGTCACAAACATCAATGGTTTCCCCTTGTTGGGCTTTCCCTTCAAGGCGGGCGACGGCCCCAGAGAAAACCCAGGGATGACGACGGAGCAGGGACTTTTCACGTCCCTTGGCGAGAATCAATCGAACTGTCATAGTTTGCTATGCTTACCTGAAAAAATGAGGCGCTATTGTCCAGTGGATAACGGCAAATTGCAACGAACAGCGGGAGAGAACCATGGCGAGCATGTGTTACAAAGCCTGGGTGCAGGGCACCGTGCAGGGCGTGGGTTTTCGCTACAGCACACAGGCGAAAGCCAACGCGCTCGGTGTGCAGGGTTATGCGCGTAATCTTGATGATGGCCGGGTTGAGGTGCTCGCCTGCGGTGAGGCAGAGCAGGTCGAGGCGTTAATCGCATGGTTAAAAGCCGGTGGGCCGCGCACGGCCCATGTGGAAAAGGTGCTGCTGGAGCCGCATCAGCCCGGCGACTTCCCCCGCAGCTTTACCACCGGTTAATTAAAGACATTTGGCAGGCTTGGGCAGGCCAGCAATTTTTGTCGCCTGTTTGGCGGGCCCTTCAGGAAACAGCCGAAACAGGTAGCGGCTGTTACCTTTCTCTTCGCCATACTTTTTCGCCATCGCCTTCACCAGCATACGTACGGCGGGAGAAGTATTAAATTCCAGGTAAAAGTCACGGACAAAGCGCACGACTTCCCAGTGGGCTTCCGTCATTACGATGGCCTCGTTGTCAGCAATCTGCTGTGCCAGCTCCTCGCTCCAGTCCTGGTGGTTTTTCAAATAGCCTTCGGCATCCACAGCTATTTCGTCACCCTTATAGTTCATAACGCGTCCTCATTATCATTCGGGCTGCAGTTTAGCAAAATGGCACCGCAGAAAAAGCAAAAACCCCGCCTGAGCGGGGTTCGTATCGCGCCAGCGGCGTCGATTAATTACTGCGGGAAAAACCCAGGATGCTTAACAGGCTAACAAAGATGTTATACAGGGAAACATACAGGCTTACTGTGGCACGAATATAGTTAGTTTCGCCGCCATGAATAATGTTGCTGGTTTCCCACAGAATGGCGCCAGCAGAGAACAGGATAAACAGGGCGCTAATCGCCAGGTGAAGAGCAGGCAACTGCAGGAACAGGTTAGCCACAACGGCCACCAGTAACACCACGAAGCCCGCCATCATCATGCCGCCCAGGAATGACATGTCACGACCTGTTGTCAGCACATAGGCGGAGCAGCAGAAGAACACCAGCGCTGTACCGCCTAACGCCAGCGCGATCACATCGCCCATTCCTGCCGTCAGGAAAGAACTTAAGATTGGCCCCAGGCAGTAACCCAAAAAGCCCGTAAAGGCGAAGGCGGCTAAAATCCCCATTGGGCTGTCAGCCAGGCGATAGGTCAGAAACATCAGACCGTAGAAGCCCACCAGCATCAAAATTAAACCGGGTGCCGGTAATGCCAGAAGTGTACTTGCCGTGGCGGTCACCGCTGAGAAGGCGAGCGTCAGGCCCAGCAGAAAATAGGTGTTACGCAGCACTTTGTGCGTGCTGAGTAATGACTGTCGCGATGATGAAGAAACTATTCTGTCCATGTTGCGCTCCTGTAAGGCAGAACACCAAATATGCTCTGAGAATACGCAGCCCTATAAAGAGGGAAAAGCCGTTTTACCCTTCTTTACGCGTTAAGGTGTTAATTCTTTGAGCAGAATGGCGATTTAGCCAACGAATAACGCGAATTTGGCTGTTTTTCACGCGAACGGATTATCGCAGGCTTTACATCTCCAGAGGGGATGTTTATAGTGCGCGTCATTGCGGAGGGGTGGCCGAGCGGCTTAAGGCAGCGGTCTTGAAAACCGCCGATGGGAAACCATCCGAGAGTTCGAATCTCTCCTCCTCCGCCACTTCATTGCCACCAGGCATGAAGAGGCAAGACAGCATAATATCATCTTGCCTTTGCAGTAGTGTTACAACCCGGAGGGATGGCCGAGCGGCTTAAGGCAGCGGTCTTGAAAACCGCCGATGGGAAACCATCCGAGAGTTCGAATCTCTCTTCCTCCGCCACATTTTACAGGCCAGCACAGTGTGCTGGCCTGTTTCGTTTTGTTTTCTCTTCTCACGCCCGTTTAAAATTCTTCCTGCTTTTCAGCGGACTGCGCGGTTTTGAACGGCATCTGGCATCTCTGCTATAGTCCATTAATTGTTTTTGCTGTTGCCTGGCGCTTTTCAGGGGCAAGCTGAGTTACACTATTCGCCACGTCGCTCTGATGCGAGCTAATCGGTTGATAGCCAGAGTGTTTTTTTACTGAATGAATGGAATAGGCACAATGATCAAGAAACTGAGTCTTTGCGCATTGTCGGTACTTGCTGCATTACCGATTGGAACGCTGGCACAGGCCGCTGACAACGATATGCAGTTACAGCAGGTGTTAATGTTCAGCCGCCATAACCTGCGTGCACCGCTTGCGGATAACGGCAGCGTGCTGGCGCAATCCACCAAAAAAACCTGGCCGGAGTGGGATGTGCCGGGTGGACAGCTGACCACTAAAGGCGGCGTGCTGGAAGTGTACATGGGTAACTATACCCGTCAGTGGCTTGCTCAGCAGGGGCTGGTAAAAAATGGCGTTTGTCCGGACAGCAACAGCGTCTTTGTCTACGCCAACAGCCTGCAGCGTACCGTGGCAACGGCTCAGTTCTTCGTAAATGGTGCCTTCCCGGGCTGTGACATTGCTGTGACTCACCAGGATGAAATGGGCAGCATGGATCCGGTATTTAATCCGGTTATTACAGACGGGAACGAAGAATTCATCAAGAAAGCGCTGGCCGGAATGACCGCTGCCAACGAAAAGCTGTCACTGAAACCCGCTTTTCAGCGGCTCGAGAAGATTGTTGACTACAAATCCTCTCCTGCCTGTAATAACAAAAAGCAGTGCGATCTGAGCAATGGCCAGAACACCTTTATCGTTGAAAACGGTAAAGAACCCGGCGTGAACGGGCCACTAAAAGTGGGCAATTCGCTAATGGATGCCTTTACGCTGCAATATTATGAAGGCTTCCCGCTGGATCAGGTCGCCTGGGGACAAATCAAAACCCCTGAACAGTGGCAGGCACTATCCGCCATTAAAAATGGCTATCAGGACACGCTGTTTACCACGCCTGAGGTTGCACGCGATGTTGCCGCGCCACTGGTGGACTACATTCGCAGCCAGCTGATCGATCAGGAAAAGTCAGACTCACCTAAAGTTACGCTGATGGTCGGGCATGACTCCAACATTGCGTCACTGCTGAGTGCGTTACAGGTTAAGCCTTATGACTTAACTGAGACCTACGAAAAAACGCCAATCGGCGGTCAGGTGGTGTTTGAACGCTGGCACGATGCGAAAAACAATAAAGATCTGCTTAAAATCGAATACGTTTATCAGACCGCCGATCAACTGCGCGATGCAGAGGTTCTGAGCCTTAAGAAGCCGCCTAAGCGCGTTACGCTTCAACTGGCGGGTTGCCCGACAGACGCTAACGGATACTGCAGCTGGGATCAGTTTGCCCAGGTGCTGAACAGCGCACTACAGGGTACGGCGCTGCAACCTGCTGCGGAAGCCCAGCCGGCACAGCCTGCGACTGCGGCGAAACCTGAGGATGCGAAAGCGGCCACGGCGGGCGATGCGGCGCAAAAGGCGGATGCTGATAAGGCGGCCGCCGACAAAGCCGCCGCGCAGAAAGCGGCTGATGAGAAGGCTAAAGCGGATAAAGCGGCTGAAGAAAAGGCTAATGCTGACAAGGCGGCTGCGCAGAAAGCCGCAGACGAAAAGGCCAAAGCAGATAAGGCTGCCGCGCAAAAAGCGGCTGATGAGAAGGCTAAGGCCGACAGCAGTGCGGCCCCGGCTGGCAGCAGCAATGCGCCTGGCAGTAATGCGCAGACCAAAGCTGAAACCGGTGAGGCGAAGCAACCCGCTACCGCCAACTGATCCTGCACAGTACCCGAAAAGAAAAAACCCCGTCGAGACGGGGTTTTTTTATTGCCGGAATCAACCGGCCTGGCCTGCAACGACCACCAGCTTCTGGTTAGCAAACTCTTTAATGCCGAGATCGGACAGTTCACGTCCATAGCCCGAACGTTTAACGCCGCCAAACGGCAGCTCAGCCGAGGTATCGCTTTGCGAGTTAATAAAGACCATGCCGGTTTCGATCGCCGATGCCAGCTTGCGGCCACGCGCAATGTCCTGTGTCCACACCGAACCGCCTAGCCCATAGTGCGAATCATTGGCCAGCGCCACCGCTTCTGCGTCGTTAGCTACCACGTACATTTGCGCGACGGGGCCAAAGAACTCCTCAAAGTAAGCAGGATTGTCGCGCGTGATGTGGGTCAGGACCGTGGGCTGATAGAAGCAGCCCACGCCTGCCACGGCTTTACCGCCGGTGATCAGACGGGCACCTTTCGCCACTGCCTCATCAACCTGTTTTACCAGACGATCGCGTGCGTCGGCGGAGGAAAGGGGACCGAGCGTGGTTTTTTCATCCAGCGGATCGCCCAACGTTGCGGCATTCATTGCCGCGCTGAACTTATCGATAAAGGTATCCGCAATTTTCTCATTCAGGATAAAGCGCTTAGCGGCCGTACAAACCTGACCGCAGTTGCTCAGACGCGCCTGCACGCCCTGGCGTACGGCTTCATCCAGGTCGGCGTCCTCAGTTACCACGAAGACATCGTTGCCGCCCAGTTCCAGCGTCGATTTTTTCAGATGTTTACCAGCCTGTTCTGCGACAGCACTTCCGGCACGTTCGGATCCGGTCAGTGCTACGCCCTGAACACGATCGTCGGCAATCAGTTCCGCCACCTGATCGGTAGAAATGAACAGGTTAGTCCAGGCCCCTTCGGGTGCGCCGGCTTCCCTGACCAACTTCTCGAATACGTCAGCACAATGCGGGACAATGTTGGCATGCTTGGCCAGTACAGGGTTTCCCAGCGCCAGGTTGGGTGCCAGCACGCGCATTAGCTGATAATACGGGAAGTTCCAGGGCTCAACCGCCACCAGCACACCGATAGGATGATATTCAACCCAGGCTTCGCCCAGTTCACTGTCATAAGGTTGTGGCTTAAGAATGCGCTCCGCATGCTCGGCATAGTACCGCGCAATCTGGGAACAGATCTGCACTTCACCGCGGCTTTGGCCTATTAGCTTGCCCATTTCTTTACTGGCAATGGCAGCCAGTTCTTCCGCACGGTCATCAATCAGATCAGCCAGTTTTTTCAGCACCTGGAGGCGTGGCTGGATGTCGCCTTTACTCCAGTCTGAATGATAGAGGCGGTCGGCCGTTTCCAGCGCATGACTTACCGCCGCGCTGTCGTGGGAAGGCCAGCTTTTCATTAACTGGTTGTTTGCAGGGTTGATGCTTTGATAGGAAGACATAGAGTGCTCCTTGGTCAGCGATAAAAAAAGCATGGCGGGATAGCCCGCCATGCTGCTAAACGTTCTTTCGTTCTACCGTTTTGTCGTCCCAGGTAAGGACATCCTGGTTGGTTTTTTCAAATGCACGGATTAATACGTCGTCACTGCCCTGTTGCCGCCAGATTTCTTCAGCAAGGCGTTCGTCATAATTGGCGACTTCGAAAATGGCCTCGGCAATTTCAGGTGAGGTGTGACGTAAGCTGGCCCATTCGCCAACATGGTGGGCTTTTGCCTGACTATTCGACATAACGATCTCCTTCCGGGCGTTTAATCCTTAAGTTTTGCTGCCAGTCCGGCAACGTGTTCACCCTGAAAACGGGCGATGATCAATTCTTCTTCCGTAGGCTGACGTGAGCCATCTCCTCCTGCCAGCGTGGTTGCGCCATAAGGCGTGCCGCCCCGCACCTGAGAAATGTCAAACATCTCTTTCGTGCCGTAGCCGATCGGAACGATAACCATGCCGTGATGGGCGAGGGTGGTCCAGACGGAGGTAATGGTTTGCTCCTGGCCGCCGCCTGTACCCGTTGAGGCAAAGACGCTGGCGATTTTGCCGTACAGCGCGCCGGATGCCCACAGGCCGCCTGTGCGGTCCCAAAACGTACGCATCTGACCGGACATATTACCGAAACGGGTAGGTGTGCCGACAATAATGGCGTCGTATTGCGGCAATATCTCAGGCGTGGCTTCAGGCGCGGACTGTTGCGTTTTACCGCCAACGTCTGCAAAGCGGTCAGCGTCCATAGTCTCAGGAATGCGCATCACGTCTACCTGCGCACCCGGTACCTTGCGGGCGCCCTCTGCCACGGCGTTAGCCATGGTTTCAACATGTCCATACATTGAATAGTACAGCACCAGAATCTTGGCCATTGGTCTCTCCGGGGGTTATTCAACACACCCAAAAGTATAGAAGAGCTTTGAACAACTGCTGGCACGCACTCGGCCTAACGGCTTAAAAAACGCTGAAAATGGGGTTTTGTTGGGGTTAATATTCTAATTCCAGGGCGATTCTTAGCGTTTGCTATGTTTCTAAATGTAAATTTCTGCCTGAAAGCCCTGAAAGCCCTGAAAGCCCTGAAAGCCCTGAAAGCCTGAAGGTCATCTAATTCGGGGGGTTGCAACATGTCGTCGCGCATCCTTCTCGGAATATGACTCATCAAACTCGGAATATGACTCATCAAAGCCTGTCCGTTTATAAAGGCGGCGCAATGAAAGATGCTACGGCGTGCAACAGAAGCGGTAAGACATGATGCCGCGCCTGACCGGATTCATCTCGTGCGGAAAGGTAAAGTGGCCCATTACCGATGGCGGCAGCGCGTTTTATTCGTCTTCAGGGTCAGCGCGTCGGCGAGTGACATTGCATTACCCGGCATCGCCGATCACAATAGCGCCTGAATCAATCAGGCAGGTGAACTATGTCGACTACGACGCGCAGACTGACCGTGCGTATAACGCGTCAGGAATGGGTACTTATTTTCATTACGATGATCTGGGGCGGGACGTTTTTAGTGGTACATCGGGCGATGCAGCACTCAGGCCCGTTTTTCTTTGTTGGGTTGCGGTTTGCCACTGCGGCCATCCTGCTGGCGCTCTTTTTTCGCCGTTACCTTGCCGCAATCAGCTGGACTGAAATAAAGGCGGGAACGCTTATCGGCCTGACCATTGCCGCGGGTTACGGTCTGCAGACATGGGGAATGCAGACCATCTCCAGCAGCCAGTCGGCCTTTCTGACCGCCTTATATGTTCCGGTTGTGCCGCTTTTACAATGGCTGTTCCTACGGCGTCCACCTCCGTTAATGGCATGGCTGGGTATCTTACTGGCGTTTTGCGGCTTAATACTGGTTGCGGGGCCGCAGGACGGAAGGGTGGTGCTCAATCAGGGTGAGATTGCCACGCTGATCAGTACCCTGGCGATTGCGGGCGAAATTATTCTTATCAGCCGATTTGCCGGTCATGTTGATGTTCGTCGTGTGACCTTTATACAGCTTACCGTCGCTTCACTCTGTGCCTTCTGCTTTATGCTTCCCAACGGGGAAACGTTGCCTGCCCTGTCGACGCCGTTATTGCTCAGCGCATTAGGTCTGGGTGCCGCCAGTGCGCTTATCCAGGTGACGATGAACTGGGCACAACGCAGCGTGTCGCCCACGCGGGCAACGGTTATTTACGCCGGAGAGCCGGTATGGGCGGGCGTGGTCGGGCGCATCGCCGGCGAACGTTTGCCGGCAGCCGCGATACTTGGTGGCGCTTTTATCGTCTGCGGCGTGATTATCAGTGAACTGCGTCTGAAGCGCCGCAAAGCGATACCCTCAGCCTCTTCGCGGGACGAATGAAGGTCAAAAGGATGACGCGAAAGCGCGAGTCGGTTATTGCGCCTGTTCTGAGAGAGATGTTGTCGTTGTGCGTGTTACTGACATTACCGCAGCGTTTAAACCTTCACTGTTATCACGTGGCAAATTCATGAGCTTGCTGTGATACACAGTGTCAGGCGAGGGGAACCCTATGAAAAAGGAACAATCAGTGCCCACGCGCCGCTCAGTGGCCGTCGCTGCCAAACGGGCGGCTATTCTGGAGGCCGCGCTGAGCTTTTTTTCCCAGTTTGGCATCCACGGTACGCGACTGGAAAAAGTCGCTGACCGCGCCGGTGTCTCTAAAACGAATTTGCTGTACTACTATCCTTCCAAAGAAGCGCTCTATATTGCCGTGTTGAAAGAGATCCTGGATGTCTGGCTGGCGCCCCTGCGTGCACTGAGCCACGATCAGGATCCTTTGAGAGCCATTCGGCACTATATCCGCCTAAAACTTGAAGTCTCCCGGGACCATCCGCAGGCATCAAGGCTGTTTTGCCTGGAAATGCTCCAGGGGGCGCCCCTGTTGAAAGGTGAACTGGCGGGGGATTTAAAACAACTTATGGATGATAAAACAGCGATTATACAGCGCTGGATAGCCGAAGGAAGGCTGGCGGGTATTCAGCCCCAACACCTGATTTTTATGCTCTGGGCAACCACGCAGCACTACGCCGATTTTGCCAGTCAGGTTGAAGCCATTACGGGAAACAGGCTCACTAATCCGCTGTTTTTTGAAGAAACGGTAGAGAACGTTCAGCGCATTATTATTGAAGGTATTCGGGTGCGTTAAAAGAACAAGGCCATACTGAATACAGGAATAAACACTGGAGCGGGCTGATGGATTCTGTTTCACAATGCGTACTGGGCGCGTCAGTAACCCTGGCGGTGATGGGCCGCCGTGTTCCGGCCTGGCAGGCCGCCATTATCGGCGCGGCCTGCGGAACGTTGCCGGATCTTGATGTCTTTCTCGATCACGGTGATGCTATCCGCAATATGACGCTGCACCGAACCGAAAGCCATGCGCTGCTTTATCTGACGCTGCTTTCCCCCTTAGTGGCCTGGCTGGTTGCACTGCTTTGTCGTGCCGGGCCAGCATGGACGGCCTGGTGGCCCGCCATCTGGCTGGCGCTGATCACCCATCCTCTTCTCGATCTGATGACGGTATATGGCACGCAACTGGGATTACCGCTTACCGATCATCCTTACGCGATCGGCAGCATATATATTGTCGATCCGCTTTATACCTTACCGCTGCTCGTTGGCTTAGCGGTGGCGTTGTGGCGTCGCAGCGATCGGGGATTGCGCTGGAACCGCGCGGGACTGGCATTGAGCTCGGCCTATCTCGTCTGGAGCGTGCTGATTCAGCAGGTCGCGGACGGGCAGATCAAACAGTCACTTGAACAGCAGGGCATTGCAACAAACAAGGTGCTGGTCACGCCCACGGCGCTAAATACCCTTGTCTGGCGTAGCGTCATTATCACGCCCGATCGTTATGGGGAAGCTTACTGGTCTTTGCTGTCGCCGCGGCGTCCCGTTACGGTGACCTGGCGGCCCCGTCATCCTGAATTATTTGCATCATTCAAGGGGAACTGGTTTGCAGAGCGCATTGCGTGGTTCAGCCACGGCTTTTATGCCATGAGTGAGCGCGATGGACAGATCACCATCGCCGATTTGCGTATGGGCGACGATGACCGCTACACCTTCACCTTTGGTTTGGGAACGGCACAGCGTCCGGATGCCCGGCCGCAGCGCCTCCCGTCCGCCGGGCGCACGTTGAAGCGCACGTTCAGCCATATTGCTGAGCAGTTATAAAAAAAGCCCGACTTTTGTCGGGCTTTCTTCTGCTGGGGGTTAACGGCGCGTGCGTTTACGCAGCTGCCAGCCGATGGCCAGCAGGATAAACCATAATGGCGTCACCATTAATGCCTGACGTGTATCCTCCTGTAGCGTGAGCAGGACGAGGATAAACACGAAGAAGGCCATACAAACCCAACACATGAATTTACCCAACGGCATTTTAAAGTTAGATGCCGCATGGCGTTCCGGAAATTTTTTGCGATAGGCCAGATAGCTGCACAGGATGATGGTCCAGACGAACATAAACAGAATGGCCGAAACCGTGGTGACCAGAGTAAAGACGGTCATCACATCCGGAATCAGATAAATCAGCGCTACGCCGCACAGCAAACAGAAGCAGGAGAAGAACAGGCCGGTCGTGGGAACGGCGCGCGCAGATAACCGCCCAAAAGCCCGACTGGCAACGCCCTGCTGTGATAAGCCATACAGCATGCGACTGGTCGAGAAAATGCCGCTGTTAGCCGATGAGGCGGCAGATGTTAATACCACGAAGTTCACGATACTTGCCGCCGCCGGAAGACCAATTAAAACAAACATCTCAACGAACGGACTGCGATCGGCCATCACTTCTGTCCAGGGCGTGACAGACATGATTACCATCAGGGCCAGGACATAAAACATAATGACGCGCAAGGGAATCGCGTTAATGGCGCGCGGTAAGACCTTGTGCGGATCCTGTGTTTCGGCGGCGGCCGTACCGACCAGCTCAATGCCGACAAAGGCAAACACAGCGATCTGAAACCCGGCAAAAAATCCGCTCAGTCCTTTGGGAAACATACCGCCGTGATCCCAGATATTACTCAGGGCTGCGGTACCGCCACCGGGAGAAGGATAGTGGAGTGAAACCAACACGATTCCGGTCACAATTAAGGCGACAATCGCCACAATTTTGATGATGGCGAACCAGAATTCCATCTCACCGAACATCTTCACCGTGGCGATATTCAACGACAAAAAGACAAAGACGCACAACAGCGCACTCATCCAGATGGAGAACCCGGGAAACCAGAGCTGGAAGTAGGCGCTGATAGCCACCACGTCGGCGATACCGGTGACCACCCAACAGAACCAGTATGTCCAACCGGTGAAGTAGCCCGCCCACGGCCCAAGTAAGTCGGCCGCAAAATCGCTAAAGGATTTGTATTCCAGATTCGACAGCAGCAATTCGCCCATTGCGCGCATGACGAAAAACAGCATAAAGCCGATGATCATATAGACGAAAATGATGGACGGGCCGGCCAGACTAATGGTTTTTCCCGAGCCCATAAACAGACCCGTTCCGATAGCGCCGCCGATAGCGATGAGCTGGATATGCCGGTTATGCAGATTACGCCGCAATGTGTCTGAGCCTTGCGGGCTCTGCGTGTGGTGAGAGTGATCAACCATGAAATTGTCTTTCCTGTCTTGATGTTGTGTCAGCTCTGATGGCTGTTGAGGATGACTGAGTGTCTGAAACAATTGGGCATAAGATAGAGGAAGTAAGGATAAAAACGGTAATCATTTTTTAACAATATCAGACAACATACTCATCAAAAGAGCATTTTTGCTTCCAGCAGGCGGTTTTTACGTCAGATTAGGTAATATTTCATCACCTTGTGTTATCTCCGGGGCAGACAACGCACGGCGCTTCTACACTTCCTCATTATTGGTTGTTTCACATCAGAGGCATTATGCGCACGCTTGTCCTGCTTATTATCATGACCGGACTGGGGTGGATGAGTTTGCCCTGGCTGAAACAGCACTTACCCCCGCAGTTTAATCCGTTCACGCCTCTGTCGGTGACCGATCCGCCAGGCTGGATGACGCGGCTGAAAATCAAGCGTCTGCAAAATGATCCTGCCGCCTGTCTTGACGTCATGCGTCGGGCAGAGCAGGCGGGACGGGTGAGTTTCAGCCAGCAACCAGCCATCGCCGGCCAGTGTCCGCTAGCTCAGCCGCTGAGAGTGCAAAAAATGGGCGCAGTATCACTCAGCAGCAGCTTTCTGGCCAGCTGTCCCATGGCCGTTGCGGCCACCCTGTATGTGGTTCACAGCAGTCAGCAGATTCTTCAGCAGTCGGGCACCCGGCTGGTGGGCATTGAGCATGTTGGCAGTTATGCCTGTCGTAATATCTATCACCGAACTCAGGGGCGACTAAGCGAACATGCCACTGCTGACGCCTGGGATATAACGGCCTATCGTCTGGCCAATGGTCAGCGGCTGGTGGTCAGTCAACACTGGCAGCAACCTGAAGAGAAAGCGCTATTACTTCACGGATTGTGGCGAACAGGTTGTCACTTTTTTGGTAATGCGCTTGGGCCGGATTATAATACTGCGCATGCAACACATTTTCATTTTGGCATGCGTGGGGCAGGTTATTGCAGATAGTAACAGGATAGCGCTGAGGGTAATTACGGGGTTTTTATTTCTTATTATCCAGCATAAAAAATATGCGACTATTTCGGTTTTTCAGGCTTCGCTTTTTTTATTAACATTATATCCGGGTATGCAACCTTTTTTATGTGTGGCGTTGTGCCTTTCAGCGAATAGACGTTATTTAATGCATGTGGGATAATGAATTATGAGGTCGTTGCCGTGTTTTAATTTTATTAACATTCCGATATTTTATTGTGATATTTTTTTCTTATTAAATACGTTATTGATTGTTTTTTACAGGCTGTATTTTACCCCCGCTCAGACAATATGTTAAGTTAATTCATGTCTGATATTTTATCCTGGGGCAACAATATGAACAGCTTCTTTCTTATCAGGGAAAAGACATTCTCTTTGCGTCACGCGTTTCACTTAAGGTCGTGCATCACGCTTGAGCAGAGCCAAAAGAGTAGGGCGCCAGGCGCGGTAAGGGACGCGTTTTCGGCAGAGATCATGTTACCCGGAGGTTTGAATAACGCCACATTTGATGTCAGCGATACTGCAGCATGTTCTTTTTTAGGCTTTGCCTTGAACGTTTAATCAGCAATGATGATGCATAAAAGGTGTACATTGACCCGTTGCGGGTATCAAATGGGTCATCCAGGAAAATAATAAGTTGCGGACCGCAACTTCTTTAGTATTATTTTTCAATGCTGGCTGCGTTTAAAGATTGAAAAAATATAAGAAAAATCCTATTATTCTGCCCATCACGCGTTGCCTGAATTGCCAGCAGCATTCTTTTATCCCTGGTTTTGGCATTTTGCCCGTAACGGGTCCTGAAAACCAAATGAAAATAAAGCTTTTTTTGATGTGCTGACACAGGGTAAATTCATTTCTGATGCAAAGATATCAAGCACGTAGTGGAAGTTGAGGCAATATGACAAGTGAAGATTATTTTTCCTGGCGGACTGAGACTGAAAATCATTTTCAGGCACTGGCGACGACCCAACAATTAAAGGGGCTCCTGCAGGATTATATCCAGTCACTGGGTTTCGATTATTTCGCTTTTTTTATCCAGCACCGCGTTCCTTTTACCCGACCACGTGTTTATTTACATGACACTTATCCTAAATTATGGATTAAACGTTATAAAGAGCAGAATTATTATGCGATCGATCCCGTGTTGCAGCTTTGCCTGCGCTCAGGAAAAGGGGTTGAGTGGACGCCTGAGCTGTTTAGCTCGGCAAAAGAAATGTGGCAGGATGCGTGTAATTTTGGGCTCCTGAGCGGATTTTCGTGTTCTGCAATGGCATCAAATCGCGCCGTTGGTATATTATCTATAGGATCAAAGCGTCCCTTTATTACTGGCAGCCGGCGAGTTGAGCTCGAGGTAAAGCTGCATTTTTTGGCTGAGCAAAGCCTGTCCTTACTCGAACGCCTGAATGATGAAGCACTGATGGTCCAGGGAAATGATTTTAGTCAGCGTGAGCTCGAAATTTTGAGATGGACTGCTGAAGGCAAAACGTCACAAGAAATTTCACTTATTTTGTCGATTTCTGAGCACACCGTAAATTTTTACCAAAAAAATATGAAAAAACGTTTTAATGTTTCTAATAAAACTCAAATTGCATGCTACGCCGCAGCAATTGGACTGATTTAAATGAAAAGCAACTGCCAACTTTAGTAGTTCCCTCGTTGAGGTCACTTGTCTACCCTGCGCTAATGCGCTCCTGGGCAGGCGCAAAGAAATCATTGCAAACATGGGGATGTCAGAGGCGCATGATGAAAATAGTTCAAACGCAGTTAAAGGATATGCCATCTTCCTTGCTTGCCGAGCTTGGCAGTTACCGTTATAGCGTGTTTGCACGGGGTGAAGGTTGGTCGATTCCGCCGCGTCTGAGCACGCCTGGGCAAGAGTACGATCGTTTTGATCGCTCTGATGTAACCTGGTTGATCGCATGGAGTGTACGCAATGGTATCAGTGGCTGTGCGCGATTAATGCCCTGGACTGAACCCGAGCAAACGGAAGGTATCGTTTTACCGTTCAACCACGAAAAAGTCTGGGAAATGTCGCGTTTCTCAGCGCGGCTGGAGGTCGATGCTGAGTTGCCACTTACGATTCTCTGGCATGCTGTTCAACTGGCCGAAATTAGCGGTATTGAATTTATTATCAGCTCGGCCACGCCGATGCTGGAAAAGATGTTCGAGCAGCATCAGGTCGTCTATCAGCCCTTAACGCCCGGACTGATTCAGTCGGAAGATAACCTGTTTGCCATCCGTATTCCCGTCAGCCAGCCAGCACTGGCAGAAAAATACCGTGGTGCACGGCGCTTCAGCCCGGAGGAGGTTCTGCCTTCGTTGGGCGTCTCGGTTAACTGGCACCCGCACGGTTGAGTTTATGCCCCCGGTGACGGGGGCATCTTCGCGTTACTGACGATAAGCCGCTTTGATTTGCTTGATCGTGTTGCTGAACACTTCCGCCTGCGGCATGTCGCCCAGGGTTTTGACGTAGCGTTCCATGTTAATGATCACTTTGCCCGCATCGGCCTGGCCCATTCCTTTCAGAATCAGTGTAATCATCATCTTCAGGCAAGCCACTTCATCAGATAATTTTTGCGTTTCCTGCGAGGTCGCGAAATCTTCATCGCTCATGAATTTCTCCTTGGTGGTTAACGTCGTCTCTTATTCGGTACGCACAGCAATCCGAGAGTATACCACAGGGGATTACGCTTGCTGAGTGCATCACGACAGCAGGCGTTCCCGCCTGACTTTGTTCAGTTAAATTTATTAATCACGTGCAGGAATGGTCAGGTAAAAAAAACAGACAGCAATGTCAGGAAGATGATTAATTGAGACGTAATATTTTTTTTAACTTCATGAAAAGACTATTTTTTTAAAAATCCCATTGCAGTAGCTGTTTTTTGGGATGCGCTTTCCAATAACCCAGGATTTGCATTGATATAAATCATTGAAAGCTCTCCTCCCACGACTTTGTATATGTGCTTTTAATGCAAAAAAGGGTATGATTGCCGCTTGCAATCGTTAAATGCTACCTCTTATTAGCTGCGGAGTGCTTCGCGTTGATCACTGTCCTTCTTGTCGATGACCATGAACTGGTACGTGCCGGTATCCGCCGTATTCTCGAAGATATTAAAGGTCTGGTGATCGCTGGCGAAGCCTGTTGTGGTGAAGATGCCGTTAAGTGGTGCCGTGCTAATCAGGTTGATGTCATTTTAATGGATATGAACATGCCGGGCATCGGCGGGCTGGAGGCGACGCGAAAAATCGTGCGCTACAACCCTGATATCAAAATCATCATGCTGACTATCCATACTGAAAACCCCCTGCCGGCAAAAGTCATGCAGGCTGGTGCCGCAGGTTATCTCAGTAAGGGCGCAGCGCCACAGGAAGTGGTAAACGCGATTCGCTCGGTCAACGCCGGGCAGCGCTACATTGCATCGGACATCGCTCAACAAATGGCTCTTAGCCAGATTGAGCCACAAAAAGCCGAATCTCCCTTCAGCTGTTTGTCGGAAAGGGAATTGCAGATTATGCTGATGATCACCAAGGGGCAAAAGGTGACGGAAATTTCCGAGCAGCTTAATCTCAGTCCTAAAACCGTTAACAGCTACCGTTACCGGATGTTCAGCAAACTGAATATCAGTGGCGATGTAGAGTTAACGCATCTGGCCATCAGACATGGCCTGTATAATGCGGAGCCGTTAATAAGTAGTGAGTGACCTCTTTAATCCCAAAATCTTTCTGAGTACGGTCACCAGTGAACCCGGCGTATACCGGATGTATGACGCTTCCGGAACGGTTATCTATGTCGGCAAAGCCAAAGATCTGAAAAAGCGGCTTACGAGCTATTTTCGTACGAACGTTGGCAGCCGAAAAACCGAAGCGCTGGTGAGTAACATCCATCACATCGATGTCACCGTAACCCATACTGAAACCGAAGCGTTGTTGCTTGAGCACAATTACATCAAGCTTTATCAACCGCGCTACAACGTTCTGTTGCGCGACGATAAATCCTACCCCTACATTTTTCTCAGCAGCGATGTTCATCCTCGCCTGGCGATGCATCGGGGCGCGAAACACGCGAAAGGCGAATATTTCGGCCCGTTCCCCAATGGCTACGCGGTACGAGAAACGCTGGCGCTGCTGCAAAAAGTGTTTCCTATCCGTCAATGCGAGAACAGCGTGTATCGCAACCGTACGCGCCCCTGCCTGCAATACCAGATTGGCCGCTGCCTTGGTCCCTGTGTTGCCGGGCTGGTGAGTGAGGAAGAGTACGCACAGCAAACGGATTACGTGCGGCTGTTTCTGGCGGGTAAGGATGATCAGGTGCTGAATTTACTGGTCCGCCGTATGGAAGATGCAAGTCATGCCCTGCGGTTTGAAGAAGCGGCACGCCTGCGCGACCAGATCCAGGCCGTCAGGCGCGTCACCGAAAAACAGTTTGTGTCTAATCAGGGCGACGACCTGGATGTGATTGGCGTGGCCTACGATGCCGGTATGGCCTGTTTACACGTGCTGTTTATCCGTCAGGGTAAAGTGTTGGGAAGCCGAAGCTATTTTCCAAAGGTGCCCGCCGATACCGATCTGGCGGAAGTCGTGCAAACCTTTGTGGGGCAGTTTTATTTGCAGGGTAGCGAAATGCGGACGCTGCCCGGTGAAATTTTGCTGGATTTCACCTTACCTGAGCGCGAACTGCTGTCTGAGTCGCTGACCGAATTAGCCGGGCGTCGGGTGAATATTCAAAGTAAACCTCGTGGTGATCGCGCGCGCTATCTCAAACTGGCACGAACCAATGCCGGTTCGGCATTAAAAACCCGTCTGTCTCAGCACTCGACCATTCATCAGCGTCTCACTGCGTTAGCCGAGTTTCTGGAGTTGGATAAAATCACCCGGATGGAGTGTTTTGATATCAGCCATACCATGGGAGAGCAGACCATCGCGTCCTGTGTCGTGTTCGATCAAAACGGTCCCCTCCGTGCCGATTATCGCCGCTATAACATTGCCGGCATCACGCCTGGTGATGATTATGCAGCGATGAATCAGGTGTTGCGTCGCCGTTATGGAAAAGCGATTGAGGAAGAGAAGATCCCCGATGTCATTTTGATCGACGGCGGTAAAGGCCAACTGGCTCAGGCAAAGCAGGTTTTTGCCGAACTGGACGTGAGCTGGGATAAATCACGTCCCATTTTACTGGGCGTGGCAAAAGGCACCGATCGCAAAGCCGGTCTTGAAACGCTGTTTTTTGAGGCGGAAGGCGAGGGGATTTCCCTGTCGCCTGATGCACCAGCGCTGCACGTGATTCAGCATATTCGTGATGATGCTCACAATCATGCTATTTCAGGGCACCGTAAAAAACGGGCTAAAGTGAAAAATACCAGTGCTCTGGAAAGCATTGAAGGTGTGGGGCCAAAACGACGCCAGCAGCTGCTTAAGTACATGGGAGGCCTGCAACCGCTGATGAATGCATCGGTGGAAGAGATCGCGAATGTCCCTGGCATATCCCATGCTTTGGCGGAAAAAATCTACTACTCGTTGAAACACTAGCATTGAAACAGGGTGGGCAATGTAGGAACATACGTTAAACACCACCCAATCCAGACAGTTACCAGCATATGCAATTTAACATTCCGACCTGTCTTACCCTGTTTCGCGTCGTTCTTATTCCGTTCTTTGTGCTGGCTTTCTATCTGCCGTTCCACTGGGCGCCATTGGTTACCGCGTTGATCTTTGTTGTGGCAGCCGTAACCGACTGGTTCGACGGCTTTCTGGCGCGTCGCTGGAAGCAGACAACCCGCTTTGGCGCTTTCCTCGATCCTGTTGCCGATAAAGTCATGGTGGCAATTGCCCTGGTATTGGTTGCGGAGTACTTTCATGCCTGGTGGATCACGCTGCCAGCCGCAACGATGATTGCACGAGAAATTATTATCTCCGCGCTGCGCGAATGGATGGCTGAAATCGGCAAACGCAGCAGCGTTGCCGTTTCCTGGATTGGTAAGGTAAAAACAACGGCACAGATGTTCTCACTTTTTGCCTTGTTGTGGCGTCCGGACAGCATGGTTGTCGGTGTGGGTGTCGTTGCGTTATACATTGCGGCAGTGCTGACTTTCTGGTCGATGTTTCAGTATCTGAGCGCGGCGCGCGGGGATTTGCTCGAACCGTGATCGATACGATTTAAAAAGCAGCAAACGGACGCAATGTGGGGATAATTTTATTGACTCATCGCGTCATCTCAGTAGAATGCATCGCATCGAACGGCTGCACAGCTGCAGAAGCTAAGAAAAATCAGTAAGTTCGATGAAGTGCATTAAATATCGAGCCTTTCAGCAGGCAGTGAACTGAACGGTAAGATGATGCGGGAATAGCTCAGTTGGTAGAGCACGACCTTGCCAAGGTCGGGGTCGCGAGTTCGAGTCTCGTTTCCCGCTCCAAATTAGCAGGCCAGGATAACCTGGCAGCAGACAAGTTTAAGGCGCGTTGGCAGAGTGGCTATGCAGCGGATTGCAAATCCGTGTACCTCGGTTCGACTCCGGGACGCGCCTCCAGTTATACCTCGCCCGGGTGGTGAAATCGGTAGACACAAGGGATTTAAAATCCCTCGATCGCAAGGTCGTGCGGGTTCAAGTCCCGCCCCGGGCACCATATTGAAACACCAATAAAATCAAGTAGTAGCAATGTCGTTTAAGCCGCCTCTTTGGGCGGTTTTTTTGTGTCTGAAATTCGGTAGTGGCGATGGAATGGCGATGGAATGGCGATGAATTGGCGATGACATTTTTTGCTGCCACCTTTCATCACGGACCGTCAGCCCATCCTTATCCTCGTACTCTCCTGACTTGCATAAACCTGCATTTTGGCATCCCTCAGCTTCAGGCCCGCGTCGAAAACTCAAGGCCAGGTCGTTCACAAACTAAAGAGGAAAACAGATGCGTGCAGGCTGTAGTCAGCGGCATCAGCGCTAGCGTTTGAGCTTGATGGGCAACAGCCAAAAGAGCAGGGAAGCCTTCAACCGCAGGAATAAAATTAATTGCTCATTTTATGTGCTATGCTGAATTTCCGTTTCACAACTTAGGCTCACATGGACGACGATGATGAACGGCCCTATATTATCTTTACCGCAATCGGTAAAGCCGTGCTGGAACTGCTTGATGTAAAAGAAGGTTTTTTTGATTTAGAGCTTGCTGAAATACTTGAAGACTGGAGGAAAGAGGAGACGAATCCACTTCAGGCGGAGGTTTACAGAATGGCGGCGGAGTTTGTCAGGGCAGGGAAGGCAGTAAATTAAAAAGGCCTGCGTTACACAGGCAGAAACTGTTACAAGGGAAAATCCAGCAGTCAATTTTGACTGACTGTGGAAGCATACAGTGATCGTGCTTTTTAGATACAACTGAATGAGATTTGATCGATAAAAGGCACGATATGCCTGTGTCAGATAGAAAAAAGCCCACTCGGATGTGGGCATAGCGAACAGGGCTATAAAGATAAGGTACTATCGATTACATTTTGATTATCGGCTGGGAAGCAGAAACCTTCAGATCTAAATTTGGATAAAAACGACAACGATCATTTGTTTTTTTATTCTTATACTTCAATGGTTTGCCGGTCTTTAACTTTCCTCAGATATCCTTCATAAAATTAATGACCCTGATTGGCCTCTTTTCTTATCGCGAGACATCTTTTTCCAATGTATATCCCTGTCCTTAACGCTCTATCGTCGGGTATCACGCTACGAGCTTGTATAGGCAGGCACGGTTTATCTTGGGTTAATGCTTGTGACTTTCACTCATAAGCTGCGGAAGTTTTCCGCTGAGATGAAAGACGTAGCTAAACCGGCGCGAGGGTAAGCACTCGACTTTTAGCGGTCTGGAACACCTGCTGCCAGGACTGTGGTTGGCACAGGCTCAGTGCGATTGTTTCATACCCGCAATTTTTCACATACCCTGTATTCAGGCTCAACTGGACATAGTGATCAATCGCGCTCTCACAAAAGATATTTTGAGATGGTTATTCCTCATACCGTTTTTCCATTTGTAATCCCGTCACTGTCTGTCTCAACCTGAGGCAGTTAAAAGCCGCAACGACATATCTTGAAAATTCTGATTGCCAGGCTTTATGACGGCTGTTCTCTTCTGTTGACGTGCCATCGATAGCCGGACGCATGTCCGTAGTACTCTCACAAGCCTCAGTACAGAATGAAATCGAGCGCAAGGGCTGTGCCGTGAAGGCCGGAACGCGCTCAGTCAATTAGATCAAATTAAACGGGAGTCACCATAATGAAATTAAAATCGTTCATCGCATTGAGTTTAGTATCACTGTCGTTTGGTAGTCAGGCTGCATCTTTTGTCGTCGATGCCAAAAATAACTGCTTTGATCCTCAGGCCGTTAACAGTAAGGTTCAAAGTGGTTCGCCTCTGAAATTCAACCTCGATGCGGGTACATATAATATTTACCTGACGTCGAATAGCGCCAACTGCGTCACAGGAAGTTCATGTCAGATTGATCGGGTTGTTATGGCTGGTGGAATGAGTACGGCAAGATGGGGGTCTGCAATCAGCAGTACACCACAACAGATTAATGTGGCTGGAAGCAATTATTATCTTATCGCTTACATTGGTGATGACAACTGCGCAGACAATACAGGTTCTGTGACCATTCAGGCAGATAAGGTCCAGTAAACAAGCACGTTCGTTTCACTAAGACTATCACAAGACGCATTTTCGAATGCGTCTGATAATGTTTTATCAGTTGGTAGGCATTACTTAGATATGAAAGAGGGAGCGGTAAGTGTCATATCAATTTCAAAGTAGCGCAGTCTGGGGGGGTTCTGCAACTAACAGTACTTTGATTAAAACTTTAGTCCTTAAACATGGTGCGTAGATAATAAAAAATTACTGCCGATGCCTACTTTTTTGTTGAAGGCTGATAGTGGATTTTATCAATGCGACGTAGAGAGGCTTTTCCAGATATATAACATAATCAGGATATTATGATATGTATCTCGCCATTCCTTAATCGGATATGGCGAGCTCTCCAATTGTCTAATCTACTTTTAAAGTATAGGTAATTTCATGATTTCTTGCCAAGATTAATAAAGGGGAGTTCGACAAATTTGTAACTTAATGAACAGGCTATTAAGAAGAACAAAAAAACAGTGCCCGATACAACCATATACTGCATCTGATCTAAGTGGAAATTATGAGATTGAATGAATCTATTCATGCAAAACCAGGCTATGCCGTGCAGCATATAGATGCTATAGCTCGCATCGCCTAATCTAATAAAGCCTTTAATGTTTAAAAGACCAAAAAGATTACCACCGATGGCTATGAAAAAGAAAGTTGATGCTACTGCAGGCATAAAGTAAATGTTGAAACTGCTGTCGGAAATAAGTATCACAACTGCAAAAGATAGTGATGCACCGATATTATAAAACGTTTTGCTTTGCGCAGATGTTGTTGTAAGTTCTTTTCCTATAGCACCAATTGCAAAGAATGAGGCATATGAAGCAAGTGCTGGATTTTGTGTAGATACAAAGTATACGGAAGCGAAAATGATTGCCGATGCAACAGGTATCAAACCAATTTTGTCACGTAATACGTAGGCTACAGGGAGTGAGAAATAAAAAGCCCATTCCCAAAAAAGTGTCCATGTTACGCCTGCGTTAATAAACTGAGTGTCATGCATCCCAAAAACATCGGGTTTCTTTCCTGTTAACCCGGCATCGAACCAAAAATAAAATTTTGATAATAAATCATTTGTACTAATTTCATGTCGCTGAATCCAGAAGGCAATAGCGAGACAGAGAGTTGAAGAAAGCATAAAAAGTGGAGCGATACGCAAGACTCTTTTTTTGTAGAAGTGGAACCATGATTTTACGTTTGTGTGGGCAAAAACGTAACCGGACACCATAAAAAATAGTGCAACGCCAAAAGAGCCAATTTTTTGATTCACCGGATAATCATTTAATGAGCTAAGAAGCCATGGATGACCATGAAAATATTCATAACTTAGCACAAAGTGATGAAAGGCAACCATGAATGCGAGGAAAAATCTCAATCCGTCAATTCTGTGAATGCGACCAGAGGTATCCTTATCCATAAAGGAAAAAAGTTTTGTACTAAACAGAATACCCGTTATAAATAGAAGCGCTAGCATCCATAAAAGCAGAGTAAGTTGAAGTGGCATATTGATTACTTGTGAAATTATTAAAAACGCATTGTAACGTAACATTTATGAGGTTGGTGCTTTTTTTCACAAAACATCATTCCAACTTTATCAAGGAAGTTTTGCGGGGGTGGGGAAAGTCAATAAGTACAATGGGTTATGAGTAATTTCTGTGAACTTACAAAAGGAGGAGTAAGCTTTGTTTCATGCGCGATGGAAGTGCATTTGACTAATTTATCGTAAATTTGGCACATTTAGTGATTTCAATGTTAAAACCCGCTTTAAGTAGTCCATGCATAAAAGTGAATTGTCTAGACAAGGTAAGTGGTCCTGGCTGAAATCATGTTCCATTAAGAATCAAAATCCCGGCATGTTAAACATTCCCTTGAGCGGAGGTGCCAATGAAAAAGTCACGACTCCCCGAAGAGCAGATTATCTTTGCCTCGAAACAGGCCGAATCGGATATGTCCGTGCCGGATGTTTATTGCAAGCTGGGTATTTCCGATGCCACCTTTTAGGCTTGGTGTAAGAGATACGGCGAAACTTACCCTTCTAAACTCAATCATATGCGGCAACGCCAAGAAGAAAACCTGTTGCTTAAGAGGCTGGTTGCCGATCTCGGCCTCGACAAGGCGATGCAACAGGATGTTCTGGCAAAAAAGAGCTGACATTGTTATGACTCCGGGATTAGAACGGGAATTAACAGGCCCGATACGGTGCCAGCGAAAGACAAATCTATTTGCGTTATGGCTCAGCCGCAATTCGTTCAGGTATTATTTTGTTGCTGCCGATGACAGCGCACTGGGCCTGCTCGTCCATGAATTCACCAAAACGCCCATTCATTACAGATACAGCAGCGTACACGCAATGCTCCGGCGTGAGGGCTGGTGCGACAAGCACAAACCGGTCTTCCGCCTCTACTGTGAACAGGGGCTGTCTCTACGACCCAGACGGCCACGTCGCAATAAATCTGCCCTGCGAACACCGCCGCAGGTTCAGGGCTTATATTCGAATCACGTCTGGGGCATGGATTTTGTCTCGGACGCGCTGCTTGACAGGCGACGATTGCGCCTGCTTACGGTTATCGATTTTTACACCCGCTGGGATCTGCGTGCGGCAGAATCTGCGTCTGACAGATGTAGCCTAAATGCTGAACAACATAGCGATCAAGGGTCCTTTACCTCATTGACTGAAAACCGCTAATATTTTGAATTTAATGGGAAAGTTATGGACGGATTGGTGTAGGAAAGAGGGATTAGGATCGAATTCTCACTCCCGGAAACACTGATAGACAACGCTAAGCTTTAGTCGTTTAACAGCAGGTTGTGGCAGGGATGTCTGAACGAGAACGGGTTCGTATCTCTGGAAGATGCACAGTGAAAATCGAGACCTGGTGCATACACTTTAATCAATGTCACCCCCATTATGCACTGGGCTGGATGACACCTTACGAATTTGCCAAAAAATCTGCCGTTTGACCTAATTTGCAGCCAGATATTCCTGATTATGAGTGGATTACATATGGGGTGATTCATAAGGATATGATTTCAAATTAAAAAAAAGAGTATTTGTGTCTTTAGCCGGAAATAATCTCCTCAATGTTTTAAAACATGCCAAATATTGATTGAAAGGAAATTTGTTTTGTCAAAGCATGACTTGAGTGAAAATGTTGATACAAATCAAGCAGAAATCGATTTCGGTTCAGACCACATCATCATAGCGCGCCGCTACCGGGCCCTTGGGGCACTGAACGATCTCTTTATCGCGATATGGTTTTTGACAGGAAGCGTTCTTTTTTTCTTCGACTCGCTAATGACCGGCGGTACCTGGTTATTTGTGGTCGGCAGCCTTCAACTTCTGTTACGCCCGGCGATAACCCTGGCAGAGCTTATTCATGTCAAACGTGTTTATCGCTCTCGCCCTGCCACTTCGCGGTGACAGCCTGAGACAGGTGGTTCAGATGAGTCAGCCCGGCCGCTATTCTGCGGCCCGGCTGTAAGGCGGTCAGACTTAACATCGCTGCTAAAACGTTACCAGGTGCGAGCCGGTGGCGGAGGCGGTTGTTCGCCGGTTGCGGGTGGAGGGGGCGGAGGAGGGGCGTCAGCCCGAGGAGGTGGAGGCGCTAAAGCCTGTCCTGGCGGTGGAGGCGGTGGTGGTGGACGACGATCGTGCGGCGGCGGTGGCGCGCCGCAACCCGGACCTGGCGGCGGCGGTGCGCAGGCGCTGAGCGTGGAAACGACAAAAGCAGCGGCTAAAAAGGTCAGACGACGATTCATTCTATTTCCCTTATGAAATTAACAGTAAGCTAATTGTAGACACCCGTAACTAAAAATAGGGTGGCGAAGGGGAAAAGCGAAGCGAGGAAGGCCATTTGTTTGTTTTTTGAGATACTTCTCATCTCACGATGATGATTCGGCTTTTTGTCTTCACTCCGGTTAAGGTAGCGCATCAATGTAGAGGAGTAATGTTATGAATGGCATTTTGAAATTCGTCCGCGGCTGGCTGATTTTTTCGGTTCTGTGGGGCGTCTTCATGTGGTTTATGTCATGGCAGGCGCAGGGCAAAGAGATTGGACTGGCCATTTTAATGAGCCTGTATGCCGGGTTGCTATACCAGGCACTCATCACCATGGTGGCCCGCTACAAAGCCCGCCGCCAGCAAGCCTGACTGCGGCCTGCTGCGCTCAGGCAGCAGGCCAGTGACTCAGCTCAGATTACCGGTCAAGCGGCGATGGAAATCACTGCTGCGCAGATCCAGCCCTTCTATGGTCACGTGCGTGCCATAGCGCTGGTAGCGATATTCGATTCCATCCAGCGCGGCGACGCTGGAGGCATCCCAGATTTGCGCGTGGGTGAGGTCGATAATGACGGATTTCGGATCCTGTGCGTAATCAAAGTGCTCAAACAAATCGTTGCTGCTGGCAAAAAACAGCGGCCCGCGCACGGTGTAACGCACCGACTGCCCGTCTTCACTTAGCTGCCTTTCGGCATGAATGACATGCGCAACGCGGCGTGCAAATAACATCATCGCAACGATAACCCCGGACAGTACCCCAAGCGCGAGATTACCGGTGAGTACCGTAATGCCTACCGTCAGCACCATCACCAGCGTTTCTGACCAGGGCATCCGTTTCAGGGTTGCCGGTTGCAGGCTGTGCCAGTTTACCGTCTTGACGGCGACCACCATCATGATTCCGGCCAGAACAACCATAGGGATCTTCGCCATAATGTGGCTCAGGCCGGTGACGAGAAGCAGCAGGACCAGGCCCGCCGCAATCGTTGATACCCGACTGCGCGCTTTGCCGAGTTCTACGTTAACAATGGTCTGGCCAATCATGGCGCAGCCGGCGATGCCGCCGTAAAAGCCAGCAAAAATATTGCCTATGCCCAGCCCCCAGGATTCGCGCCGTTTGCTGGAAGGCGTGTCCGTAAGATCATCAACTAATTTGGCGGTCAGCAGCGATTCCATCAGCCCGACAAACGCAATGCTGAGCGCCGTGGGCCAGACGATTTGCAGCGTGTGGCGATCGAGCGGTACGGCTAAGGTCGTAAAGTCAGGTAAGCCGGCACTCATCGGGCCTTCATCCCCCACATCCGGTACCCGGTAACCCATCAGCAGCGCCACGCCGGTCACAACGATAATGGCGACCAGAGGGGAAGGAACACTTTTAAGCACTCGGGGCAACAGCAGCACAATCGCCAGAGTGAGTGCGAACAGAGCCCATACTACAGGCGACTGACCCCAGACATGGGGAACCTGAGCAAAGAAAATCAACACGCCAAGCGCATTCACAAAGCCGATCATCACCGAACGTGGGATATAGCGCATCGCCCGTGACATCCCGGTGACACCAAACAGAATCTGAATCAGTCCGGCCATCACGACCGCAGGC
This sequence comes from Pantoea sp. V106_11, assembly GCF_029967885.1. Classification (NCBI taxonomy): domain Bacteria; kingdom Pseudomonadati; phylum Pseudomonadota; class Gammaproteobacteria; order Enterobacterales; family Erwiniaceae; genus Pantoea; species Pantoea sp. V106_11. Next base: position 270,185 of record NZ_JASCAK010000037.1, read on the forward strand.
AGAATGTAGGCCACGCCATGGGCATGTACCATCGGGCCAATCACCAGCGCCACCGAACCCGCCGCCGCCGTCACCATGGCCGGCCGTCCGCCAAGAATGGACAGCGTCAGGCAAAGTACAACAGAGGCGACCAGGCTGACTTTGGGATCGACGCCTGCGATAACAGAGAAAGAGATCACTTCAGGAATCAGTGCCAGGGCCGTAATGACGCCAGCCAGACATTCTCGGGTAAGCAGTGCAGGCGAGCGCAGTACGCGCCCCACACTGATATCGTTTTCCACAACGGCGGTCGTGGCGACATCGTTTTGTTGAATCATAATGTTGTGCAGGCTCTTTTATTCATATCTTGCGCGAAAGGCAAGGAGGACAGGATATGGTGAGGGGCAGATGTTACCGATGGATAAACGAAGAAGCCAGAGAAAGCGAAATGACTCCATCCATGGAGAAAGGACTATACCGTTAAGTCGTCAGGGGTTTTGTACACCACCATCTCCAGCAGGTGACGATAAACATCCAGTGAAACTTCGTCACTTTCCAGTTCAAGACGATGAATCAGCTTAGAAATTATCGCTTTGTTATTCACAGCCATGCCTGACTGCAGAATTTCTGCAACCACCAGTCCAAGAATTTCCATATCACTGTCAGGCTTGTTACCAGCAACGGTAAAGTAGTCAGCAATCTCTTTATCAGTTTGGGGCAGTGTGTTTTGCATGTGTTAGCCTTTCAAATAGCCAGCTACCCGGGCGGACAGCAGGACAAACAGACCTAAAAGCCATCGCATAAAATACAATGGAACCCAACGCCGTAAACAGGTCGAGATAATCAAAAAAGAAACCTCTGAGGGTGGAAATCCATTACACCTTCAGAGGCGACGCAGATGCATCATTCGTTACAGAGTCGTGATCACAACTCGTTGGCTGTAAAGTTATACAATGTAACTTTGATTGTACAAGTAAATTATTAAGCAAAAAATGCTAATGGTTAACAATCAGCATTTTAGGTAAATTATTTGCCGTTAATCTGTACAGGGAAATGTGTACAAGTTGAAAAATCGGCGCGTGAGCAGCACGATTCACAGCAGGTTAAGCAAAGAGGGGAAGCTTCGCGGTGAGTTTACGGACCTTCTTCTTGTCTCCGACGATAGCCATGCCCAGCAGACGCCATTCCGCTGCCGGTTGTGTCTTCATGGCGGCGGTAAAGACTCCATAGTCTGTCGTCGACTGACCTTCTTCCGGAAACACCACAATATCGCATTCCGCCTGCTCAGCCTGCGGCCATAATGCGCTGAGCTGCTGTGCATCAGCGGCCAGCACGGGGATGCCTACCGGAATCAGGCCGGGAAAGCGCCGGGTGGCGGCATCCTCAAGGGCTTCGCCTGCAAGGGAAGGGTGCCGCTGACCCACGGTCAGGGCGATAACGGCTGCGGCATTGGTTGCTTTGCCAGCGGGTAACGCGCTGTTCAATATCATTACACATCGTGGTTCTGTCATTTTCATCTCCTGAGGCAAAAAGCCATTGTGGCAAGGCTCAGCTCAGGCGTCTGGAAGATTTGTGCACAGTTGCTGGTAACGCGCGGGCGTCAGTTGGCAGGCGCGTTTGAACCAGCGCCCCAGATGGCTCTGGTCGGCGAAACCCAGCTCGGCTGCAACCTGTGCGGGCGATTCACCGATGGCCAGCCGACGGCGCGCCTGGCTCAGGCGCCACTGCACTAGCCAGGCGTGCGGCGGCAGGCCCCATTGTTTTTGAAACAGCCGGGAGAGGCGAAACCGATCGACGTTGAGCGCCTGCGCCAGCTCGGCAATGCCGGGATTTTCCGCATGATAAGCCATCAACCAGTCGCGCGCCTGATGCGCCAGCGACGGTGCTGTCTCTGCCCGGGCGCCGCGCAAGACGGGAGAATAACGGAGTTGCTGGAATAAGCGATCCAGCGCTGCATCTTTAATGAGCCGGGGATGATCGTGCCAGAAAGCGTCAAACGCGTGCCAGACCGCCCAGGAGAGTTGACCATCGTCTTTCAGCGTGCTGGCAAAGCGTAGGTCTCCGCAGGGGAGTCCATCAAGACAGGCTGGCGCAAGCTGCTGATGTAGCTGGTGAGGCGAAAGATACAGCATACGGTAGGTAAAACCCTGGGCATCAACGGCATCGCCGTCATGCAGTTCTTCAGGTTCTAACATGAAGACGGTGCCGGGGCGGCTGTGATGACGCTGGCGTCGGGAATGGAACTGCTGTACGCCTTGCTCAGTCACGCCAATTAAATAGCTGTCATGCCAGTGAGGATCGTAGGCATGACCGGTAAAATGCGCCCGCAGAGATTCAATACCGCTGTTTGGGTCGCGACGCAAATCCACCCAGCTGTCTGTTGAGTCTTTCACACGCATTTTACTCCACGAAACTTTTACGACAGTATCAACCTGGACATTCTGCCGCGATTATCCAGTATTTAACAGAGCAGATACTTTTCATTCGCAATTTGCTTTGCGTATAATAACTTATTCAACTAATTAGAACTCTAATCATTAGGTTGCTATTTAAATGTCATCTACCCGTACCTTTACGCACTTGCTCCATCTTACTGCTCATGCCTGGCGTCTGGCCGTCGATCGTCATTTGAAAGACAGTGGCTTAAGTACCAGCAGTTGGATGGCGATTGGGCTTATTGCCAGCGAACCTCAGCGGCTTACGCAAACGGAGTTGGCGCAACGGATGGGGCTGGAGGATGCCAGTATGGTGCCGCTGGTGGATCGTCTGGTGAAGCAGGATTTACTGACGCGCGTGCAGCCAGCCGAAGACCGCCGCAAACGTCACCTGGTGCTGACCGAAAAAGGGAATGACGCGTTCGCCAACGTTAAAACCCACGCGGATGCCTTACGTGCTGAGCTGCTGGCTGATATCGATCCTCAGGAGCTCGCGGTGGTTGAGCGAATTTTAGAGACACTGCTGACCCGAATGGGAACGATGTAATTATGGCCCGGCGCAATCCCTACGCTGCGCGTGAATGGTTGCCACATGAAAAACCTATGCTGCCGGGGTCGCCTTCGACGCCGCTGCACTCAACGCCTAAACGCATTGCGTTTGGGCTGATTGGCCTGCTGATCTCCCTGACCGGTGCACTGAGCAACGCGCTGGTCAGTGCGAACCTCACGAATCTGCAAGGAACCTTTGCCGCTTACTCCAATGAAATCGCCTGGCTACCGGCGGTATATGTGATGGGGAATATCTCCATCAACCTGCTGCTGGTGAAATTTCGTCAGCAGTTTGGACTGCGGGTTTTCACCGAAGCCTTTCTGGTGCTTTATGTCTTAGTCGCCTTTTTCCATCTCTTTGCCAACGATCTCAGTTCGGCGATTATCGTACGCACCGCCCATGGCATGGTGGGCGCTGCCCTGAGCTCGCTAGGGATCTATTATCAGGTGCAGGCGTGGCCGGCGAAACATCGCCTGAAGGCCCTGGTTATTGGCCTGACCGTTTCGCAGTTGGCGATTCCGCTGGCCCGACTCTTTTCCAGCGAGTTGCTCCAGCTTGAGGAGTGGCGCGGGCTTTATCTGTTTGAGCTGGGATTAGCGCTGATTGCGTTGGGCGCGGTGTTAGTGGTTAAGCTGCCGCCGGGCGATCGTATTAAGGCGTTTGAGAAGATGGATTTCGTCACCTTTATGCTGCTGGCACCGGGCATGGCACTGCTGTGCGGCGTACTGTCACTCGGCCGAATTGAATGGTGGTTTAGCACGCCCTGGCTCGGCGTTTGTGCTGCGCTGGCGTTGGTGCTGATCGTCACGGCTTTCGTGATCGAGCATAACCGCCGCAATCCGCTGATCAATACGCGCTGGCTCAGCAACGGGATGATCGTGCGTCTGGGCATCGTGATGATCATGATTCGTATCGTGCTGGCGGAGCAGAATACCGGTGCGATAGGTTTTTTGCAGCAAATTGGCCTACAAAACGATCAGCTGCACGGCTTAGCCTGGGCGATCATCGCCGGGGTGATTGCCGGCATTGCAGCCAGTGCGCTAACCATTAAGCCAACGCATCTCAACTGGCCGATTGTGGTGTCACTCATCGTGATGATCATCGCCTCACTGATGGACGCGCAATCCAGCCCGGTTACTCGTGCGAACAACATGTACTTAAGCCAGTTTTTACTGGGATTCGGCAGCGCCTTTTTTATGGCGCCCGCCATGCTGATGGGCATTGGTAGCGTGGTGACCCAGCCGAAAAATCTGGTCAGTTTTGTGGTGTTGTTTGGCATGAGCCAAAATCTGGGCGGCTTAATCGGCTCGGCGATTCTGGGCACCTTTCAAACCTGGCGTGAAAAATATCACTCCAGTCTTCTTGGCGATCAATTATCGTTACTGGATCCCAACATCAGTGAACGGCTTAGCCAATATGGCGCCCTGTTTACCAGTCAGATCAGCGACAGCGCCCTGCTTAGTGCACAAAGCACCAGCCAGCTTCAGTCAGTCGCAACCTTGCAGGCCAACGTACTGGCCTATAACGATACCTATCTGCTGACGGCGGCTCTGGCGCTGATTACCCTGATGTGGGTGCTGTGGCGCTTAACGCGTCGGCGCTATCTCGACTGGCGACAGGCCACCTTCAATCTGGCAGAGCAGCGTCAGCTTGCCGCCGCACAAGAACGAACGGAGCAACAATGAGTCAACAGGATGAACTTCAGGCAGCAGAACGCGATCGGGCCAACCGCCGTCGTATTCTCTCGATTGCTTTAGGCAGCGGTATTGTGGTGACAGGCGTGCTGGTTATTCTGTATGCCTGGCAGCTTTGGCCTTTCACCAGTTCCGTTCAGAGCACGGAAAATGCCTATGTCCGCGGGCAGGTCACGTTTATCAGTCCGCAGGTAAATGGTTATCTGACCCAGGTGGATGTGGTTGACCTACAGCCGGTTAAAAAAGGTCAGTTACTGATGACCATTGACGATCGTATCTATCGTCAGCGCGTGCACCAGGCGCAGGCGCAGCTGGCCATGAAGCAGGCTGCACTCAATAATAATCAGCAGCAGCGCCTCAGCGCGCAGGCCACGATTCAGAGTAATAAAGCGGCGCTGGAAAACGCCAAAGCCCAGGCGGTGAAAAGCGGTCTGGATCTAAAACGTGTTGAAAATCTGGCCGCAGACGGTTCGCTCTCGGTGCGCGAACGCGATGCGGCGCGCGCGGCGAATGCGCAGGGGCTGGCTCAGCTGCATCAGGCGGAAGCGCAGGTTGCGGTGGCCCAGCAAAACTTGCAAACGGTCATTGTTAACCGTGCCTCGCTTGAAGGGGACGTGGCCAGTGCGAAGGCCGCTCTGGAGCTGGCGGAAATCGATCTGGCCAACACGCGCATTACCTCACCTGACGAAGGGCAACTCGGACAGCTATCCGTGCGTAAAGGCGCCTACGTGACGGCCGGTACGCGCCTGACGTCGGTGGTGCCCAACCATAAGTGGATTATCGCGAACTACAAAGAAACGCAGCTGGCGCATATTCGTCCGGGGCTGCCGGTAACGATTCGTGTGGATGCGCTGGACGGTAAAACCTTCCAGGGTCGCGTTGAATATCTTTCACCTGCTGCAGGTTCAGAATTCAGTGCCATATCGCCGGACAATGCGACCGGCAACTTCGTTAAAATCGCTCAGCGTATTCCGGTACGTATTGATGTGGCGCCAGAGGTCCAGCAACAGCTGCGTCCCGGGATGTCGGTTGAGGTCAGCATTGACACGGCCGCACACGTGGACGGAGAGGGAGAGAAAACGCCATGAAGGGCTTGCGTATAGCCGCTGCCCTGCTGGCGGTCGTGCTGGCAGGGTGCAGCACCCAGGTCGACAAAGCCCCGTCCGCCTTGCCCATTCCCCCACAGTGGCGCGATCGGGTAGGGCCTTCTGCGCCACCGGAAGCCGCATGGTGGCAGGCCTTCGGCGACGCCGATCTGAATCGCCTGGTGGATCAGGCGTTGCGTAATAATCCGGATATCCTGATCGCCCGTTCACGGGTTGATCAGTATCGGGCCCAGCTACGTGCAACGGAAGGGGACAATTTTCCGACGCTCAGCGGCGGCGTCGCGGCGACGCGTCAGCGCGCATTATCCGCGGCGACGGGACAGCCTAATGACACCTCTGTTTTTCAGGGACAGCTACAGGCCAGCTACAATGTGGATTTGTGGGGCGCGCGCAGCCGTTCGATCGATGCGGCGCAGGCGACGCTGGAGGCACAGCAGGCCGCCGCCTCGGCAGCCGAGCTGACCATCGCCAGTTCGGTGGCATCCGGTTATATGACGCTGTGCGCGCTGGATGAGCAACTGCGCGTTACCGAGGCTACGCTGGCAACGCGGCACAACTCGCTCAAACTGGCGCAGCGCCAGTTCGAAACGGGATATACCTCCCGGCTGGAGTGGATGCAGGCTTCATCTGAGTATCAGTCCGCTAAAGCTCAGGTTCCGCAACTCCAGCATCAAATTGCGCAACAGGAAAATGCGCTCAGCATCCTGGTAGGGATGAATCCACGTGAAATCGCACGCCATCGGGCGTTCACGGCCATCATGCCGCAGGTTATGCCGGGCGTGCTGCCGTCTGCACTGCTGAATCGTCGTCCTGATATCGTGCAGGCACAGCGTCAACTGCTGGCCGCCGATGCCACGCTGGCGTCATCCAAAGCGAAGCTGCTGCCGGGAATTAACCTCACTGCCTCAGGCACGCTTCAGAGTTCCGTGTTGCATCAGCTGGTGGACGATCCTTTCCGCCTGTGGAGCGTCGGCGGCAGTATTCTGGCCCCCTTACTCAACCGCGAAGCGTTAACCGCGCAGGTGGATGTCTCCATGGCTTCGCGTAATCAGGCTTTGTACAGCTATGAGAAAGTGGTGCGAAACGCCTTTTCAGAGGTGAATAATGCACTGGATGCGATTCGCCAGGGCGAGGCGCAACAGGAAGCGCTTCGTCAACAGGAACAGTTTGTCGCCGACGCGTTGCGCATCGCGACCGAACGCTACCAAAACGGTTATGCCTCTTATCTGGACGAGCTGGATGCACAGCGCACCCTGTTTGCGACTCAACTGAACCTGGTGACGGTCAAAAATAATCTACTGCAGGCGCAAATTGAGCTGTATCGCGCGCTGGGCGGCGGCTGGTCTGCCGGGAAATAGCGTCGCACTATCCGGTATGGCAGGGGCTGAAGGGCGGCACATCCCGGTCGTGCCGCGCCATCAGGGCGGGTTTGTAAAATAACGGATTCCTGAATAAGATTGCTCTACACTGTAGCCCGCAAATGCACCTTTGAGCCACGCGTTAACCAGGAAGAGCATGCTTTTACCCAGCCCACCAGAAGAGCACGATGAACCTGTGGTTCAGCCCCTTGCCGATGCTCACTTTGCGATTGTGGTGCTGGCAGTAACCTCGGTCACGCTGATTATTTTCGTTTTGATCGTCACGCTTTGGATGAGTTAGTGTTTATCAACCGGACCTGAAAGGAGTGAGGGATGGAATCGAGAGATGATAAACTGATTGCGATTATTGGCCTGCTGACCGCTTGCCTGATCGGTGTCACTTTCTTGTTTGTGGTGACGTGGCTAAACGACAGCCGCCTTGCCTCGCCGCCGGAGCGCCTTGATACGCAAACCTGTTATCCCAAACCGCCCTCGCGTCAGCTCTGATCGCGCTTAGTGAACTTTATCTGCTGACTGCGCAGCACCAGTGCCAGGTCCTCATGCACGGTGCGGTTGCCATTGGGATCGGCGAGGCCCAGCAGTGACCCTGGAGAACGCCTGTCGTCTGCCCATGCCGGATACTCCACCACGGGATAGAGCGAAATGCCCTCCATCGCAATGCCCTGATCCAGGGCAACGGCAACGTTTTCACTGACCTCCTGTAGCCAGGGCGCGCGAGCTTCGCCTTCGGCACCGGTTTCGGCTATCAGCATAGGACGTTGATAACGCTGCCAGTATTGCGCCAGCAGAATATGGAGCGGGGCGCGTACCGGGTCGTCTCTGTCCATTGGCCGATCGGGGAAGAACCAGTGGTTATCCGGATAGTAGTTCAGGCCCAGAATATCCAGAAAATCTTCGTGCCCGCCCAGTTCTTTATCGACACGTCCGGCTAACATATCCCAGGCTTCAAACTGCGCCTGATGCTGTGCATCAGCCCCGGGTTTACTGTCGGGGTTATCGGGATGATGGGCAATCTGCACCAAAGGATCGGTCAGCACAAAACGGGCGTCAGGTATCACCTCACGAATTGCCTGCATGGCAGCCAGAGAAGCACGAACCAGTTGCCGCTTAAACTCTTTACCACGCTGACTGGCATGGGGATTAAACCAGGCCACGTCGGCGCCTGCCCAGGACCAGAATGAGATCTGGTTTACGGGCGTGAAAAAAGCCTGCTGAATGCCCTGATCGCGGATAATGCGCGCCATTTCCCGGGCATAACGTTCGAAGTGGTCGACGAACCCGGCTTTCCAGACAGAAATATGATCGGGATAGCCAAAGTGGGCCAGTTCCCAGATGATCTGCAACTGGTTATCCCGTGCCGCTTCGACCATTGGCAGGAAACTGCTCCAGTCGTACTGGTTAGGCGTTTTTTCAATCAGGTGCCAGCGTGCACCATCCCGCGCGGTCAACAGATGCAGATCGACCAGTGCCGCATAGTCTTTTTTAAGCAGCATATCGTGCCCGCTGCTGATCACCATATCCAGCCGTTTGCCCGGCGTGCGGCAGGCGGTGGAACAGGGGAAGCTGCCCTGAAAAAAGCTCTGAAACAGGCGGGGATGATGGCGTAAACGGTCGTCAGTTAAGGGCGATTGACTCATATTCCTCTCCTGCCGGGCAAATGACAGTCACAGATCGTTCGACTAAGTCTAGACTAAAAAACGGTGCCATCAGCATGGCTGATGTGCAACCGGCGCTGGCATACTCTGGCGCCCGGAGGAATAATAATAAATGACAGTATGATTCAGGGAATATTCATGACCGAAGCGTTTGATTTGCCCCAGAGCCCATCACGGCAGAGCTGGCTTGAAGAGCGGCTGGTTCCGCTTTGTTTGCACCATCCGGGGTTGAGCGGCATTCATCCACTCAGTGACGGGCTGGATGCTTTTGCCGCACGTTACCTGCTGATGGAGAAAGCCGCGAAGACGCTGGATATACAATACTATATCTGGCAAAACGATATGTCGGGCAGGTTGCTGTTCAGTGCCATGTTGGAGGCCGCCAATCGCGGGGTGATCGTACGGCTGCTGCTGGACGATAACAATACGCCAGGGCTGGATGATACGCTGGCGCAGCTGAATCACCATCCCAACATTACCGTCAGGCTGTTCAATCCGTTCTCCTTTCGTACCCTGCGCGCGCTGGGCTATCTCACCGACTTCGCCCGCCTCAACCGGCGGATGCATAATAAGAGCTTCACGGCGGATGGCGTCACGACGGTAGTCGGTGGACGTAACATTGGCGACGAATATTTTGGTACGGGCAACGAACCCCTGTTTGCCGATCTCGACGTGCTGGCTATCGGCTCGGTGGTCAACGAAGTGGCCGAAGATTTTGAACGCTACTGGAACAGTAAACCCGTTTCGCCGCTAAGCGAGGTGCTGGATCAGCCGATGTCGGCGCATCCGGATGTGGTGTTACCGCCGGAGTGGCGTGAAAGCGAGACCGTACAGCATTATCTTCAGCGCCTGAATAAGTCCTCGCTGATCGATCAACTGACTCAGGACGATCTGCCTTTTGTCTGGGCCAAAACGCGCCTGTTGAGTGACGATCCGCGCAAGGGATTGGGAAAAGCCCGACGCAAGTCACTTCTGCCTCAGCGTATGATGGAAGTGATCGGCGCGCCTCAGCATCAGTTCGACATCATTTCCGCTTACTTTGTGCCGACCCGCGCGGGCGTTGCCCAACTGCTGGCGATGAAGCGCAAAGGGGTGAAGATCGCCGTGTTAACGAACTCGCTGGCGGCAAACGATGTGTCCATTGTGCATGCGGGCTATGCAAAATGGCGGAAAAAACTGTTGCGGCACGGCATTTCGCTTTTCGAATTAAAACCCCAGGCCGGCCTGAATGACACGCCGCACGATCGCGGCTTGACCGGTAATTCAGGCTCAAGTTTGCACGCGAAAACCTTTTCAGTGGATGAAAAAATCCTGTTTATCGGCTCATTTAACTTCGATCCACGCTCGGCGGTGCTCAACACCGAAATGGGGCTGGTCATTGAAAGTGAAAAACTGGCCGCCGAAACCCATCAGCGTTTTAGCGACTCAATGCGCGATCGGGCCTGGACGTTGCGGCTGGACAAGTGGGGAAGAGTAAACTGGCTGGAGTATCCCGGCGAGGCGCAGCAGGTTGTTCACAAGCATGAACCCGGCTGCAGCTGGTGGCAGCGTCTGCAGGTTCGACTGGTGTGGCGATTACCTATTGAGTGGCTGCTTTGAAGCAAGGCGATCGGCAGCGATCGCCTTATCATTAGCGCTTCTGCGGCTTACCGGAAAACAGAAAACGCAGAAGAGGAATACGCAGGTGCAACTCATACAACGTGAATGACACGCCAAATACCATGACCAGACCCAGCAGGAAGCCCAACGTATTGTTATGCAGTACAGGCGTCACATAAATGCCGTACAACAGCGTCAGGGGATGGTGCACCAGATAAATAAACAGCGAGGCGTTAACCAGATACATAATGCCTGGCGAATGTGAGTTAAGCAGTTTATGTCCCAGACTGTAACAGACGTTCAGCATGCAAAGTCCCATCATGCTGCTGATTAACGCGTCCAGCTCATACAACCAGCCTTCACCACTGCTTGTGCGTTGATTGACAATATATGCCACCAGCAGCAGCACTGCGCCAATGAACAGCACGGGATTCACCCGCACGAACAGCTGTTTCAGCGCCTGATGTTTCCAACTGAGTGCGCCCAACATAAAAAAGGGCAGGTAGAACAGGGACTGCATCACCACGAAATTAAACAGCGCATCGCTTAACAGGGTTGGATTCGTGTAAAAGACAACACGTCGAAAAGCGCCCCACATCAGGCCCCAGATCAACAGGCCAAGCGCCAGTTTCCCCCAGCCCACGCGTTGATAATCAATGTTACGCTTTTGATCCCGCAACCAGCGGAACGTGATCATGCCGAGTGTGGTAAGAATTAACAGCACCAGTAAAAACCACAGGTGGGAGATCAGCTCCCACATCAGGTTGTTGAATTTCGCGTAGGGCGGCAGGGCGCTCCAGTCCGCGTATTTGCTTGTCCATGCCTTCAGCATAAAGAACTGTGGCAGCGTAATTAAGGGCACCGCCGTCAGCATCGGAATGCCGACCCGCTCCAGACGAACTTTCAGAAAGCGTCGGGGCTGATAGCGCAGATAGAGCATGTAAGAGAAGTAGCCGGAGATGACAAAAAACACCTGCATGCGGAACGCATGAATAAAATCATTCAGGGTCGTAAGCCATAGCGAAGCGTCGCTGCTGTTGACGGCCCATTTCTGCGACGAATAGATCAGGGAAACGTGAAACGGCACGCCCAATAACATCAAACAGGCCCGGATCGAGTCGAGAAAATACTCACGCTCAGTTTTTGTTGTACTCATAAAGTTCCAGTTCGTTAGTACGTTTTTAGCCGGTTTCGCCCTGAAACCGTATTATGTCGGAAGGAAATTCTAGCTGCAGATAACAGAGTATACTATCAGTTGAATCTCAGTTGAGCCCGTAACGTTTAATTGTCCTAAAATCACCCCTCGAGCAGAGGATTATCGGGAACATTGTTGTGCATGTGCTGTCGGAAAGCCGAATTATCCATTAAGATAAGCGGGTTTGTATTAAGCACACGAAAGGGGGGGATGTGCTGACTAAAGAAAAAAATAATGTTGGGCTGACGAAAATGCGCTGGATTGGCGCGGCAGTCCTGCTGGCTTTGTATGCCAACAATAGTTGGGCGTTTAATTTTGATGATGTGGCAAAACAAGCCAAAGATCTGTCCGGAAAAAGCTTCGAAGCGCCAAAAAGCAATTTACCCTCTCAATTTCGTGATATGAAATTTGCTGACTACCAGCAGATTCAGTTCAACCACGATAAAGCGTATTGGGGCAAACTGCGTACGCCGTTCAAACTCGAATTCTACCATCAGGGGATGTACTTTGATCTGCCGGTGAAAATTAACGAGATCACCGCCAATACCGTACGCGAAATCAAATACAGTCCTGATTATTTCAACTTCGGCAATGTGAAACACGATGCCGATGCGGTGAAAAACCTCGGCTTTGCGGGTTTTAAAGTGCTGTATCCGTTGAACAGCAAGAACAAGAAAGATGACGAAATCGCCAGCTTCCTCGGCGCCAGCTATTTCCGCGTGATTGGTGCCGGTCAGGTTTATGGCCTGTCTGCCCGTGGTCTGGCTATCGACACCGCGCTGCCATCAGGCGAAGAGTTCCCGCGTTTTAAAGAGTTCTGGATTGAACGACCCAAACCGCAGGACAAGCAGTTGGTGATCTACGCACTGCTGGATTCTCCACGCGCGACCGGTGCTTATCGCTTTACCATCCATCCAGGCCAGGAATCCACGGTTGATGTGCAGACCAAAGTCTATTTACGCGACAACGTAGGTAAACTGGGTATTGCACCGTTAACCAGCATGTTCCTGTTTGGCCGCAATCAGCCGTCGCCAGTGTCTAATTTCCGTCCTGAACTGCATGATTCAGACGGTCTGTCGATTCACAGCGGCAACGGTGAGTGGATTTGGCGTCCGCTGAATAACCCGCGTCACCTGGCCGTCAGCACCTATACCATTGAAAATCCAAAAGGCTTCGGGCTGTTACAGCGCGGACGTGATTTCAATAACTATCAGGACCTGGATGACCGTTACGACCTGCGCCCAAGCGGCTGGGTTGAGCCAATCGGCGACTGGGGTAAAGGGCGCGTTGAGCTGGTTGAGATTCCTACCGCAGATGAGACGAACGATAACATCGTGACGTTCTGGACACCGGAAAACCTGCCGGAACCGGGTAAAGCGATGGATTTCAAATACCGTCTGCACTTTGGCCGTAATGAAAACAAACTGCATTCTGACGATGTTGCCTGGGTGAAAGATACGCTGCGTTCAGCGGGCGATGTGAAGCAGTCGAATTTAGTCCGTCAACCGGATGGCACTGTTGCCTTCACCATCGATTTCGTCGGCAAAGACATGAGTGAAATGCCTGCCGACAGTCAGGTTGCGCCGCAGGTCAGCGTAGGCAAGAACGCCGAAGTGGTCGAACAAAGCGTTCGCTACAATCCGGTCACCAAAGGCTGGCGTCTGGTATTGCGTCTGCGCGTGAAAGATAACAAGCAGGCGACAGAGATGCGTGCAGCGCTGGTCAGCGGTGACAAGACATTGACGGAAACCTGGAGCTATCAGTTACCTGCCAATGAATAATTTGACTTTTACACCTCAACGCTATGTAGAAGCCCTGCCGCTGGATGCGGCAGGAAAAACGCGTCTGGCCGCTTCGTTGCAAAATGCGCAGACGTTTCACCAGTTACACGAATCGCTGGGCCAGGATGTGGCTGCCAGCGATCGCCCTGAGGATGCACCTTTAAAATCGGTGTCGTCGCGAGTGGAAATGGCCTGGCCCGATTCACTTGCCGGGGGACAGCAGCTAGGCAAGGACTATCTTGATCGCACCACGTTAAAGGCGATGCCAAAAGTGAAGCGTTCATTGATGTTCCCGGAAGCCTGGCGCACTAACCCGCTGGCTCGCGCCTGGGACTCGCTACGGGGACACAAGTCTGTTCCCCGTTATGCTTCGGCCGAAGAGCAGCGCGCGGAAGAGAAGTGGCGCCATGTGGGATCCATTCGTCGTTATATTCTGTTGATCCTTACGATTATGCAGACCGTGGTGGCGACGTGGTACATGAAAACCATTTTGCCTTACCAGGGCTGGACGCTGCTGGATCCCATGGACATGATCAACCAGAACTGGCAGCAGTCTGTTATGCAGATTCTGCCTTATGTGTTGCAGACCGGGATTCTGTTCCTGTTTGCGATCCTGTTCTGCTGGGTGTCGGCGGGTTTCTGGACGGCGTTGATGGGCTTCCTGCAACTGCTGATTGGTCGGGATAAATACAGTATTTCCTATTCTACCGTCGGCGATGAACCCCTTAATCCCGCGCACCGTACCGCGCTGATCATGCCGATCTGTAATGAAGATGTAGGACGCGTTTTTGCTGGTTTACGGGCGACCTGGGAATCAGTGGTGCGTACCGGCAATGCTGAGCACTTTGATGTTTACATCCTGAGTGACAGTTACGATGCCGATATCGCTATCGCTGAGCAGAAAGCCTGGATGGAGCTGGTACGTGACGTCGGTGGCGCGGGCAAGATATTCTATCGCCGTCGTCGTCGCCGTGTGAAGCGTAAAAGCGGCAACATCGATGACTTCTGCCGTCGCTGGGGCAGCAACTATAGCTACATGGTGGTGCTGGACGCCGACAGCGTCATGAGCGGTGAATGTCTGACGGGCCTGGTGCGCATGATGGATGCTAACCCTAATGCCGGTATCATCCAGTCTTCGCCAAAAGCCTCGGGCATGGACACGCTTTATGCGCGTTGTCAGCAGTTTGCGACCCGCGTTTACGGCCCGTTGTTTACCGCCGGTCTGCACTTCTGGCAGTTGGGTGAGTCGCACTACTGGGGCCATAACGCCATCATTCGTGTGAAGCCGTTTATCGAGCACTGCGCACTGGCACCGCTGCCGGGTGAAGGCTCGTTTGCCGGTTCCATCCTGTCGCATGACTTCGTGGAAGCGGCACTGATGCGCCGTGCTGGCTGGGGCGTATGGATCGCCTATGATTTGCCGGGTTCCTATGAGGAGCTCCCGCCAAACCTGCTGGACGAACTTAAGCGCGATCGCCGCTGGTGTCACGGTAACCTGATGAACTTCCGCCTGTTTCTGGTGAAAGGGATGCACCCGGTGCACCGTGCCGTCTTCCTGACGGGCGTGATGTCTTATCTGTCGGCACCGCTGTGGTTCCTGTTCCTGGCACTGTCCACCGCGTTACAGGTGGTGCATACGCTCATGGAGCCCACCTACTTCCTGCAGCCAAGGCAGCTGTTCCCGGTCTGGCCCCAGTGGCGTCCTGAGCTGGCGATTGCGCTGTTCTCGACCACGCTGGTGCTGCTGTTCCTGCCGAAACTGCTCAGCGTCGTGCTGATCTGGTGTAAGGGGGCGAAACCCTACGGCGGTGCGCTACGTCTGTTCGTCTCGCTGCTGCTGGAGATGCTGTTCTCGGTGCTGCTGGCACCGGTGCGTATGCTGTTCCACACCGTATTTGTGGTAAGCGCGTTCCTGGGCTGGGAAGTGGTCTGGAACTCACCGCAGCGTGACGATGATGCCACACCCTGGAGCGAAGCCTTCAAGCGTCACGGTTCGCAGATGGCCCTGGGCATTGTCTGGGCTGCCGGGATGGGATGGCTGGATCTCAACTTCCTGTGGTGGCTGGCGCCAATCGTGTTCTCGCTTATTCTGTCGCCGTTTGTATCGGTGATGTCGAGCCGCTCTGGCCTCGGCATCAAGAGTAAGAAAGCGAAGCTGTTCCTGATCCCGGAAGAGTACGATCCGCCGAAAGAGCTGGTGGATACCGATCGCTATGTGGAACTCAACCGTCAGCGCGTGCTGAAAAATGGCTTTATGCATGCGCTGTTCCATCCTGCGTTTAACGCCCTGGCGACCGCGCTTGCGACCTCACGCCACAAGCAGAGTCAGTTACTTGATCATGCGCGCGATCGCCGCGTCGATCAGGCACTGAGCGATGCGCCGGAAAAACTGAATCGAGAGCAGCGCTTGCAGCTGATCAGCGATCCGGTGGTGCTGGCGCGTGTACATACTCGCCTGTGGGAAAGTGGTGAAAAGTATCATCAGTGGGTAGAGAGCTATCAAAAAATGCCTCTCAACCCCGATGCCTTACCGCATCAGGCGTAGCAACGAAGAAAGCGGCAGAAATGCCGCTTTTTTTACGCCCGTCGCCGGTTACAGACGGCAACATTATTTTGCACTTTGCACGAATGGGGATGGCAACCCGGCTCAACTCATGATTAAAATAGCGCCTGTTTAACCTGAGTCGCTATTGTGAATACATTCGCTAAAGTCATCCTGTTATCCCTCGCCGTCGTTACGCTGAGCGGCTGTGGCAGTATCATCAGCCGCACCGTGCCCGGGCAGGGACACGGTAATCAGTTTTACCCCGGCGTAAAGTGGGATATCCGTGATGGCGCATGGCGGGTTATCACCATTCTCGACCTGCCGCTGTCACTGGTGGTCGACACGCTGCTGATTCCGGTAGATGCCAGCCATGGCCCTTACGAGTAACTGCGGTCAGAGTCGCTGTTATCGTCTTCCCATTCCTGCGCCGCGGCTTTACCTTCTTCACTGTCCAGCGGAGGTTCAAGTTGAAACTCACCGTCATCCCACTCGTGCAGCGTATTTTCTGCTAACCACTCCTGACGCAGTTCAATCTCATCAAAATCGCCGTCAAAGATAGCCTGAGCGGCTTCATTGCTGCGCACAGGCAAACACTCGCCCGAATCCCCTTCGTCTTCGAAGAACTCTGCCTGCCACATGATGTCACCGTCCTGCATCACATATTTTTGCAGGCCAAACTGGTTGATGGCCGCATCGTCTTGCTCAATATCCGGATGGCTGGCGAGAAACTCTTCACGCGCAGCATCAATCGCTTCTTCCAGTGTAGTGAACATACTCATGCTTCTCTCCTTGCCTGATTAACGTGATTTCAGTGAAGAATAGACGAAAATCTCAGGAGGGAAAGTCGGGCCACTTTAGAGGACAAACGTTCTGCACATACAGCCAGTCCTGAATCGCATCCGTTAGCTGCTCTAGCTCGGTGTTGTGTGAACACCTGCTGGCCTACAACAGGTCAATACCAAACCTTTTCAGAAAACCTGCCCACAGCATGAACAGGACGATCGTGATCAGGCAACTCAGCCCCAGCGTGAGCCAGAAGCCGGTACGTTGGTACAAAAACGGGAAGAGGATAAACATCGGCAGGGTCGGTACCACATACCAGAAAGTATACCAGGCATGAGCGGCGATCTTCGTCTGGCTCTGTCCTTCAAGTTTCATCCAGATCAACACCAGGATGGTGACAAGCGGCAGGGCGGCCAGGAGCCCACCCAGGCGATCGCTACGTTTAGCCGCTTCAGAAATAATCACCACCATCAGGGCAGTTATCGCATATTTAGAGATAAGCCAGAGCATAGATTTTTCCGTTGTTGAGCCGCTCAGCGGCGCTATCGCCAGCCTGATCACAGGGCTTCAGGCAGTAACGATCGCGAATATTATCACGATCGTTACTGCGGGATCGTTCTCCCGTTGCAGCGCCGGTTCGCGGCAACGCATCGGTTACTTCTGTGCGCTCTTTGTCAGGCTAAATCCAATACCGGTAGCCAGCAGGAGTAACAGCACAGCCGCGCTGACCAGCGCCACGCTGTGAGAGGTGATAAAGGCCGCTTTTGCCGCCTGAATCGTTGCCCCGGCGAGTGCAGGCTCCAGCGTCTGTGCCACTTTAATGGCCTCACCGATGGAGGATGAGGCTTTTTCTGCAAGCCCAGGATCCAGTACCGACGGCAGCACAATCGAAGCGGTAAAGCTACGGGTCAGCAGCAGACCAAAGAGGGCAATGCCCAGTCCGGCACCCAGCTCATAGGACATGGTTTCAATGGCGCCGGCTGCGGCGGCTTTTTCTTTTGGCGTGGCCGCCATAATGGCAGAGGTCGACGCCAGCAGGGCACTGGATGCGCTAAAGCCCAGCAGCACCATCAGGCTCCAGGCCTGCCACTGCTGGGTACTGAAGTCCAGCATCGACAGCCCCAGAAAGCTGATACCGCTGAATCCCATGCCGCCAACTGCGACCGGCCTCAGACCCAGCTTGCCGACCAGGATCCCTGCGATGGGGCCGCTGAAGCCGCTGGCAATCATGACCGGCAACATAAATTTTCCGGCTTCGAAGGGCGTGAAGCCATGAACAAACTGCAGCTCCTGCGCCATAAGCAGTTCAAAACCCACCAGCGCGATCATCGCGGTCAGGGCCATCACCACACCACTTAAAATTATGCGATGGCAAAACAGCTGCAAATCGATCATCGGCTGTTCCGCTCGCCGTTGAAGACGGATAAACAAGGCAAGCATCGCGGCGCCTGCGATCAGGGCTGCCGTGACCTGCGACGGCGATACATCACCCTTGAGCGCCGTTTTGGCGCTGTAGACCAACAGCAGTATGGCGACGATCAACAGCAGCGCATGGGGCAGATTCAGTTTTTGCTCCGGTCGCCCCGGCTGTCCCGGAATCAGCCAGACGGCGAGCGCAACTATCACCACGACAAGCGGGACGTTAATGAAAAAAATCGCCCCCCAGTCATAATGTTCCAGTACGGCACCGCCAATCAGCGGGCCAAACGCGGCGCCACCGGAACCGACGGCGGCCCAGACGCCCAGCGCAATATTGCGATCGCGCGCTTCAACAAACAGTGTCCGGATCCCGGCAAGCGTTGCCGGGATTATCATGGCTGCCCCGATGGCCAGTGACGCGCGGGTTGCTATCAGCCACGCAGCCGAAGGGGCCAGCGCCGCCGCCAGCGATGACAGGCCAAACAGCAGGCTACCCGTTATCAGCAGGCGTTTAAATCCGATACGATCGCCCAGTGCACCCATAGGTAACACCATACCGGCCATGACCAGTGAGTAGATATCAATGATCCACAGCAGCTGGTTGCCACTGGCGTTTAGCGCCATGCTCAGCGTCGGTACGGCAACATGCAGCACCGTGGCATCGATTGCGACCGGGATATACAGCATGACGATAATCACCAACGCGACCCACTGACGAAGCATTACGATCCCTTTGAAATAAAGTTGAACACATGTCCAAAACGGATCCTACTTAATGTTGAACGCTTGTCCAGCTTTTTGTTAGACTCGTTGCTTTACCGTTTCAGGTAGGTTGAGATGAACTATTTAAGTCGCGATGAGCGCCGGGAAGGCATACTGCAGGCCGCAATGACCGTTGCCCTTCAGGAAGGCTATGCGGCCATGACGGTAAGACGTATCGCCGCAGAGGCGCAGGTTGCCGTCGGTCAGGTGCATCATCACTTCTCGGGTATTGGCGAGCTTAAGTCCCAGGCGTTTATTCGCCTGAGCCGAAGAATACTGGACACCGAAACCGTAACGGAAAACGCCAGCTGGCGTGAGCGACTCTTCTCCATGCTGGGTAGCGATGATGGCCGGTTTGAGCCCTACATTCGGTTGTGGCGCGAAGCCCAGATCCTGGCAGGACGCGATGCAGAAATGCGTGGCGCCTATATCGTTGCAATGGAGATGTGGCAGCAGGAAACCGTCGCCGTCATCAAGGCGGGGGAGGAAGCCGGTGAGTTCAGGCTACTTGATAAAGCGGAAAATATTGCCTGGCGGCTAATTAGTCTGGTCTGTGGGCTCGACGGGCTTTGCATACTCAATATGCCAGGGCTGGACATCGCCGCCTCGGATAATCATATTCATCGCCTGATTACGTTGGAACTGTTCAGTCCGTTATCGCCCGGCAGCCGCTGCTCGCAGTAAGCGCGAACAGCGGCTGAGCAGCGGACCTAATAGCGTGAAGGCTCACCTTCTGGCCGGGTTTTGAAACGGCGGTGCAGCCACATGTACTGTTCAGGGGCGATGAGCACGCCTTCTTCAACCACCTTGTTCATGCGCAGAGCCGTGTCTTCGTCGCTGGTCAGGGGAAAATTCGCGCTGACGTCAGGCAGAATAATCAGTTCGTAGCCGCGTCCTTCGGGCAGGCGACGTGGAACAAAGGGGATGACGGCGGGTTTACCGGTGCGGATCAGCATATGCGTACCCACGGTTGTTGCCGCCTTTTCCACGCCAAAGAAGGGCACAAATACGCTGCTGCGCGGGCCATAATCATGGTCGGGCGCGTACCAGATGATATCGCCGCGCTTTAACGCCCGAATCATGCCTTTGAGATCTTTACGATCTAACATCCCTTTGTTTGAGCGCATACGACCGCGCGTCTGCAGCCAGTCGATTAATTTATTGTCGTTAGGCCGGTAGACGCCAATGCCGGGATTATGGATGCCAAACATGCGAGCACCGATCTCCAGCGTTAAGAAATGCATGCCAATTAACAGTACGCCGCGCTGGCTATCATGGGCCTGCTGAATATGTTCCAGACCAGAAGGTTTGTGCCATTTGTGGATGCGCCAGTCGGGCCAGAACCAGGCCATGCCGGTTTCAATCAGCCCCATCCCTACCGATTCAAAGTTATGCTTAATCATGGCTTCGCGATCGACTTCCGGCATCTCGGGAAAGCTGAGCTCCAGATTACGGCGCGCAATGGCCACGCGTCGCTTCATGAAGCGCATACCAAGGCGACCAATACGGCAACCAAGTGCATAGAGTAGTGGATAGGGCAGCAATACCAGGATATACAACAGAATTATGCCCAGCCAGGTTAACCAATAGCGGGGATGCAAAAGCGCGCGTGAAAATTGGGGCAATTGGGTCATCTTAAATATTATTATCCTGCGTCGTGCACCAGCGGTGCTGTTTTTCGTCAGTTGCGGTTATTGTGCCATTTTTTTCCCACTGCTGAAATGTTACAGCATTTCGCAGGTTGTTGTCGGGAGCAAAAAGAGAAGTATGAATACCCGGACCGGCGAAAATGTACAGGTTAAACTATCAATTTTTCTTATACGCTTCGCATTTTTTTCAATTCAGGTATCATGTGCGCGCTAAATTTCTTCTATTGATAACAGGAACGAACACCATGCCAGTGTTACACAACCTTGTTTCCAATAAAGAGCTGAAGGCGCGCATGCTGGCGGAAACCGAGCCGCGCACCACAGTCTCTTTTTACAAGTATTTCACTATTGCCGATCCAAAAGCGTTTCGCGACGAACTCTATCTCGGGTTAACCGCATTGAAGGTGTTTGGGCGTATTTACGTTGCGCACGAAGGCATCAACGCACAACTGAGCGTGCCCGCCAGCCAGTACGAGGCGATGAAGGCCTATTTATACGGTTTTGATCCGGCGTTAAATCATCTGCGTATGAATATCGCGCTCGACGACGATGGCAAATCGTTTTGGGTATTGCGTCTGAAAGTACGTGACCGCATTGTCGCGGACGGCATCGACGATGAAACTTTTGATGCCAGCGACGTTGGCAACTATCTGAAAGCGGCGGAAGTGAACGCTATGCTTGACGATCCCGATGCGGTATTCGTGGATATGCGAAATCATTACGAGTATGAAGTCGGGCGCTTTGATAATGCGCTTGAGGTGCCTGCCGATACCTTCCGTGACCAGTTGCCGATGGCGGTGGACATGCTGAAGGATAAGAAGGATAAAAAAATCGTCATGTACTGCACCGGGGGGATTCGCTGTGAAAAAGCCAGCGCCTGGATGCGCCATAACGGGTTCGAAGATGTTTATCACGTCGAAGGCGGCATTATTGAGTATGCGCGCCGCGCACGGGAACAAAATCTTCCGGTGCGTTTCAAAGGCAAGAACTTTGTTTTTGATGAACGCATGGGCGAGCGTATTTCGGATGATGTGTTATCCCACTGCCACCAGTGCGGGACGCCGTGTGACACCCACGTAAACTGCGTTAATGACGGCTGTCACCTGCTGTTTATCCAGTGTGAACGTTGTGCCGAAAAGTACGAGCACTGCTGTAGCCCGCTCTGTCAGGAGGAAGCCCGCCTGTCACCCGAAGAGCAACGCGCTCGCCGGGCAGGACGTGAGAATGGCAATAAAATTTTCAACAAGTCGCGTGGCTTGCTGAACATGACCATTCCTGCGCCAACCCGCAAATAGCCGGAGCCGCCTGAAGCCTGGCTTCAGGCGGCTTAAGATTACTGACGTACGCCTTCTACTGAGATGATTAACTCAACGTTCTGAGAGGCTGGCCCAAGATCCTGAGTAATATTAAAGTCTTTCAGCGCAATCTCGCCTTCCGCTTCAAAACCGGCACGATAGCCGCCCCACGGATCCTTACCTTCACCCATCATTTTGGCTTCCAGCGTCACAGGTTTCGTCACGCCATTCAGCGTTAAATCCCCTGTAACGGCCAGTTTATCGCCGTCTTTCTTCACTGAGGTTGATTTAAAGGTTGCAGTGGGATGTTTGGCCACATTCAGGAATTCAGGACCGCGAATATGTTTGTCACGCTCGGCATGGTTGGTGTCCACGCTGTTGGTGTTGATGGTCACATCCACTTTATCGGCTGAAGGATTACTGGCATCGAAGCTGAACGAACCGTCGAAATCTTTAAAGGTGCCGTACAGCCAGCTGTAGCCTAAGTGCTTGATACGAAACTGTACAAAGGCGTGCTGGCCCTCTTTATCAATTTTGTAATCAGCGGCACTGGCGGTCAGTGAACCCAGCAGCAGGCCGGCACCTGTGATGGCCAGAAGCGTTTTTTTGAACATATTATTTTTCCTTTTCAGAGGGTGAACGGATGCCCAGACCCAGCATCCTTTTCAGGGTGATATCGCGATCGATAAAGTGGTGCTTTAGTGCGGCCAGACCATGTAATACCGACAGGATCACGATGCTCCAGGCCAGCCATAAATGAATATCTCCCGCTAAATCTGCCTGTTCGCCCGCGCCGGTCAGTACAGCAGGCAGAGAGAACCAGCCAAACACCGAAACCGGTTTGCCGTCGGCGGTAGAGATTAAATAGCCACTGAAGAGGATGGCGATCAGCAGGCCATAGAGTAATCCGTGCGCCACGACAGCCGTGATGCGCACAAGAGGGGAATAACTGCTCAGGGGTTTAGGCGGCGGCGAAACCACGCGCCATATCAGGCGAATAATCAGGGCCAGCATCAGAATGACCCCGATGCTCTTATGAATCTCTGGCGCATTGTGATACCAGGTATCGTAATAGCTCAGCCCAACCATCCATAATCCCAGGGCGAACATGGCATAGATAACCAATGCCATTGACCAGTGTAGGAAAATGGAGAGCCATCCATAACGACCGGGTGAATTTCTTAGCAACATTTTTGCAGCGGTATCTTAAGAATATGTAGAAATAAGAATCTACAGAATGAAACACAAAAGCAATAATGCTTACTTTTCTATAAATATCTCCTGTACTAATGAAATCGGCTCGCGTAGCGGTGCGCGTAAGCACAATATTATTGAACAAGGCTTTTTTACGCGGGCGCTGAGACGTGGAAAAGTGGATAAACGGGCCTGTTTACGTGGATATAACAGCAGGAAGGGCGTCAGAAAAAAACGGAATGTAAATATATGTCAGTGCGGCGCCGCGTAAAACCGGGCCGCCGCACCCTATTTACTGAAAGCGTGACAGCCTGAACGGTGTGAGATCAAAACTGAAAGGCTGATTCTGCGCAAACTGACTGGCAAGCTCGCCTAAAACGCTGGCAAATTTGAAACCGTGTCCGCTTAAGCCCGTTATCACCAGACGGTCAGGATCGCCCGGCACGGTATCGATAATAAAGTCTTCATCGGGGCTGACATCATAACTACAGGCTTCCCCGTGCAAACACACGCCAACGCCGGGTAAAAACTGGCGCAAAAAGCGGAATGTTTCGCTGCCATCGGCGGCCAGGCTACCGAAGGGTTTACGATCTTCGGGTTGGGTCATCAACTGGCCCCCATCATGGCGGCCTAACTTCAGGGCGTTGTTATCGGCAGGGAAACCATAATACTGGCTGCCATCGGCCATTTCGCAGGTGAATCCGGGAAAGGCATTGTTTTCACTGTAACGACCATCAGCCTGATACCAGGCAAAGACCTTACGCGTTGGTGCCACTGGCAAATCCGGCACCAGTTTGCTGACCCATGTCCCGGCGCTCACCAGCATTTTTCGCCCACGGTAAATGCCGTCAATCGTGGTGACCTGCTGTAAATCGCCTTCACGACTGATTTGCGTGACGGGGCAGTTAAACAGCTGCGCGCAGCCCTGTTTTTCCGCCAGCTGAATCCAGCTCCGCACCGCCTGTTCACTTTTTAAAAAACCGGACTGTGGCTCAAATACGCCCAGGTACTCATCGGGGACGTTAAACTGCGGCCAGCGTTTTCTGACCTCCGCGGCCTGTAATATCTCGACGGGAAGCTGCCAGGCTTTTGCGCTGTTGATGACGTTTTGAATAAACACGGAGTGAGCAGGGGCGATATTCAGGACGCCGCACCGGTGCATAATGCGCTCGCCAGCCTGCTGCTCAAGCGCATCCCATAACGTCTGCGCACGCAATACCAGCGGCACATAGCGCTCGCCTTCTCCGTAAGCATGACGAATCAGGCGGCTTTCGCCGTGGTGGGTGCCCTGAGTATGAGGCGGATGGGCGCTGTCAATCATCAGTACGGAGAGGCCGGCCTGCGTGGCGTAATAGCCTGCTGCTGCGCCGACTGAGCCGCTCCCGACCACAATAAGATCGTAAATCATGAAAATGGAACTCCTGAAAGGGTTACATAATCAACAGCATACCAGAAAGCCCAATAAAAAAGGCACCCTGAAGGGTGCCTTGCTGATGCAGCAGTATTAATGCTTCTTTAGTAGTCGTTCTACTTGCTCGGCAGATTCAATCTTGGCGATACCGGCTTCAAGAATGGAGATGAACTGCTTTGCTACATCAGTCGTCAGCCAGTAAGTCGGGCCAACGTCTGCGTCTTCTTCTGTTTGATCTTGCGACGAAAGGGAGTGCAGGCGGATCATCATCGCATCATAGCTGTCAACAGTACTGATATCCCAGCCCACCAGTGGATGGGTCTGAATTACATCTTTGCGACTGTCCATTATAACCTCCTTATTACTCGTTAAACGAAGTGCATGATGAGGTTCAATGCGGCTTTTTTATTTCCACTGCGAAACAATTATAACAGCAATATAGCGATTTACTGATTAAAACGTATCACGGAACGCCTGAAAGCAGAATGTTTGTCTCTAAAACGGTAAAGCTGAGAAGATATAATACCAGAATGACAGGTAGGTAATCGTCCTATTTAAACAGTAAAAGTTGTTCATCACTGGCGTTAACCGCACGTCAGATTAGGGCGGTCTCCGCGCCGGTTGTCCCACTGCGCTTCTGTAACGTTTCGGCCAGGCGCGCAAACTGCTGCTGCAGTTGCTCATCATGGTTTTGATTCTGGGCTTCAAGAGAAAGATTATGCACCAGTAACTGACTGGCCCGGTCATCAAGACAGAAAATCAGGCTGGAGAACGCATTTTCCAGCACCGTTAAACGACGCTGCTGTTCACCAATCAGCGTTAACAACTCGCCAAAGGTCATCGCTTCTTCGGGTTTATCTGTAGTCATGGGATGCAACTCCTTTTATGCATGATCAGCGCCAGCATAGGACATTGATCATTCAGAGTCCAGATGGGGAGAGGGGTTAGGCAGACTTTAAATGAAGATAAAAAAACCGGGTGGCGAAACCCGGCAAAAAACAGCACAGTGGCGGTTAATCGGTAATGAACCAGTCGTCAGCGCTTTCCCACGTTTGTTGCAGGATTTCGCTGATTTGTTCACGCGTCTCTTTATCTCCGCCCATCACGCTGAGCTGGTTAGCCGTGGCGTAACGCACTTTGACGTGATTGGTGAATTGCGGGAATTGTTCATCGATACGGCGCGACAGTTCCTGGCTCAGGGCTTCTATCGCACCAGCGGGTAGAGGTTGGGTCTTGGCAACGGTAATTTCAACACGCATAAAAGCCTCCGTATAAGATACTGTATATAACTACAGTATAAATATGCCGGAGGCAAGTGAAATTATTTTACACGCCAGTTCAGCGTTTCACCGGCCAGGAAAGGCACCAGCTGATGTGAGCCCATTTCAATTGTTTCTGCGACTGTCCAGGGCTCACGCACCAGCGTGATGGTGCCTTCGTTCAGCGGCAGACCATAGAAGCGTGGACCGTTCTCGGAACAGAACGCTTCAAAATGCGCCAGCGCACCGATCTCCTCAAACACCGTGGCATAAGCGGGCAGGGAGGTAGGCGCATTGAATACGCCAGCACAGCCGCAGCTGCTCTCTTTCAGATGGCTCAGGTGAGGCGCGGTGTCGGTACCCAGGAAGAAACGTGGATGACCGCTGGCCACCACTTTGCGCAACGCCTGCTGATGCGTATTGCGCTTCAGAATGGGCAGACAGTAAAGGTGCGGACGAATTCCGCCCACCAGCATATGGTTGCGGTTAAACATCAGGTGCTGGGGGGTAAGGGTAGCGGCCAGGTTTTCATTGGCGCTTTCCACATAGTCTGCGGCATCTTTGGTCGTAATATGCTCCATCACGACTTTCAGCGCAGGGAATTGCTTACGCAGCGGTTCCATCACCGTTTCAATAAAGCGGGCTTCACGGTCAAAGATATCAATATGTGAATCAGTCACCTCGCCATGCACTAACAGCGGCATGCCCAGCGTTTGCATCCGCTCCAGCACCGACGCGATTGACGCAATGTTGGTCACGCCGTGGCTGGAGTTGGTTGTCGCATGGGCAGGATAGAGCTTGGCCGCAGTGAACAAGCCGGAGTGGTAACCGCGCGCCAGTTCTTCGGCGTCTAACGAGTCGGTCAGGTAGCAGGTCATCAGCGGGGTAAAGTCATGACCGTCAGGCAACGCGGCCAGAATGCGGTCGCGATAGGCTTCGCCCGCCGCGACGCTGACCACCGGCGGAACCAGGTTGGGCATCACGATAGCCCGACCGTTCACCGCGCTGGTGTAGGGCAGCACCGTTTTAAGCATCTCGTCATCACGAAGATGGATATGCCAGTCATCTGGGCGGCGGATAGTAAGTTGCTGAGGTTGTGCGGTCATTAATACGGCTCCGGCATGAAGGATAAACGAATGGCGTGTTTAGGCCGGGTTATAAGCATAAGGACTCAGGCAACCGTTTGCACCTGTTTTTGCATCTGATAAGCAATCCGCGCCGAAAGGCGCGGATCAGGCAGGCGATAAATTTGTCGGAATGCGCTAATCGGTGAACGGGATCACCAGCTCGCCTGGCTTCACTTCCAACCCTTTAGCAAATTTCTTCGCCAGCGATTCAGCTTTACTGCGATCGGCACTCAGCACATAGGCAGGCTGCTGGTCAAAATAGCTTTTCAGCGATTGATTCAGGTAGGGCGTCAGCGTTTTCATGATGGACGCCATCTTGTCTGGCTGAACCTGTGCATCCACAATTTCCATATCGCGCAGATAAATCGCACCCTGCTGTTTGTCGAACACCGGTTGCGCACGCATCTTCAGCTGCATATCGGCCTGTTGTGGACCAAACAGCGAAGACACGTTGATTTTCGCATTACCCGATAACGTTACTTTACCCGGCTCTTCGCGACCAATCTGACTGGTCAGGTTATTCAGGACAATATGGGCATTCACCAGCCCTGAGACGCCAACGTCTTTTTCGAAATTATTGTGTTTTTGCAGCGCCTGATTGACCTCCTGCTCGCTGATGGTGTACTGGGTTAACTGATTACAGCCGCTCAGCAATACCGCGAAAAACAGGGCAATCAGCCCGTGAAAAGCCTTCTTCATAATTCCCTCGTTTAAATGAAAAAGTAGATCAGGGCATAGCCTGCCCTAATGCGTGCAGTCTGTCATCAGGAATGGGCTGAGTTAGGGTAACCGAACGTGCCTTTCGCTGCAGGCTGGCAGCCCTTCGCCGGCGATCACCGGGTCAGCCAGGCCCCGTCCAGCAGGTCAGGCATCGTGATCAGTGACGGCTAACCCACCCATGCCAGCAAGGGCAACTGTTCACGTGCAGGACAGGGGACGCGACGCATCTTTTGTGTCGCGCAGACTGCAGTGAAACAGTTAAGAGCGGTTTCACTGTCAGCGCACAGGAGCATAAACGGTCAGCCCGTCTGTGATTGCGCGCGTAACGTTTTACCGCAGACCTGGCGACGGTTATAGTGAACGTTATCAAAGACTGGCATTTCCTTCCCGCCATGGATTTCAGGAGAGATGATGTTTGGCTATCGTTCTGCCGCGCTGAGGGTGAGACTCACGACCGAGCGGCTGGTGGTAAGACTGGTTCACGAACGCGATGCGTGGCGGTTAGCGGATTACTATGCGGAAAATCGCGATTTTCTCAGGCCGTGGGAACCGGTTCGCGATGACAGCCATTGTTATCCCTCTGGCTGGCAGGCGCGGCTCGGCCTGATTGCGGATATGCATAAACAGGGATCGGCTTTCTACTTTGTGTTGATGGACAGCAACGAAACCGAGGTACGCGGCGTGGCTAACTTCAGCAATGTCCTGCGCGGGGCCTTTCATGCCTGTTACCTTGGGTATTCCCTCGGCGAAAAATGGCAGGGGCAGGGCATGATGTTTGAGGCGCTGCAGTCGGCGATTCGTTATATGCAGCGGCAACAGTATATTCATCGCATCATGGCTAACTATATGCCGCACAACCAGCGTAGTGGCGATCTGCTGGCGCGCCTCGGGTTTGAAAAAGAGGGATATGCTAAAAATTATTTAATGATTAATGGCGAGTGGCAGGATCATGTCCTGACGGCGTTGACCTGCAAAGAATGGACGCCCAACCGTCGTGGATAACCCGAGGAGGGGTAAATGAAGATAGCCTTGTCGGTGCAGGCTCTGCGCGTGTTAGGTTGCCTGCTGGAAAAACAGGTGACCACGCCGGAACAGTACCCGCTTTCGTTGAACGCGGTGGTTAACGCCTGCAATCAGAAGTCAAACCGCGAGCCGGTGATGGAACTGAGCGAAAGCGATGTCCAGAATGAGCTCGACCAGCTGGTTAAAAAACACCTGGTGACGGCGAACAGTGGCTTCGGCCAGCGGGTCGTTAAATATGAGCAGCGCTTCTGCAATTCGGCATTTGGACATCTGCAGCTCAGCCGTGCAGAAGTAGCCGTTCTGACGCTTCTGTTCCTGCGCGGCGCGCAGACGCCGGGTGAACTGCGCACGCGAAGCGGACGCCTGCACGAGTTTGCCGACGTGGCTGAAGTCGAACAGACCCTGGAAGGGCTGGCGTCACGCGATGACGGCCCGATGGTTGTACGGCTGGCCCGTGAGCCCGGCAAGCGTGAAAGCCGCTTTATGCACTTGTTGGCCGGCGAGGTAGCGCCCGCACCGACGCAGGTTGACGCAGTCACACATGATGTCGCCCTACTGGAACGCGTCGTCGCGCTGGAGCAGCAGGTGGCAGACTTACAGGCGCAGCTGGCGCTGCTACAGGAAAGAGAACACTAAATGACGATTCGTATTGGTGTTGTCGGCTTAGGCGGCATCGCGCAAAAGGCCTGGCTGCCCGTATTATCGCAGGCACGTGCCTGGCAGTTAGTGGGGGCATTTTCGCCGAACCAGGCGAACGCGCAGGTCGTGTGCGAACGTTACCGGATCCCCTGTTTCAGCACGCTGAATGCCCTGGCGGCCGCCTGTGATGCCGTGTTTGTTCATACCAGTACGGCCAGTCATTACGAGGTCGTGCATGCACTGCTGCAGGCGGGAAAAGACGTCTGTGTCGATAAGCCGCTGGCAGAAAACCTGAGTCAGGCCGAGGCGCTTGTTACGCTGGCCGAAAAGAAACAGCGCCGACTGATGGTGGCCTTTAATCGCCGTTTTGCGCCCGCCTATCAGCAGCTCAAAGACGAGATGGCATCGGTTGCTTCGCTGCGTGTTGAGAAACACCGCAGCGACAGCGTGGGTCCACAGGATCTGCGCTTCACGTTACTGGATGATTATCTCCATGTTGTCGACACCGCCTTGTGGCTGGCCGGGGGACGTTCGCTTCCGCGTCAGGGGCACATCTTGACCAATGAGCAGGGACAGATGCTGTATGCGGAGCACCATTTCAATGCCGGACAGTTGCAGGTCACGACCAGCATGCATCGTCGGGCAGGAAGCCAGCGCGAACGCGTCAGCGCCATAGGCGATGGCCAATGCATTGATATTCATGATATGCGCGACGGGCAAGTGGAGCGAGGGGCGGGGGTGGTGATCACGCCTTCTCCCTCCTGGCAGAGCCATCTGGCCCAGCGCGGATTCGTCGGGGCCGCAGAGCATTTTATCCAGTGTGTCGAAAATCAGACAAAGCCGGAGACCAGTGGCGAGCAGGCCCTGCTGGCGCAACGCGTGGTCGAATCAATGTGGCGCGATGCCGAACGGGAATAACGCCTTGTAACACTCAGCACTGGTCATTTCGCGCGATGGCAGTAGACTATCGGCCGAGATGTGACATAACCCGTGCTAAGTCACGCATTTGCCGATTTTTTTCAGGATGCCCCGTCAATTATGAATTTGTTGAAATCGCTGGCAGCGGTCAGTTCCATGACGCTGTTTTCCCGCGTGCTGGGCTTCGCCCGTGATGCCATAGTGGCGCGCGTATTCGGGGCCGGTATGGCTACCGATGCCTTCTTTGTTGCCTTTAAACTGCCGAATCTGCTGCGACGCATTTTTGCGGAAGGCGCATTCTCGCAGGCTTTTGTGCCTATTTTAGCCGAGTACAAGAGCAAGCAGGGAGAAGAGGCGACGCGGTTGTTTGTTGCCTACGTATCGGGGCTGCTGACGCTGGCATTGGCTGTTGTGACGGTTGCGGGAATGGTTGCCGCGCCTTGGGTCATTCTGGTCACTGCGCCGGGATTCGCGGATACGGCGGATAAATTCGCCCTGACCAGCGCGCTGCTGCGCGTCACCTTTCCCTATATTCTGTTGATCTCCCTTGCCTCCCTGGCCGGGGCAATACTTAACACCTGGAACCGTTTTTCCGTACCGGCTTTTGCGCCCACGCTGCTGAACGTCAGCATGATTGGTTTTGCCCTGTTTGCGGCGCCGCATTTCCATCCGCCAGTGATGGCGCTGGCGTGGGCCGTCGTCGTGGGTGGACTGCTGCAGTTAGGCTATCAGTTACCGCACCTCAAGAAACTCGGCATGCTGGTACTGCCGCGTCTTAACCTGCGTGATGCAGGTGTGTGGCGCGTTATGCGTCAGATGGGGCCCGCCATCCTGGGCGTCTCCGTCAGTCAAATCTCGCTGATTATCAACACTATTTTTGCCTCTTTCCTGGTATCGGGCTCTGTCTCCTGGATGTACTATGCCGATCGTCTGATGGAGTTTCCTTCCGGCGTGTTGGGCGTGGCGCTGGGCACCATCTTGTTGCCGTCGCTGGCGAAAAGCTTCTCCAGCGGCAATCACGATGAGTATTCACGCTTAATGGACTGGGGCCTGCGTTTGTGCTTTTTGCTGGCGTTACCCAGCGCGGTAGCCTTGGGAATGTTATCCGGTCCCCTGACTGTCGCGCTGTTCCAGTATGGTAAATTCACCGCGTTCGATGCCGCCATGACCCAGCGCGCGCTTGTTGCCTATTCGGTCGGGCTGATGGGGCTGATTGTCGTGAAAGTCCTGGCACCGGGATTTTATTCGCGCCAGGACATTAAAACCCCGGTCAAAATTGCCATTATCACGCTGATCGTGACTCAGCTCATGAACCTGGCCTTTATCGGCCCCCTTAAGCATGCTGGCCTCGCGCTCTCGATTGGTCTGGGGGCCTGCCTCAATGCTGCACTGCTTTACTGGCAGTTGCGCAAAAAGGCGATCTTCCAGCCGCAGCCGGGCTGGCTGGGTTTCCTGCTGCGCTTACTGGTGGCCGTCGCGATAATGGCAGCCGCGCTGTTTGGCATGCTGTACTGGATGCCCGTCTGGGAACAAGGGAATATGCTCTGGCGCCTGCTGCGACTCGCATTAGTCTGTGCGGTAGGCGGGGGAGCCTACTTCCTGGCCCTGGGGCTGATGGGTTTTCGCCTGCGGGATTACGCACGGCGCACAACCGTCTGAATATCAACCTGCGCTGAACCTCATTCGGCGCGTCACCTGTAAGCAAGGCCGCAACGGCGCACGTTGCGGCCTTTTTGTTGTTTAACCCAAGGCGACAGTGAACGTCATAAGCTGCCGCGTGAATATCGCGCTCAGCCTGATATTCACGTTGAACGTCTTTGTGACAGTAAGATGTTTTTTCCTAAAAAATCGTTAAAAAAACAGGTCTGTTGACGTGATATTTAGCTTTATTAAAAACATCACGTGAGAATGATGACATGTTGTAAGGAATTGATTCTGAGGTCAATTTCATCGTAAAAACTGCCCTTTTCCTGCCGATGACTATAAACAGTTCATCACATAAGGAGAGGACGAAAATGCACATCACAGCCAATGACAACGTCAAGCTGAGTCTCTGGCATAACCTTAAGCTTGTTCCTTTATTCAGCCTGGTATTTGGCTGCATCTTACTGTTATTCGTCTCTGGCATAGGCCTTTCGGCCTGGTTTCTTGCGCAGAGCAAACACTCGCTGGATGATTCGACTGACGAGATTGCGGTTCGGCAGGGGCTGCTCGACAGTTCGACACATATGCGTTCGGCGCGGCTGCAAATTATTCAGGCGGGTGCCGCCGCGCGCATTGCGGACACGGATAACTATAAAGCGCATTTACTTGCAACAGATGTCAGCCTAAAGAAGGCAGAGAAAGGGCTTAACATTTATCTGCATCGCGCCGTCAAATCGCCCGAAGGCGCGGATATTGATACACAGCTTCAGGCACGTTTCAGCGATTATCTTCGTAAAGGTTTGCTGCCGATGATTGACGCGGCGAAACAGGGAAGCTTTGAAGAAATCATCGCCGATGAAACGGAAGCCGACAGACTCGATAAAGCTTATAAAGATGTGTTGATGAAAGCGATTGATATGCGCAATCAGCGGTCGCAGGCGATAAAACAGGATGCGGTGGATCAGGTGAATACGGGCTATATCACGATGCTGGCGGCTTTTGTGGCATCGGTGACGATCGTACTCCTGGCTTTTGTTCTGTTGAAAAAGGTCATTATCACCCCGTTACGGCAATCCCTCTCGCGTATCGACCTGATTGCACATGGTGACTTGACGCTACCGCCTGACGTTTGTGGCCGAAACGAGCCAGGCCTGCTGCTCTCGCGTCTTCAACTGATGCAGTCCTCGCTGTCGAGTACGGTTGGAACCGTGCGCGATGGTGCCATTGCCATTCTTCAGAGCGCGGGAGAAATTTCTTCCGGGAATACCGATCTCTCGTCAAGAACAGAACAACAGGCGGCGTCACTGGAACAGACAGCGGCAAGCATGGAGCAACTGACCGCCACGGTGAAACAGAACGCTGACAATGCTCACCATGCCTGTCAGCTGGCCTCTGACGCTTCTGACAAAGCCCATACGGGCGGGAACATCGTTAATCGCGTGGTGAAAACCATGGACGATATCTCCGGCAGTTCGAAAAAGATTGCCGAGATCACCAGCGTCATCAACAGCATTGCCTTCCAGACCAACATTCTTGCGCTAAATGCGGCGGTGGAAGCCGCGCGGGCAGGAGAACAGGGCCGCGGATTCGCCGTGGTTGCCAGCGAAGTGCGCAGTCTGGCGCAGCGAAGCGCGCAGGCGGCCAAAGAGATCGAAGGGCTCATTTCTGCTTCGGTCGGGCTCATCAACGGCGGCACCACGCTTGTCAGCAATGCGGGTAGCACCATGATGGAAACGGTAGAAGCTTTCCGTCGGGTAAATGACATCATTTCGGAGATCGCGGCGGCTTCCGATGAGCAGAGCCGGGGCATTCAGCAGGTCAGCCTGGCCGTTACCGAGATGGATGATGTGACACAGCAGAACGCGTCGTTGGTTGAGCAGGCCTCGGCTGCAGCCGCCTCGCTTGAAGAGCAGGCTGACAAACTGACCCAGGCCGTTTCGGTTTTCAAACTTGAAAGCCCGCCTTTGAAACATGCGAACGCCACTCTCCCTGCGACCCTGAAAGCGGCTGTGGCGCCCGTCATTCCGTCTGAACGTGGACATGAAAACTGGGAGGCATTTTAAGCCGGGAAAGGATTAAGGCGCGCGTTTTACCTGTCTGGTGAACGCGCGTCCGGCGGCACTCTGCACAGCGTCGTACAGCAATAACTGAGACGTTCAACCGTAGGCCTTTGGGCGAACAGGCTGAATCGCCTGTCTTGCGGAGAATATCGCGGGATGCGCCTGGCGTACCCGTGAGTGCATTGCGTCATTCCGTCAGGCGCGAAGCAGAGAGAAGAAGGGTTACGCAGGGCGCAGAGGAGGGGAAATTTCGGCGAGCGGATACAAAAAAAGCCATCTTCTCAGCGAGATGACGGCTTTTTACGCCTGCCCGGGTCACGCCTGCATCAGATTCGCTGAGGCAGCCCGCGATACCAGGAGGGAGGAAAACAGGTCAGACTTTACGACTTAATGTTGCCTGGCCCTGTCCTTTACCATCCGGACCATAAAACGCCTGCGTCTGATGCGGCTTCAAAATGTCTAACGCGTCATGGGTAAAGGTAATTTGATGCTGCAACAGAATACCATTGTGCGTATTTGCGTTATGTAACCGACGCGTATGCTGCTGAATACCTTCCCAGCGGCGCGCCATGTCACTTTGACCACGATAAGGTGCAGATGTACCCAGACTTTTCTCGTTGCTGCGACGCATCTCGTCTAAATAATTCAACGTACTCAGCAGCGCGCTCTTGTCTTCCGTAATACGCTGCAGGTTGTTGCTGTTGATCATTCCAGACGACAGCTGCTGTTGCTCTTCATCCAGAACGATGGCCAGAGACACCAGCACTTCCTGCATCTTATCTAACGTGGTCAGCAAATTACTCATGGGGATTATTTACCCTCTAAATACGCCTTAGTGTCGGCAATCAGCGCATCAGCGATTTTGCCGGTATCCATCTTCAACTCGCCATTGCGAATGGCGGTTTTTAATTGTTCTACGCGCTGGACGTTAATGTCCTGGCTGCCGGGCTGCATCAGCTGTGCTTGTGCGCTGCTCAGGCTGACCTGAGCGGCCGCAGGCGTTGTAGCAGTCGTGGTGCTGCTCTGACGCACGCGGGTAGTTTGTTGCTCGCTGCTGTCACGTGTTTGCACAGTGCTGGCGGGCTTTGTCGGTTGTGTTCTGTCGATGCTCATATTCGGGCTCCTGTAAAGTCAGGGGAGTCTGCCACCTGAATCATAATAGCGTAATCGCTTAGCTGATTCTTCTATCGGCAGATAAACAGGCTTCTTTAATGTTTTATAGTGTTATAAGAATTTTCCCATCATCGCTCACCCGGCCACTTACAACCTGGCCATTTCCCATACGCACCCGAACCCACTGTGAAATCGTACCGTTGTTTAACGCTTTGCCTTCGCCGCTGGCGTCAAATCCGTCTCCGCTGGCCACCACCATCACGTCCTGACCCGCTTTGACGCGCCACGGCTGGCGTAGCATGGACTGACTCACGGGTTGTCCCGGCTGGATGTCACGCAGGACCACCGAATCCGCTACGGACTCATCGGTGAACAGTGTGCGCGGGGGCAGGTTATCAAGACGTCCGTTTTCAATACGGAAATCCTCTTTACTGACGGTGCTGCCACGGGCAATTAATTTTGTTGCGACCAGATAGTCACCGGTTACCTGAACCTGGACCTGAATATAACGACGGTTCTCACCACAGTTAGCCGCCACGCTCATGTTGCCCCAGGCCCGGCTGTTGCCCGGCAGGGTAAACTGCGGGGCCTCACATTCTGGCCACTGGGCCTGCGGCGTACGAATCACCACATTCATTCCGGCCGCGTGCTGGGGATCGCGTGCCTTAAAAAACTGGCTCAGTTGGGCGCTGAAATCGCCTGCCATTACGGGTAGGGCAATCAGGGCCAGCAGGCTTGCTAACAGGGCTGAATATCCACGCATGTGCTTTTCCTCACTGATGATGCCAACGAGTGTACGCGCATAAAAAAAAACTCAAGAGCAAAAATAGCGACGATTTGAGGCGTTATTCAGACGATGACTCTTGCTTTTTCCCGATTAAGCTGCCAGCTCGAAATTCTCATTTGCGGAGGAAGCATGCTCGACAAACTCGATGCGGCGCTACATTTCGGTACCGAAGCCCTTAACCTGCGAGCTCAACGTCAGGAGATTCTGGCATCAAACATTGCCAACGCCGACACCCCGGGCTATCAGGCCAGGGATATCGACTTTGCCAGCGAGCTGAATCGGGCAATGGCGAATGGACGTGCTGAAGGCAGTAGCCTGGCGCTTAAAGTCACGTCGGCGCGCCACATTGAAGCGCAGACGAATTCGGCACCGTCAATGGACTTGCTGTATCGCATTCCGGATCAGCCATCAGCCGACGGTAACACCGTGGATATGGACCGTGAACGTACGCAGTTCGCGGATAACAGCCTGAAATATCAAACCGACCTCACGCTTATCAGTAGCCAGATCAAGGGCATGATGAGCGTGTTACAAGGGCAATAATTATGGCCTTGCTTAATATTTTTGACATTGCCGGTTCAGCGATGACCGCGCAATCACAGCGATTAAACGTCAGCGCCAGTAACCTGGCAAACGCCGACAGCGTAACCGGTCCGGACGGACAGCCTTACGTGGCAAAACAGGTCGTTTTTCAGACCGATGCCGCCGCTGGCGCCGCAACGGGGGGCGTGAAAGTGGCGCAGGTGGTGGACGATCCGACCCCGGCAAAACTGGTGTATGACCCAGGTAATCCCATGGCCGATGCCAAAGGGTACGTGAAGATGCCTAACGTGGACGTGGTAGCCGAAACGGTTAACACCATGTCGGCGTCACGCAGCTACCAGGCTAACGTCGAGGTGCTGAATACCGTGAAGTCGATGATGATGAAAACGCTGACGATGGGTCAGTAACGGAGAAAAATAATGGCTATTTCGGTAGGCGTTAACGAGAAGCTGGACCCCACGGTACTGAGTTCATCCAGTACCGGAACGGGGAACAGCTCTCAGGACCTGCAAAACCAGTTCCTGACCATGCTGGTCACGCAGCTGCAAAACCAGGATCCGACCAATCCGATGGATAACAGCCAGCTGACAACGCAGCTGGCACAGATCAACACCCTGAGCGGCATTGAAAAACTCAATACCACGCTGGGATCCATTTCCGGCCAGATCAGCACCAGCCAGTCTCTGCAGAGCTCCACGCTGATTGGGCATGGCGTGATGGTGAATGGCTCTCAGATTCTGGTCGGCAAAGGCACCACGACGCCATTCGGCGTTGAGCTGACCAACGCGGCCACTACCGCCACGGCGACGATTAGCGACGCGCAAGGCAACGTGGTGAGCACTCAGGATCTGGGCGCACTGAGCGCCGGCGTCCATACGTTCTCATGGGACGGCAAATTACCGGATGGCAGCGTGGCGCCAGACGGGAAATACAAGGTTGCGATTGCTGCCAGTAACAGCAGCGGTCAACAGGTGGCTCAGCCACTTAATTATGCCTACGTCAATGGCGTAAGCACGGCGGGTAATACCGCAAAACTGGATCTCGGCACCATGGGCTCCGCCACCCTTGACGACGTACGTCAGATTCTCTGATTCACCTGTAGACAGGAGAGGTTTAAATGTCATTTTCACAAGCGGTCAGCGGTCTCGGCGCTGCCTCAAGTAACCTGGACGTTATCGGTAACAACATCGCTAACTCCGCCACAGCGGGCTTCAAATCCAGTACCATCGCGTTTGCCGATATGTTTGCCGGCTCTAACGTGGGTTTGGGTACAAAAGTTGCGGCCGTTATCCAGAACTTCAACGATGGCTCTACCACCACCACCAGCCGTGGGCTGGATGTTGCGCTGAGCGGCAACGGTTTTTTCCGTCTGACCAACTCGGCGGGCGCGGTTTCCTATTCCCGTAACGGCCAGTTTACGCTGGATCAGAACCGTAACCTGGTGAATACCCAGGGTCTGAATGTGACCGGCTATCCGGCGTCAGGCGTGCCACCCACAATCCAGACCGGTGCGAGCCCGGTTGCGATTAAAATCCCTACCACGCAAATGCCGGCGAATGCCACCACCACGGCGAATCAGGTTGCGAAGCTGAACTCCACGTCTGCAGCACTGGATGACACCAAGTTCTCGGCGACTGACCCAACGACGTACAGCGCCAAAAACACCATCACTATGTACGACACTCAGGGTAACTCGCACTCGCTTGATCTGTACTTCGTTAAAACTGCAGACAACACCTGGAAAATTCACGGCATTGACTCCACTGCGGGCTCAAACGTGGGTAATTACCAGATGAGCTACAATGCCAACGGTCAGCTGACGGGCGTTTCTTCACTGGATGCGACCGGCAACGTCGTCGCGGGCTCAACCACGGCCAGCACCGCTACTGTGACCATTCCCGGTGTGAATGGCGCAAACGGTACCACCGTCGCCTTGAACTTTGTGGGCAGCCTGCAGCAAAACACCGGTGCCACCACGTTTGGTAACGCCACACAAAACGGCTACGCGCCTGGCGACCTGACCAGCTACGCCATCAACAATGACGGTACCATCACCGGCAGTTACTCCAACCAACGTACTCAGCTGCTGGGACAGATCGTACTGGCCAGCTTCTCTAACCCGGAAGGTCTGAAATCTCAGGGCGACAACGTCTGGGCAGAAACGAATGCGTCTGGACAGGCCGCTGTTGGCCTGGCGAACACCGGAACATTTGGTTCACTGACCGCAGGTGCGCTGGAGTCTTCGAACGTCGATATGAGTAAAGAGCTGGTCAACATGATCGTCGCGCAACGCAACTATCAGGCGAACGCGCAGACCATCAAAACGCAGGACCAGATCCTTAACACCCTGGTCAACTTACGTTAATTCGCTAACGGGATTGCTCTATGGATCACGCGATATATACCGCGATGGGCGCGGCCAGTCAGACACTGGATCAGCAGGCGGTTACCGCCAGCAACCTCGCCAACGCCTCAACGCCCGGTTTCCGGGCGCAGTTGAACGCGTTGCGTGCTGTACCGGTTAACGGCTGGTCACTGCCCACGCGTACGCTGGTAACGGCATCCACGCCGGGTGCCGATATGAGTCAGGGTGCAATGGATTACACCGAACGTCCGCTGGACGTGGCGATGCAGCAGGATGGCTGGCTTGCAGTGCGTACTGCAGACGGCAGCGAAGCCTATACCCGCAACGGCAACATGCAAATCCGTTCGGACGGCACGCTGACGGTGCAGGGCAATCCCGTCATGGGCGAGGGCGGCCCGATTGTGATCCCACAAGGTTCAGAGATCACGATTGCGGCTGACGGTTCGATTACCGGACTGAACGCTGGCGACTCACCCAATGCCACCGTGCAACTGGGTCGTCTGAAGCTGGTTCAGGCAACAGGTAAAGAGTTACAGCGCGGTGATGATGGCATGTTCCGTCCGACCGCCGCAACGCAGGCGACTCGCGGTGCCGCACTGCAGGCCGATCCGAACATGCAGGTGATGCCCGGCGTTCTGGAAGGCAGTAACGTCAAACCGGTTGAGACCATGGTCGATATGATCGCCAATGCCCGACGTTTTGAGATGCAGATGAAAGTCATTTCAAACGTCAACGAAAACGAACAGAAAGCCAATCAGTTGCTGAGCATCGGCAGCTAAGGCACGAGGATAAATACATGATTCGTTCTTTATGGATCGCGAAAACCGGTCTTGATGCCCAGCAGATGAACATGGACGTTATCGCCAACAACCTGGCAAACGTCAGTACCAATGGCTTTAAACGTTCACGTGCGGTATTTGAAGACCTGATGTACCAGACGATGCGCCAGCCGGGTACCCAGTCATCTGAGCAAACCACGCTGCCGTCAGGTTTGCAAATTGGTACCGGTGTACGTCCGGTGACGACCGAACGTCTGCATACCCAGGGCAACCTGTCGCAGACCAATAACTCAAAAGATATCGCCATTAACGGACAGGGTTTTTTCCAAATCCAGATGCCAGATGGTACGTCTGCTTACACCCGTGATGGTTCGTTTCAGGTCGATCAGAATGGTCAGTTAGTGACCAACTCCGGTTTCCCGGTTCAGCCTGGCATCACGATTCCCGCTAACGCCACCAGCATTACCGTGTCGCGCGATGGTGTGGTGAGCGTTACCCAGCAGGGGCAGACACAGGCCGCCCAGGTTGGTCAGTTAACGCTGAGCACCTTTATGAACAATGCCGGTCTCGATAGCGTGGGTGAAAACCTCTACAAAGAAACCCAGGCATCCGGTGCCCCGACTGACAGTACGCCGGGCCAGAACGGTGCAGGTTTGCTGTATCAGGGCTATGCCGAAACCTCCAACGTTAACGTTGCGGAAGAGCTGGTCACCATGATCCAGACGCAGCGCGCGTATGAAATTAACAGCAAAGCGATCAGCACCTCCGATCAAATGCTGGCGAAGTTAACTCAGCTGTAATACGAACAGGGCCGGCTCAGGCTGGCCTGAAGAACAGTCATTTATAAGGTCGTGACTCCGTGGCGATGCAACATATTCTCAAGCCTGGACATTGGTTAGTAGCAAGCCTGCTACTCACTCTTAACGGTTGTGCACTGGTACCGCGCACGCCGTTGGTGCAAGGGGCGACCACGGCTCAGCCGTTGCCATCTGCACCACCGGTGGTGAACGGTTCAATTTTTCAGGGCGTCGCGCCGCTTAACTACGGTTATCAGCCGCTGTTTGAGGATCGTCGTCCACGTAATATCGGCGATACGCTGACCATCACCTTGCAGGAAAACGTCAGCGCCAGCAAAAGTTCAACTTCGAATGCCAGCCGTAACGGCAGCGGCAGTCTGGGCATCACGGCCGTTCCTACCGGTTTAGCCGGTTTAGCCGGCGCATCGGGCGAGAAAGCCAACTTTGCGGCGGGTGGCAAAAATGATTTCGCAGGTAAAGGCGGGGCTTCTGCCAATAACACCTTTACCGGCACCATCACCGTCACGGTGGATCAGGTTCTGTCGAATGGCAACCTGCACGTGGTCGGGGAAAAACAGATTGAGATCAACCAGGGCACCGAGTTTATTCGCTTCTCGGGCGTGGTTAACCCACGCACCATCAGCGCCAGCAACGCGGTGTTATCAACGGCCGTCGCCGATGCACGTATTGAGTACGTCGGAAATGGTTATATCAATGAAGCGCAGAATATGGGCTGGTTGCAGCGCTTCTTCCTGAATATCTCGCCGTTCTAAGAGGTTGCAATGAAAAAGTTAGCATTATGGCGTGTCGGTCTGGGGTTACTGTTAGGCGTAAGCCTGATGGCCCGTGCCGATCTGATTCGCGATTTAACCACCGTCCAGGGCGTGCGTGATAACCAACTGCTGGGCTACGGACTGGTGGTTGGCCTTGACGGTACCGGTGACCAGACCACCCAGACGCCTTTTACCACGCAGACCGTGAGTAACATGCTGTCGCAGCTGGGCATTACCGTCCCGCCAGGCACCAACATGCAGCTCAAAAACGTGGCGGCGGTTATGGTGACGGCAAAACTGCCTTCGTTTGCCCGCCAGGGACAGACGCTGGACGTGGTTGTCTCGTCCATGGGTAATGCGAAAAGTCTGCGCGGCGGTACGCTGTTAATGACGCCGATGAAAGGTGTCGATAACCAGGTCTATGCGCTGGCTCAGGGCAACATCCTGGTCGGCGGCGCGGGTGCCGCAGCAGGCGGCAGCAGCGTGCAGGTCAACCAGCTTAACGGGGGACGTATTACCGATGGTGCCACGGTTGAACGTGAGCTGCAGAGCAACTTTGGCTCGCAGAACACCATCAACCTGCAGCTCAACACCGAAGATTTCTCTATGGCGCAGCGTATTGCGGATGCCATCAACGCCCGTGGCGGATACGGTTCTGCTCAGCCGCTGGATGCGCGCACTGTGCAGGTCCGCGTATCGCCGAATAACGGTGCACAGGTTCGCTTACTGGCTGAGATACAGAATATCGATGTGTCTGTCCCTGTAGAAGATGCCAAGGTGATCATCAACTCACGTACCGGCTCTGTCGTCATGAACCGTGAAGTGAAACTGAATACCTGTGCCGTCGCGCAGGGCAACCTGTCAGTCACGGTCAATCAGCAGCAAAACGTGAGCCAGCCTGATACGCCACTGGCGGGTGGACAAACCGTGGCCACCACCAATACGCAGATCGATCTGCGTCAGAGCGGCGGCGCTCTCCAACGGGTTAACTCCAGCGCCAACCTGAACAGTGTCGTGCGCGCGCTCAATGCCCTGGGGGCATCGCCTATCGAACTGATGTCTATTTTGCAGTCAATGCAAAGCGCGGGTTGCCTGCGCGCTAAACTGGAAATTATCTGATGAACGATGCGCAATCGCTGATGAATGCGGCTTTCGACAGCCGCTCACTGAATGACCTTAAACGCCAGGTGACTGTTGATCCGAAAGGAAAAGCGCTACAGGTGGCACAGCAGGTCGAAGGGATGTTTGTTCAGATGATGCTGAAGAGTATGCGCGAGGCGCTACCGCAGGACGGCATACTCAGCAATGAACAGACCAAACTTTTCACGTCAATGTACGATCAGCAGATTGCGCAGGATATTGGTAAACGTGGCCTGGGCCTGGCGGATATCATCGTTAAACAGATGGAACCCGCCAAAGCACCGGACGAAACCGCCGGAACCGTACCGATGAAGCTGGATAACAGCTTTATCATGAGCAGCATAGGGGCAACGCCGCTGGAGCAGATGGTACGTAAAGCGATGCCGCGCCTGCCCGCGCCATCTCCGACCGGTCTGCCCAGCGACAGCCGCGATTTTATTGCGCAACTGACGCAGCCTGCTCAGGCTGCCAGCCAGCAAAGCGGTATTCCTCACCACCTGATTCTGGCGCAGGCCGCGCTGGAGTCCGGCTGGGGGCAGCGTCAAATCCTGACCCGTGACGGCAAGCCGAGCTACAACGTCTTCGGCATTAAAGCCAGCGGCAACTGGAAGGGCGAAACAACCGATATCATGACCACCGAATATGAGCATGGCGAAGCGAAAAAAGTGCGCGCGACATTCCGGGTCTATGGCTCCTATTTCGAAGCGTTAAACGACTACGTCAAACTGATTTCGAATAATCCGCGTTATGCGGCCGTGGCCAATGCGCAAAGTGCCGAGCAGGGCGCGCAGGCATTACAGGCCGCGGGTTATGCGACCGATCCTAAATACGCACAAAAACTGGTAGGAATGATCCAGCAATTCAAGAGCATGGGCGAGAAAGTCGTTAAAGCCTATAGCCAGGATTTAAGTACGCTGTTCTGATTATTCCGCCTCAAGTTTCACTTAAGCATGCCGATAATAACAGCAAGAGCCAGGCGCGCCAGCGCATGTTGGCGACCACACTGATGACAGCAACCCGGTTAACGGGGGAATGTAAGGAACCGAGATGTCCAGCATAATTAACTCCGCAATGAGCGGGCTCAGTGCCGCACAGGCCGCCTTAAGCACGACCAGTAACAATATCAGTAACTACACTGTCGCGGGTTACTCACGTCAGACCACCATTCTGGCCGAAGCAAACAGTACCCTGCAGGGGAAAAGCTATTACGGCAACGGCGTTAACGTCACTGGCGTTCAGCGTGAATATGATAGTTTTATCGCGGCTCAGCTGCGCGGTTCGTCAGCCACCTATAATGCAGCGAATACACAGTATTCG
The DNA here is from genome assembly GCF_029967885.1 of Pantoea sp. V106_11. Lineage (NCBI taxonomy): Bacteria > Pseudomonadati > Pseudomonadota > Gammaproteobacteria > Enterobacterales > Erwiniaceae > Pantoea > Pantoea sp. V106_11. The sequence goes on from NZ_JASCAK010000037.1 coordinate 313,620, forward strand.
CAGGTATCGAACATTGACGATCTGATGTCGACCTCGACCACTAACCTGTCGACGGCGATTCAGGGCTTCTTCAGCAACATGCAGAACGTGGTCAGTAACGCCAACGATCCGGCGGCGCGTCAGTCGATGCTCAGCAACTCGCAGGGGCTGGTTAACCAGTTTCAGACCCAGGCGCAGTACCTGACCAACATGCAAAACAGCGTCAACACCAACATTGCCTCTAATGTTGATCAGATTAATACCTTCACCACGCAGATCTCGAATCTTAACCAGCAAATTGCCAAACTCAGCACGGCTAACGGTGCAACACCGAATGATTTGCTGGATCAGCGCGATCAGTTAGTAAATGGTCTGAATAATATCGTTGGTGTGACAGTGTCACAACAAGATGGAAGCTATACCGTTTCCATGGCTAACGGCCTTTCGCTGGTGAATGGTTTTCAGTCCACCAAACTGGTGGCTATGCCCTCCAGCAGTGACCTGACCCGCACCACAGTGGGTTATGTTGACCCACAAGCTGGCAACGTGCAGCTTCCCGAATCATCCATAACTACGGGTTCGCTGGGCGGTATGCTGAGCTTTCGTTCGCAGGATCTGGACCTGGCACAAAACCAACTGGGCCAGTTAGCGGCGGCCTTTACAACCAGTTTTAACGCCGTGCATAAGCAAGGCTTCGACAGCAACGGTAATCAGGGCGTCGACTTCTTTAATATCGGCACTCCTACGGCGCAGGGGGACAGCAAAAATACCTCTTCTGCCACCCTGACGGCAGCGTGGACTAACACCAGTGCCCTGCAGGCATCAAACTATACCGTCAGCTATGACGGGACAAACTGGTCAGCGACACGTTTGTCAGATAACAGCAAAACCACGCTTACACCCACGACCTCGGGCGGCGTTACGACGCTTAATCTGGATGGGATGAGCCTGACGGTCAACGGCACGCCAAACGCCAAAGACAGTTTCCTGGTGAAACCGGTTCAGAACGTGGTTAACGGCATGTCGGTTGCTATTACCAGCGGATCGCAAATCGCCGCTGCGGCCGCGACCGGCGGTGAAAGTGATAACCGCAATGCGCAAAAGCTGCTGGCGTTGCAGGATGCCAAAATTGTTAACGGCAACGCGACGATTTCCCAGGCTTATGGCGCGATGGTGAGTACCGTTGGCAACAAAACCCAGGCACTCAAAACCGCCAGCACGACACAGCAGAACGTGGTGACGCAGCTAACCAACCGCCAGCAGTCTGTTTCTGGCGTGAACCTGGATGAAGAGTACGCGAACCTGACGAAATACCAACAATATTACATGGCGAATGCGCAGGTTTTAAAAACGGCCAGCACCGTTTTTGACGCCCTGCTTAGCATCAACTAAAAGCAGAGGACATCATGCGACTCAGTACAAATATGATTTTTGACCAGCAGGTTCGCGGCGTTAGCGATGCGCAATCCTCCTGGTTAAACGCGGGAAAACAGCTTTCCACCGGACTCAGAGTGTCTAATCCTTCAGACGACCCGATTGCCGCTTCGCGTGCGGTCGTGCTGTCGCAAACGCAGGCGCAGGCAAGCCAGTATTCTGTTGCGCGTACCTTTGCCGACCAGGGATTATCGCTGGAAGAAAACACCCTTAACGGCGTCACGAACAGCATCATGAGTGCGCAGTCGATGATCGTGGCCGCGGCAAACGGTTCCTTAAGCGATGATGACCGCGCCTCCTATGCGACTCAGCTGGAAGGCGTGCGTGCGCAGTTACTGAACCAGGTCAACAGCAAAGACGCCAACGGTCGCTATATTTTCGCGGGTTACAAAACCGATAGCCCTCCGTTTGTGGACGGTGCGGGCGGAGTGACTTATCAGGGCGGAACCGACGCCATTACGCAAAAAGTGGACACTGACCGTACCATGACCATCGGTCATACTGGTAACAGCATCGTGATGTCTATCACCAGCAATGCGGTGAAAGAGCCTAACGGCGGTACCAGTGAAACGAACTTGTTTAACATGCTGGACAGCGCCATCAGTGCGCTGAAAGTGCCGCAAAACGGCGCGGACGATGCGACGAAAGCCACGTTTTCTGCGGCAATGGATAAAACCAGCCGTGGTTTGAGCAACTCGTTGAACAACGTGCTCAGCGTCCGTTCCGAGATCGGTACTCAGTTGAAAGAGTTAGATACGTTGAATGCGCAGGGGGACGATCGCAAGGTCATTTATGATTCCCAGATGAGCAGCCTGGTGGACGTTGATTACACCCAGGCGATCTCCAGCTACACCATGCAACAGCAGGCGCTGCAGGCTTCATACAAGACCTTTACCGATATGTCTCAGATGTCGCTGTTTCAGTTAAATTCATAAAAAATTTGGGCGTACTTTAACCGGGTGCGCTTAGTTTTTCCCACCGTCCTGATAAGGGACGGTGGGATTTTTTTTGCCTGCAGCCTGTGCGTTGCCACGAGGCCACTCTGAAAAGCATGCGTTAACGCGTGACTCCCGCGCGCGGTTTTATCCCTGTAACGCTGCCCTGCCTGAGAGCCGCATTCAGTTAAGGGCTGCGTGTCCCCGAACCATCACCTGTTACGCCGTGCAAGCAATAAAAAACCCGGCCGGAGCCGGGTTCATGTGTGCTGCTAGCGCGCCTTACGGCTTGGTGGCAGGTGCAGTAGCCTGATGGGTAGCGCTGTGGCCGCCAGCAGAACCTCTGCCCTCAAATTTAAAGGCCGGACGTTGCCAGTCACTTTGACGGGCAGGCTCGGGTTGCCACACTGGCGCAGGTGCCTTGGTCATCGGTGCAGAAGCAAAGTGCTTCCAGCGCGTTTCGGCGTTGGCTTTTAATGCCTCAACAGGGATGTCGCGTGCGGCAACAGGTGCATGAGGTTCACTAACCGGCGTAATGGCTTCCTCAGCGGCAACCGGCGCGTGTAAAACCTCTTCCACCTGCGCTTCGGTCGCAGCGCTGACTTCAGTGCCCGCATGCTCATCCGCCGTTTCTTCAGGCGCGGATTCTGCGACAACCGGCACGTTCACCTCCGGCACGCTCACTTCCGGCGCTTCGACAGCGTCAGCAGGCTGAGCCTGTTGCGCGATCGCTTCAGCACCGGCTTCAGCGGCGGCTGGAATCACCGAAGGTTCATGATGAACCGGGGCTTCAATGGCCTGAGTATCGTCAGTATTCACCACGGTAACCGGGGCGTCAGCCTGCGGCTCTGCGATTTGTACTGGCGCAGCCTGTGAAGCCGGCGCTTCCTCAGTGGCGACAGGCAGGGCAACAGCAGGTGCAGTCTCTTCACGGCTGTAGTCCGGTGTCGATTGAGGCGCATCCTGAACGATTTGCTCTTCATTCGCTTGCGCGACCGGGTAGCGAATCCAGACTTTGCCGGACGCCATTTCAGGCGAAGCCGCAGCGGCGTCTAAAGGCATCGCGGACTGAGTCGGATAACGTTCATCACGGTAACGACGGCGACGCTGACCACTTACGCGCAGATGGCGAGGTGAACGGCGTGAACGACGTGGCATATTGGCATTATCGCGACCTTCGTTCTCCTCCGTCTCTTCAACCTGCGACGTTTCGACAACAGGCTGCACCTTTTGAACGTCAGCCGATTCGGCTGATTCAACGGCGGCGGCCTGCGGCTGGTCATTGTTATCACCAACGCGGACTTTCTGCGTCAGCTGACGCGGTTTACGGCGTGGCATCACCTGAACGCGCTCGTCTTCCTGCGCATCCACAGCAGCAGGCGCGACCGCTTCGGCGGTTTGTTCCACCGCGCTGTTAGCGTCCTGCTGAGCACGTTTCTCTTCCTGACGACGACGCTGACGTTCAGCACGTTGTTCGCGGCGCTGTTGCTGCTGCTCATCACGCTGCTGGCGCGCTTCATCGCTCAGTACCGGACGATCGTCACGCGCCTCATTAGGCTGGGCCTGACGCTTGTTACGACGATTGTCTTCACGCGGCTCGCGATTATCTCGAGACTCACCACGGTTATCACGGTTATCACGGTTATCACGAGAGTCACGGTTATCGCGAGATTCGCGCTGTTGTGCGTTATCACCGTTGCGCGGGGTACGTTCGCGACGGTTGTTGTTGCGACGATTATTACGACGATCGCCACGCGGGTTGCCGTTCTCGTCCTCGCTGGTTTTCTGCGGGGCCGTCACCTCGGCAACCGGCTCGACAGCCGCCGGAGCAGGTTCGCCAGCAAACAGTTTTTTCAATCCGCTCAGCAGACGGCTGACAAAACCTTCACTGGCCGGCGCGGCCGCTGGTGCGGGTTGCGTCACAGTCGCTGAAGGTGTGGCCACTTCCAGTGAGGCTTCGGCCGGTGCTGGCGGCGCATCGGGCATCACAAAGGCTGCGAGAGCAGGCTGCTCTGGACGGCGGCGCTCAGCATGCTCCTCTTCAGATGGCATCGCCATCTCGGCTTCATGCAGTTTCGGCAGGTGATAGCTCAGCGTTTGCGTTTCTTCGCCTTTGCGCACGCGCAGAACGGAGTAGTGCGGGGTTTCCATCCGGTCGTCCGGCACGATGACCGCACGTACGCCGCCCTGACGTTTCTCGATAGCATTTACCGCTTCACGTTTTTCATTCAGCAGGTAAGAGGCAACCGGGACCGGCACGATAGCATGCACTTCTTTGGTGTTGTCTTTCAGCGCTTCTTCTTCAATCAGGCGCAGAATGGACAGCGACAGAGATTCGTTATCACGAATAGTGCCGGTGCCGCTACAACGTGGACAGACGTGGTGGCTGGACTCGCCCAGGGACGGGCTGAGGCGCTGGCGGGACATCTCCAGCAGGCCAAAACGTGAAATATGGCTGATTTGAATTCGGGCGCGATCCTGACGGACGGCTTCACGCAGACGGTTTTCAACCGCGCGCTGGTGACGAACCGGTGTCATATCGATGAAGTCGATAACGATCAGGCCGCCCAGGTCGCGCAGACGCAGCTGGCGAGCAATTTCGTCGGCCGCTTCCAGGTTGGTATTAAAGGCGGTTTCTTCAATATCGCCACCGCGCGTGGCACGGGCGGAGTTGATATCGATGGCGGTAAGCGCTTCGGTACTGTCGATAACGATTGAGCCGCCTGAAGGCAAGCGAACTTCACGCTGGAAAGCGGATTCGATTTGCGATTCGATTTGGTAATGGCTGAACAGCGGAATCTCACCGGTGTAGAGCTTAATTTTGCTGCTAAAGTCCGGACGGCCCAGCGCGGCGATATGCTGACGTGCCAGCTCCAGCACTTTCGGGTTATCGATAAGAATCTCACCGATATCCTGACGCAGATAGTCGCGGAAGGCGCGTACGATCACGTTGCTTTCCTGATGGATCAGGAACGGGGCCGCGCGGCTGTCAGCCGCTTTTTTGATGGCTTCCCAATGCTTCAGACGGAAGCTAAGGTCCCACTGCAGCGATTCGGCTGATTTACCGACGCCCGCCGTGCGAACAATCAGCCCCATCCCGTCAGGGAGTTCCAGCGCCGATAGCGCCTCTTTCAGTTCGGTACGGTCATCGCCTTCAATCCGACGTGAAATCCCACCCGCGCGCGGGTTATTTGGCATCAATACCAGATAGCTGCCTGCCAGAGAGATAAAGGTAGTGAGCGCAGCGCCTTTGTTGCCGCGTTCTTCTTTATCAATCTGAACAATGACTTCCTGACCTTCACGCAGCACGTCTTTAATGTTCGGACGACCGTGTGAGTTGTAATTAGCAGGGAAGTATTCGCGGGAAATTTCTTTCAGAGGGAGGAAACCGTGACGTTCTGCACCGTAATCGACAAAAGCCGCTTCAAGGCTGGGTTCGATACGGGTGATTTTACCTTTGTAGATATTGGCTTTTTTCTGTTCGTGTCCTGGGCTTTCGATATCCAGATCGTACAGACGTTGACCATCAACCAGGGCAACGCGCAACTCCTCCTGCTGAGTTGCGTTGATTAACATTCTTTTCATCGTAACGTACTCGTTATTCTTTCATGAGTGATTAAAGCTGCGGGCATAGTTACCCTGGACGAGTATCAACCGATGGCCCCGTGACTTAGTGCAATGTCGTCAACCTCACGGTTATCGACCGCGCGAGGGGCGCAAATAACGTCGGTGGCCTGTTTTTCATAAGGAACAACAGCACCAGATAGTGGAAATGCGAGAGATAATTCAGTAAACCCGTGCACTCCATCTCATGTCCAGGCCGCAACCCGCAGCCCGCTAAGTGTCTGATTTCGCATTACGTCTTACGCCATTGCTGCGTGTCTGCTCAATCCGACAAAATAACTAATTTCGTTTTTTTTCTTATCTGAATCTTCAGCTAAGAAACCCAAGCATTATTCCACTGCTAACCTTCATATAGCAAGGTGACTTTAACTCACTGATCAATTTTCTTTACATTTTAAGAACCCTACGACAAGAAGTGCACCCGCGATGCTGAAAATCACAGCAATCACATTACGCTTCCTGACGAGACGCAAAGAGTTAAGCACAGAAAAAGGGGTGGCGCTATCAGGGGACACTATTTAGAATCGCCGCCATGAAAACAGAGAATCCAGGCGTACACTTTGTCGCCATCACGGCTGAAAATGCCGGACAACGCATTGACAACTTTTTGCGCACCCAGTTAAAGGGCGTGCCGAAAAGCATGATTTATCGCATCGTGCGTAAAGGCGAGGTGCGGGTTAACAAGAAACGCATCAAGCCAGAATATAAGCTGGAAGAGGGCGATGAGGTGCGTATCCCGCCCGTCCGGGTAGCCGAACGGGACGAAGAGGCCGTTTCGCCCAAGCTGGCCAAAGTGGCTTCTTTAGCCAATGCCATTCTCTTTGAAGACGATCACCTGCTGGTGCTGAATAAGCCGTCCGGTACAGCGGTACACGGTGGCAGCGGCCTGAGCTTTGGCGTGATAGAAGGCTTGCGCGCCCTGCGTCCTGAGGCTCGCTTCCTGGAGCTGGTGCACCGTCTGGATCGTGACACCTCTGGCGTCCTGCTGGTGGCCAAAAAGCGTTCAGCCTTGCGCTCGCTGCATGAACAACTGCGTGAGAAAGGCATGCAGAAAGACTATCTGGCGCTGGTTCAGGGTAACTGGCCATCGCATCTGAAAGTGGTTCAGGCACCATTGCTGAAAAACATTCTGCAAAGCGGTGAGCGCATGGTACGCGTGAGCAGCGACGGCAAGCCTTCAGAAACCCGGTTTAAAGTGGAAGAGCGCTTCGACTTCGCCACCCTTGTAAAAGCCAGCCCGGTTACCGGACGTACCCACCAGATTCGTGTGCATACGCTGCATGCCGGTCATCCTATTGCATTCGACGACCGCTACGGCGATCGCGCGTTTGACAGCCAGCTGTCCTCTACGGGGCTTAACCGCTTGTTCCTGCATGCGGCCGCGCTGACCTTTACGCATCCCAACACGGGTGAGACGCTCCGCATGGAAGCGCCACTGGATGACAAGTTGCAGCATTGCCTGACGATGCTGCGCCAGCAGAAAAGCTGACGCGCCGGGCATCAATCCGACAGGGGGTTGATGCCTGCTTCTCGCAGCATATTGCTGAGCGCGATAAGCGGTAAACCGACCAGCGTATTCGGATCGCGTCCCTCAAGACGATCGAATAAACAAATCCCCAACCCTTCGCTTTTAAAGCTCCCTGCGCACTGCAGCGGTTGCTCTTTCTTTATATAGGCACGGATCTCGGCGTCGGTTAGCGTGCGGAAATGGACGCTAAACGGCTCACAGCATTGCATTAAGCGCTGGCTGGCAGGGTGGTATAGCGCCAGCCCGGTATAAAACGTTACGCGCTGGCCGCTGGCGGCCCGCAACTGTGCTTCCGCGTTTTCAACCGTATGGGGTTTCCCGGTTATCACGCCATTCAGCACGCAGACCTGGTCAGAACCAATAATCCAGTGGTCAGGATAACGTTGGGCCAGCGCCTGCGCCTTGGCGATGGCTAATCGGGTGACCAGCGCTTCCGCGCTTTCATGCGCTAACGGCGTTTCATCTGTCTGCGGCGAATCGACCGTGAAAGGCAGGCCCAGCCGCGCTAACAGTGCCTGACGAAAGGGCGACGTTGATGCTAAAAGAATCGATGCTGTCATTTTTTTTCAATATTGATAGCGAATTGGTGGCAGTCATTTTAAACTGTGCGCCGCACTGGATGCGAATAGTGGTTGAAAGATGCTGGTAAACGGCCTTTTTCTTTGACTCTATGTGATTACAAAGTTAATATGCGCGCCCTATGCAAAAGGTAAAATTACCCCTGACGCTGGACCCAGTCCGCACCGCTCAAAAACGCCTGGATTATCAAGGTGTTTATACCTCTCAACAGGTTGAGCGTGTTGCTGAGTCGGTCGTCAGTGTGGACAGTGATGTAGATTGTGTCATGTCGTTTGCGGTTGACAACCAGCGTCTGGCAGTACTGACGGGTACTGCTGATGTACAGGTTACGCTACGTTGTCAGCGCTGCAACCAGGTTTTTCCACATCATGTACACGTAAGCTATTGCTTCAGTCCTGTGTCGTCTGACGAGCAGGCCGAAGCGTTGCCGGAAGCGTACGAGCCGGTTGATGTCAACGAGTTTGGTGAGATCGACCTGCTGGCAGTTATCGAGGATGAAGTTATTCTCGCGCTGCCTGTGGTTCCGGTGCACGATTCTGAACACTGTGAAGTGTCCGAGGCGGACATGGTCTTTGGTCAGTTGCCTGCAGAGGCAGAAAAACCAAACCCATTTGCCGTATTAGCCAGTTTAAAGCGTAAGTAATAGGAGTAAGGTCCATGGCCGTACAACAGAATAAACCCACCCGTTCTAAGCGTGGTATGCGTCGTTCGCACGATGCGCTGACCACTGCCACTCTGTCAGTAGATAAAGTTTCTGGTGAAACTCATCTGCGTCACCACATCACTGCGGACGGTTACTACCGCGGTCGCAAGGTTATCGTTAAGTAAGTTCTTTGCTTAGCAAGGCGATACCTTGGCACGTTTGACCCTGGCTATCGATGCCATGGGCGGGGACTTCGGTCCCTGCGTGACGGTGCCTGCAGCATTGCAGGCACTGGCCTCTCATTCGGAAATTATCCTTCTTCTTGTCGGAGATCCCGACATTCTCACGCCATTGCTTGCCAAAGCAGATTCCTCCTTGCTGGAGCGACTGCAGGTTGTGCCTGCCGAATCAGTTATTGCAAGTGATGCGCGACCCGCACAAGCCATCCGTAACAGCCGCGGCAGTTCTATGCGAGTGGCGTTAGAGTTGGTTAAAGAAGGGCGGGCTCAGGCCTGCGTCAGCAGCGGCAACACGGGCGCGCTGATGGGGCTGGCGACATTATTACTGAAGCCGCTGGACGGGATTAAACGTCCGGCGCTTATGACCGTTTTACCCCATCAGCAGAAGGGAAAAACGGTCATTTTAGATTTAGGTGCCAATGTCGACTCAGACAGTGCGATGCTGGTGCAGTTTGCGGTAATGGGCTCAGTGATGGCGGAAGAAGTGTTGGGGATTGCGAATCCCCGTGTGGCACTTCTCAATATTGGTCATGAAGAGCATAAAGGGCTTGAAAGCATCCGCGATGCGGCGTTAAGTCTCAAGGCATTGCCGCAGATTAACTACATTGGTTACCTTGAAGGTAATGATTTACTGACTGGCAAAACGGATGTGCTGGTCTGTGATGGTTTCGCAGGAAACATCACTCTGAAGACAATGGAAGGCGTAGTAAGAATGTTTCTTTCTCTGTTCAAGTCATCAGAGGAAGGTAAGAAGCGGTCGTGGTGGCTGACGTTGCTGGGGCGCTGGATGAAAAAGCGTTTGGTCAGGCGCTTCGGGCATCTCAACCCCGACCAGTATAATGGCGCTTGTCTGTTAGGATTACGCGGGACAGTGATAAAGAGCCATGGTGCAGCAAATCAACATGCTTTTGCCGTGGCGATCAATCAGGCCGAGCAGACGGTGAGGCGGCAGGTGCCTGAACGCATTGCCGCCCGTCTGGACGCTGTATTAGCCAGGAGTGACAAAGCCTAGATGTTTACCAAAATTATCGGTACGGGCAGTTATTTGCCCAGCCAGATCCGCACCAATGCCGATCTGGAAAAAATGGTGGAGACTTCGGACGAGTGGATTGTTACCCGTACCGGCATTCGTGAGCGCCGTATTGCTGCGCCGGATGAGACTGTCGCAAGTATGGGACATCAGGCTGCACAACGTGCACTGGAAATGGCAGGCGTTGACGCCAATGATATCGGTCTGATCATCGTTGCGACCACCTCGTCCAGTCACGCCTTTCCAAGCTCTGCCTGCCTGATTCAGCAGATGCTTGACATCAAAGACTGTGCGGCGTTTGACCTCGCAGCAGCCTGTGCCGGCTTTACCTATGCGTTAAGCGTGGCCGATCAATATATTAAAAACGGTGCCGTTAAACATGCGTTAATCATCGGTGCCGATGTCCTCGCGCGTACGCTCAATCCAGACGATCGTGGGACGATCATCCTGTTTGGTGATGGTGCCGGCGCTGTTGTGCTGGGCCAGAGCGAAGAGCAGGGGATCATTTCAACCCACCTGCACGCTGACGGTCGCTATGCGAAACTGTTGACGCTGCCGTATCAGGATCGCGAAAATCAGGATCAGCCCGCTTATTTGACAATGGCAGGCAATGAAGTCTTCAAAGTGGCGGTCACCGAGTTAGCCCACATTGTGGACGAAACCTTGCAGGCAAATAACATTGCGCGTGAAGAGCTGGACTGGCTGGTGCCGCATCAGGCTAACCTGCGTATTATCAGCGCCACGGCGAAAAAACTGGGTATGACCATGGAGAAAGTGGTCGTGACGCTGGATCGCCATGGAAATACCTCTGCCGCATCCGTGCCAAGTGCGCTGGATGAGGCGGTGCGCGATGGCCGCATCAAACCCGGACAACTTATTTTGCTGGAAGCCTTTGGTGGTGGATTCACCTGGGGTTCTGCGCTGGTTCGCTTTTGATTGACAGGAATTGAAAATGACGCAATTTGCTTTTGTTTTCCCAGGTCAGGGTTCACAGACTGTGGGCATGTTAGCGGATCTGGCCGCTGCTTATCCGGCGGTTGAAGCGACGTTTCGTGAAGCTTCTGATGTTCTCGGTTACGATCTGTGGCAGTTAGTCAGCCAGGGGCCGGCTGAAGAGCTGAATAAAACCTGGCAGACGCAGCCTGCTTTGCTGGCTGCCTCGGTAGCCATCTATCGTGTCTGGCAGCAGCAGGGCGGTCAACTACCCGCCCTGATGGCAGGTCATAGCCTGGGAGAATACTCCGCGCTGGTCTGCGCAGGTGTGCTGAATTTTGCGGACGCGATCAAGCTGGTTGAACTGCGCGGTAAGCTGATGCAGGAAGCCGTGCCTGAGGGCACGGGTGCGATGCAGGCAATTATCGGCCTTGATGACGCTGCGATTGCTAAAGCCTGTGAAGAAAGTGCGCAGGGCCAAGTGGTTTCGCCGGTTAACTTCAACTCGCCAGGCCAGGTGGTTATCGCCGGCAATAAAGAGGCGGTTGAACGTGCGGGTGCAGCCTGCAAAGCGGCAGGCGCAAAACGTGCGCTACCGCTGCCGGTAAGCGTCCCTTCACACTGCGCGCTGATGAAACCGGCTGCCGATAAGCTGGCATTAACACTGGAAAACATCACGTTTAATGCGCCAGCTGTGCCGGTCATTAACAACGTGGATGTCAAAGCCGAAACGGACGCCGACGCGATTCGACATGCGCTGATTCGTCAGCTTTACAGCCCGGTCCGCTGGACCGAGAGCGTTGAGGCTATGGCCGCGCAGGGCGTCACGCAACTTATTGAAATGGGACCGGGTAAAGTCCTTACCGGTCTGACAAAACGCATTGTAGACGGCCTGTCCGCAGCAGCGGTGAACGATACTGCGTCATTGACTGCGGCGCTTGCACAGGAATAAGAGGAAAATCATGAGCTTTGAAGGTAAAGTAGCGCTGGTAACTGGCGCAAGCCGCGGCATCGGCCGTGCGATTGCAGAAACCCTGGCCGCACGCGGTGCGAAAGTGGTAGGTACTGCAACCAGCCAAAGTGGCGCCGATGCTATCAGTGATTACCTTGGCGATAAAGGACAAGGTCTGCTGTTAAACGTGACGGATGCCGCTTCTGTAAACAGCGTTTTAGAGAAAATTCGCGCTGAATTTGGCGAAGTGGACATTTTAGTCAATAATGCAGGCATTACGCGTGATAATCTACTGATGCGTATGAAGGACGATGAGTGGCAGGATATCCTGGATACCAACCTCACATCGGTTTTCCGTCTTTCGAAGGCGGTGATGCGTGCCATGATGAAAAAGCGCATGGGTCGTATCATCACCATCGGTTCTGTTGTTGGAACCATGGGCAATGCGGGTCAGGCAAACTACGCTGCAGCAAAAGCAGGTTTGATTGGCTTTAGCAAATCACTGGCGCGCGAAATCGCGTCACGTGGCATTACCGTCAACGTCGTGGCTCCGGGCTTCATAGAGACTGACATGACGCGGGCACTGAACGAAGATCAACGTTCCGGTATTCTGGCGGAGGTCCCAGCGGGTCGTTTAGGCGAAGCGCAGGAAATTGCTAATGCCGTTGCATTCTTAGCCTCTGACGAAGCAGCCTACATCACGGGTGAGACGCTGCACGTCAATGGCGGCATGTATATGGTCTGATAATCACGAAATCATTTGCATTATTTGCGGATAAAACCGCACAATAGCGTAAAATCGTGGTTCGACCAGCCGGGATTTTGTTGCATCTTTTTCAACATTTTATACACTACGAAAACCATCGCGAAAGCGAGTTTTGATAGGAAATTAAATAGTATGAGCGATATCGAACAACGCGTTAAGAAAATCATCAGTGAGCAGCTGGGTGTGAAAGAGGAAGAAGTGACCAACTCTGCATCTTTCGTAGAAGACCTGGGTGCCGATTCTCTTGATACCGTTGAGCTGGTAATGGCTCTGGAAGAAGAGTTTGATACTGAAATTCCAGACGAAGAAGCTGAGAAAATCACTACCGTTCAGGCAGCGATCGACTATATCAATAGCCATAAAGGCTAATGAATATCTTCAGGCGGTCATATGACCGCCTGAGTTTTATGTTTGCCCCACAATAGTCATTTTTATCCCTCCCTGGAGGACGAACGTGTCTAAGCGTCGTGTAGTTGTGACTGGTCTTGGCATGTTGTCTCCTGTCGGCAATACCGTAGAGTCTACCTGGAGTGCTCTCCTTGCCGGTCAGAGCGGCATTAACCTGATCGACCATTTTGATACCAGCGCCTATGCAACACGTTTTGCAGGTCTGGTAAGAGATTTTAATTGCGATGACTTTATCTCTCGTAAAGATCAACGCAAGATGGATGACTTCATTCAGTACGGCATCGTGGCAGGCATTCAGGCCATGCAGGACAGCGGTCTGGTTGTGACCGACGAAAATGCAGGCCGGGTTGGCGCAGCAATTGGTTCGGGCATCGGGGGCTTGGGTCTTATTGAAGACAACCATACCTCTCTGGTGAACGGTGGCCCGCGTAAAATTAGCCCATTCTTTGTGCCTTCCACAATCGTCAATATGGTGGCGGGGCATCTCACCATCATGTATGGCCTGAAAGGCCCCAGCATCTCCATTGCGACCGCCTGTACGTCTGGCGTGCACAATATCGGTCATGCTGCACGTATCATCGCCTATAACGATGCCGACGTGATGCTGGCGGGCGGTGCGGAAAAAGCCAGTACGCCACTTGGCGTTGGCGGATTCGGCGCGGCACGTGCGCTGTCGACGCGTAACGAAAATCCCCAGGCGGCAAGCCGTCCATGGGATAAAGACCGTGATGGATTTGTACTGGGCGACGGCGCTGGCATTATCGTACTGGAAGAGTATGAGCATGCTAAGAAACGTGGCGCAAAAATCTATGCGGAAATTGTGGGCTTTGGGATGAGCAGCGATGCTTATCACATGACCTCACCGCCGGAAGACGGTTCAGGTGCAGCCGCTGCGATGATCAACGCGCTGCGTGATGCGCAGATGACGCCAGATAAGATTGGTTACGTCAATGCGCACGGTACCTCAACCCCAGCCGGCGATAAAGCGGAAGCCCAGGCGGTGAAATCCGTTTTTGGTGCAGCAGCCAGTACGGTAATGGTCAGCTCCACCAAATCCATGACCGGCCATCTGTTGGGTGCGGCGGGCGCGGTTGAGTCGATCTATTCGATTCTGGCCCTGCGCGACCAGGCGATTCCACCGACGCTGAACCTGGATAATCCTGATGAAGGTTGCGATCTTGATTTCGTTCCGCACACCGCTCGTCAGGTTTCGGGGCTGGAATACACGCTGTGTAACTCCTTCGGCTTCGGCGGTACCAACGGCTCGCTGATTTTCCGTAAAATCTAAAAATTCCGTTTATGATTGCTGTAAAGGCCCGCAATGCGGGCCTTTTTTCTATCCAGCGGCGCGAAGAAACCGATAAAATCATGACTATCGTCGAGCAACGTTCTGATACCGGAGAAACGGCAATGTGGATAAACGGCACTAAGCAATCCCAGCTGGCGGCCACCGATCGTGCCGTACAGTTTGGCGATGGCTGCTTTACGACCGCCGCGATCGGCAACGGCAAAATCCTGCTGTTAGACAGGCACATGCAGCGATTGCAGCAAAGCTGTGAACGGCTGTGGCTGAATGGCGTTGACTGGCCCGCGCTGGCGCAGGAGATGCAACACGCGGCCAGCGGACATCACAAGGCAGTGCTTAAAGTCATTATCAGCGCGGGCAGCGGCGGGCGGGGCTACAGCCGCAGCAGTTGTAGCGGCCCCACACGAATCGTTTCGGTATCCCCCTGGCCTGCGCATTATGCGGCGCTACAGCAAACCGGCGTCAGGCTGGCCGTGAGCCCGGTCCGCCTGGCGCGCCAGCCTCAGTTTGCCGGCCTTAAGCACCTGAACCGGCTGGAACAGGTGATGATTCGTGCCCACCTTGAGCAGACCGACGCCGATGAGGCGCTGGTGCTTGACACTGACGGTTGGGTGGTGGAATGCTGTGCGGCTAATTTATTCTGGCGAAGCGGCGGCACGGTTTTTACCCCGGCGCTGGATCAGGCGGGCGTTGACGGCATTATGCGGCGCAGTCTGATAGCGGAAATGCGCGCCGCAGGTCAGATTTGTCAGGTGGTTCAGGCGGGACTGGCGCAACTCCAGGCAGCCGATGAGATTGTGGTATGCAACGCGCTGATGCCCGTATTACCCGTTCGACAACTTGATGCGCTGTCGTTTGAACAGCGCACCTTGTTTAACCAGCTACAGGCGAGCTGTAGAAAGATAATGGAAGCATCATGAGCCGAATCAAAAAAATAGGGGTGAGCGTTGTGGTCATCCTGCTCATCGCGGCAGCCGTGAGTTACTGGCAGGTTAAACAACTTGCAGCAACCCGGTTGACCCTTTCCCAGGAAACGATCTACACGCTGCCGGCAGGAACCGGTCGCGTTGCACTGGAAGTGCAGTTGGAAAGTCAAAAGATTATCCCTCACAGCATCTGGTTTGGCGCATTGCTTAAACTGGAGCCTGAGCTGGCCAAATTCAAAGCCGGAACCTATCGCCTTGAACCGACAATGACGGTCCGCAGTTTGCTGGAATTGCTCGCCAGCGGCAAAGAGGCGCAATTCCCGCTGCGGTTTGTGGAAGGACAACGCCTGCAAGAGTGGCTTAGCGAATTACGTAAAGCGCCCTACGTGAAACATACGCTGCCGGATGACAGCTATGCGACCGTCGCCAGCACGCTGAAGCTGGACGAAAAGGCGCTGGAAGGCAGTTTCTTTCCGGATACTTATCTGTACACCGCAAACACCACCGATGTCGCGTTGCTGGAACGCGCGCATCAGCGGATGAAAAAGACCATCGATGAAGTCTGGCAGGGCAGGATGGATAACCTGCCCTATAAAGATCCGCAGGAAATGGTCACGATGGCGTCGATCATCGAAAAAGAAACCGGTGTGAGTGAAGAGCGGGCTAAGGTGGCTTCCGTGTTTATTAATCGCCTGCGCGTGGGGATGCGTCTGCAAACCGATCCTACCGTGATCTACGGCATGGGTAACGCCTATACTGGCACGCTGACGCGTAAAGATCTGGAAACGCCGTCGCCGTATAATACCTATATCATCAGCGGCCTGCCGCCGGGGCCAATTGCGATGCCGAGCAAAGCCTCACTGATTGCGGCCGCGCATCCGGAAAAAACCGACTATCTCTACTTCGTGGCGGATGGCAAAGGTGGACATACCTTCACCACCAATCTTGCCAGCCACAACAAGGCCGTGCAGGCTTACCGGCTGGTGTTAAAGGAAAAAAATGGACAGTAAGTTTATTGTTATTGAAGGCCTGGAAGGCGCAGGAAAAACCACGGCGCGCGATGCGGTCGTTGCAACACTGCGGGCCAGTGGAATCGACGATATTGTCTTTACCCGCGAACCCGGCGGCACACCGCTGGCTGAGCAGCTCCGCGTGCTGGTCAAGCAGGGCATTGAGGGCGAGCAGGTAACCGATAAAGCGGAACTGTTAATGCTGTATGCCGCGCGCGTCCAACTGGTGGAAACGGTGATCAAGCCTGCGCTGGCGCGGGGGGCCTGGGTGATAGGCGATCGTCACGATCTCTCCTCCCAGGCATATCAGGGCGGCGGTCGCGGGCTGGACGCCGAACTGATGCGCACCTTACGGGATACGGTACTGGGCGACTTTCGTCCTGACCTGACGCTGTACCTCGATGTTACGCCTGAAACCGGGTTACAGCGTGCCCGCGCCCGCGGAGAATTAGACCGCATTGAGCAGGAGTCGCTGCGCTTTTTTGAACGCACGCGTGAGCGATATCTGGCGCTGGCTGCCGCCGATGACAGTATCCTGACGATAGATGCCACTCAGCCGCTTGAGCAGGTTACAAGCGCGCTGCACGCCACCCTGACGGCCTGGCTGGCGGAACAGCGCGCATGAACTGGTATCCCTGGCTCAATCAACCTTACCGCCAGGTGATTGGTCAGCATCAGGATGGCCGTGCCCATCATGCGTTGTTGATCACCTCTCTTGACGGCATGGGCGATGATGCGCTGGTGTGGGGGATCAGCCGCTGGCTGATGTGCCTGCAACGCGACGGATTAAAAAGCTGTGGTCACTGCCATGGCTGCCAGCTGATGCAGGCAAATACGCACCCTGACTGGTACCGGCTTGAAGCCGAAAAAGGCAAAACGACGCTGGGCATTGATGCCGTGCGTCAGGTTACGGAAAAAATGTATCACTATGCGCAGCAGGGCGGTGCCAAGGTGGTCTGGCTGCCAGATGCGGCTCAGCTCAGCGAGGCGGCGGCTAACGCCTTACTGAAAACGCTGGAAGAGCCGCCAGCCAACAGTTGGTTCTTTTTAAGCTGTCGCGAGCCCTCCCGCCTGCTGGCAACGCTGCGTAGTCGCTGCATGGTGCTGACGTTACCTCCACCAGATGAAAATCACAGTCTGGCCTGGCTGAGAAAGCAGGGGCAACATGATGAGGCCCCGCTACTGGCCGCGCTGCGGCTCAGTGCCGGTGCGCCCGGTGCGGCGCTGACGCTGTTGGATGATGGCCTGTGGCAGGCCCGGCAAAAACTGTGCGATTCCCTGCCGGGTGCGTTGCAACAGGACATCCTGCAACTCCTGCCCGTGCTGAACGCAGATAACAGCGCGGCACGGATTGGCTGGCTGTTATCATTCATACTGGATGCGATGAAATGGCAGCAGGGCGCAACCCAGTGGCTGACTAACGTCGATCGTCAGGACGTGGTCGCCATGCTGGCGCAGCACTTCTCGCAAACGGCGCTCAATAACAGCGCTCAAGACTGGATGCGCTGCCGTGAATCGTTATTACAGGTTGCGGCAGTGAATCGTGAACTCCTCCTGACTGACAGATTACTGAGTTGGGCAGATAACCTGAAGCCCAGGTTACCCGGCTAAATGACTGAGAAAAATATGTTTATTGTTGATTCCCATTGCCATCTTGATGGCCTGGATTATGAGAAAAATCATCACGATCTTGATGATGTGATTGCCAAAGCGGCAGCGCGCGACGTCCGGTTCATGCTGGCTATCGCCACGACCTTACCCGGCTTTAGTACGCTGAAAGCGCTGGTGGGCGATCGTGAAAATATTGCGCTCTCCTGTGGCGTGCATCCGCTGAATCAGGAGGCGCCGTATGATGTTGAGTTATTCCGCCGCCTGGCCGCCGATCCTCAGGTGATCGCGTTGGGCGAGACCGGGCTGGATTACTACTATCAGCAGGAAACCAAAGCTCAGCAGCAGGACTCTTTTCGTGAACATATCCGTAGCGGAATTGCGCTGAATAAGCCGATTATCGTGCATACGCGTGATGCACGTGAAGACACGCTGGCCATTCTCAAGGAAGAGCAGGTTGAACGCTGTGGCGGCGTACTGCACTGCTTTACAGAAGATCAGGCGACGGCAGCAAAACTGCTGGATATGGGGTTCTATATCTCATTCTCGGGCATCGTCACCTTCCGCAATGCAGAGCAGATTCGTGACGCGGCGCGCTACGTCCCGCTGGATCGCATTCTGGTCGAAACCGACTCCCCTTATCTGGCGCCTGTTCCTTACCGGGGCAAAGAGAACCAGCCTGCTTACACGCGTGACGTTGCCGATTATCTTGCGGTGCTGAAAGGCGTAGATATTGAGACGCTGGCCGCCGCCACCACAAAAAACTTTTCTACGCTGTTTCATGTGCCGATGAGCCGTCTTGGTGCCTGATTCAGAGTTATTTCAGACGTTGTAATAAATACGAGATTATGTTCGTTGACCCTGTTGTGATTCGACAGGGTCAACTTTTATTGGCTGAAAAATAAGCAAAAAAACCGCCGTTGTGGCCGGCTGCTGGCGTGTGATTGACGAAACGTGATAGCCGTCAAAGTAACGAAGGGTAATTTATTTTACCCTTCGTAATAAATCAAAAAGGCGGATAACGCCAACCGGTAAAGAACCTCCCTCTTTACCACGCGCACTGCGCGAAAAACGCACTCATACTCAGGAGTTTCACGCTATGTTCAAAAATGCTTTTGCCAACTTACAAAAGGTTGGTAAATCGCTCATGCTGCCGGTATCGGTTCTTCCGATTGCCGGTATTTTATTAGGTGTTGGTTCAGCGAACTTTAGCTGGTTACCTGCGGTGGTATCGCATGTAATGGCGGAAGCGGGTGGATCGGTCTTTGCCAATATGCCGCTGATTTTTGCCATTGGCGTGGCACTCGGCTTTACCAATAACGACGGTGTTTCCGCACTGGCAGCGGTCGTGGCTTACGGCATCATGGTGAAAACCATGGCG
Source organism: Pantoea sp. V106_11 (assembly GCF_029967885.1). Classification (NCBI taxonomy): domain Bacteria; kingdom Pseudomonadati; phylum Pseudomonadota; class Gammaproteobacteria; order Enterobacterales; family Erwiniaceae; genus Pantoea; species Pantoea sp. V106_11. The sequence goes on from NZ_JASCAK010000037.1 coordinate 332,901, forward strand.
GTGGTCGCTCCTTTAGTCCTGCATCTGCCGGCAGCGGAAATTGAGGCAAAACACCTTGCCGATACCGGGGTGCTGGGCGGTATTATTGCCGGCTCCATCGCCGCGTATATGTTTAACCGCTTCTATCGCATTAAGCTGCCCGAATATCTGGGCTTCTTTGCCGGTAAACGCTTTGTGCCGATTATCTCGGGTCTGGCGGCTATCGCGATGGGGCTGGTGCTGTCGTTTATCTGGCCACCGGTCGGTTCAGCGATTCAGGACTTCTCTCAGTGGGCGGCCTACCAAAACCCGGTGGTGGCGTTTGGTATCTACGGCGTCGTTGAACGTGCGCTGGTGCCATTTGGTCTGCACCACATCTGGAACGTTCCTTTCCAGATGCAGATTGGTGAGTACACCAATGCCGCAGGTCAGGTATTCCACGGCGATATCCCTCGCTACATGGCGGGTGACCCAACCGCAGGTAAACTTTCTGGCGGCTTCCTGTTCAAAATGTATGGCCTGCCTGCCGCGGCCATTGCCATCTGGCATTCGGCAAAACCTGAAAACCGTGCCAAAGTGGGCGGTATCATGATCTCTGCGGCGTTGACCTCGTTCCTGACCGGTATTACCGAGCCGATCGAGTTCTCGTTCATGTTTGTTGCGCCAATCCTGTATGTCATCCATGCCATTCTGGCCGGTCTGGCTTTCCCAATCTGTATCCTGCTGGGCATGCGTGACGGTACCAGTTTCTCCCATGGCCTGATCGACTTTATCGTCCTGAGTGGTAACAGCAGCAAAATCTGGTTGTTCCCGATTATCGGTATGATCTACGCCGCGGTTTACTACACCGTTTTCCGCGTCCTGATCGTGAAGCTGGATCTGAAAACCCCTGGGCGTGAAGACAGCGCAAGTGAACAGTCTTCTTCCGCGACCGGCGGTGAAATGGCGGGCAAACTGGTGTCTGCATTTGGTGGCAAAGAAAACATCACTAACCTGGATGCCTGTATCACGCGTCTGCGCGTCAGCGTGGCCGATGTAAGCAAAGTGGATCAAACTGAACTGAAAAACCTGGGCGCACGTGGCGTCGTGGTGGCCGGTTCAGGCGTTCAGGCGATTTTCGGCACCAAATCCGATAACCTGAAAACAGATATGGATGACTACATCCGTAACAAGTCATAAGGTCTGATGCCGTTCTGGCACGGCGAAAACAGCGTTGAGTCTCGGCTCAACGCTGTTTTTTTTGCCCGAAGTTAAGGCTGACAGGGCATCGCGCTTTAGCCTGTCAGTTTGCTTCGCGAGTCAAAAATTTTGAGGTGGTCTGCAACAGTCGATCGGATAACCGTTGCAACTGTGCCGTTGCGGTCGCCGTTTCTTCTACCAGCGCTGCATTCTGCTGCGTGTCGGTATCCATTTGCGCCACGGCAATACCGATCTGTTTCACACCGGTGCTTTGCTCATGACTTCCCGTGCTGATCTCAGCCACCAGGTCGTTGACGCGATGAATCTCTTTAATGACCGCCTTCATGGTTTCGCCTGCCACGCTGACATTGGTCACGCCGGTTTCGACACGTGAATGACTTTCTGTAATCAGCGTTTTAATTTCCTGGGCTGCCACGGCGCTGCGCTGCGCCAGGTTTCTGACTTCGCCCGCGACCACAGCAAACCCCCGACCTTCATCCCCGGCACGTGCCGCTTCCACCGCCGCGTTAAGCGCCAGAATATTGGTTTGAAAAGCAATGCTGTCAATGACGCTGATGATTTCGCCGATTTTGCTACTGCTGTCCTGAATGGCGCGCATCGTCTGCTCAACGTCAGACACTGACTGACCGCCGCTGGCCACCTTCTGGAAGGCGTTGCTGACCACGTCGTTCGCGATCCTGGCGTTGTCTGCATTGCTTTGTACGGCTGAGGACAGCTGCTCCATCGAAGCACTGGTTTCTTCCAGCGCTGAAGCCTGTGATTCCGTTCGTTGTGACAGATCGCGGGTACCCTGGGCGATTTCCGTCGAGGATTTGGCTACCTGTTCCGCCGCTTCCTGGACCTCACTGATCAGGTCGCGGATGTGCTGGCGCATCACGGATAACTGGTAAATCAGGCTGGAGGTATCCCCGGCTTTAATGGCGTTGTGCTCATAAAGATGACCGTCGGCGATCAGGCCCGCCACTCTGACGGCAACGTCAGGCTCGGCACCCAGTTGCTTCATAACGGAAAAAAATATCAGCGTGCCCAGTGCGCCACCGGCGATAAAGGTCAGGCTAATTAACAGAATCAACATCAAGGAGGTTCGGTCAATATGGGAAACGTTGTCGTCAATGATCTGGCTGACGGACGCATTGTAGATCTTTACGGCTTCTAACAGGGGATCCCGGACCGCGACATGTAAACGATCTGTCGTCGTTGCGATTTCCTTTAGCGCTCCTGCCACATTGTTTTCGTTGGCAAGGGCGTAGACGCGTTGCATGGACGCCAGGTAGTCAGGCCAGGCCTGCAACACTTTCTGCGTGATAGCAACCAGCGCCGGATCCTGAGATTGCTTAAGAAAATCAATCGCATTTTGCACAGCTTGCTGAGACTTCTGGTTAAATTTAGAGGTGGTTTGGCGTGATTCAACGGGCGTAGCGGAGCTAACCGGAAAGACGTAAGCATAGGAACGGCGAAAATGCGTGGCCATCTCCCGGGCGGCAACGTTCATTATCTGCACAGGCTCCAGCCGGGAAGCGTAGAGCTGCTGTTCTGACGCAGCCAGCGACCGAAGTGAGTGAAGAGAGATCACAGCGATAACAACCATGGCGAGAAGGAAAAAAGCGATGAGAAAAATCAGGCGATGTGACAATTTGACACGTTGTAAAATGCTCATATTCAACATCCTGTTTAATCGTTGATGTAATCGTTTTCTTGACTGTCAGGCGTCGCGCATCACTGAAAGCAGGTTAACCCGACACGCTGTTGATAGTTTCGGCAGGTAGCATTGGTGGTTTATTGATCAATTGTTGCAACTTTTGTCCAGGTGTCTCCCGTAGAAACAAATGGAGCGGGGCTTTGTGCACGTTCCCGTCGGACAGCCCTGCGAGCGCGCGTGTCAGGTCTGGCCGCAGGCAACATAAAGGGGGCGACGAGTGCAGAGGGGGCAGAAACAGGAAAGGCGGTTTTTCGCATACGGGTGCTGTTAAATGCGTTAAACGCCGCCGGTCATAACAAGAAAAAGTCGCCTGAGGTTGAAAGAAAACGAATTTCTCCCGCATACTGAGGTATTACCTCAGGCTCAAGGAATTGCTTTATGGCTGAAGAAACTATTTTCAGTAAAATTCTCCGTCGGGAGATCCCCGCCGACGTGGTGTATCAGGACGAACTGGTAACGGCTTTTCGCGATATTTCACCCCAGGCGCCAACGCATATTTTGATTATCCCCAATATCCTGATCCCAACCGCCAATGACGTCGAGGCGGCGCACGAGCAGGCGCTGGGTCGGATGTTCACCGCCGCCGCAAAGATTGCGCGGGAAGAAGGCATTGACGAAGACGGCTATCGCCTGATTGTTAACTGCAATAAACATGGCGGTCAGGAAGTTTATCATATCCATATGCATCTGGTGGGCGGCAAGCCGCTTGGCCCGATGCTGTCACACTGATCCCTGAAGGGAACCTTGCTATGCGTTCATGGTTGATATGTCTGCCCGTGGCGTTGCTGAGCCTTACTGGTTGCAGCAGCGACAAACCGATGATTAATACATCGCAGTCACTGGTCATGGAGTCGTCTGTCCTCTCGGCGGGTATTATTACCGACGAGCCAACGCTGGATGACCATGACGGCCAGAAACGTGCCAGCAGCATACTTTACAATCAGCGTGAAACGCCGGTGGTTGTGCACTATCGTTACTACTGGTACGACGACAAAGGGCTTGAAATAACGCCGCGTGAACCGGCTCAGGTTGTCACGGTTCCCCCCAACGGAAGCGTCGCTGCGGTGTCGCAACTGGGTAATCTGACGGCCAGCAAGGTTCGTCTCTATATCTATCTCTGAGGACTGTTACGTGATTCGCAGTGTTAACCGTACTGGCGCGCTAATGATGGCGCTTATTCTTTCTGGCTGCGTGATGAAACAGCAGCAGCCAGCACCGGTCGAACCGACTCAGCCTGTGGAGCCGGTTCAGCCTGTTCCTCAGCCAGAGCAACCGATCCCCCAGCCTCAACCTGTTCCGCAACCGCCTAAGCTGGTGACGATTAACTGGGATGCCAGCGTGGAACCCTTGGTCGCACAAATGGTGCGCGCCGCCACGGTGACGCCGGGAAGCGTGTTGCTGGTCGATCGCATTAAAAACAGCACTAACGGCGCACTACAGGGTGAAAAGGCGACCAGTGCTATTCAGAACGCGTTGAATAACAACGGTAAGTTCACTCTGGTGTCGTCAGAACAGCTGGCGCAGGCGAAACAAACACTTGGTCTTTCGCCAGACGACAGCCTGAACTCGCGCAGCAAGGCGATTGGCCTGGCGCGTAATCTCAACGCGCAGTACGTGCTCTACAGCACGGCCAAAGGCGATGTAAAATCACCGACCTTACAAATGCAGCTGATGCTGGTGCAGACGGGTGAAATTATCTGGTCTGGAAACGGTGTCGCCCAAAATTAATGCGGCGCTTCTGCAACTGATCAAGGCAACAACGGGCGGGCATCGGGTAACGGTAACACCGTTGGCAGGATTAACCGGGCAGAGCTGTCAGATCGTCACACAAAACGAACGGCTTCTCCTCCGCCCGGCGCCACAGTCAGCGATACCTTTCGTCAATCGCCAGCGCGAAGGGCGCGTGCTGCGTAAATTGCGGCTGAGCGGCCTGGTGCAGCGCCCGCTGGCGGGTAACCGGCACGGCATTATCCTGCCCTGGCAGGACGGTGAGGTGATGAGCGATGCCGGATTCCGTGCTGCACGGCCTCAGGTACTTGCGCTATTGCAACGGCTACACCAGCAGCCGCTCACCGGTTACCGTTTATCCCTTTTGCCCCTGCTGTGGCAGTACTGGCAGCGTTGCCAGCAGCGACAGCACCGCTGGTTGCAGCAGCTGCAACGACTAACCAGACAGGGCGAGCCGCGGCCGTTACGCCTTGCGCCGCTGCATATGGACGTGCATCCCGCTAATCTGATTCAGTCTGAACAGGGGCTGCACCTTATTGACTGGGAATATGCCGCAGACGGCGACGTGGCGCTTGAGCTGGCGGCCGTCTGTTTATCCGATCCCACTCAGCAAGAGCAGTGGCTAGGTGACTATGCCGCGCTCATGCAGATCCCGCTGACATCATTGCAACACCAGGTTTCGCGCTGGCAGCCCTGGCTGCATCTGTTAGTCGCCAGTTGGTATCAACTGCGCGCCGAACAGAGCGGCGATGCGCATTTACAACAGCTGGCTCAACAGAGCTGGCAGCAGATTTAACGGCTTTGTGCCGTGAAACAGGATTCAGGCTATGACAACAGGTTTCCCCGGCCCCTTGATGCTGGACGTCGAAGGTTTCGAACTGGATGCGGAAGAGCGTGAGATACTGCGCCATCCGCTGGTGGGTGGATTAATCCTTTTCGCCCGCAACTATCATGACCCCGCTCAACTGGCCGAGCTGGTGCGTCAGATTCGTGCCGCCTCGCCTACGCGCCTGGTGGTGGCGGTGGATCAGGAGGGCGGGCGAGTACAGCGTTTTCGTGATGGCTTTACGAATTTGCCCGCTATGCAGTCTTTTGCCGCGCTCAACGATATGACAACGGCAGGCGAGCTGGCACAGCAGGCTGGCTGGCAGATGGCGGCCGAAATGATCGCGCTGGATATCGATATCAGCTTTGCGCCGGTGCTGGATATCGGCCATATCAGTGCGGCCATTGGCGATCGCGCGTTCCATGAGGACCCTGCGATTGCCCTGGCGATGGCGCGGCGTTTTATTGCCGGCATGCATGAGGCCGGAATGAAAACCACCGGTAAGCATTTCCCCGGTCACGGCGCGGTCAGTGCAGATTCCCACAAAGAGACACCGCGTGATGGCCGCAGCGAAGCCGAACTGCGCGAGCATGATATGGCGATATTCCGCACGCTGATCGGCGAGCAGGCGCTCGACGCTATTATGCCCGCACACGTGATCTATACGGAAGCCGATCCGCTCCCCGCCAGCGGTTCGCCTTACTGGCTGAAAACGGTGTTACGCCAGGAGCTGGGTTTCAAGGGCGTGATTTTCTCGGACGATCTTTCAATGGAAGGCGCGGCGGTGATGGGCAGCTATGCCGAGCGTGCGCAACAGTCTCTGTCTGCCGGATGCGACATGATTCTGGTCTGTAACGACCGTCAGGGCGCGGTAAGCGTGATCGATAATTTGACCGTGATCGAGGCAGAGCCGGTGGTGCAGTTGTACCATCGGGGAACCTTTAGCCGGGACAGCCTGAAGGCCAGTCGCCGCTGGAAACAGAATGCGCAGCAGTTAAGCGCGCTGCAGGAACGCTGGCTGGCGCATAAAGCGACGTGGTAATCACGGGTTGCCCGGTGTGATGATCTTCAAGGATAAACATGATTATTTATCTTCACGGTTTCGATTCATCCAGTCCGGGCAACCACGAAAAAGTGCTGCAACTGCAGTTTATCGATCCTGACGTCAGGCTCATCAGCTACAGCACGCGCCATCCCAAACATGACATGCAGTTTCTGCTCAAAGAAACCGATAAAATGCTCAGTCTGAGCGACGATCCGCATCCGCTGATCTGCGGCGTAGGGCTGGGCGGGTACTGGTCAGAACGTATTGGTTTCTTGTGCGCGATCCGCCAGGCGATTTTCAATCCCAACCTGTTTCCGTACGAAAATATGGAAGGCAAGATAGATCGACCTGAAGAGTACCTGGACATTGCCACCAAGTGCGTCAGCGATTTTCGCGAACGTAACCGCGGCCGCTGCCTGACCCTTTTATCCCGCCACGATGAGATTCTCGACAGCCAGCGCAGCGCCGCACTGCTGGATCCCTACTACCCGATCGTCTGGGACGAAAGCGAAAGCCACAAGTTCCGCAATCTTTCCCCCCATCTTCACCGACTGAACGCCTTTAAAACGGCAGATTGACGCAACCGGGCGCCCATGCGGTGCCCGATTGTGTTGTCGGCGTTGCCAGGAACTGTCTGCTAAATTTGATGTACATCAATTTTCTGAGGCCCATCGCTTCCCGCCATGCTATTCTGCCCCCAGATAGCGAAATTATGTCGCCAACCCTATGTTTATTAAGGTTTAATTTAACCATTGATTAACTTTTGGTTCACAATTTGAGGGGGTTTTTGTTGACTACATCTGTTAAGAAAATTGTCATCGTCGGCGGTGGCGCCGGTGGGCTGGAGATGGCAACGCAGTTAGGCCATAAGCTGGGTCGCAAGAAGAAAGCCGAGATTATCCTGGTTGACCGCAACCACAGCCATCTGTGGAAGCCGTTGCTGCATGAAGTGGCCACCGGCTCCATGGATGAAGGCATTGACGCTCTCAGCTATCTGGCGCATGCCCGCAACCACGGTTTTCAGTTCCAGCTGGGCTCGTTGACGAACATCAACCGTGAGAAAAAAGTCATCCAACTGGCTGAAGTCGTGAATTCGCAGGGGGAGGTATTGGTTCCCGAGCGCGAGCTGGCTTATGACACGCTGGTCATGGCGCTGGGCAGTACCTCAAACGATTTCGGCACGCCAGGCGTTAAAGATCACTGTATTTTCCTCGACAATCCGCAGCAGGCGCGTCGTTTCCATAATGAAATGCTGAATCTGTTCCTGAAATTCTCTGCCAGCGAAGGGGCGGTGGAGAAGGTGAACATTGCTATCGTCGGCGGCGGTGCAACGGGTGTTGAGCTGTCGGCAGAACTGCACAATGCAGTTAAGCAGCTACACAGCTACGGGTATAAAGCACTGGGCAGCGAGGCACTCAACGTCACGCTGGTGGAGGCGGGCGAACGTATTCTGCCTGCGCTACCACCACGTATCTCCTCTGCGGCCCATCAGGAGCTTAGCAAGCTTGGCGTACGCGTTCTGACACAAACGATGGTGACCAGCGCAGACAAGCTGGGCCTGCATACCAAAAGTGGCGAGTTTATTGAAGCCGACTTAATGGTCTGGGCGGCAGGGATTAAAGCGCCTGACTTTATGAAAGCGATCGGCGGGCTGGAAACCAATCGCATCAACCAACTGGTGGTGAAAGAGACACTCCAGACCACGCTGGATGACGACATCTATGCCATCGGTGATTGCGCGTCCTGCGCCTTACCCGGCGGTGGATTTGTGCCCCCGCGCGCGCAGTCCGCACACCAGATGGCATCCTGTGCGCTGGATAACATCCTGTTGCAATACCAGGGCAAGCCGCTCAAAGTCTATGTTTATAAAGACCACGGTTCACTGGTTTCTCTGTCACGCTTCAGCACCGTAGGAAGCCTGATGGGCAATCTGATGCGCGGATCGATGATGATAGAAGGGCGCATTGCCCGATTTGTCTATATATCACTGTATCGTATGCATCAGGTCGCGTTGCACGGTTATGTTAAGACCGGGCTAATGATGATCGTGGGCAGTCTCAACCGGGTCATCCGCCCCCGTCTGAAGCTTCACTAATCGCATCATCTGATTTTGTTTTAACCCGCTGATTTCATTGCTAACTTGTCTGTTATGCCGTGAAGTCAGCGCGGTATCCGGCCCCCTCATCGTCGCTCAGAACTCTCCGAAAACGTGGCACTAACGCTTCAGGCACGCTTTTCTTCCCATTGTCTGATATTGCAAAAGCTTTACATCTGTAAAACTTATCTCAACCAAACGGCGAGTCGCGCACGTCGGTTCTGCCAGAGCTGTAAGGGATTTCCCAGCGGCAGGAATGCGCGGTAACACTTTCAGGAGGAACTTCCTGTGAATAAATCAATGTTAGCGGGTATCGGTATTGGCGTGGCAGCGGCACTGGGTGTAGCCGCCGTAGCAAGCATTAACGTGTTTGATCGCGGTCCACAATATGCACAGGTGCTGTCAGCAACCCCAATTAAAGAATCGATTAAACAACCGCGTCAGGAGTGTCGTAACGTGACGCTGACGCACCGTCGTCCGGTTCAGGATGAAAACCGTATCGCCGGTTCAGTACTGGGTGCGGTAGCCGGTGGTGTTCTCGGCCACCAGTTTGGCGGCGGTCGTGGACGCGACGTCGCAACGGTAGCCGGTGCGCTGGCGGGCGGTTATGCGGGCAACCAGGTTCAGGGCGGTATGCAGGATCGCGATACCTACACCACCTCTGAACAGCGTTGTAAAACCGTGTACGACAAGCAGGAAAAAATGCTGGGTTATGACGTCACCTATAAGATCGGCGACCAGCAGGGTAAAATCCGCATGGAAAACGATCCCGGTACCCGTATCCCGGTTGACCGTAACGGACAGTTAATCCTGAACGGCGATAAAGCATAAGATCCAGGGCAAAGCTTGCCGCATTGCGGTCACACAGCACACCATGAAACACGAAAGCGCATCTCCGGATGCGCTTTTTTTATGGGTCACCATGAAGGCTTTACCAACCTGCGTGACCCGATGAAGCCGCCGGGCGAGCCGAACACAGCGATAAACCTTATTCTGCTGAGCGGTAAAGCGGTGCGCGCCAGACAACATCGCCCTCAGACCGGGTCAGTCGGTAAGGTCGCCACCTTCACCAGCCATCGCCGCACAGCGCCTTCATCCTCAGAAGACAGATCGGCAAGCAGACCCGCTTCGGCCGCCTTAACGGCCGCTTTGCTCCGGGTCAGAACCTGCTGTCCTTCATCCGTCAGGCCAATAATCTGAATTCGACCATGCTCCTCGTGAGGGCGACGGTGGATCAGGCTTGCCCGCTCAAGGTTGCTGACAATCACGCTCATGGTTTGTGGCGTCAGCAAGGAGAGCCGGGCCAGTTCGGCACCCGATGCACCAGGGTAGGCTGCCAGCATCGTCAGCACGGAAAACTGGGGCAGAGTCAGGCCCGTGGCTTTCAGGGCATGTTCCATCCGCATCTTATGAACGGCATGCGCCTGACGAAGCAGATAGCCAATGTGGCCTTTTGTGCCGCGCATGCCTTCTCCAGGGCCGGGCAGCGACAGATTGTGCGATCCTGACTTGCGCATAATGTAAGAACTCTTATATTGTTGTTCGTGTTCTTATATTAACAGGCAGGATTGATTATGGCATCGTATTCTCACCACCGAAGCGACTGGTCCACATTTGAACAGGCAGCGCCCGAGGTCGTTGCAGCGCTGGGCATGCTGGGCAAGGCGGTTGACCACGCAGGCCTGGATAAAACATTGACCGAACTGATCAAACTCCGGGCATCGCAGTTGAATGGCTGTGCATTTTGCCTTCAGTTTCATCTTAATGTGGCGCGTAAAGCCGGGCTGGCTTCAGCGAAAATCGATTTAGTCGCGACCTGGCGCGACGCGGGCATTTATTCCGGGCGTGAAGCGGCCGCTCTGGCATGGACGGAGGCGCTTACGCTGATGGCACAGCAGCCGATTCCGGATGGGCTATATGATGAGGTCAGTACCCTGTTTACGTCGCAGGAGATGATTTTCCTGACCTCGGCAATTGGGGCGATCAACGCCTGGAACCGAATTGCAGGTGCGTTGCAGTTTGCTCCGCCGCTGCCCAGATAAGTACAGGGCACGCCGTTCCGGATAAGCCTGTTTGCTCACGAGGCCGTCGGAAGGCAGGCATAAAAAAAGCCGCCCTGAGCGGGGCGGCTTCGCTTGATGCTGGTGGTGAGCGGGTTAAGAGGCGACCCGGTTTTCCATGAGCTGCGCCATAAACGACTGCACCCATTCCATACGCACCTTCCTTTCCGCCAGTTCACGGGTAAAGCGCAGGCGCGTCGGGCCTTCAAGCTTCCACTGCTTCGCATCTTTTTGCAGCAGGCCGATTAGCCAGGCAGGATCCACACTGTTTTGCGGCGCGAAATCAAAATAGCCACCTTTATCGCTGGCTTCGATTTTACGCACGCCAAGTGCTCTGGCCTTCATCCTCAACAGGGCAATGTCCAGCAGGTTACGGGCCGGATCGGGTAGCAGACCGAAGCGGTCGATCATTTCCACCTTCAGCTCCTGCAACTCGTCTTCTGCTTCGGCACTGGCGATGCGTTTATACAGCGACAGGCGCGTATTCACGTCCGGAATAAACGCCTCAGGCAGCAGGGCGGGCATACGTAACTCGACTTCAGTTTGATTGCTGGTGAGATCTTCGAGGGAAGGTTCCCGACCGGCTTTCAGGGCATCGACCGCATTTTCCAGCAGTTCCATGTAGAGTGAAAAGCCCAGCGTTTCCATCTGACCACTTTGTTCTTCACCCAGCAGTTCGCCCGCGCCACGAATCTCCAGATCGTGCGTCGCCAGGGCAAAGCCTGCGCCCAGATCTTCCAGCGAGGCGATCGCTTCCAGGCGTTTTTGCGCGTCGGTCGTCATGGCTTTCGGGTGTGGCGTCAGCAGCCAGGCATAAGCCTGGTGGTGCGATCGGCCTACGCGTCCGCGCAGCTGGTGCAGCTGCGCCAGCCCGAAGTGGTCGGCGCGCTCAATAATAATGGTATTGGCCGTTGGGATATCAATGCCGGTTTCAATAATGGTGGTGCAGACCAGAACGTTGAAACGCTGATGATGGAAGTCATTCATCACCCGCTCAAGGTCGCGCTCGCGCATTTGCCCGTGGCCGATGGCGACGCGCGCCTCTGGCACCAGTTCCGTCAGGCGCTGAGCGGCTTTATCAATGTTCTCAACATCGTTGTACAGGTAATAAACCTGACCCCCACGCAGGATTTCGCGCAGAATCGCTTCGCGGATCACCAGATCGTCAAATTCCCGAACAAAGGTTTTTACCGCGAGTCGACGCGCTGGTGGCGTGGCGATGATGGAGAGATCGCGCATTCCGCTCATGGCCATATTCAGGGTGCGGGGGATCGGCGTAGCGGTCAGCGTCAGAATATCGACATCGGCACGCATCGCTTTGATGCGCTCTTTATGACGCACGCCAAACCGGTGCTCTTCATCCACAATCAGCAAGCCCAGATCGTGCCATTTGATATCGCTCATCAACAGCTTATGCGTACCAATCAGAATGTCGATTTTGCCTTCGCTGGCTTCCTGTAGTATCTGGTTTTGCTCCCTGGCGCTGCGGAAGCGGGACAGCATTTCGATGCGCACGGGCCAGTTAGCGAAACGATCGCGGAAGTTATCATAGTGCTGCTGTGCCAGCAGCGTGGTCGGCACCAGCACCGCCACCTGCTTATTGTTTTCCACCGCCAGGAAGGCGGCACGCATCGCCACTTCTGTTTTACCGAAGCCCACATCGCCACAGACCAGACGATCCATCGCCAGCGGCTGACACATATCGCTTAACACGGCATTGATAGCCTGAGCCTGATCGGGTGTGGTTTCAAACGGGAAGCTTTCGCAGAAGAGCTGATACTGCTCGCGGTCGTGTTTAAAGGCATAGCCGCTTTTTGCCGCGCGCTGCGCATAGATATCCAGCAGCTCGGCGGCGACGTCGCGCACTTTCTCGGCCGCTTTCTGACGGGCGCGTGACCAGGCATCGCTGCCCAGCTTGTGCAGCGGCGCGTTTTCATCGGCGCCACCCGCATAGCGGCTGATCAGATGAAGCGAGGAAACCGGCACGTACAGCTTGGCATCGTTGGCATAAGAGAGCATCAGATACTCGGCCTGGATGCCGCCGGCTTCAAGCGTGGTCAGGCCGATATAGCGGCCCACACCATGTTCAAGATGCACGACCGGCTGCCCCGGATGCAATTCCGCCAGGTTGCGGATAAGAATGTCCGGATTAATGGTACGGCGCGTATCCTGGCGGCGACGGCTGATGCGCTCGCCCAGCAGATCGCTTTCACAGATCAGCGCACGATGGCCTTGCGTATCCACAAAGCCACGCTCGCTGGCGCCGATCATTAGCGCATGCTCTCCGGCGCTGACTTCGCGCAGATGATGAATAGCCTTAGGGCGAATTTTAATGCGCGCCAGCAGCTCTTGCAGGCTTTCACGGCGGCCTTCGCTCTCCACGGAGAACACGACGCCGCCGCTGAACTGCTCCAGAAACTGACGCAGGTTATCCAGCGGGGCTTTCGCCTGGGCCTGAACCGATAAGTCCGGCAGAGATTCATAACCCAGGTTGGTGTTGGCCGCTTTGGCAGGCAAAACGTCATGGGACATACGGATGCGCGGCCAGGCTTTCAGCTCGCTCATCAACGCATCCGGCCTCAGCCACAGCGTGGCGGGCTCAAGCAGCGGACGCATCGGGTCAACACGGCGATTTTCGTAGCGCGCGTTGGCATCATTCCAGAATCGGTCTGCGCCGCCTTCCAGATCGCCGCAGTTAACAATCAGCGTATTATCAGGCAGATAGCTGAACAGCGAGGGTAACGGCTGTTCAAAGAACAAGGGTTGCCAGTATTCAATACCGGCGGGCAGGGTGCCTTTGCTCACCTGCTGATAAACATGCTCGGCTTCACGGCGAACATCAAAAATTTCACGCCAGCGGCTGCGGAAGAGCTCTATAGCGGCTTTATCGCTGGGAAACTCGTGGGCCGGCAGCAGATTGATGGCGGGAACGGCTTCCAGCGTGCGCTGGCTGTCGACGTCAAACAGGCGCAGGCTGTCGATCTCGTCATCAAAAAAATCAATACGGTAAGGTTGCTCGCTGCCCATCGGGAACAGGTCGAGCAGAGCGCCGCGGGTCGCGTATTCCCCGTGCTCCATCACCTGGTCCACATGGCGGTAGCCCGCCTGTTCAAGCTGATCGCGCAGGCGATCGCGTGACAGTTTCTGACCCTGCTGCATCACCAGCGCATGGCCGTGCAGGAAGCTGTGCGGGCAAACGCGCTGCATCAGCGTGTTGACCGGCATAATCAGCATGCCGCGCTGCAAGGTAGGCAGTTGATACAGGGTGGAAAGACGGGCCGAAATAATGTCCTGATGCGGTGAGAAACTGTCATAAGGCAGCGTCTCCCAGTCTGCGAGATGCGTGACAGGCAAATCGGTAAACTGACGAATCTCGTCCAGCAGCCGCAGGGCGGTTTGCGTATCGGGTGTAATCATTAACACCGGACCAGCATGACGCTCGGTAATGCTGGCACACTCAACCGCGTGCGCAGCGCCAGTCAGCTGGCCGAGCTGGCGTTGATCGCCAGATTTCACGGGCAGGGTATAGCGAGTCGGTTCGGACATGTGATCTCGAGGTTGCTCCATTTTTACCAGGGCGTAATCATTCCATAATACGCCATGGGGATCACCTCTGCGGTAAATTTTTCTACCGCTTCGCCTTTGGGCAGGCGTGACTGAAGGGTTGCTGTGTGTAAATCTTTTTTGCGAACAAGGTCCGCAGGAAAGTCAAACGGGTACATCAGCGCGACGTTCATTGCCGTCATCACTTTAGGATACGGAGTATATCGGCTTCCGCGCTGAATAATCGTACGATTAACCCCCTCTTTGTAGCCTAATCCTGTGCATCGAACACTTTCCTAACCTATTCTGATACAACTTTGCAGCAGACTCAGAGGGTTAGTGGTTTCATAAAGTGGGCCGCTCCTTTATCATCCTCTCTACTTATTTTCCAGCAACTGCACATTGGATTCCATGTATCAACCTGTCGCGCTATTTATCGGTCTGCGCTACATGCGCGGAAGAGCCGCAGACCGTTTCGGTCGCTTTGTCTCCTGGCTCTCCACCATTGGTATCACGCTTGGCGTGCTGGCAATGATTACTGTGCTGTCTGTGATGAATGGTTTCGAGCGAGAGCTTGAGGGCAACATCCTGGGCCTGATGCCGCAGGCGCTGGTCACCAGCGACAAAGGCAGCATCAATCCTCAACAATTCCCGGCATCCGCTCTTAAGCTGAACGGCGTTAACCGCATTGCGCCGTTAACCACCGCGAACGTCGTGCTGCAAAGCCCACACAGCGTTTCGGTTGGGGTGATGTTAGGCATTCAGCCGGATGAAAAAGACCCGCTTACGCCCTACCTCGTTAACACCCAGCAGACTGTGCTGCAGCCGGGACAGTACAACGTTATCCTGGGTGAACAACTGGCCTCGCAACTCGGCGTCAAACGCGGAGATACGCTGCGATTAATGGTGCCGTCGGTGAGCCAGTTCACCCCGATGGGCCGCGTACCGAGTCAGCGCCTGTTTACCGTCGCCGGAACCTATGCGGCTAACAGCGAGGTGGACGGCTACCAGATCCTGGTCAATCAACAGGATGCCTCACGGATAATGCGCTATCCGGCAGGGAATATCACCGGCTGGCGTCTGTGGCTGGATAAACCGCTGCAGGTAGATACCGTCACTCAGCAACGCTTACCGGCGGGGATGGTATGGAAGGACTGGCGCGAGCGTAAAGGGGACCTGTTCCAGGCCGTGCGCATGGAGAAGAACATGATGGGGCTGCTGCTGAGCCTGATTATTGCCGTCGCTGCCTTTAATATCATCACCTCGCTGGGCCTGTTGATCATGGAGAAGCAGGGCGAAGTGGCTATTCTGCAAACCCAGGGATTAACCCGCCGTCAGATTGTCGCCGTCTTTATGGTACAGGGCGCCAGTGCCGGCATCATCGGCACGCTGCTCGGTGCACTGCTGGGCGTGCTGTTAGCCAGCCAGCTTAACAACCTGATGCCGGTTATCGGCCTGTTCCTGGATGGCGCGGCGCTGCCCGTCGATATTAATATGTGGCAGGTGGTGACTATCGCCTTCAGCGCAATGATTATTGCGCTGCTTTCCACGCTTTACCCTTCATGGCGCGCTGCCGCCGTACAACCCGCTGAGGCTTTACGCTATGAGTAACTCTCCTTTGTTGCAGTGCCGTGACCTGTGCAAACGCTATCAGGAAGGCAGCGTCCAGACCGACGTACTGCGCAATGTGACCTTTGATGTGCAACCTGGTGAACTGATGGCGATTGTTGGCAGTTCGGGTTCAGGTAAAAGTACCCTGTTGCACCTGCTGGGCGGGCTGGATGCGCCCACCTCGGGAGAAGTGGTGTTTGACGGCCGTTCGCTAAACGGGATGTCATCCTCTGCTAAAGCGGAGTTACGTAATCGTGAGCTCGGCTTTATCTATCAGTTTCACCATCTGCTGCCTGATTTCACCGCGCTGGAAAATGTCGCCATGCCGTTACTGATCGGCAAAGTGGCTAAAGGCGAAGCGCAGACCCGCGCGCGCGAAATGCTGGCGGCGGTCGGGCTGGAACACCGTGCGGCGCATCGTCCCTCGGAACTCTCTGGCGGTGAACGTCAACGTGTGGCTATCGCCCGTGCGCTGGTTAACCGCCCGCGCCTGGTCATGGCCGATGAGCCAACGGGTAACCTGGATGCGCGCAACGCCGACGCGATTTTCGAACTGTTGGGTGAACTGAATGTGCGTCAGGGCACCGCGTTTCTGGTGGTGACACACGACCTGCATCTGGCGAAGCGCATGTCGCGGCAGATGGAAATGCGTGACGGCCAGTTAAGCGATCGCATCGTTCTTGCGGGAGCGGTCTGATGGGATCGTCGTTATCGCTGCTGTTGGGGCTGCGTTTTAGCCGCGGTCGCCGTCGGGGGGGAATGGTTTCGCTGATCTCCGTTATTTCCACGATCGGTATCGCCCTGGGCGTGGCGGTATTAATCATTGGCCTCAGCGCAATGAACGGATTTGAACGTGAGCTGAACAAGCGCATCCTGGCCGTGGTGCCGCACGGGGAGATTGAAGCGGTTAATCCGCCGTTTCAGCACTGGCAGTCCATGATCGCGCCGATTGAGCAGGTACCGGGTATCGCCGCTGCGGCTCCCTATATCAATTTTACCGGACTGATTGAAAGCGGCACAAAGATGGAAGCGCTGCAGGTTAAAGGCGTGGATCCGGCGCAGGAACCGCGTTTAAGCGCGCTGCCGCAGTTTGTCACAGACAACGCCTGGGCAAGCTTTGCGCCGGGTAAAAGTCAGATCATCCTCGGCGGCGGCATTGCTCAGGCGCTGAACGTGAAGCAGGGCGACTGGATCACCATCATGATCCCTAACAATGATGGCGAAAATAAGCTACTGCAACCTAAACGCATTCGTTTGCAGGTGAGCGGCATTCTTCAGTTGAGCGGCATGCTGGATCACAGCCTGGCGCTGGTGCCGCTTGCGGATGCGCAGCAATATCTGGATATGGGCGACAACGTCACCGGTATCGCGCTGAAAATGAACGATCCGTTCCAGGCAGCTAAACTGGTGCGGGCGGCCGGAGAAGTCACGCACGCTTACGTCTATATCAAAAGCTGGATCGGCACCTACGGCTATATGTACCGCGATATTCAAATGATCCGCGCCATCATGTATCTGGCGATGGTGCTGGTTATTGGCGTGGCCTGTTTCAACATCGTTTCCACGCTGGTGATGGCCGTGAAAGACAAGAGCAGTGATATTGCGGTACTGCGCACGCTGGGGGCGAAAGACGGGCTGATCCGCGCCATCTTTATCTGGTATGGCCTGCTGGCGGGCTTACTGGGCAGCGTCAGCGGCGTAGTGGTTGGGGTGCTGGTGGCGCTCAACCTCACTTCGCTGATGAAAGGGCTGGAATCCCTGACCGGTCACCATTTATTAGCGGGCGATATCTATTTCATTGACTTCCTGCCGTCTGAATTACACTGGCTGGACGTGTTTTCGGTATTGATTACCGCTATTGTGCTAAGCCTGCTGGCAAGTTGGTATCCGGCGCGGCGCGCCAGTCGTATCGATCCGGCTCGCGTGCTGAGCGGCCAGTAATCAGCTCAGGCGCCCGCGCCTGACAGCAGGATGATGTAAACCTTAAACCGACCACCGGGCCTCATCGCCCGCTTTATATTGAACCGCGGTAGCTGCCTTTCGCTACCGCACCAGGAGACTTTATGCGTACACCTCGTCGCCGTTTACGACTTGCCCGCCTGAAGAAAACGCGCAGAAAAGTGCATCAGCGCTTTCGCCAGCGTATTTTCGAACGCGATCGTCAGGCCGAACTGGCGGCGCACCCGTTGCCGAGAATCGTTGTCTTAACGGGTGCGGGGATATCCGCAGAATCGGGAATTAACACCTTTCGTGCCGCTGACGGATTATGGGAAGAGCACCGGGTAGAAGATGTCGCGACGCCAGAAGGTTTCAGACGTGACCCGGCGCTGGTTCAGCGTTTTTATAACGCCCGTCGCCAGCAGCTACAGCAGCCGGAGATCCAGCCCAACGCGGCACATCTTGCCCTGGCGGAGCTGGAACAGGTATTGGGCGATAACTTTCTGTTGGTCACGCAGAATATCGATAATTTGCATGAACGCGCGGGCAACAGCCGCGTGCTGCACATGCACGGCGAGCTGTTAAAAGTGCGCTGCGCCAACAGCGGCCAGGTTATCGACTGGCATGAAGATGTCACGCCAGAAGATCGCTGTACCTGCTGTCAGTTCCCCTCGGTGCTGCGTCCGCACGTCGTCTGGTTCGGCGAAATGCCGCTCGGCATGGAAGAGATCTACCAGGCGCTGGAGCAGGCGAATCTGTTTATCGCCATTGGCACCTCGGGCCATGTTTATCCGGCCGCCGGATTCGTCCATGAGGCAAAACTGCAGGGGGCGCATACGGTAGAGCTGAACCTTGAACCGAGCCAGGTCGGTAACGAGTTTGCCGAAAGCCACTATGGACTGGCCAGCGAGGTGGTGCCTGCTTTTGTGCATAAGCTGCTGCACGCGCTACACAAATAACGCCTTGTGCCACCGGATGAATCGCGGGCTACTCGCCCGCTGTTCATCCAGACACGTTTCCAGCGTCCTTCTGTCCTCCTTCGTTTCAGCAAGATCGCCGCACCATTTTTTCCGCCCAATAACCATTATGTGTCGCCTGTCCGCAGGCTGCCAGCTGCCCCACGCAGACCCGCACAGCGGTCAAAAACAGGCCCAGCTTTAACGCTGCGGGCGACGGCCGTGAAAAGCGTGCGAAAATCGCCGCAAAAAACAGCAGTTGCATGCTTTTTAATGCAATCCGCCATTCTTAATTTGCCGCACAGGGACTAACCTGAAGGATAATGATTTGACGCAACGCGACCGCTTGCTCGTCTGTTAATAATAACGGGCGGCAAATTTTAAGGATGGCATATGAAGCAATTACTCGAACGCTTTTTGCGTTATGTGGCAGTGGAAACTCAGGCAAAACCTCAGGCACGTCAGGTGCCAAGCAGTGAAGGGCAGTGGATTCTGGCCCGCCAGCTGCAGGAAGAGCTACTGGCGTTGGGCTTTGTTGATGTCAGCCTCAGCGATCACTGCTGTGTGATGGGCACGTTACCGGCAAATGTTGACTGGCCAACGCCGGTTATTGGCTTTATTTCTCATATGGATACCTCGCCGGATTTTACTGCGAAAAATGTCAATCCGCAGATCATCGAAAACTACCGGGGCGGAGATATTGCGCTGGGAAATGGGGATGAAGTGCTGTCACCGGTGATGTTTCCAGTGCTCCATAAGCTGACGGGGCACACGCTGATTACCACCGACGGAAAAACCCTGCTGGGTGCTGATGACAAAGCCGGTATAGCAGAAATCATGACGGCGATGGCGCGGCTGGCAGAGGGCGATATTCCGCACGGCGCGATTCGCGTTGCCTTCACCCCGGATGAAGAGATTGGCCGCGGCACATCGCATTTCGATGTTGAAGGTTTTGCGGCCGACTGGGCTTATACCGTTGACGGTAGCGATGTGGGCGAATTCGAATACGAAAACTTCAATGCGGCTTCGGCGCTGGTGAAGGTGGTGGGTAACAACGTTCACCCTGGCTCCGCGAAAAACGTGATGGTGAATGCGCTGGAACTGGCCACCCGCTTTAACGCCGCGCTGCCTGCCGGAGAGAAACCAGAGTGCACTGACGGCTATGAAGGCTTCTTCCATCTTCACCAGATGAAGGGCACGGTTGAAAATGCGGAGATGCACTACATCATCCGTGATTTCGATACGGCAGCCTTTGAACAGCGGAAAAATACGCTGCTGCAGGTGGCGGAGGAGATCAACAAGGGATTGCATCCGGACTGCTCTGTTACCGTGGAGATCAGCAACAGCTATCGCAACATGCGTGAGAAAGTCGAACCTTTCCCGCACATTATCGACCTGGCGCTGCAGGCGATGCGCGACTGCGGCATCGAGCCGGTGGTGAAACCAATTCGTGGCGGCACGGACGGTTCGTCGCTGTCATGGAAAGGGCTACCTTGTCCTAACCTGTTTACCGGTGGCTATAACTATCACGGCAAACATGAATTTGCGTCGCTGAATATTATGGCGCAATCGGTTGAGGTTATCATCCGTCTGGCGGCGCTGGCGGGGCAGAGAAAAGCCTGAATATAAAAGGCCGCGTTGCCCGACAGGGCAACGCGGCCGTTAAAACCGTGGCAACGGCAAGGCGTTATTCCGCGCTAAAGTACCAGTAACCGGCGTTGACCAGCCCGGCAATCTGCGCCAGTACCGCGGGATCGTCCAGCGCATCACCCAAATCCTCAAGCGCGATTTCGTGATTGTGCGCCAGCACAGCCATGACCGCCGGGTGCGCGCATTCAACGCGTTCGCCGTTGATATAGACGGCATTGCCCAGCGTCAGGACGCGTAAGCCGCCAAGGCGCGACAGCACATCGCCCTGCTGCAGCGCATCGTAGATTTCATCGGGCTGATAAGGCGGCTCCGGCGGCGCGACGTCGAGTTCATGTCGGGACTGCGAGATAAACTCACCCAGCCACTGTTCAAAATGCGCTGGCTGATTCACCACATCCAGCATCACCTTGCGCAAGCCTTCGACCTCCTGCGGCAGGATCAGCGACGGGCAGTCACGCGCGGGCACGTCCGGATCGCTGTAACGCAGGCTACCCAGCTCATTCGCCAGCGCGTAATCGGCAAAGCCGCTAATCAGCTCACGCCCGCTGGGCGCGCGGAAGCCCACAGAATAGTTCAGAGCATTTTCCAGCGAGTATCCTTCGTGCGGAAATCCGGGTGGAATATACAGAATATCGCCCGGCTCCATCTCTTCATCAATGATGGCATCGAAAGGTTCGACCTGAAGCAGGTCAGGATGAGGACAATGCTGTTTCAGCGGTACTTTTTCTCCGACGCGCCAGCGACGACGGCCGGTGCCCTGAATGATAAACACATCATACTGGTCAAAGTGCGGGCCAACGCCTCCGCCGGGTACGGAAAAGGAGATCATCAGGTCATCTAAGCGCCAGTCCGGCAGAAAGCGGAAAGGGCGCATCAGCGCGGCGGAAGGCTCATGCCAGTGGTTCACCGCCTGCACCAGCAGTGACCAGTTGTTCTCACCCAGGTGGTCATAACTTTCAAACGGACCGTGGCTGACCTGCCACTTTTCGTTTTGCTGGCTGACCAGACGGCTGTCGACCTCATTTTCCATAGCTAATCCCGCCAGTTCATCAGGCGAGATGGGATCGATAAAGTTCTTGAAGCCACGCTTCAGCACCACCGGGCGCTTTTGCCAGTAACGCTGAATAAAATCGGGCCAGTTGAGATCGAGCTGATAATCCATAGAGAGATTCCGCTAAGGGCTGTAAATACCCGCAAGTATAACAGCCCGCGGCGTGAACTACTCGCGGCGATGTTCCATTTCCTGCCGCTCAAACACCACTTCCATGCGCGCACCGCCTAACGGGCTACTGGAGGCAATCACCTTACCGGCATATTGTTCGAGAATATCGCGAACTACCGCCAGCCCCAGCCCCTGACCGGGACGTAAGGTATCGGCGCGCTGCCCACGCACAAATATCATATCGCGTTTGCTTTCAGGAATGCCCGGACCGTCATCATCAATATAAAGATGCAAGGCATGGTCGGTCTGATGGGCGCTGACTTCAATAAATTCCAGACAGTACTTGCAGGCGTTATCCAGGACGTTACCCAGCACTTCCATAAAGTCATTCTGATCGCCGAAGAAGGTGGTTTCCGGTGAGATATCCAGCGTGATTTCGACGCCTTTGCGCTGATAAACCTTATTCAGCGCTGAACACAAGCTGTCCAGCAAACCGGACACTGAATGCAGATCGCGCTGCAGCGGATTGTGATCGGCCTGCATGCTGGCGCGGTGCAGGTAATATCCCACCTGCTGCGAAATGCGGCTGATCTGCTCCAGCATAATCGGTTCGGCCTGTTCCACCGTCAGCTCTTTACCGCCGCGCAGAGAGCGCAGGGTAGTTTGCAGCACCGCCAGCGGCGTTTTCAGGCTATGGGTCAGGTCAGCAAGCGTGGTGCGGTAGCGGGTATACCGCTGACGTTCGTTGGTCAGCAGCAGATTAAGGTTACGCACCAGCGAGCGTAACTCCTGCGGCGGATTGTCATCCAGGTTTTCACGCTGTCCGGTTTCCAGCTCGCGCACCTGAAGCGTTAAATGCCCGATTGGACGCAGGCTCCAGTGGGCCGCCAGCCAGAGCAAGGGAACGATTAAAATCAGGTTGGCCGCCAGCACATAGCTGAACCATGACCAGACCACATCGGAATGCTGAAGCTCCTGCGGAATCGTGTCGACCACGACAATGGTCAGTGCGGGCAGATTGGTTGTGGCGTCATAGCGGTTTACCGCTACCGAGTGGGTAAAGGTATCCTGATCGTCATCGTCATTATCCCAGGCGTGGAGCTGCTGCTGAGCGGTAAGGTTATCGCCCATCGCAGCCCGGCTGGTGCTGTTGTTGGTATCTATCTCATAGAAGTCCGGCTTCAACAGCCATTCAGGTTGGATCTTTTCACGAATTTCCGGCACGTCGCGCTGCTGCCAGAGCAGTTTGCCGTGTTCATCATAAATAAATACCAGCGTTGGGAAATTGAGCATCGTGCGCTCAGGCTGGGCGATGGTGAGCTTATTATCTTTCCACTGTGCCAGGGTGAAAAATAAATTACTTTCTCCCCGCATCACGCGATAGGTATTTTTATCAAAACTTACCACATAGCCAATGACCGCAACCATGCCATAAGAAAGGGAAAGAATTAATACAATGGCGGCGGAAGCCAGTAAGAAGCGCGTCCGCAGCGAAATAGGGCGATAGCGTTTAAACCAGGACATCATCAGAGATCAAAGCGGTAGCCCTGGCCGCGAACGGTAGCGATGACTTCGTCAGAATGCAGCGCAAGAATCTTTTTACGCAGACGTCCCATTAAAACATCGATCGTGTGACTTTCACGTAACTCTGCATCGGGATAAAGCTGCAGCATTAAGGAGTCTTTACTCACCACTTTGCCAGCGTTGCGAATAAGGGTTTCCACAATCGTGTATTCAAATGCGGTCAGCTTAACGGGCTGGTCGTGAATCGTGAGTTCGCGACGGGATAAATCCACCTGAAAGGGGGCCATGGCAATAATCTGCGACGCATGACCGCTGTTACGGCGCATTAATGCCTGCAGGCGTGCGGCGACTTCCTCAATATGAAAAGGCTTCGTCACATAATCATCCGCACCGGCTTCCAGAGCTTCGACTTTCGCCTGCCAGCCTTCGCGTGCGGTCAGGACCAAAATAGGCTGACGCACGGCGTCATTACGCCAGCGACGAATTAACGACATGCCATCTTCGTCCGGTAATCCCAGATCGACCAACGCAATGTCGGGCAGATGTTCCTGGAGAAAATAATCGGCTTCTTTGGCATCTTCGGCAGCATCAACCTGATGACCCATTTCTCGCAGTTGTACTGAAAGATGGTGGCGCAGCAGGGCATTATCTTCCACAACCAGAACACGCATAGGATTTCCTTTAGCATCAGATCGAAACGAATTTAAACAAGTATAAGCGAAATGAACTAAACAGCAGGTTAACGCAGACCGGCGGCAACCGGTCTGCGGGCAGGATTTTATTTCAGGTCATCAACCATCTGAACCGCGCGACCAATATAATTTGCCGGGGTCATCTGTTTTAAGCGAACTTTTTCGTCTTCCGGCAGCGCCAGGCTGTCGATAAAGGCCTGCATACCGGCCGCATCAACGCGCTTGCCACGGGTCAGTTCTTTCAACTTCTCATAAGGTTTTTCAATACCGTAGCGACGCATAACGGTCTGGATCGGCTCTGCCAGCACTTCCCAGTTATGATCCAGTTCGTCAAGCAGACGATCCCGGTTCACTTCCAGCTTGGAAATGCCTTTCAGTGTAGCCTGATAAGCGATCAGCGCATAACCCACGCCCACGCCAAGGTTACGCAGCACGGTAGAGTCGGTCAGATCGCGCTGCCAGCGGGAAACCGGCAGTTTGCTGGCCAGGTGCTGCATCACCGCGTTTGCCAAGCCCAGATTGCCTTCTGAGTTTTCGAAGTCAATCGGGTTTACTTTATGCGGCATGGTGGAAGAGCCGATTTCGCCCGCGATGGTTTTTTGTTTGAAGTGGTTGAGCGCCACATAGCCCCAGATATCGCGATCGAAATCGATCAGGATGGTATTAAAGCGGGCGATGCAGTCGAACAGCTCAGCAATATAGTCGTGTGGCTCGATCTGGGTGGTGTAGGGATTCCAGGTAATGCCCAGAGAGGTCACAAATTCTTCGCTTAACTGGTGCCAGTCGGCTTCCGGGTAAGCGGCAATGTGCGCGTTATAGTTGCCCACGGCACCGTTGATTTTGCCCAGCACTTCAATCTGCGACAGCTGGCGTAGCTGACGTTCCATGCGGTAGGCCACGTTGGCCATCTCTTTACCCATGGTGGACGGCGTTGCGGGCTGACCGTGAGTACGTGACAGCAGAGGAATGTCACGGTATTCCTGCGCCAGTCCTTTTACCGCGGCAATCAGCTGCTGCCAGTAAGGCAGAATGACATCGCGACGCGCCGTTTCCAGCATTAACGCGTGAGACAGGTTATTGATGTCTTCAGAGGTACAGGCGAAGTGAATAAACTCAGACACCGCGTGCAGCGAAGGCACGTCAGCCACTTTTTCTTTCAGGAAATACTCAACCGCTTTCACGTCATGGTTAGTGGTGCGCTCAATCGTTTTGATGCGCGCGGCGTCCGTTTCATTGAAACTGGTGACAATCCTATCAAGGAAAGCGTTTGCGTCAGCATCAAATGCAGGAACTTCCTTGATCTCTGCGGTCGCAGCCAGTTTTTGTAACCAGCGAACTTCAACCTCAACGCGGAACTTCAGCAAACCAAATTCGCTGAAGATTGCGCGCAGTGGGCTGACTTTATCGCCGTAACGACCATCGACAGGTGAGACGGCGGTCAGAGAGGATAATTCCATCAGTGCAACTCCTGATTCATTTACGGTGTTTGCCCCACTGACTCAGTAAGCCAGTGGCAGGCGGGATAAAAGGGCTTTGGCTTCGCGCAGCAGGCGCTGGCGCGAAAACATCAGCTGCAGTCGGCCTCCGCCGACCTGCTGCCAGAGTACGGCGGCACGAATACCGGCCAGCAACGTGGCGCGAACTTTACTTTGTAACAGGGCATTCTGCAGGACAGCCGGGGAACCGGTAACCTGAATGCGCGGCCCGAGCGGGCTGATGACATCCACATAAATACCGGCCATGGCGCTCAGAATCGTGTCCGATTCCAGTTCGTAGTGCGCCAGTTGGCGATCGAGCTGGCTGATGCGCTGGGCCAGCGTATTCATGGCCTGCTTGTTAGCATTCAGTTTGCGCTCCAGCACCATCAGACTCAGCGTATAGCGGGTCAGCTCTGCGCTGGCGCCTTTACGGTTGCTGCTGTTCAGCACCGCCATCAGGGTTTCAAGCCCAAGGCGCAGGTTGGCTTCATTGTTGCCGAATACCGCCAGCGTGGAGGTGGGGTTGAGATCCAGCACGCTGCGCAGAGATACCGTCAGCGCTTCAGGCTGACAGTGACCCTGATTGGCTAACTGCTGCACCAGATGGGCAGCCTGGCAAATGCCCGCCAGCGCGAGGGTGATTTCCTGATAGTTTTTTGCCACGGTCACTCCTGTTTACGCGTTATTAGCGCCGGTATTATGCGGCAACCCAAGGCAAACGCTCTTCAATGATGCCGCCACCCAGGCAAACATCGCCAAGGTAGAACACCGCAGACTGCCCCGGGGTGACCGCGGCAACCGGTTCGTCGAACCGGACTTCAATTTTGTCATCGCCTTGCGGAATGATTTCGCAGGGGATATCGGTCTGGCGATAGCGGGTTTTCACCGTACAGCGCAGCGGGGCGCGGAGCGGCTGACGATCGACCCAGTGCAGTTGCTGGGCGATGAGGCCGACCGACATCAGACGCGGGTGATCGCCACCCTGCGCCACGATCAAACGGTTACGCGCCACGTCTTTATCTACCACATACCAGGGATCGTCTTTGCTTTCTTTCATACCGCCGATGCCCAGCCCTTTGCGCTGGCCCAGCGTATGGTACATCAGCCCCTGATGCTCACCGACAACCTGGCCATCAACGGTTTCGATTTCACCGGGCTGAGCGGGCAGGTAGCGTGCCAGGAATTCACGGAACTTGCGTTCACCGATGAAACAAATGCCGGTGGAATCTTTTTTCTTAGCCGTGATTAATTCAAGCTCTTCAGCGATGCGGCGGACTTCTGGTTTTTCCAGCTCGCCGACCGGAAACAGGCTCTGGGCAATTTGTTCATGGCTGAGCGTATAAAGGAAGTAGCTCTGGTCTTTGTTTCCATCCCGTCCGCGCAGCAGATGGCTGCGGCCGTCACTGTCCTGACGACGGACATAGTGACCGGTTGCGATAAAGTCTGCGCCCAGATCTTCAGCGGCAAACTCCAGAAACGCTTTGAACTTAATTTCTTTATTACACAGGATATCGGGATTCGGTGTGCGACCGGCCTTGTACTCTTCAAGGAAGTGCTCAAAGACGTTATCCCAGTATTCCGCCGCAAAATTCACTTTGTGCAGTTTAATACCCAGTTTGTCGCAAACGGCTTGCGCATCCGCCAGATCGTCAGCGGCGGTACAATACTCCTCGCCATCGTCTTCCTCCCAGTTCTTCATGAACAGGCCTTCAACCTGATAGCCCTGCTGTTGCAGTAACCAGGCGGAAACGGAAGAATCGACGCCGCCGGACATCCCGACGATCACTTTTTTCTGGCAGTTATCAGACATCACAAGCTCGCAAAACAATAAAACAGGCGGCGCATTCTATCACGCTGAAGTCGGGTGCGCACCTGCATGAAACGGCCAGTTGAACGGGCTAATCAGGTCTAACGGGTAGCGAACCCCCTGTTGCCATCGACGTACGCTTTCTGCCACCAGCGGCGAACGCAGGTTAGATGCCGTCAGTATCTGCTCTGGCGGCAGCCACCAGCAGCGGTCAATGTCGCTGTCCTGCGGAGCGGTGGGCAGTGGCGCATCCAGATCCAGACCAAACAGAAACCGCACAAAAGGCGTATTATCGGGGGCTATCCACTGGTTGATTCCAATAAAATACTGCACCGCGGCGTCAATACCGGTCTCTTCAATCAGTTCACGCTGCGCGGCTTCATGAAGCGTTTCGTCGGCTTCAAGATGACCGGCGGGCTGGTTCCAGGTTGCCACACCGTTCACCTGTTCTTCCACGACCAGAAGTTTTCCCTGTGCCTGTACCAGGCACGCCACGGTGACATGCGGTTTAAACATCGATCCTCCGGAATTGTTAACTTGAAGTTATGGAAATGATAACAGCATTCAGACTAAGGTGCTGATATCCCGCCATTCGCCGGGGGCCAGATTATCCAGCTCAAAGTCACCCATCGCATAGCGCACCAGGCGCAATGTCGGGAAGCCAATATGGGCGGTCATGCGTCTGACCTGGCGGTTGCGTCCTTCATACAGGGTGATTTTCAGCCACTGCGTGGGTATCGCTTTTCGCTCACGAATGGGCGGCTGACGTGCCCACAACCATTCGGGTTCTGCTACTTTTTCGATACCGGCTGGCAGAGTAAGGCCGTCTTTCAGATTAACCCCATCCCGTAGGGGCTGCAGATCGCGCTCTTCTGGCGCGCCTTCAACCTGAACATAATAAATCTTGCCGGTACGCTTGCCGGGCTGGGTGAGCGCGGCCTGCAAGGCTCCATCGTTGGTCAGCACCATCAGTCCTTCACTGTCGCGGTCAAGACGACCCGCGGCATAAACCTCGCTCACATCAATAAAATCTTTAAGCGTCCGGCGGCCGGCTTCGTCCGTAAACTGCGGTAACACATCAAAGGGTTTATTGAACAGGAGCACGCGCCTGACGGCAGGCGGCGCTATCGCTTTACGTTGTGCGTGGCGAGTTTGTCGGCTGAATCGTTTATTTGGTTGAGAAGTCTGATTAGTTTTTCGCATAAGCTTTGCAGTCTGAAACATTCAGCGCATTATAACGCGAAATTGCGGTGATTGGCGTGGCGTCAATATTCAAGTAGTATTGACGCGCATCTTACAAATCATTAACAAAAAATCGCTCGAAGGAGAGGTTAATGGAAAGCAAAGTAGTTGTTCCGGCGGAAGGTCAGAAAATCACCCTGAATCAAGGCAAACTGGTTGTGCCAAACAACCCGGTTATCCCTTATATCGAAGGGGATGGTATCGGTGTTGATGTTTCACCAGTGATGCTGAAAGTGGTTGATGCCGCTGTGAAAAAAGCCTACAACGGCGAGCGTAAAATCTCCTGGATGGAGATTTATACCGGCGAAAAATCGGTTGAACTCTACGGTCAGGATGTCTGGCTGCCGCAAGAAACCCTCGATTTAATCAAAGAATACCGCGTAGCGATTAAAGGTCCACTGACCACGCCAGTCGGCGGCGGCATCCGTTCTCTGAACGTTGCGCTGCGTCAGGAACTTGATCTGTACGTTTGTCTGCGTCCGGTTCGTTACTACACCGGCACACCAAGCCCGGTTAAACGTCCTGAAGATACCGATATGGTGATCTTCCGTGAAAACTCAGAAGATATCTATGCCGGTATCGAGTGGAAAGCGGGCACGGCAGAAGCCGACAAAGTGATCAAATTCCTGCGCGAAGAAATGGGCGTGAAGAAAATTCGCTTCCCACAGAACTGCGGCATCGGCGTTAAGCCTTGTTCGGAAGAGGGGACCAAGCGCCTGGTGCGTGCGGCAGTGGAATACACCATCACTAACGATCGTGATTCACTGACTCTGGTTCACAAAGGCAACATCATGAAGTTCACCGAAGGCTCATTCAAAGACTGGGGTTACCAGTTAGTGAAAGAAGAGTTCGGCGGCGAGCTGATCGATGGTGGTCCATGGATGAAGTTTAAAAATCCAAACACCGGCAAAGAGATCGTTGTGAAAGACGTGATCGCGGATGCCTTCCTGCAGCAAATCCTGCTGCGTCCGGCTGAATACGACGTTATTGCCTGTATGAACCTGAACGGCGACTACATCTCCGACGCCCTTGCGGCGCAGGTTGGCGGAATTGGTATCGCACCAGGCGCAAACATCGGTGACGAATGTGCCCTGTTCGAAGCAACCCACGGTACAGCACCGAAGTATGCGGGTCAGGATAAAGTGAACCCAGGTTCCGTCATCCTGTCAGCTGAAATGATGCTGCGTCATATGGAATGGTTCGAAGCCGCAGACCTGATTGTTAAAGGCATGGAAGGCGCAATCGCTGCCAAGACCGTGACCTATGACTTCGAACGTCTGATGGATGGCGCTAAACTGCTGAAATGCTCAGAGTTTGGTGACGCGATTATCGCGAATATGTAACACCAGCCTTGCCTGATCCAGCCAGCATAGATCTCAATTTATGCTGGCTTTTCTTTTCTCCAATCCTTTCCCCGAATCCTCCCCAAAACTGATTGTAAAACATGCTGCTCAGGCGGCTACAATCGTCCAGTCTTTTCCACGATCATCTTGGTATTTTGACGTCTAGGGAGGTGAAGCGTGATCGATTTATTTCTATGTATTAAATCCATTAGCCTTGTAAGACTTTTCGAAAAGTGAACGTTGCCCACGAAATGCGGAGCTTTCTGAATTGGCCAAAAAAGGTCGGTATGATTTCTGACGTTTTCAACATATTCTTTGTATATCATCCGAAGTTTGCTGCATCAGTAACGTGGCGGTGAGCAAAAAGTGAACAAAGGACTCAGGCAAACCCTGTATTCTGGCGAAGCAGGCCGGAGGATGATATTGGTTTGACATTGACGGTTTTGTTTTTAACGAAGAAAAATGATTAAAAATGAACAAGACTGAACCCGAACAGTGCGTCATGGTCTCACCATCATAGTGTGTATCTAAACAGAGTAAACGACTTCTTCGTCCCGGATAATTTATAATATATACTGTGGCCTGAGTGATGGCGTAATGTTAATGTGCATAAGATGCGTCTGGCAGATTAATTGCATCGGCAATGCTATTTATGGTTAGACCCTTAGGATGTTAAGGCTTGAGTCGGGACAATTTAAATGAGTAAAATCACAAAACAATTCGCTGCAAAATTATTTCTTTCCATGTGGAAAGTAACCGGCTATCGCGTAAGAAAAATTGCCCGTTTTTCTGAAAATGATAATCTTAAAAGCATTGCTATTATTTCAAATACGGCCTTGGGTGATTTTTTATTTAACACGCCTTCTATTCGTGCAATAAAAGAACGCTGGCCAAATGCCAAAATTACGCTGGTCATCTTAAAGAGAAATCATCCCCTGGTAGAAGGGAGTAATATTTTTGATGAGGTTTTATATTGGGGAGGAAAAGTTTCAGGTATGCTCTCTTTGATAAAATCATTAAGAAAAAATCAGGTTGAGGCAACGTTCATCCTTCATTCGCGAACGCCTTATGATATCCTTACCGCTTCGTTAGCAGGTTCTCGTTATATTTTTAAAGATGTTTATTATACTGATTATCAGGGCAGAAAAGACTTTATTCTGAAAACATGCTTGTCTTCGTTTTACGATAACAGAAAAAAAGGGAATATCCACTTTATTCGCCAAAAAACTGAAATGCTTGAATCAGTAGGCATTATGGTAAAGTCTGAATCAATGTTTATTCCCGCACCCTATAAACCTCAGCGCTATGATAAGACAGTTATTGGCATACATGCTGGGGCATCCAGTACAGAAAGATGCTGGCCTGAATCTGCTTTCTCACTGTTAATCAGTAAATTAATTAATGAGTATAGCGATTTGGTTATTGAACTCATCGGTGCTCCTGGAGAAAAAGCCCTAAATCAACGCATCATTGAGGGAATGGAATCGCAAAGTGACAGGGTGATCAACGTTGCAGGAAGTACAAATTTGATACAACTGGCTGAGAAAATAAGTGGTTTCACGACGTTAATTGTTGGAGATACAGGCCCTTTACATCTTGCTATCGCGGTAAAGACACCGACAGTTGCCTTGTTTCCTAACCAGAGCACGATAGACGGTGGCGCGCCCCTTCAAGACAAAGGTATCCATCAGGTTTTACATCCAGATGATGAAAAAAATGGATTGCGTGGAATCAACTGGACTCATGTATATGATGCGGTAGCGCGAAATCTGTCTTGAAAATATCTCAGGAGGAAGGGGTAAGCCGTCCTCCTTTTATCGATTTTTTACTTAATGGAGCTAATGTAAGCTCGTCATGAAAATAAAAAATAAATTCAATGGATTTTTATAAATAATCTTTCTATGGCTTCTCATTTTTGTTTGGCTTGAAACAATGGGTTTATAATGCTGATATAATATCGCCTAAGAAAAAATAGTGTTTTGAATTTTTTTTTTTGGCTGCTAACTCTGCGTGTTTTATAATTTATCTGTTTCTGTTTCTGTTTCTGTTTCTGTTTCTGTTTCTGTTTCTGTTTCTGTTTCTGTTTCTGTTTCTGTTTCTGTTATCTGATATGTCATGTTGCATCTTCTCACAATGCCGAAAGCAGAAAGCGTTAATTTTCTACTGTCTGAACAGAAGATCATTGATGAGGCATCAATGTTCAACGCCTTATTGAAGATTTACTACACTCCAGCGCGAGGGCATTTTATCCACTGTTCCGAATATGCTCCATTCAGCTAGTGAACGACGGTATCGAGAAGCGTACCGTGATACTTCTCAGCATTACCATTCTGATTAATGACTTCATAGGACACGATGGAGCCAGGATTAAGCGATGTGGAAGGGGAAAGCAGAACATAAGAATGCGGTTGCACCATAATATCCCTCAGCACAGCATTATCCACTTTCGCATTCAGGCTCATATACCAGGGCGTTGGATTTGTTATTTTTAGCTCTTGTCCCTTTAGGATAAAGTTCAGCTTCTTTGCATCCTCTGGCTGAGGCGCTCTTAACCCTGTTGGCCGTACGAACACTTTCAAACGCAGGCGCAGTGGCAATATCAGCTTCCGTGGGTTCTGACCATCGGATTTTTTGATCGCCGGTATCTGATAAAGGTTTAGCCAGTATAAGGTTTCTTTATCCGGGGCGAGCGCAGAACGTGTGGTCAGCATCAGTTTCACCGAACGGACTTCGCCGGGCTGCATGTTAAATATCGGCGGCATAGCCATCACAGGTGTTTTACTTTTATCGGGCGACAGATGGATATCACCTTCATCCGTCCAGATTTGCACAATGGCAGGGCTTTCTGCCTTGTTTATCAGGTTGACGGATTGTGCAGTGTCCCCAGCGTTAAAAACAATCCGTGTTTTATCGATATTCACGGCGGCCTGATTGACGCCCGGTAGCATAAACATCAACAGCAGCATGAATCTACTGAAAACTAACAACGACCTGTAACTGAGCATTGACGGTTCCTGCAGTAGTGATCTGTCCGGGAATGGCTTCAAGCGAGGCGGTGAAGTCTCCTTGATAGGTTTCACCATGACTTGAGGAAACCAGTGAGGTTAAGTCTTTATAGGCATACCATCCACGACTGTTTCCTGAGCCGGTGCTGGTAAAATCCGGTAATAAATTCATGGCTGTTCCATTGCTGTTGTAGATTTTAATTCCCACTCCTGACGCAACGTCGCTATTGCCATACCGGGTGTCCAGTAGCCAGGTTAAGCCGCCGCCGCTGGTCGTCAGGCCAAGGCTGTTCGCCTTTGCCACGGCATTGGGTTGATTGACCAGAAAGCCCATGGCGACATTCGCTGCGCTGCTGGTTGACGCGTTGATGCTGGAAATCGCGCCCGATTCGCACTGAAGCGCGACAGAAAAGGGCGCCTGGCTGCTACCGCCTGCGGCCAGCGTGGCGGTGCTGACGGTAGGAAGCAATACGACGGAAGGGTAATCTTTCACTTCACAGATTGCACCGCGGACATAGGTGACGTTTTTATATGTGCTCCAGCCGCCAGGCCAGTTGTTGTAAAATCCATTCCAGACAGTGCTACTGTCTTTGCCTTCATCAAGGTTATTTGTATCTAACCCTGGTCCTTTAAAAGCGATATATCCCCGTGGTTGTGCATGGCCATCGACGTAACGATTAGCGCTGTTTACGTAATAGCTGGTAGAGTCAATTTTAAACATCTCATAAAGCACATTACTGAAAGCGCTGGCGGGGATATAAATATACTGTCCATCGGAATACCAGTCATCAGCGGTAAGTTTACGGCTCTTCCAGTAACGGCTGTAATATTCTCCTGTGGCAAGATTAGTCAGGCGAACGGCAACATTTTTCACATAGTCATAATAAGCACCGTCGACTTCGCTGGTGCTGTTTTTCCCGGCAAAAGGTGAATCACCGTTAGTGGCGTACATTTCATACAGCTTATCGGCATCGGCCTGCGCGCACCGATAAAGAATCTGATTCGGCGTGTAGGCTTTGTTAGTGGATGCTGTCAGAAAATTACCCACTGAACTCGCCAGCAGCGTACCTGAGGGTTGAAATGTATTACCCGAGTTGATGCTGATGATCGACGGCAGGCCCACATTGCCTGAGCAGGTATCGCAGGCACCTGACCACGAACTTGCCGTATAACCTGCCTCCTTCGCCTCCGTTGAAAGTGAAGATGCGCTCGTTACCTTGCTGCAGTTTGCCAGCAGCGGCAGCGGCGTTGCGCACAGCATTGCGATGAAGAAAAAAGATCGATGTAAAGACACTGCATCACTCCTTGCTACACAGGCTGTCGAGGTGGATGATTTGGCTGTCAAACTGGCCGGTAATCTGATAATTAACCCGGCAGCGCTGCGGCCCGTTGTTATTCCAGCTTACGCGCAGCACCCCCGAGTCATGAGGCACGCGCGCATATAGCTGCCCCCCCTGGCCAACCACGCCGATTACCGTATTCTCTGCGTCACGGACCTCAGCGCCCATGGGCGGCATCTCACCGTTGGCTGTCTTCAGATTGATGAGGACCGCTTTGCCTTTGAGCGTGGCGAAATGCACCTGCACCACCGCACCGGCATAAGGCACCACGCGTTGACTTCCACCGCTCAGTTCCGCATCAGCCTGCATGTTAAGCGTGTCCAGACTGACGGTGTTTTCACGATAGGAGGTCAGAGAAGGTAAGATGGCATAGCCGAACGCATCCACAACAGCACCCTGACCATTACGCACTGTCGCGCCTTGCGCGCCCTCGGCTTTTATTAACGCAAACGTATCACTGGTATAGGGGCCCACCGTCACCCCACCGCGATGCACAACCAGGGTGCCTGACGAGCCTAATCCGACCTGGCGATAACTCTCGGCCTGCCCATAACTGGCGCGTACCGCACCCAGTCGGGTATTTTGTTGCAGATTGCCACCGAAACTCAGGGCACGATTGCGCTGCCCATCCCGGTTCTGATCGAGGCCAGAGTAGAGTGAATAAGATAAGTCACGGTTATCGCCTGCCGTTCCCGACAGCGACAGGGATGTGTTGCGATTTTGACTGGACTGGTTAACGTTATAAGCGACTGACGAGAGGCTTTTACCCCAGTCAAGCGGAATGGATACGTTGAGTGAAAAGGTATTTTCGGTGTATTTTTGCTGGCGGCTGTCATCCTGCTGTAGGGAAAAACCTGAATCATAGCGGTTGTTATACCAGACCGTACGCTGACGACCTATGTTGATACCGTAGCTGATAGTTTTCCAGGTGTTGCTATAGCCAAGTTGCAATTGCGTGATGCGCGACTGGTTATTGTAATAATCAGCAGTACTGGCACTCAAACTGATCAAACCGAATCTGTCCATGGACTGACTCAGTGTGGCAGTCAAACGGTTACGCTGATTTAATGAATCAGAATAATACTGAATGCCTGCGTCTTGCTGACGTCTCACGCCCAGAACATCCTGCAAATCACGGAACCCACTCGTTGAATACCGGTAGGCAGCCAGAACCAGGTTGGTGCCTGTGTCAAACGTCTTGCTGTAGTTGATCTCCGCGCGCCAGCCTGACGCTGTTTTGTTCTGTTCAACCCGCGCATGTGAAAAGGTGCTGTTCATTCCCAGTGCGCCGATCTCTGTTGCCAGCACGCCACCTAACAGCCACGCCTGATAATCGTTTGCCTGCCGGGTACCCGCCGTCGCCGTCAGGCGATTACTGATGCCCCGTTGCAGAATGCCCTCAAAAAAGGTGTTATTGACACGGTAATATTGGCGAACCCGTCCCAGCGCCAGCGAGTACTGCCAGTTGCCCGGGCGCACAGAGTCTGGAACGGAAGCATAAGGAACGGTAAAGGTCGAACGCTTACCGTTAGCTTCAATGACCTCAACAGCGAGGTCACCCTGATTGCGCGTGTTGTACAAGTCATCAATGACAAAAGGGCCTGGTGGCACTGTGGTTTCATAGATCACTTTATCCAGTTGTTTAATGACAACCCGCGCGCTGGAGGTTGCCACGCCCCTGACTTCAGGGGCATAACCCCGCCTGCCTTGTGGCCACATCCGTGGGTCGGTAGACAATTTAATCCCGTTAAAAGCCAGGCTGCCAAACAGGGAACTGTCGGTGGCATTGTCACCTAAAGACAGTATGCTGTTAAGCTGTTCCAGCGGGCGTTGTACCCAGCTTTTCACGGTGTTGTAACGGTATCGACTGCCGCCTGCACTGTCATTGAGATAGCGCGCATTACCCTGATGACGGAACTGCCACTTCATCAGATTGGTACCCGCGGTGATCCCACTCCATAAATATTGATAGCGATAATCAGACGTACGGTTTTCGGTCCAGGTGTAATTGGTGTTGTGCCGTAAAAATACTGCACTAATACCTTCTTCCCATTCAGATGTAGGGATGTAACCTCTCGGCTTCTTATCGAGGCTTGAGTTTGGGATCGTGAGCTGTAATTGCAGTGATGCCGGATCAAATTGCCAATGACTGTCTGATGACCAGTAACCCAGTGGATGACACTGCTCTTCAGGTTCAGGCGTGGGTGGCACTTTTAGCTGCAGCAAGGCAACAACCTTTGACGGAAGGCAAGGTTCCGCATCCTGTTGGAGGTCAGACTGGATAAACGCGATTTTGACACCGGATGTAACCCGTTTATTATTGAGATAAATATCGACCAGATAATTGCCAGCAGGCGTGGCGTTCTGATTAAATTGTTCAATGTTCTGTCCAAATGCCGAGCCTTTAAACAGGCTTGAGTCAAAATAATAATCTTCGCAGTAAGCATGCTGAGAAAAGGAAATCGAAATGGTGAATGCAATTAATTTTGAGTTAATTAATTTCAACCTTATAGTTTTCACTTATTCTGGCTCCCTGGTCGTTAACTGCAGCAACGGAGACAATGTTTACGCCCTGTAAACGTTTTTTATCCGCACTGAACCAAAAGGTTTTTTTGCTAAAAGGCGGAATCATATCAGCATCGGAATGCAGGTCTTGATTTGCCACCTTAAATGAAATGTCGAGTAATGAAGCATGCCAGGGTTGAGGGTTATTGATTTCAATGCCTAGCCCTTTATGATTATCGTGAACGAATTTAAGCGAGATATTCTTTAATATGTTATTCGGGTTTCCCACTGAAACAGGACGGTAAAAGATTTTAAGGCGGTTTCGTAACATGACCATCATGGCATTTTGATTATTTTCATTTTTCAGATTCGCAGGGGGGATCTGCAATGTGTTAAACCAAAAGACAGACTCCCGATCCTGAGGGAGAGGCAGGCTACCGTTGAATATAATTCGTGCAATTTGGCCCGTCTTGGGCTGTATACGAAAAACGGGTGGTGTCACAATAAAGGGCGTTTGACTGCTTTGCTCAGGTTGAGAATTGGCATCGCCGTTATCAAACCAGGCCTGAATAACATAGGGGATATCACCGTTGTTTTTTAACTGCACATCAACGGTTTTGGCACTGGCAGGGTAAATGACACGGCTACCCAGAATAGTCACGTTCGCTCTGGCGTTATTTACTGCAAGTAAGAACAGGAAAGTAATGAAAAATAATTTTAGCGCAAACACCAGCCAGCGGTTTTCCATATTTGATTCCTCAAAAAAACGTGCGCCCCATAATAACCGTGGCGCACCCGAACAGAACTAACGGTAAGTTATGGCATACTGAATGGAGGCAGCGACCGTACCGGATGTTGCCACCCCGGTTGAAAAGTATTGCGCGCCATAGGTCGCTGACTTTTCAGTCTCATTCGCGGATAAACTTAAGTCGCCGCTACCGGTAAAGCCCCCCGTCAGGTTGATTACCGTACCCGCCGTATCCAGCATCTGAATCTCAACATTTTCAGCCGACCCGGTGTTCGTCAGGTTACCTGCTGCGCTCACGTTATTGCCCACGAATACCGTTGAGATTTGGGTGGTGGTCGCTGAACCGCTGCAGCCTGTCAGACCGACGGTAAAGTCAGTTTTACCTGCCGTCTTACCACTGGTATCTAAATCCGCTTTACTTACGGTAGGAAGCAGTACAACGGGTGAACTCTCATTGCCGTTAATGGCAACTGAACAGGTTTCATCAGAGACTTCGCCCTGAAAATTAATGGTATTAGCAGAATCTGCTTGTGCATATCCTGACAGCAGAAAGGCACTCACAATCAGAGACAAACTAAATTTATTGGTGTGATAAGTCATTTTATCTTCCTTTATGATCAATTAACTGGAAAGTAACTGATTAAGATTGATTCCAGTTTTCCTTCTGACAGCGTCTTTAATGATGTAAACCTTCTTAACGCCAAGTTTCATTTCGCTGGAAATTTCACCCAGCGAATGGCCATAATTGGCAAGGTCCAAAAATTTAACTTCTTCCAGCGTCAAGGCGTTGACGCGTTTCCTTTCACCTCCTTTTAATCCGTAATAACAGGCATTAACCGCTTTTTTAATATCCTCAATTTTACCGTCCGCATAAATCACAGTATTTATCGTGGGCTCCTGTCTCCGCCAAAATGACGCCAGAGATTCCATTCGGCGATCGCTGATGATAATAATGGCAAGGCCGGTCCCTCGCAGATAATCCATCCAGTTTTTGCTGGTAAAATAACGGAGGTTATGAATCGAAAAGTCAACAAATATACATCCTCTGCAGAACAGGCTTTCGTATCTTCCGGCGACCAACGACAAAACGCCTTTTATCAAAAAATGATTGTTGCCTGGCCATACGGCAATCTTTTGAATTG
This sequence comes from Pantoea sp. V106_11, assembly GCF_029967885.1. Lineage (NCBI taxonomy): Bacteria > Pseudomonadati > Pseudomonadota > Gammaproteobacteria > Enterobacterales > Erwiniaceae > Pantoea > Pantoea sp. V106_11. The sequence goes on from NZ_JASCAK010000037.1 coordinate 371,219, forward strand.
GGCATCGCAATATCTCTTCCTGGGTATTGCTCGTCAGTTGGCAACAATATTTACAACTTGAGCAGCGAACATCCTCTTTGGTTATCCTTCTCATCAGCCGATTTCTACCGCTTGTTAAGAAAGTTGACCTATCATAACAGTGGGTTTCCTTTTCCTTCAACGGGTTAAAAGAAAGATCGGCTTCTTTAACCAAGAAAATTCTGATGTCGGTTACGCACAATTGTGATGCTTCATTAAGCGGTAATTTTCCTGAGAATGTTAAAATTACGATGATTAAATGATTATTTTGTACAGTTTCCATATTAAGAATATTTACGGTCGCCCAGGATTATTCCCGTTCTCAAGGGAAAAGGATCAATAAAAAAACAGCACAAAATGATAAATTCTGCGTCATTTATTAAAAAGTTAAGGTTTATCGTTGTGCAAAACTAAACGCTCTGTTCGGTATGTTTATTAAATTATTACAATTCTTTGTTAAATTGAGTCTGCTGTTTTTTACCTTGCGTAGAGTTTTCGGTGCCTTATTGTGCAACATGTAGAGTACCTAAAGTTGATTTTTTATATTTATCCTAAAGTGTACCTTTACAGTTAAATGATAGTTGTTTAAGTGTTTTGACAATTTTATTTGTTTGTCTTCCAGCGACGTTTTCACAGGGAATCATCACGGTGATGTTAAATAGTATAAATATAGCGGCCTGGCTTTTTTATGTCGGCGATTACGCACTCAGAGAAAGGGTGGCTGAACAGGATTTAACGCCCGCCAGGCGCCTGAATATGTGCAGACAAGCGGGCAAAAGAGGTGTCTCATGCTTAAAAAAAGACCGATGCCTATTTGCGCAGGAAAGGTTTAGTGACGCTGAGGTTTACTAAGGTCAGCAACGTTTTTGATAATTTTTAACTATCACAGTCAACACCCAAAATGTCTGGCTAATGCAGCTTTGCATAGCAATACTCGTCACTATGACCACATATCGCATTAAAGTGGGTTATCACAACCCCTCCGCACTTACGTTCATGCAGCTGGACGAGCAGCTTGCTGACCATGCTTTCTACAGCGCGCGCGCCGATGCTGACAGCGGCGGCTTCCGCTATTTTCAGGAGTACGAGTATCAGTCAGATTCTGCCGATTATTGCTCAGTATGCTCCATGGCCTATCATCACGCCTGCCAGGTCAGAAAATGTCCGCTGGTGCTGGTAGAGATAAAAGAAGAGAACGCCAGATGACCACGCTGTTGCACTGGTGCACCTGGTCTGGCCGGGACAACAACGCTTATCCCTGTCGTTCCTCGGTACTTAAATCATCCGCAGTGGCATACACTTACCACGCATATTATGAGGGGTAAGCTATGCCATCCACTGAACACGTTATCTCTGACTGCTGTATCGTCGGCGGCGGCCCGGCCGGTTTGATGCTGGGCTATCTACTGGCCCGCGCCGGTTTACAGGTTGTCGTGCTGGAAAAACATGCCGATTTTCTCCGCGATTTTCGTGGTGACACGATCCATCCTTCTACGCTGGAGGTCATGCATCAGCTGGGCCTGCTGGACGATCTGCTGAAACTTCCTCATCAGCGTGCGGAAAAGCTGCAGGCGGAAATGGGGGGCGAGGAGGTCACGATGGCCGATTTCTCGCGCTTGCCGCTGCAGTGCCGTTTTATCGCCTTCATGCCGCAGTGGGATTTCCTGAATTTTCTGGCGGAACAGAGCGCGCAGTTTCCCGGCTTCACCCTGCTAAAATCCACCTCGTTAAGCCAGTTGATCATCGAAGAGGGTGAGGTTCGGGGTGTTCTGGCCTTACAGTCGGGTCAGCCCGTTGAGATACGTTCCCGCCTGGTGGTGGGGGCAGACGGGCGCAACTCTGCCGTTCGCGCACAGGCCGGACTGGTGAGCCAGCATTTTGGCTCACCACGCGACGTTTTGTGGTTTCGCCTGAACAAACAGCCAGAGGATCCGCAGTCAGGGATGGGTCACACCGGCCCGCGAAATAACGTTATCGTGATCGACAGGGGCGATTACTGGCAGTGTGGACTGACGATTGAAAAAGGGCAGTTTGATGCGATTCAGGCCCGTGGGCTTGACGCGATGAAACACAACATTGCCACCGTCTCCCCTTTTAGCGTCGAACGGCTGGCGGAAATTGACAGCTGGGAGAGTTTCAAACTGCTGTCAATCCGTATCGACAGGTTGAATCAGTGGGCAAAACCGGGCGTGCTCTGCATCGGTGATGCGGCTCATGCGATGTCACCCATTGGCGGAGTGGGGGTTAATCTTGCCATCCAGGATGCGGTGGCCACGGCGAATCTGCTTACCCGGCCTTTGTTAAAGAGGAAGGTCACGTTCAGGGATCTGAAAAAAGTACAGCAGCGCCGTCAGTTTCCCACCGTTGCGACGCAGTTCCTGCAAATAAAAATGAGCAGTAAAAAGAAACCGGGTGGGGAAGGCAAAAGCAAAATGCCCGGCATCATCCGTAAATATCCCTTTTTACGCTTTATTTTTGGCCGACTCATCGGCATGGGATTTCGTATGGAAAAGCCACGCGCAGTTCGTTGAGCAACGCCCGTTCGCCTGATGGAAGACAACCGTCAGGCAAACGGACGCAGGAAAGGGGGTGGTTTCATCACGCCGAATACGACAGGACGTGAAATGCCTTACCCACTTGCCATAGCTATTGGTAATGACAGACACTAAAGTCATTTCTTTTATCTTCTGAGTATCCTGATGAATCGCAGCGAAGAAATTCTTGATGCAGCCGAATACTGCATGCGACAAAAAGGGTTTTATCAAACCTCCATTCAGAGTATCGCCAGTCAGGCAAATGTCAGCATCGGGCTGATTTATAAATATTATAAAAATAAGGAAGCGATCGTTGAAGCACTGGTCACGAAAGTGGTGCAGCGTATGATCGTGTTACTGAAAGCCGACTTCGAGAAAATGGCGAACGCGGGGAGAGTGACGCATCTGCCGGGAGATTTGGCGTCACCAGAAGTCGAACAAAGCATTGTGTTGCTCATCGAGATATCATCCGAATCCACGCGTAATGCGCGTATTCGTCAGATTCTTCACGATGCCTGGCAGGTTTTAAAAAAGAATTTTATTACTGAGCAACAGGCGCTCAATCCGGCACTGGAGGCGAACATCATCCATGCACGATTGCATGTGGTTTCCCTGGTAATAGACGGCATGATCATTCGCCGTTTTATGAAACGCCGCGAGACAGAAGACAGCTTTATGCCGTTCTTTAAGGCGGTTAGCCATGACATCCACCAACCGGATGCTGAGTAACGCATCAAAACAGGTGACGGTCGAGTACAGCATTGATCCGGCTCAGTTCCTGCTGATCCACATTTTTATCTCCATATGCATGACAGGCGACGCCATCCACCAGCATCAGCAAAAACTGGATACGGTTGCTGCGCTGGAGTGGACTTTCTGTCGGCATTTTCTGCCTGAATAGCCTGTCCAGATCTGCGACCAATAAGGCTTCCTCGCGGGCCAGCATTGAGCGCACTGATTCATGACGTGAGGCTTCGGAATACATTTCCAGTAATAAACACCGGTCCTCAGGAGACCAGTTCTGCCAAAAGGGCGAGTCGGTATCAATAATATTGGCGGTGTGCGTTTCGTGCGCCAAACTATGCAGCAAAAACGTCCGCCAGTTTTCTGCGATACTTTTTATGGTTTCACTGACAATCACTTCTTTACTGTTAAAGTAGCGATAAAGCTGACCTGCACCTAAACCGGATTCACGACTGATATCGGCCATACTTGCACCGTGAAAACCGGAACGGCTGAAGCAGTTCTTCGCGGCTGAAATGATCAGTTGCTGCCGCTGCTTAAAGAACGTTTCATTATCAGGCTTGCTCAAAAAACTCTCCTGAATACAGGCCGATATGCGGCCCTTTTTATTGACTTATTCTGACATGGTACGCGAGGCTCCGGGGCGAGGGAATCGCCTTCACACATTCTGACACAGAATGGCCTGATGTCCGTGTATCGGGATTTGCCCTGTTCCACTATTGAGGGCAGCGCGCGATGTTATTGCGCGCAGTTTGTCGGGTGCGCATCCCTGCGCATTTGGGCGTTCAACGCACATCTACCGTTTGTTCAGACGCCTGTCGCGCCGAGCCGCCTCCCATCACCTTGTAGAATGTATTTAGGTTTTGGTAGTACGCCTGTTCCACGCTGACCAGACGGGTTCTGGCGGAGTAGAGCGTTCGCTGGGCGGTTAACGCATTCAGCCAGGTATCCACGCCGCTTTGATAACGCAGATCGGCCAGATGCGCGTAAATCTGTGAGGCTGCCACATTGTTACGCTGGCTGGTCAATTGATCGTTGATGGTGCCGCGCCGCGCCAGGGCATCCGCGACTTCGCGGAAAGCGGTCTGCACCGACTTTTCGTACGCCGCCACGTAGTACTCCTTCTGCGCTTTGGTGTAATTCAGGTAGGCCACGTTGTAGCCGCCCTTGAAGACAGGCAGCGAGATACTGGGGGAAAACGACCAAATTCCCACGCCGTTTTTGAACAGCGAGGCGAGATCGGCACTGCCAACGCCACCGCTGGCGGTCAGTGAAATGCTGGGGAAGAAATTGGCCCGCGCTGCCCCGATGTTGGCATTCGCCGCCTTCAGGTTGTGCTCAGCCTGCAAGACATCAGGACGATTATTGAGGACATCCGACGATATCCCTGCGGGCACATCGCGCAACGCATGGCCAATCGATTCAAGATTTTGCGGCAACAACGTATCGGGTACAGGTTTTCCAACAACCAGATCCAGCGCATTCTTATCCTGCGCCACGCTGGTAGTATAGCTGGCCACATCCGCCTGCGCAGACTGATAGGTGGTTTCCGCAGACGCCACATCAACCATCGAATCCACACCGTTTTGCATGCGCTTGCGCGTCACGTCCAGTGACTGCCGCGCACTCTCAGCTGTCTCTTTCGCAATGGCCAGATTGCTGCGATCCGCCGCCAACTGAAGCCAGTAATCAATGGTGTTATACAGCACCGTCAGGCGCGTACTCCGCGCGCCCTCCAGGGTACCAAGGTAGGTTTCATACTGCTGGCGCGACAGGCTTTGATTCTTACCAAATAAATCCAGTTCAAATGCGCTGACACTGCCTTCGGCAGAGTAAGAATTGCCCAGCGCCGTTTGATTGCCTTCGCCCGTCAGGGCACGTGAGCGCGTCCCGCTGACACCGGCGCTCAATGACGGGAAGAGATCGGCACGTTGCTCAGCGTATTGCGCATGCGCGGATTTTACACTCGCCACCGCTTCACGTAAGTCGCGGCTACTGTCCAACGCCATGCCGACAACCTGATTGAGTTGGCTGTCCAGCACATAATCCTGCCAACGGATAGCGCGATAATTGACGGCAGTCCCTTGCAGGTTAGGGTAGGCTTCCCCGGTCGGGTTTGTCGCCTTCACGGCATCCACAGGACGATCATAATGCGGATCCAGCGACACGCAGCCCGCAAGGAAGCAGGGTAAAAACACGGTGAAAAGTTTTGCAGTCATGGTCATTATTCCTTCACCTTCGCTGCTGAGTCGGTTGGCCGGGCCGTGTCATGCGGCTGTGCCGGAAAGACCCGGCGGACCAGCACAAAAAACAGCGGTACAAAGAAAATAGCCAGCAGGGTGGCGGTTAAGGTGCCGCCAATAATACCGGTACCGATGGCGATACGGCTGTTGGCCCCCGCGCCCGTGGAGATCGCCAGCGGCAGTACGCCTGCGGTAAAGGCCAGTGAGGTCATGATGATGGGACGTAAGCGCATCGTCGCCGCATGAACCGCCGCGTTTATCAGGCTCTCGCCCTTGCGGTAGTGCTCTTCAGCGAACTCCACAATCAGAATGGCATTCTTCGAGGAAAGTCCAATGATCGTGAGCAGCGCAACCTGAAAGTAAACGTCATTTTCCAGGCCACGCAGCGTAATCGCCAGTAGTGAGCCGATGACGCCCAACGGCACCACCAACATCACCGAAAGCGGCACTGCCCAGCTCTCATACAGGGCGGCCAGGCACAGGAACACCACAATCAGTGAAATGCCATACAGCGACAGCGCCTGATTACCGGAAAGTTTTTCCTGATAAGAGAGCCCACTCCAGGCGAAGGTGGTGCCCGCAGGCAAGGTCGCAGCAAGTTTTTCCATTGCGGTGATGGCATCCCCGGAGCTTTTCCCTTCGGCGGCCGATCCCTGAATTTCATAGGATGCCAGGCCGTTGTAACGTGAAAGCACATCCGGACCATAGGACCATTTCGACGAGGCAAAGGACGAGAAGGGCACCATGGTGGTGTTATTGCTGCTGTCTGTTCCGCGGACATACCATTGATCAATATCCTCTGGCTTGCTGCGGAACGATTGATCGCCCTGCATATAGACTTTCTTCACGCGGCCGCGGTCGGAGAAGTCATTGACATAACTGCCGCCAATGGCTGCGCTGAGCGTATTATTGATGTCGCTGATGGTCAGGCCCAGTGACTGTGCTTTCGCATCATCGATACTGACATCCAGTTGCGGCAGGTCCGGCAGCGAGTTGGCACGTACAGCGCTGAGATCCGTATCCTGATTCGCTTTTGCAATCAGCTGATCGCGCATTTTCAGCAGTTGATCGCGTGCGGTAGCACCACGCGCTTGCAGCTCAAACGTGAAGCCGTTGGATTGACCCAGCCCGGAGACGGCGGGCGGCGACAGCACAAAGATCTGGGCATCACGAATCCGCGACAGCGCCGCCATGGCGCGGCCTGCAATCGCATCAGCACTGTTCTCACTGCCTTTACGGTCACGCCAGTTCTTAAGCGAGATAAAGCCGACCCCCGCATTCTGTCCGTTACCGGCAAAACTGAAGCCGTCTACCAGCATGCTAACGTTAACGTTATCTTTCTCCTGGGTGGCGAAATACTGCTGTACCTGACGACGGACTTCACGGGTGCGATTTTCCGTCGCACCCGGTGCCAACTGATACTGCACCATGATGTAACCCTGATCTTCGGTCGGCAGAAAGCCGGTTGGCAGGCGCATATAGAGCACGGCACAGCCGATCAACAGCACGCCGTACAGCAGCAGATAGCGCACGGAACGGTGCATGACCTTCCCGACGCCACGTTGATAGCGTGCCTGCACGTTTTCATAGCGCTGGTTAAACCAGCCAAAGAAACCGTTGCGACCGCTGTCGTGATTGTGCGGTTTAAGCAAGGTGGCACAGAGGGCGGGCGTCAGCGTCAGCGCCACAATCACCGACAGCACCATGGAAGAGACGATGGTGATAGAGAACTGACGGTAAATCACGCCTGTTGAACCGCTAAAGAAGGTCATCGGCAGGAACACGGCAGAGAGCACCAGCGCGATGCCAACCAACGCACCAGTAATCTCCCTCATCGATTTCTCGGTTGCTTCTCGCGGGGGTAATCCCTCTTCGCGCATCACGCGTTCGACGTTTTCAACCACGACGATGGCATCATCGACGAGCAAACCAATGGCGAGCACCATGCCGAACATGGTAAGCGTGTTAATCGAATAACCAAAGAAAGACAGCACACCAAAGGTGCCCAGGAGAACGACCGGAACTGCAATCGTGGGAATCAGCGTGGTGCGGATGTTTTGCAGGAACACAAACATCACAATCACCACTAAAATGACCGCTTCGACCAGCGTTTTCACCACTTCTTCAATCGAGATTTTAACGAAGTCAGTGCTGTCGAGCGGATAGGCTATTTCATAGCCCGCCGGCATGCTGCTCCGGAATTCGTCAATGGTGGATTTCACCTTTTCGGCGGTGGAGAGTGCATTAGCGCCAGATGCCAGTTGGATAGCCATACCGGATGCCGGATGGCCGTTCGCCATGACATTGGCACTGTAGTCTTCATCGCCCATTTCTACGCGTGCGACATCGCTCAGACGGACCACAGAACCATCGGCCTGGCTTTTCAGCACAATGTTGCGGAACTGCTCAGGGGTTTGCAGGCGTGAACGCGAACGTACCGTCGCCACCAGTTGTTGTGTGTTGCTGGACGGTTGCGCGCCCAACTGCCCGGAAGACACCTGGGTATTTTGACTCTCAAGAGCGGTGGTGACATCAGAAGGCATCAGCGAATACGACGCCAGCTTGCTGGGATCGAGCCAGATACGCATCGCGTACTCGGCGCCAAAAACCTGTACGTTACCGACGCCTGTCACGCGCGCCAGCGTGTCTTCCATGTTGCTGACCATATAGTCGGCGACATCGGAAGAGCTGCTTTTATTGCTTTTATCGTACACCGCCAAAATCAGCAGAAAGTCGCTCTGGGCTTTCTGCACGGTCACGCCCTGTGAGGTCACGGCGCTCGGCAAGCGGCTCTCGGCCTGCTGCACCTTATTCTGCACCTGGACCTGAGCAATATCGGGATCGGTGCCCTGTTTAAACGTGACATTGATTTTCACCTGGCCGGTGGATGCGGTACTGGTCGAACTGAAATAGAGCAGTCCATCCAGTCCGGTGAGCTGTTGCTCAATAACCTGGGTCACGCTGCTTTCCAGCGTTTCCGCCGATGCGCCCGTATAGGTGGCCTGAACACTGATTTGTGGCGGTGCCACATCGGGATACTGCGCCACGGGCAGGCTGCGAATACTCAGGATACCGAACAGCATGATGCAAAGGGCGATCACCCAGGCAAAGACCGGCCGACGGATAAAGAACTGCGCCAACATATCAGTGACCCTCGCTGGTCGGAGCGTTATCGCCCGAAGAGACGTCTACCGCTTTCACCTGCATGCCCGCCTGAACTTTTGCGGTGCCTTCAACAATCAGCTTGTCACCCTGGTTTAGGCCGGAAGTAATCAGCCAGTTATTGCCGATTACGCGGTCGGTCACTACGTCGCGACTTTCGACTTTGTTCTCTTTATCGACCACCAGCGCGGTAGCATTGCCTTTCGCATCACGGGTGATGCCTTGCTGAGGCGCCAAAATGGCATCGCTTTTCACGCCGTTGGTGACGCTGGCGCGCACGTACATGCCCGGCAACAGTTCATGTTGGGGATTGGGGAAAATCGCACGCAGCGTCACAGTGCCCGTCGCCTCATCCACCGAGACCTCGGTCAGTTCCAGCTTGCCGGGATGATCGTAGGTCGTACCATCTTCCAGTTTCACCGTCACGGGCACGTCATCTTTGTTCTGCTGCAGTGACGCCTGTTGGCGTCTCAGTTTGAGCAATTGTACGCTGGATTGCGTGAGATCGACATAGATGGGATCCAGTGCGCGAATCGTCGCCAGCGCGGTGGTCTGGCTGGCGGTCACCAGCGCGCCAGGCGTAACCGATGAAATCCCAATGCGACCGCTAATCGGCGCTTTGATTTGGGTGTAATTCAGGTTGATGCGCGCACTTTCGACGGCAGCACGGTACTGATCCACGGAAGCAACGTTCTGTTGATACGTTGCCTGCGCATCATCCGCATCCTGACGTGAAACGCCGTTATCTTTCACCAGTGCGGCATAGCGTTCGGCTTTCAGTTTGCTGCTCTTCACCAGAGCCTGCGCATTCTTAAGTTGTGCGACGGCCTGATCGTAGCTGGCCTGATAGCTGGCCGGATCGATCTGATACAGCACCTGTCCGGCTTTCACCTCATCGCCTTCGGTGAACAGACGTTTCTGAATGATCCCATCCACCTGCGGCCTGACATCAGACGTCATACTGCCGGTGACGCGCCCGGCAAGCTGGCTGTCCAGTGTCACCGATGCGCTTTGCAACGTTTTTACCCCGACTTCGGTGGTCATGTTGGCATCGGCGGGAGGACTGTTTTGATCGCAGCCCGCGATCATCACGACCAGCCCGACGATCATAGTGCGCTGAAAAGTTTTCATGAATTACCCTGTAATGAACGTTCATTCTCAGCGCGCAGTGTAATAAATGCACAAGAATCTGTATGTCAGCAAAGCGAAAAGAAGGATGTCCAGAAATGAGCAGCGCGGCTGCATTGTTCAGAGACGCGCCTGGAGAATGAGCCTGAAGGCGAGCGAATTCCGCCGCCTTACAGCCTGGTGGCGTGTTTCTGCGCGGGCTCCATTTCATACCACGCTACATGAAATGCTTGAGATGCGTTATTTGTGGCAGCGGCCTGTCCGAATGGAAAATACTCAACGGGTGAGTTTTCTCGGCCAGGAACCGCATACGTTGTTAGAGGATGCCGTGCGGGCCGCATTGTGGTTGCCTGCGGCCTGAAGCCCGAAGCCCGAAGCCCGAAGCCCGAAGCCCGAAGCCCGAAGCCCGAAGCCCGAAGCCCAAAGCCCAAAGCCCAAAGCCCGAAGCCCGAAGCCCAAAGCCTGCGGCCGGTGGCGTGTTTGTAAGCCCGAACCGCCTGCAAAGACGCGCTGCCTTTCCAGAGCATTAAGTGCTCAACGTCTCGCATCCGGCGGTCGGGTGAGACCAGACAGAAGACGCCACCGGTTCCCGTGGCGCGCATAAAACCGTTCTCACCGAGAATGGGAGGTAGCTCAAAATTCCACCCAAAGGTATTATAAAGGTTATGTTTGTGGTGTTAGATTGGCCTTACCAACACCGGGGAACACACCATAATGAAAACGAAAACGGCCAGCCTGTCATTGATGATGTTTGTGGAATGGTTTATCTGGGGCGCGTGGTTTGTCCCGCTCTGGGCCTTCCTTAGCAAAAATGGTTTCACGCCCGTCGAGATTGCGTGGTGCTATGCCTGTACCTCCATCGCCGCCATTCTGTCGCCCATTCTGGTGGGATCGCTGGCAGACCGCTTTTTTCAGGCCCAGAAAGTGCTGGGTGTGCTGATGATCGTGGGCGCCGGGCTGATGTACTTCGCGGCGCAGCAAACGCACTTCAGCGGTTTCTTTCCCCTGTTGCTGCTGTATGCGCTGACCTATATGCCCACGATTGCCCTCACCAACAGCATTGCGTTTTCGCATGTAGCAGACGTGGAGCGTGATTATCCGCGTATCCGCGTGCTGGGTACGCTCGGCTGGATCGCATCCGGTATCGTCTGCGGTTTTCTGCCGTCGTTACTGGGCTTTGGCGACATCTCCGCCAGCAATGTGCCGCTGCTGATTACCGCCGCCAGCTCGCTGCTGCTGGGTATCTTCGCCTTTATGCTGCCCGCCACGGAGCCTAAAAGTACCGGCGCTTTTAGTGTGCGAACCGCGCTGGGCCTGGATGCCCTGGATCTGTTAAAAGATCGCAGCTTCCTGGTCTTTTTTGTCTGTTCCTTCCTGTTCAGTATGCCGCTGGCGTTCTATTACATTTTTGCCGAGGGCTTCCTGACCGAAGTGGGCCTGGCGCACGCCACGGGCTGGATGACGTTAGGGCAGATGTCCGAAATTCTGTTTTTACTGGCGCTGCCGTTCTTTATCAAACGTTTTGGTATCGGCAAGGTCTTGCTGCTCGGCCTGGTGACGGCCGCGCTGCGTTATCTGTTTTTTGTTTTTGGCAGCGATCAGAACCTGCTCACCTATGGCCTGTTATTTATGGGCATTCTGCTGCACGGCGTCAGCTATGACTTTTACTTCATTACTGCCTACATCTACGTCGATAAAAAATCCCCTGTGAGCATGCGCAATGCGGCGCAGGGATTAATTACCCTGGCCTGTCAGGGAATCGGCAGCCTGTTAGGTTATCGCCTGGGGGGCTATCTGATGCAGGAGATGTTTGCCTATGGTCAACCGCGCAACGGCCTGACGTTCAACTGGGCGGGAATGTGGCTGTTTGGCAGCGTGATGATCATATTGATTACCGTGGCGTTTATTCTGCTGTTCCGCGATACGAAAAAACGCAGCGATGAGCTTAACGTGGTTGAGCCTGCCGCCGCGACGGAAAGCCAAAAATAAGGAAGAGAAGATGATTACCGTACAACAAAGGATCACCGGCGCATTTTATGGTCAGGCGCTTGGCGATGCCATGGGCATGCCGTCAGAACTCTGGCCGCGAAGCCGCGTGAAAGCACATTTTGGCTGGATTGATCGTTTTCTGCCCGGCCCGGCAGAGAATAACGCCGCCTGCTATTTCGGCCGCGCCGAGTTCACCGACGATACATCGATGGCGCTGGCGCTGGCCGATGCCATCATCCGTCATGACGGAGAGATCGTCGCTGAAACCATTGGTCTTAACATCCTGCGCTGGGCAGAAGGGTTTGACGCGTTTAATAAAAATGTTCTGGGGCCCACATCAAAAATCGCGCTGCGCGCACTACAGGCCGGCCAGCCGATCAGCGCGCTGGAAAACAACGGCCTGACTAATGGGGCGGCGATGCGTATTGCCCCGCTGGGCTGCCTGTTACCCGCGCGAGATTTGCACAGTTTTATTGATGCGGTTGCGCTGGCGTCCAGCCCCACCCATAAGGCCGACGTCGCGATTGCCGGGGCAACCGTGATTGCCTGGGCCGTTTCCCAGGCGATAGAGGGCGCAGGCTGGAGACAGATTCGTGACGCGCTGCCGGCCGTCGCGCGTGCGGCGCAGGAGCGGCAGATAACCACCTTTAGTGCGGCCATGTCTGCGCGCCTCGAGCTGGCATTTTCGGTGGTTGAACAGGGGCGCGGTGTTGAATCCACTATGGAGAACATCTATGCCCTGGTGGGAACAGGCACCAGCACCATCGAGTCCGTGCCCGCCGCCATCGCGATGGTTGAACTGGCAGGAACCGATCCCAACCGCTGCGCCATTCTTTGCGCCAATCTGGGCGGCGACACGGACACCATTGGTGCGATGGCGGTTGCCATTTGTGGTGCGCTTAACGGTATTGATGCCATTGACCCTGCGCTCCGACAGCAGCTGGATAGCGTAAATAAACTGGACTTTGAAAGCTACGGCCGGGCGTTTACCGCTTTTCGCCTCAAGCGGGAGGCGGCGCATGGTTGATTCCCAGAGCGTGGCAACATTAGGCAACCGGGCCCCGATCGTCGTACTGGGCGCCGCCGTCGTGGATGTCATCGCCCGCGCCGAGCAGCTTCCCCAGCGCGGCGGCGACAGCGCGCTGCAGCAGCAAAGTATCAGCGTGGGAGGCTGTGCGTTGAACGTGGCGCTGGCGCTGCACCGCTTAGGTATGGATGCCGTTTCTGCGTTACCGCTCGGCCAGGGCGTCTGGGCTGAGCTACTCCGGCAAAAGCTTACGGCCTGTGGCCTGACCAGCGTCACGGAAACCCACAAGGGCGACAACGGCTGGTGCCTGGCGCTGGTTGAACCCGACGGAGAACGCACGTTCCTGTCGGTGGCCGGGGTGGAGAACCAGTGGGATGAGGCGATGCTGGCCTCTGTTCCGCTTCACGCAGAAGGCTGGCTGTATCTGTCGGGTTATCAGCTCATCGGCAAGAATGCGGAAACACTGCTGTCCTGGCTGGAAGGGCTGGCAAACAGGCCGCGGCTGGCGATCGATTTTGGGCCGCGTCTGCCTGCGATCGCGCCGGATCACTGGCAGCGCGTGATGGCGCTGCAGCCGTTGATTACGCTTAATCGCCAGGAAGCCGAACACGTCTGGCACCAGCGTTTGCAGCAGGACGGGTCTTTTAACGCGCAGGCGCTGATTACCCAGTGGGCAAAACATTTTGCCAGCCCGCTGGTGGTCAGGCTGGATAGCGAAGGCGCAGGCTTCAGCCATCACGGACAGTACGGCTGGATCGCAGCATTCAAGACGGCGGTGGTCGATACGATTGGGGCCGGTGACAGCCACACGGGAGGATTACTGGCTGCGCTCGCATCTGGCTGGCCACTTGATAACGCAGTGGCGCTGGGGAATGCCGTCGCATCATTCGTGGTTGCGCAGCGTGGAGGCGATACCGCCCCCGACCGTGCAGCGCTGATTCGCCACTGGCAGCAGTGCCTTACTCGGCAATAAACACGTACAAATCACTGCGACAGTAGCTGATGCTGTATTCCAGAGGACGATCGCGCGCATCCAGCGCCAACTGCTTAATCACCAGTACGGGAATCCGCTCGGGCAGGGCAATGAGGCGCTGTAATTCGGCATCTGGCATTTGCGCACTGACGCGACTTTGCGTTTTCACCGGCTGGATCTGGTGGCGGCGAAAATAGTCGTACAGCGAAATACCGATGTCGCTGGCGTCGTTGATCAAATCGCACGGCACCCAGGACGTTTCCACGGACACGGCCTGTTGATCGACATAACGCAGGCGCTTCAGCAAATAGACCTCACTGTCCGGGGGCAGCTGCAGCTTCTGCGCAATGTCATCTTCGCAACGGATACGATGTTTTTGCAGCCATTCCGTATCGGGCTTTTTACCCCGTAATACGACCTGCTGTGAAAATCCCTGCGGCTCTTTCAGTGAGTATTCCAGTGCGCGACAAATCTGCGTGCCATAGCCACGCGAGCGATGAACAATCCCTTCCTGAGAGAGCGCATCCATCGCTTTACGCACCGTGATGCGGGAGATCCCCAGAGAGTGAGAAAATTCGCGCTCGCTGGGCAACACCTCTTCGTGACGCAGCACGCCGTCGCGCACGGCGTCTTTAATCACCTGCACGAAACGTTTATAGAGCGGGGTTTTGCTCTCGGCGCTGAGCACGCTGCTCAGATGACTGAAAAGGGCATTATGCTGTGATGTCATTATTCTCGTCTGGGATACATAACCTTATCTGCTGGAATTCTATACTATCTCTCTTATCGCCGTACTGCTTTTGCAGGCTGCAAGTTGAGGATAGTCAAATGGAAACCTATTCACCCCAGGTAAAGCAACATAAACGTGCGCTGGTTGCGGGTTCGGTTGGCAACTTTATTGAGTGGTATGAGTTCGCCATTTACGGCTTTCTCGCCACGCTGATTGCGCAGAACTTTTTCCAGTTACAGGGCGAGTCGGCCTTGAGTGGGCTGATTCTCACCTGGGCCTCCTTTGCCGTCGCATTTTTCTTTCGGCCACTGGGTGCGCTGGTGTTTGGCCGTATCGGCGATCGCATCGGCCGCAAACCGACGCTGATTATGGTGCTGGTGTTCATGACGCTGGCGACCACGGCGATTGGCCTGGTGCCGACCTATGCCTCAGTGGGCATCGCAGCACCCTTAATCCTGACCGGGCTGCGTATCCTGCAGGGGGTGTTTGCCGGAGGAGAATACGGCGGTGCGGTCTCCCTGATGACGGAATTTGCGCCGCGAGGCAAGCGCGGCCTGTATGGCGCGTGGCAGTCGCTCACGGTGGCGCTGGGCCTGCTGGCTGGCGTCGGGCTGGTGGCGCTGTTGTCGTTTACGCTCAGCCCACCAGCCATGCTGGCCTGGGGCTGGCGCATTCCGTTTATCCTGGCATTACCGCTGGGCATGGTGGCGCTCTGGCTGCGGCTGGCAATGGACGAAACGCCCGGCTTTGTCCGTCAGCAACAGCAGCAGAAGGGGGGCAAAGCCGCACCGCTCCAGACGTTGAAAACCATTCTGCTGGCCGTGGCGCGCGTGATGCTGTGGTCAGCGGCGGGTTACACTTGTCTGGTCATTATGCCAGCCTACCTTCAGTCCGCCCTGCACACCGGACTGCACCAGGCGCTGGCGATCGCCGTGATTTCCAATCTGGGGTTTGCCTTGACCATTATTCCGGCGGGGATACTCAGTGACAGGATAGGGCGACGCCGGGTGATGGTGGTGGCCAGCGTACTGTTGCTGTTACTGGCGATGCCGCTGCTGAAGGTGCTGCAGGCGGAAACGGTGGCGTTACCCAGCAAAGCGCTGGTGGTGTTTATTGCAGGCGGTGTGGTGGGCTTACTGGCAGGGCCGGGGCCGGCGATGCTGGCCGAAATGTTTCCCACACGGGTTCGCTACACCGGACTGGGACTGGCGTATTCGCTATCGAATGCCGTTTTCTCGGGCTGTGCGGGGTTGATTATTACAGGGCTGGTCAAGCAGACGGGCAATCTGGATATTCCGGCGTGGTACATGATGGCAACGGCGTTGGTAACAATACCGGCACTGATGACGTTAAACAAAGACGATCATCTGCGCGATCTGGTATGAGGGTAAAACGGGAGCCAACGCTCCCGTTTTGAGACTTATTTGCGGCCCAGCAGGAAGCCAAGTACCACGCCAACGCCAGCGGCTACGGCCAGACCCGCGAACGGGTTAGACTGCACCTGATCCTTGATGCAATCAGCGGCATCACGTGCGGCGTAGGATGCCTGATTGGTGTAGCGGCGTGCTGCACCACGGGCACGGTGACGCGGGGAGTCGGTAACTTCACCCCATTGTTGCTCTGCGGCACCGGCGACTTCTTTCACTGCATCTTCAATTTTTCCTGACATGCTTCATCTCCTTGGTTATCACAGTCACCTAAAGCGTAGCAAAGCTTAGCCGTCGTGCTGCCCCAGGGCGCATTAATCTTCTGTTCAGGAGGCAAAGGTCAGGGGAAAATATCTGCCACCGCGTCATATCGCTGGCCTGAGAGGCGCGCAGGCAGGGGCGTGAAGCGGGGAAACGCGGCAACTCGCCAGTGGCTAATGTGTGCAGGGAAAAATCATTACCAGCTGTTTCACAAAACGGCATTGCCCGGAGCGGCGGCGTACTGAGGGTACCAGCTCACCAGAAAGTGGCGAATATGGTCGAAGCACCATTCCGCATCCTCCGACTGAGGGCAGTAGTACTGAATTGTGATTTTTTCATAGCGGCGCTGACGTTGCTGCAGCGGCGACCAGCCCCAGTCGAGTACAGCACGGGCATAGTTGACCAGCGCATCCGCTGCCAGCCCATGCTGTTGGGCCTGCTCTTTGAGATAGGTGTAAAACGCGGTTTCCAGCTGCAGCGTCTCAGCATGTGAATGGCCAGGCAACTCGGGACGAAAGGCGATATCAATAAACCCGCACACCGCGTTTTCCTGCTGTTGCCAGTCGCAGGCCAGCGTCATGAACAGCCCGTCCTGAAGATTCACCTCTTCCACCAGACGCTGCAGGTTTGCTGAGTGGCGCAGCACCGCAACCTCTTCAAGGCGCTCTGTTTCCAGCGTTAAGTCGATGCCGCAGGGATTGACCGTACCGTCTTCATTGCGGGTCGCCGGGAAGGGAAAATCGATATAGCCGTTGTTATCCAGACGCTTTTCCATGTGAAGGATGACCTGTCTCTTGACGTTTCCTGACACTATACCATTCTGCGCCCGGATTCACCCCTCTACGGGCAGGTCCAGGTGATCAGGGTATCCTGATAGGGATTGATGAGCCGGAACTGCTTGTCCGACAGGCGTTGCGCATAATAACCCTCACGCGTGACGGCGGAAGGAATGTACTGGAAGCGATCCTGCGACTGCAGCGGACCGCTCTGCACGCTTGCGCCGTCCCGACTGACGCTAAATGAGGTGACCAGATCGAAAATCGTCCCCTGGGTCTGGCCCAGCGACTGACCGTAAAGGGTGCTGACCTCGCCCGGGCATTCCACGCCTTTCGGCGACGATGAGCAGCCCGCAAGCAGTGCCATAAAAATGAAAACTACCGATCGCAACATATCCTGTCCCTGCCCAAGTCCATGAAAGCGGTGAACGATTCTATCCTGTTGCGCCGCAAATAACATGATCATAGCAGTTCTGCGACACAGGCTGATTTGTGCTTTGCTCAAAGGTTAAGCAACAGAAATGCAAAAGATGACTTTGAGGTGGAATAAACGTTATTCTTGCCATCTTTGCGCATCGCTTAAGCAAATTCAGGGATAAATGATGAAAGAAGAAGAAGCCAGCCTAATGATTATTCGCCACGCCATCGAATCGCTGGATGCAGAAAAAAGGCAGCAGGTCATTGCCTGTGCCGCTGAAATTCGCGATGTGATGAGCAGCTTCGACAGCGAACACGCCGACCTGGCGTTAATGTTGGTCGCAGCGGAAGTGGCTGCAGACTAATTGAGCCGTGGTTTACCCGATGCCATCTCGCCCGTTCGGTTTTCTGGTGGTGCGCAGGGCAGGTGAGCGGCTGTCTCTCCGGCACGCCTGAATTCCTGCGGCAACCTGTCCCGTCCTGCTCTGCCTGGCTTTTATTGTGATAAACTCCTCTGACAATGGGAAATGACGTATTCAGCGGAGGAAATCAGATGAAAGCAGTCCGTCTTGCCCTGTGCCTGTTGGCCTGTTACAGCGCGTCAGCGTGGAGCGAAAGCGAATTCCAGATCCATTGTCCCGGTCGGCCTACCATGACCATTTCACGCGCTGAATATGGCCTGAGTACGCTCTCCTGGCCCAAACAGCACTTCCAGATTGCGGCGGGGCAACTGAACACGCAGATTGAGGGCGGTGACAAAGTGGCCATTACCCGCTTCCGCAACGGCGATCAGCTGATCGTCAACAAAAGCAATCTCGACACCTTCTTTGTCTACCATGACAGCGACGCGCTGGTGCCCTGCAGCCGCAGCGCGAAGCGTGACGTGGACGTCCTGAGCCTTGAGCGCTACGACGACAGACAACGTAACGACTCCTGATTTGCCGCGATAAGGAATGCCAATGCAGATTACCCTCACTGATAAGGTGACCAGTAAAGATCAGGATGAACTCCGGCTAGGCCTGAATGCGCATAACAGCAAATTTTTTGACGTGGACCTGATTAAACCGCTGGGGCTGTTTATCTGTGATTTTCAGGGGAAGAAGCTGGCAGGGTTAACCGGTACGACGACAGGTAACTGGTTACGCATCGATTTGCTTTGGGTCAGCGACAGGCTCCGGGGGCAGGGCACGGGAAGTCAGTTGGTGCTGGCGGCAGAACAAGAGGCGCGCCAGCGAGGATGCCGTTTTGCCCAGGTCGATACGGCCAGCTTTCAGGCTCGGCCCTTCTACGAGAAGTTGGGCTATCACGTCCGGTTAACGCTTGGCGACTATATTCACCATTACCAGCGCCATTATCTGACCAAAATCCTGTAACTACAGCACCGCCTGCTGGCGCAGATCCAGCGGGTGCAGCTCTGCCTCGTCGATAGCGGCCAGCCAGCCGGACAGGGTCACTTTCTGCCATGAGAGATGGCCGCGCGTGGTGCTCATCAGCACCACGTCAGGGCGCAGAGTCCGGTAGAGCTCCAGCGAAGCGGCCAGTTCGGCAGGATTGCTCTCGGGCACCAGCACGGTTATCCAGCGGTCATGCTGACGCGTGAGTGTATCACCGACAAACAAGTAGGTCAGGCCGTTAGGGGAAGCGTAAAGATAGCTGCAGCTGCCGGGCGTGTGGCCGGGCGTCGGCAACAGGTGAAAATCACCAAAATGCGTTTCCTGCTGCGTGAAGGTATCGTCAGGTTCGACAAAGCGGCTGATCTGCCCCAATGAGCGGCTGTGGCAGTAGAGCGCGCTGTTAAAGCGCTGCTGGATACGCGCCGCGCCGGGCGCGGATTCATGCCAGTGGGTCAGGTAATGCCGGATTACGCCGTTATCATCCGCCAGCACTTCATGATCCAGCGGGTTTTCTACCCGTCCAATCAGTAAATTGCCGCGCGGATGACGCAGCAAAAAACCATGCATCATAATGTCTTCGGTACCTTCGGCCGGAAACTCCGGCGTTGAGATCCACAAATCGTCATACAGCGGCTTCAATGTCGATCTCCTGCAACTTCAGCTATGTGCGCAATACGGGATGTCCGCTCGCCTGTAATACAACCTTACCCTGATTCACCTGCAGCGTGGCCGTTGCACCCAGAGGTAAGGTGACGGTATCCGGAGCGTGACCGAAGTCCAGGTCGCTGATAACCGGCAGACCGCTGACCTCGCGAATGTGCTGCCAGACCGTAGGGAAATCAAATCCGTTGTCGTACTCCGACAGAGCGGTACTGGTGAAACTGCCGGTGACAATTGCCTGCTGTCTGGCCAGCACGCCGCATTGGTGCAACTGCAGCAGCATACGTTCAATACGGAACGGATGCTCGTTAACATCTTCGATAACCAGAATGCCGTTCTCAATCTGCGGCAGCCATGGCGTCCCGATTAGCGAGCAGAGCATCGCCAGGTTGCCGCCCCACAGCGTCCCCTGCCAGTGGCCGTTATCGGGTGTTTCACTTTGCCAGGCCACCATGACTGTAGGTGATGTCAGCGCATGCCAAAAGTGCTGCAGGGTAAATTCGGATAAAACCTCAGCGCCAAAATTGCCCGCCAGCATCGGTCCACTGAAGCTAATCAAACCGGCATGTTGGAGCAGCGCTAACTGCAACACGGTGAAGTCGCTGTGCCCACAGATGGCCAGCGGCTGGTGCGCTAAACGACGCTTCAGGCCGGCATAATCCACCGACGGCAGCAGCCGTGTTGCGCCATAACCGCCGCGCACCGCCAGCACAATATCGGGTAGGGTTGCTAAGTCAGCCAGTTCATTAATATCGCCTGAGCGCGCCTCGTCGGTGCCAGCAAAGCGCTGGAAGCGCCGCGCGATGACGGCGTCATTGTCCACGCGATGTCCTTCCGCTCGCAGGCGTTCAACCCCGAGCAGGGCCGCAGGTTGATTATGGCAATAACCTGAAGGGGCAATAAGACGGATGGAACGTGACGTCATAGTAAATTCCTGAAATTAGTCAGTGACAGACTTCACGATAATGACGAAAAACCGTAAATAAGTCATCAGACTGCTGTAATTAGGATAAACGGTAATTTTGCAATTCAGCCGGCTCGGTATGATAGCTTCCGCCACTTCTGCGACGAGATAAAAAATTGCTAAAAATTCGCTACTTTGTCATTTCAGCCTTGCTGCTGACGGGCTGTGCCAGTGAACCGCCGCATACTTACGTTAAAGAGAAGAATACGCCGTTAACTCAGGCACCGCCTTCACGCATCAGTGGAACCTGGTCACTCTTTACCGAAACGGCCGCCAACCAGTATGGGGTGGATGAAAAACTGATCAGCGCCATTATCAATGTGGAGTCCGGTGGGAACCCTGGCGTGGTCAGCCGTTCTAATGCGGTGGGATTAATGCAGATCAAAGCCTCAACCGCGGGCCGGGAAGTGTATCGCACCCAGGGGCGCCACGGTCAGCCGAGCAACGCAGAGCTGCGCGATCCGGCCAGAAATATAGATATTGGTACCGCGTACATCAAAATTCTGCAGCAGTCTGCGCTTTCGGGCATCCGCGATCCCCTCACGCTGCGTTACGCCACCATTGTTTCCTATGCAAACGGTGCTGGCGCGTTACTGCGCACCTTCTCCAGCAATCGCGATCGGGCCATTGCCATGATAAATGCCATGACGCCGGACGAGTTCTATCAGCACGTACAAAACAAACATCCTGCAGCCCAGGCGCCACGTTACCTGTGGAAAGTCACCACGGCTTACCGCGCTAACAGCTGATCCCCATGTTTTCTCCTCACCTTCCTTTTTGGCAGGTGAGGAGAGAACAGTTAAGTGGTCAGCAGCCTTGCCGTGGGATAATCCACAATCAGCACATTCACATAGCCACCCCGCAGCGCCCCGCGAATCGCCTGTGCTTTCTCTTTGCCGCCTGCCAGCGCTACCACCTGCGCGCACTGTCGCACCTGTTCCAGTTCCATGCCAATGACCGGATCTTCATCGGCGTTCAGCACGGGTTGACCCTGTTCATCAAAATAGTGCAGGCAAATATCCCCCACCGCGCCGCGTCCGGCCAGGGTGCGTAACATGGTTGCGTCGTAGTAGTTACCCGAATTGCGCAGCAGCGCAGAAGGTTCAAGATCGCCAATGCCGACAATGGCTAAGTCCACCTCATTAAACTTATTCAGCACTTCGGCGACGTCAGGATTGGCGGCCAGCCGCTGGCGATCCGTGACCGAATGTTCAATGGATTGAGAGGGCAGCAGCCAGGCGGGGCAATTCAACAGCGCGGCAAGATTTTGCGTCAGTATCGTAGCCTGGACGTTTCCGTTGGCCCCCACGCCGCCCAGCAGCTGAATCACCCCTTTACAGGCGTTATTGAGAGGATGCAGGGCATCCACCATTGCACGAATGGTGCCGCTCCAGGAGGAGATGCCAATAAGTTCGTCCGCGCGCAGTCGGGTTTCCAGATAGTGCGCCGCCGCCGAGCCAATCGCCTGTTTGATCTCGCCAGCGGACGCCTGTTCTGGCACATCCACCACAATGGCCTGCGGCAGCTGATAGCGTTGCTCAAGCGCTTTTTCCAGTTCCGGAAAGACATTAGCAGGCGGCACCACGCTGATTTTTACCACGCCTTCTTTCACACTGCGGTTCAGAATGCGCGATACGAACGACTGAGACAGCTTGAGTAGCTGTGCAATATCGGACTGCTTCCTGCCTTCGACATAGTAAAGTGTGGCAATTTTTACCATGAGCCGCTGTTCATCCTGCTTCGCCATTGGTTTTTTTCCTCTCGTGTTCTGCCTGCCATTGTTAACCACCCACGTAAAAATCACAATCCACGGCAATTTGTGATCATTTTCGCTTTTTATCACTTCCTGTCTGGACGGCGTCACCCGCAAGGCGCATAGTGGTTTTGAATATAAAATCATTATTGAATATATATTCATAAAGGAAAAGGACTTTGGTCTGGCAGCGCATGTAAGTGTGAGACTTTCACGCATTGCCTGTCAGCACGGGGCAATAACACCCAGCCTGAATATATATTCAGTGTGGACTTAAAATTCAATAGGTGAGCTATGAATCCTTTTATGCTTTCTGTAAATGAGCTTGAAAAACGAGCGCGGTCAGTGCGCCGCCGCATTATTCAGCTTAACGCGGGCAGCCCGGCGGGAGGGCACACCGGCGCGGACCTGTCGCAGGTTGAAATCCTGACTGCGCTCTATTTCCGCATCCTCAACTGTGCGCCCGACCGGACGGCAGATGACGAGCGTGATATCTATATCCAGTCAAAAGGTCATGCCGTGGGAGGATATTACTGTGTGCTGGCGGAAGCCGGGTATTTCCCGCTGGAGTGGCTGGCGACCTATCAGCATGCTCACTCCGCTTTACCGGGGCATCCGGTGCGGCAAAAGACGCCGGGCGTAGAACTGAACACGGGCGCGCTGGGGCACGGATTGCCCGTGGCGGTGGGCATTGCGCTGGCGGCGAAGAAGAGCAACAGTCGGCGGCGTATTTTTGTCGTGACCGGCGACGGCGAGCTGGCAGAAGGCAGTAATTGGGAAGCGGCGCTGGTGGCAGCCCATTACGGGCTGGATAACCTGATTGTGATTAACGACAAAAACAAACTCCAACTGGCGGGATCGACGCGTGACATTATGAACACCGATCCGCTAGAGGAGAAATGGCGTGCCTTTGGTCTGGCGGTGAGTGAATGCCAGGGCAATGACATGGCATCGGTGGTCAGCGCACTCGAACAGCCGCCGGTAAGCGGCAAACCGCGGGTAATTATCGCCCACACGGAAAAAGGGTTTGGTATCTCCTTTATCCAGGGCAAAGCGGAATGGCACCACCGGGTGCCCAAGGGTGAAGAAATCGACCGGGCACTGGAGGAGTTAAAAGATGAGTAAGGCACAACATCTGGCAGAGGTCATGGTAGAAGCATTGATGGCGGCGGTTGATCGCGGTATCGATGTGGTTCCGGTGGTGGCTGACTCCACCTCAACCGCTAAAATCGCGCCGTTTATTAAGGCGTTTCCCGGCCGGTTAATTAACGTGGGCATCGCCGAGCAGGCGTTGGTGGGTACGGCTGCCGGGCTGGCGCTGGGCGGAAAAGTGGCTGTAACCTGTAACGCCGCACCCTTTCTGATCTCCCGTGCTAACGAGCAGGTGAAAATCGACGTCTGTTATAACAATACTAACGTTAAGCTGTTTGGGCTGAATGCAGGAGCCAGCTACGGCCCGCTCGCCAGCACGCACCACAGCATTGACGACATCGCCATCCTGCGTGGATTTGGCAATATTGAAATCTACGCGCCTTCCTGTCCCCTTGAGTGCCGCCAAATCATCGACTATGCCCTTGATCATGTGGGGCCGGTTTATATTCGGCTGGATGGCAAAGCGTTGCCGCAGTTGCATGACGACGAATACCGCTTTACACCTGGAGCGATCGATCTGCTGCGCGAAGGCCATGACATTGCGCTTGTTGCCATGGGCTCAACGGTACATGAGGCCGTTACCGCCTCAGAGCAGCTGGAAACGCAGGGGGTTTCCGCTGCGGTAATCGCCGTGCCTTCTCTTCGTCCCTGTAACACTCAGCAATTGCATAATCTGCTGAGTCACTACCGTAGCGTCATCACGGTTGAAGAGCACAACATCAATGGTGGCGTAGGCAGCCTGGTGGCGGAGGTCCTGGCCGAGAACGGCTTGCCGGTTAAGCTGTTGCGTCTGGGCATTGCGGATGGCGAGTACGCCATCGCCGGCGATCGCGCCTCCACCCGGGCCTGTCATGGCATTGACGCCAGCAGCGTGGCGGCCCAGGCGCTGCGCCTTTGCACAGGAGGCTGACGATGCACGAGTCTGTGATTCTGGCTATTGATGAAGGCACCACCAACGCCAAAGCGGTCGCCGTAAATCGTCAGGGAAAAGTGGTGGCGCGGGCCAGTCAGGGCCTGACGCTGCAGCATCCGCAACCCGGTCTGGCCGAGCAGGCCCCCATGGCCATCTGGCTGGCCGTCAGGCAGGCGATAGCCGACTGTCTTGCCCAGTGCGCCGACGCACCGGTCGCGGCGGTTGCGATCAGCAATCAGCGTGAATCGGTTTTGATATGGCAGCGCCGGGACGGCATGCCGCTCACCCCGCTGGTGAGCTGGCAGGACCGCCGTTCGGAATCGTTTTGCCGCGATCTTCATCTGTCTGGACAGGCCGGGAAGATTACGGCGCTAACCGGGCTGGCGGTCGATCCTATGTTTCCTGCCGCCAAGCTGACCGGCATGCTCGCGTCACTGCCTGACGGCGTTGCCAGAGCGGCGGCGGGGGAGTTATGTATTGGTACAGTGGACAGCTGGCTGACCTGGCAACTGTCGGCGGGAGAGTGCTTCGTCACCGACCATGCCAATGCGGCACGCACGCAGCTTTACAGTCTGCACACCAACGACTGGGATGATGAGCTGCTGTCCCTGTTCAGCCTGCCGCGCGCCGCGCTGCCGCAGATTACCGCCTCAGCGGGTTGTGCGGGCGTGGTTGCCTTAACCGATATTGCCGGTCTGGCACCTGGCACCCCGATCCTGGCACGCATTGGCGATTCCCATGCGGCGCTTTATGCCCAGCGCCGTGACGAGGCGGAAGTGGTTAAGGCAACCTATGGCACGGGCTCCTCGCTGATGATGTCGATGGCAACGCCGATCCTGACCGACAATGGCCTCAGCACCACCGTGGCGTGGCACGACGGTCAACCGCGCTTTGCGTTTGAAGGCAATATTACCCACACCGGTTCAGGTGCGGCCTGGCTGGGAAAAATGCTCGGCGTCACCGATCCCCGGCAGCTGACGGCAATGGCCGAAAGCTGCGATGACAATCAGGGCTGCTATTTTGTCCCGGCCCTGTCCGGACTGGGCGCGCCCTGGTGGGATTTAAAAGCCCGCGGCATGCTGTGCGGCCTGACCGATGCGGCCACCCCGGCGGTGCTGGCGCGGGTCGCGCTGGAGTCGATTACCTGGCAAATTGCTGACGTCTTTTTCGCTATGGAACAGGCAAGCGGCGACACATTACCTGCGCTGTGCGTTGACGGCAGTGCGACACAAAATCGCTGGCTGATGCAGTTTCAGGCGGACGTCCTGCAGCGCCCGCTGCATTGCGCGCCTACCGCTGAAGCCTCCGCGCTGGGGGCGGCACTGCTGGCAGGTAAACAGCTGGGATGGTGGCAGCAGGGGAGTGATATGCAGGCTCTTCAGGGCGGCAACGTCGTGATGCCGCGCAGGCAGCTGGCGCAGAAAATGCAGGACAGCTATCAGGGCTGGCTGAACGCCGTTGCCCGCTGTCGCTATCAGCCCGCATAAGGGCTGCAAGAGGATCGGGCAGCGTGCCGCGATCCTCCGTTCGTCCCGGCGCTTAACGATTCGCGCGGCGTAGCTGGGCCGCGTCGTCATCGGGAACCGGCTTAAGATCGACCGGCGGCAAACTGCCCCCGCTGAATTCGACCTGACGGATCGGGAAGGCAAAGCGTATATTGCGTTCTTCCAGTGCCGCCATCAGCTGCAGGTTAATCTCCTGTTGAATATCCATGTACTGGTTGTAGTCGGCACTCAACACAAAATAGACCACTTCAAACGTCAGCTTCGAATCATCGAACGCCAGAAAATGGGCGCGGTCAAAGCGGGTCATCTCGATGCCCTGAATGATGGTTTTCACCTGTTCACTTATCTCGCGTACCTGCTCAGAAGGTGTGGCATAGCTGATACCAAACCTAAACACGATACGGCGCTGCTGCATACGTTTGTAGTTGTGAATCGTTTGCTGCAGCAGAATGGTGTTGGAACAGACGATCTGTTCACCACTCAGGCTGCGCAGGCGCGTGGTTTTCAGGCCGATATGTTCGATGGTCCCCGCGATGTCGCCAAAGACAATAAAATCACCGTGTTCGAAAGGCTTATCAAAGCCAATCGCCAGTGAGGCAAACACATCACTCAGCACCGTCTGAATGGCGAGGGCGATGGCAATACCGCCCACGCCCAGGCTGGCAACCAGCGCCGTAATGTCGATGCCCATGTTCGATAAAATGGCCAGCAGCATCATGACCCAAACCAGCACGCGCAGTAAAATGCCCATAATCACCGTGGTGACAGGATTGCGAACATGCTGCGGATCGCGCAGCAGGCTCTTTAACCACAGGCGGATGCCGCCATCGATCCACAGCGTAATCTGCACAATCAGGGTCAGGAACCAGCTGTGCGAGATCGTCGCGCGCCAGGCGTCAGGGAGATCGATAAAGCGCAGGGCGATAAGAAAGGAAAAAATCAGCAGCAGAAGCTGGCTGGTGCTGCGCAAGATCTCGACCAGAATACCGGTAAACCGGGCGTAGCGAACTTCGCTGTAGTGGGCAATGCGGTTAGAGGCAAAACGAATCAGGCTGCGCAGCAGCCAGTAAATGACAAGGGTAGCAATGATAACAATAGCGCTGTTGATCCAGAGTGTTTGATTGAAAAAAATGGACTGAAAATGACGTGAACTGAGCCAGTTTTCCATTGGGGAGATTCTCCTTGCTGGTTCCGGTTAAACGTGAAAGCAAGGGAAAGCATAGCCTGGATGCGCCGCCGGTGCGCGGCGCAGGATAAAGGGCGGATTACTGGAAGCGTTGTGCTTTGTCGCGCGCCTGGCGCTCTAAGGCAAAAATAATCTGCTGCAGCTGCCGCTCCTGATGGGGCTCAAGTGCGGTAAAACGGAAGCTCAGGCGAGGCGTCACTTTCGTCTCATTTTTATTGGTGATAATGCTGCGTTCGCCAATGTGCATAAGCTTAGCGCTGACGTTGAACTGGCCAAATTCCCCCAGTTCGACCTGCAGGCTGTTGAAATCGTCCCCGCTTTTCAGCCCTTCCGGCATCGCTTCTTCCACCAGAACACCAATGCCGCCCAGGGAGAGATCCTGTAAGCGCAGGCGCGCGGCCGTGCCGTCAGGCCACTGGCAATGGCACCAGAACTGCGGCTCCATAGGGGCGCTGATGCGGAAAAATTCCCGACGCTGGATTTGCCACAGTACGTCCGGCAGGGCGGCCTGAAAAGCAGGTAACCCCTCAAAGTCGGTTTTTTCCAGTGCCCCAAGGGCAAATTCGATTTTGGCACCGTGGGTTTCGGCGAAGACCGTGATTTCATTGCAGTGCAGCGCGTAGTCGTTATCGAGGTTATTGCTTCCCAGATCAAACACAATGCGCGTTTCATCGGCAGCCAGCATACGGCTAATAAACTGCCCGCGCGAAAAATTCACCAGCAAAGGTGTTTGTAACTGAAGCAGGTCCTTCATCACGCCAAGCACGGCCAGCGTGCCACGTTTCAGATACTGTTCTTTATCGGTTTCTTTCACTTGCTGGCTCCAGATGAGCAACGTTTTTTCACGTAATTATCCTGTTACTACCCGTTCGTTATCGGCGCACAATAATAAAGCTTTAACACAATAACCACTATCATTAACTGCTTGCGCTACATTTTTGGAAAAACGCGACTATACTTGGCGCAGTGAACCGCTTGATTAATCAGGCGATCGCCATTGACTAACCAAAAGGAAGGAGTAACGGATGGGTATTATTTCATGGATCATCTTTGGTTTAATCGCCGGTATCCTGGCGAAATGGATCATGCCAGGTAAAGATGGTGGTGGTTTCATCATTACCGTGATTCTGGGTATTATCGGTGCCGTAGTCGGTGGTTGGATCAGTACCTTCTTCGGCTTTGGCCGTGTGGACGGGTTCAACTTTGGTAGCTTCGTTGTCGCGGTCATCGGTGCGCTTGTCGTGCTGTTTATCTACCGCAAAGTACGCAGTTAACGCAGAACATGATGTAAAAAAAGGGCCCGCAGGTGACTGCGGGCCCTTTTTATATCGGCAATGACCTTGCCGTTATTGTGTGCTGCTCTGCGCCTCGGGAATATCGTGCGCGCTGTTACAGGTTTTCTCTTTCGGGCAATATTTATCCAGCAGCTTCAGCGTCACGCCGTTGGTCCAGCCGAAGCCATCCTGCAGCGGGTATTCACCGCCGCCGCCGCCGCCCAGGTTCGCACCTTCCACCACATATTTTTCGACCAGCTTATGCTCCTTGTCGTAGGTCAGCTGTACGTTACGCAGGAAACGTAAGCCCACCTGCTGCGCCAGTTGAGGTTTCTTGTAGTGCTCCAGGCCTTCTACCGCGACCCACTGCAGCGGTGCCCAGCCGTTAGGCGCGTCCCACTGTTGACCATTGTTAACCGTCGTGGTCACCAGGCCGCCCGGTTTGAGCAGCTGTTTTTCCACCGCGCTGGCGGTGCTGTCAGCCTGTTTGTCGCTGGCAATCTGCATATAGAGCGGAAACAGCGTGGCAGCGGTGAGCTGCGGATGGATCTGGCGTTTCTTCCAGTCATAGTCCGCGTACCAGCCCTGCTTGCTGTCCCACAGGTAACGGTTAACCGCCGCCTGACGTTTTTTTGCCCGGTCTGCAAAGGCCTTTGCCCGATCGTCCTGTTTGTTCAGGCGATAGGTGGTAGACAGGGTTTTTTCCAGGTGGAACATCAGGCTGTTCAGATCCACCGGGGCCAGTTGGGTGGTACGGATGGTGGCCAGGTTATGAGCGTCGGTGAACCAGCGCGAACTGAAGTCCCAGCCCGAGGCGGCTCCGGCACGCAGCTCGCGGTACATCTCGGCCTTGTTGCGCTGCGGCGCTTTACTGGCCGTCGTAATATCATCCATCCAGGATTCCGTCCGCGGCACGTCGCGCGCATCCCAGTAGCGATTCAGCAACGTACCGTCGGCCAGCTTGATCACCCGTTTGCTGGCACTGCCCGCTGCGACGCTGTCGCTGTCTGCCATCCAGTAGTCGTATTCTTTTTGCAGCTGCGGCAGATAGCGGGTATAGGCTTTGTCGCCTTCATGGGTTGCCAGCAGATCGACCATCAGGCTAAAGAACGGCGGCTGTGACCGGCTCAGGTAGTAGGTGCGGTTACCGTTAGGAATGTGGCCGTAGCGATCCAGCAGAGAAGCAAAGTTATCAACCATGTCCTGGACTTTGTCCCAATGGCCGCTCTCTGCCAGCCCCAACATGGTGAAATAGCTGTCCCAGTAATAAACCTCACGGAAACGTCCGCCCGGCACGACATAAGGCTTAGGCAGCGGCAGCAGCGAGTCGTATTTTCCCACACTGTTGGTGGTGCGGGTTAACACCGGCCACAGGCCGTTAATATGGTCGCGCAGGTTCTGGCCTGCAGGCGGCACATATTTATCGCCGTCGCCAGGCAGGGTAAAATTCGCTGCAACAAACCGTTTTAAATCAAAGCCGCGCTGATTTTTTTGCATCTGCCAGTCGGCAAGAATTGACGAAGGATCGTACTTTGGTACTGCATCGGCAAACGTTTTTTGATCGGGGTAAAATTTCGCCTGTTGAACGGCATTAAACAATGGCCCTAAGCGGACATCCGGCGGCTGCGGTGGATTGTTCAGTAATCGGGATTCCTCTGCCGCCCAGCTGTTGAATACGCTCGCGCTCAGCAACAGGCTGAGCAGGATGGGCGCATGGCGTTGAGGCCGTTTTTTCGTTTTTACCTCAGTGTTCATCATCGGTGTTTCTCCTTGTCCGAAATGCGGCCCTGTGTAACGCATTGACCACCCAACAACTTTAGACCTTAACCACAATTTTCACCCTTAAGTGCGGCGGAAATGTGAAGCGGCATGAATTATTTATTTGCGGTATGTTAGAAAAAAGGCATTTTTCAGGGCTTCGCTTGCCCTTGTGCACGTTTACCCGAGGCGGGAATAAAAGGAGAGCAGTATGGAGATTGTATGGTTTCATCCGTCGCAGAGCGCCACGGACTGGATACATGGCCTGCAGCAGCGTTTACCCCAGGCCCGCGTGCGCGCGTGGGCACCGGGCGACAACGCGCCCGCAGACTATGCGCTGGTGCGTTCGCCACCGCCTGACATGCTTCGTGGCCGCCACGCGTTAAAAGGCGTATTTGCACTGGGCGCAGGCGTGGATGAAATCCTGCGGCAGCTGGCGCAGCACCCGGATATGCTCACGGACAACGTTCCGCTCTATCGCCTGAAAGACACAGGCATGGCGCAGCAGATGCAGGAATATGCGCTGTGCCGCGTCCTGGGCTGGTTCCGACGCTTCGATGACTATCTCCAGCAGCAGCAGTCGGCCCAGTGGCAGCCGCTGCCTTCTTACCCGCGCGAAACTTTCCACATCGGCATTTTAGGTGCAGGCGTACTCGGGCAGCAGGTCGCCGAAACGCTTAAGGCGCGGGGATTTCCGGTGCGCGTCTGGAGCCGTTCTCCGAAGCAGATTCCCGGCGTAACCAGCTTCGCTGGCGCGGCGGCGCTGAATGACTTCCTGCGCGAAACCCGGGTGCTGATTAACCTGCTGCCCAGCACGCCCGAAACGCGCAATCTGATTGATCATAAACTGTTGCAGCAGTTGCCGCAGGAGGCTTTTTTCCTTAACCTCGCCCGTGGCGATCAGGTCGTGGAAGCGGATTTACTCGCTGCCCTTGATCGCGGACAGTTGAAGGGGGCCGCGCTGGATGTGTTTCAGACTGAACCGCTGCCTGCCGATCATCCCTTATGGTTCCATCCGCGCGTAACAATTACCCCTCACAATGCGGCGGTCACCCTGAAAGAAGAGGCGATGGACTTTATTGCCCACGCTATCGGGCAGCTCGAAAGGGGTGAACATCCTCAGGGCCTCGTCGATCGTCAGCGCGGCTATTAATCACTGATGCCTTAACCGGCCTTTGCAGGAGCAGACAATGTATCCGGTAGATCTTCACATGCACACGGTTGCCAGTACCCACGCTTACAGCACGCTGCACGACTATGTGGCGCAGGCAAAACTGAACGGCCTCAAGCTGTTTGCTATCACCGATCACGGTCCGGACATGGCCGATGCACCGCATTACTGGCACTTCGTTAATATGCGCATCTGGCCACGGATCATTGATGGCGTGGCGATTCTGCGCGGTATCGAGGCCAATATTAAAAACCAGCAGGGCGAAATCGACTGCTCAGGGCCGATGCTGGAATCGCTGGATCTCATTGTGGCGGGCTTTCACGAAGCGGTTTATGCGCCGCGCGATCTGACACAGAATACCGAGGCGATGATTGCCGCCATGGCGGGCGGGCTGGTTCACATCATTAGCCATCCCGGCAACCCAAAATATCCCGTCGATATTCCCGCTATCACTGAAGCCGCCGCGCACTACGACGTGGCGCTGGAGCTGAATAACTCCTCCTTCACCCATTCCCGACCCGGCAGTGAACCCAACTGCCGGGCGATTGCGGAAGCAGTCGGCAAAGCGGGCGGGCGGCTGGCCTTCGGCTCCGATTCTCACACCGCTTTCACCCTTGGCAACTTCGAGCACTGCCTGCGGATTGCCAGAGAAGTGGATTTTCCCGAGGATCGCGTGTTAAATGTCACGCCGCGTCGCCTGCTCGATTTTCTGGAACTGCGTACCGGCAAACCTATCGCCGAGCTGGCTGACTTTTAATTTATCTCCTTCAAGGAATGTTGACGCATGAATGAGTTTTCCATTCTGTGCCGTATTATTGGCTCGCTGTTTAACCGCCATCCGCAGGATGCGCTGCTGGCCCCGCTGTTTACGCTGATTCGTGAAGGTAAACTGGCGGCACAGTGGCCGCTGGAGCAGGATGAGCTGTTAACGCGCCTGCAGCAAAACAGCGATCCGCAGGCGCTGGCGGCAGACTACGATGCGCTGTTTGTCGGCAGTGACTGCAAGGTATCGCCGTTTGCGTCACGCTGGCCGGAAGGAAAGCCGGAAGCTGATATTCGTGCCTTTTTGACCGCGCGCGGTATGCCGCTGGGCGAGGCGCCTGCCGACCATTTCGGTGGGCTGCTGCTGGCGGCATCCTGGCTGGAAGATCAGTCTGCGGCCGATGAAAGCGCCGCGCAGCTGGCGCTGTTTGACGTGTACCTGATGCCGTGGTGCGGCACGTTTCTCGGCAAAGTTGAAGCCCATGCCAACACGGCGTTTTATCGTACGCTGGCGGTGCTGAGTCGTGAGGCGATTCAGGCCATGTATGATGAGCTGGTGGAAAGCGCCAGCGAGCAGGGCGACGACGCCTGAATCACCAGTGCGCCGGATGCGTGCCGGGCGGGTTGCCGGGCGTGGCGCACTGTAATGTGGTGCCGGGCAGCCAGGCGGCGGATCGTAACCGGACGCCAATGCCCCACGGCGTAAGCTCAATGCAGGGCTGGTTGTCGCAGAGCCGTGGCGTAATGCCGCTCTGCTGTTCATTCAACCCATAACGGTGTTGCTCAAGCAGCCAGGCGGTACGCGCCAGCGACAGCCGCGTCTGATTGCCGCAGCCGTGCTGCAGGCGCTGACGCAATCCTGCCAGAACCGCGGCGGCCATCAGGTAGCCAGTGGCATGATCCAGCGCCTGTACCGGAAGCGGTACCGGCGCATCATGCTGCTTCCATCGCATTCCCTGTTCGGCAATCCCGCAACTCATCTGCACCAGACTGTCGAAACCGCGCCGGTTGCGCCACGGTCCCTGCCAGCCCCAGGCATTTAAACTGACGTCGACCAGACCGGGACTCAGGGCCTGCAGCGATGCCGCATCAAATCCCAGCTTTTCCAGTGCGTCGGCGCGGTAGCCGTGCACCATCACGTCGGCCTGTTTCAGTAACCAGATAAACTGGGCGCGGTCGGCTGGCTGTGTTAAATCCAGCACGGCACGGCGTTTGCCGCAGGCAAGCTCTTCATCCACACCGGGTTCCTGCCAGCCGGGCGGATCGATCCGTAAAACGTTTGCCCCCAGGCTGGCCAGAAAGCGCGTCGCCACCGGGCCTGCAATGATACGGGTCAGATCCAAAACCTTGATGCCAAGTAACGGACGCGCCGCGGGCAACGCCCACGTGACTGCGGGGCCGTCGGCCAGGGTTTGTCGCGCGAAGAGCGGTTCATGTATGACGGCCATCCCCTGTGGATGCTGCTGCCATGCCTCGGCACTGCGCATCTCTGCCGCGCAGCCGCCTGCCTCAATCACCGCCTGTTCCAGCTCCGTGGCTTGCCACTGCGCCACTTCCCGTGCCAGTGCCGCGCGATCCGGGTGACGGCCAAGCACGCGTTCCATTGCCAGCCGATGGTGCGGAGCATTGGTGTGCAGGCGGATCCAGCCGTTGCGGCAGGCATAATCGCCGGCAAAGGGATCCCACAGCGCGGGCGCAGCGCGATTAAGCGGCATAAAACTGTGCTGAAACCAGCGTGAGGCCAGTCGGACGTTAACCTGCGGACGGGCAGGACGATTAAGCAGATCGGCCACGCCCCGCATCGCCAGACCCAGGCTGGTGGCCGCCAGTTCACTGACGGCATAGGCGGAGGAAAAGGTGGCGTGATCGGTAAAAACAGGCAGCATTTGTGGCGCATGATTGCCGTGCAATCCCTGCCAAATCTGCTGCCAAAGTGCGTTAGCCAGATGATTCATGCAACAGGCTCCTGATAAGGGCGATGCCTGAAGCATAGCATGTGCCCTTAACGGCGTCGCAGGCGAGGAAAGCGTGCGTGCATGCGCAGATTGCGCAGGTTAATCACCGCAATCGTCGTGCCCAGAATGACCAGCGAAGCGCCAATAATTTTGAAACTGTTCAGGCTGTCGCCCAGCACCACGATTCCCATTAAGACCGCCAGCACCGGCGTCAGCAGCGAGTAGGGCATGATCAGGTTGACGTTGTATTTCTTCAGTAGGGCATACCATAAGGTGTACGCCACCACGGAAGAGGCAATGGCACTGTAAAGAATGGCAAACCAGCCGCGCCAGCCAGCATGTTGCAGCGCATAGAGCTGATGAGACTCCAGCATCAAGCTGGCGGCCCCCACAATCGGCAGGGCCAGAAAGGCGATCCAGCCGGTCAGCGTCAGGGGTTTAATCGGCGGCGATTTTTTCACAATCAGGTTGCTGATCGCCCAGCCCGTGGCGCTGCACAGCAGGATGCACAGCACCCACCAGGCAGGAATGGTGGGGCTACCAGACAGCACCACTACACCACTTAGCGAGATCATAATGCCGATCAGCTGAATCAACCGCAGCTTCTCTTTCAGCACCACCATCGCCAGCAGCATGGCAATCGGCGTACCCAACTGCACGACAATCGCGCCCGTTCCGGCATCGGTAAAACGCATACCGACGAACAGGAGAGAGAAGTGCATAAACCCAAATGTGAAGGCCAGCAGTAGCAACCAGGGAAACTGCTGGCGGTTAATGCGGCAAAACGGCACCAGCACAATCGCCACGACCGCAAAACGCATCCACGTAAGAAACAAAGGCGGTAACTCAACTAAACCCCATTTTACCGCCACGTTATTAAAGGCCCAGATAGAAACCACCATCAGAACCATAAAGAAATGCCGCACTGCCACAATGTTGTCCTTTAAAAATAAACCCGATACCTGATAATCATGGCACGAACCCACGACGTTCTGGCAATGATTAACATTTTTTATTTAGTTAAGCAGGAAATAAAGCTCAAAAAATTCATAAGACATTTACAACAGTTACTGTCAGACTGATATTCCGAAACGCCAACCCTTTTGAGGATTCGATTCGGTATGATTTCTGCGCCTGCATTGCCCCTTGCCTTGATTCAGTTAGATGTTCCCCCCGCCAACGTGGTCGAGAAAATCGGTGAACAACCGGTATGGTTTATTGATGCCCTGAATTTACAGCCTGATGATTACGTTATTGTCCGTCCCCATCTGGGCGAAACGCTGCCGCAGTTTACTGATATTTCCGGTGCGGTGTTAAGTGGTTCCTGGGCAATGGTGACCGATCATGCTGACTGGAGTGAACGCACGGCGGCCTGGATTCGGGCAGCGATGGAGGCGCGTCTGCCGCTGCTTGGCGTCTGCTACGGCCACCAGCTGATGGCTTATGCACTGGGGGGGAAAGTAGGCGACAACCCTAATGGCTGGGAACGCGGTCTGATGACGTTAACCACCACTTCCCAGGCCCGCCACGATCCGCTGCTGGCCACGTTGCCGGAAACCTTCGAGGCCTGGCTTTCGCATCGCCAGTCGGTGATGACGCCGCCCGCGCACGCCACCGTGCTGGCCGTTTCGGACATGGACGGCTGCCAGGTCTTGCGCTATTCAGCCTGCGCGCTGTCGGTGCAGTTTCACCCGGAGTTTGATCGCCGCATTATGGATGCATGCCTGCCAGAAAATGAGGAAAATGATGGGACGGAACTGCAGGGGGCGGACTGGGCGCGTAGCCTCTTATACCATTTCTGGTTGCAAACGCGCCCTGCGGTTAAAAGCGCTCAGGGCGCATAGTGGCGGGTACAACGATAAACCCAGGCCGGCGGAACGTTTTTTAACACCCGCTGGCGCTCCCAGGTAAAGTAACGAGACAGATCGGGCTGGGTGAGCGACGTGTACTGAAACTGCACAAAAACGCCGTTCGGCCCCAGGGCATGGTACACCGCCTGCAGGATGGCATCCCGCAGTTCCGGCGACAGCGACAGCAGCGGCAGGCCAGAGAAAATGGCATCGTAGCTGCCGTTCAGGTACTCGGCCGAACAGGTCCGCACCGTCATTCGCTCGTCATTCAGCGCGCTTAACTTTTGCGCCAGCGCGCTGCTGATTTCAAATACGTCCAGCGTCGCGTTCGGTGCCATCTGCGCCAGCAGACGACGCGTCAGAACGCCATCGCCCGCGCCCAGTTCGGCAACCCGCAACTGACCGCTCCACGCCACCGAGTCAACCATGGTGCGACACAGCGCATCAGAGGAAGGAGTAATGCTGCCCATTTTGCGCGGATTACGGATGAACTGGTGGACGAAATCTGCTTTAGCGCGCATTAAGGTGAAAGCCGAAGCTAACATGCTGACATACCTCCAGAGTAAACATATCCCCATATTGACCCCATCGTGCCTAAAAGTTTCCAGATAACTGGCGAAGCGGCAAAAAGTCGGAATTATCTGTAGTGGGCCCAACGGGGATTTTCCTTCGTCGCGGTCACAGTTTAAGGACAACAAACCTGTCAGGCTGGCGCTGATCTAATATGTTAAAAATAGGTTTCATAGTTGTTTCACATCTTACTGCGTAAGGAGATTCAACATGCGCTATGCTGCTCCAGGAGAATCCGGTTCTCTCATCACGCTGCAAAAGCACTATGGCAATTTCATCAATGGGGAGTTCGTTGCGCCGGTCAATGGCCACTACTTCACCAATACCTCGCCCGTTAATGGTTCAGATGCCGGGGCGTTTCCCCGCTCAGACAAGGCAGACGTCGATAACGCGGTCGCTGCCGCTGCCGCCGCGGCGGATGCCTGGGGAAAAACCTCGCCTCAGCAGCGCGCCCTGGTGCTGCTTAAAATCGCCGATCGGCTGGAAGAGAAGCTGGAATACCTGGCGGTAAATGAAACCTGGGACAACGGTAAACCGGTTCGTGAAACGCTGGCCGCCGATATGCCGCTGGCGGTGGATCACTTCCGCTATTTTGCCGGTTGTGTCAGGGCGCAGGAGGGCAGCGCGGCGGAGATCGACGAATTTACTGCCGCCTATCACTTTCATGAACCCCTGGGCGTGGTGGCGCAGATCATCCCGTGGAACTTTCCGCTGCTGATGGCGGCATGGAAGCTGGCGCCGGCCCTGGGGGCAGGGAACTGCGTGGTGCTCAAGCCCGCGGAGCAAACACCGCTGTCGATTACCCTGTTTGTTGACCTGATTAAAGATCTGCTGCCGCCCGGCGTGGTCAACGTGGTCCACGGTTATGGTAAAGAAGCGGGTGAGGCGCTGGCCTCCCATCCGGGCATTGCCAAAGTGGCATTTACGGGATCGACGGCGACGGGCGGCCATATCCTGGAACTGGCGGCGAAAAGCTTGATTCCGTCTACGGTCGAACTGGGCGGGAAATCGCCGAACATCTTTTTCGAAGATATCATGCAGGCCGAAGAAAGCTTTATTGAAAAAGCGGCGGAAGGGGTTGTGCTTGGCTTCCTGAATCAGGGTGAAGTCTGTACCTGTCCGTCGCGGGCGCTGGTGCAGGAGTCCATTTACGAGCCCTTTATGGCGGCAGTGCTTAAACGCATTAAAACCATCAAGCGCGGCGATCCCATGGATACGGAAACGATGGTGGGCGCGCAGGCTTCTCAGCAGCAGTTCGATAAAATTCTTTCCTATCTGGAGATCGCCCGTCAGGAAGGGGCCGAGGTGCTGATCGGCGGCGGTGTTGAGACGCTTGATGACACGCTGGCCAGCGGCTACTACATTCAGCCGACGCTGCTGAAAGGCAACAACAGCATGCGGGTATTCCAGGAAGAGATCTTTGGCCCGGTGGTGGGCATCACCACCTTCAAGGATGAGGCAGAGGCTATCGCCATTGCCAACGACTCCATCTACGGCCTGGGCGCGGGCGTCTGGACACGGGATATCAACCGGGCCTACCGCGTCGGGCGGGCAATCAAAGCCGGACGTGTCTGGACGAACTGCTATCACCTTTACCCCGCTCACGCGGCCTTCGGTGGCTATAAAAAATCAGGTATCGGTCGCGAGACGCACAAGATGATGCTTGATCACTATCAGCAGACGAAAAATCTGCTGGTAAGCTACAGCATCCAGCCGCTTGGCTTCTTCTGACCCTGTGCGGCGTGCCTTGTGCGCGCCGCTATTTTCCGTCTGTTGGCTGTCATATAGGCGTAATCTGCTTGTGACAGGTTAGTTAACAGCTATTATCGATCTATCGCAGCGAACATGCCGAACCTGAGTTGACTGTATGACCTGCTTCACTATGGATAACGGAACAGAGACAAGTTATGCAAAATCCTTATGAATATCTGAGTCTGATGGATGATGTGCTTGATGGACCGGAAGAGAGCATCATCATTGTTAATTTGCCCGAACGCCACCGGGCTTACCCGTTTTGTCCGCTGCAGGCTGAAGGTGCCGCCGCCTCAGCCCGCGCGCCTCAGGCCGAAGCCAGTCCGGGTCAGCATAGGTTCTTCTAGCGGCATTACCCTGTCGTCTGGCCTGCTCAGTGTTTGCCGGCCGGGCGCACAGTGCGCATTAAGGCCTTTCCCTTCACAACCCCTGCCGTTTC
Source organism: Pantoea sp. V106_11 (assembly GCF_029967885.1). Lineage (NCBI taxonomy): Bacteria > Pseudomonadati > Pseudomonadota > Gammaproteobacteria > Enterobacterales > Erwiniaceae > Pantoea > Pantoea sp. V106_11. The sequence goes on from NZ_JASCAK010000037.1 coordinate 409,706, forward strand.
ACTCGCTCCGCGCCATGCCCCGAACGCTGCTGGCTGCGATGGAATGATCCTCATCAGAGCGGTTTGTTTCTGACTTGCAACAGACAACGCCTTAGCCTGAACCTGTAACGTAGTATGATCGGCATTGATATTGCCGTTACGCGTGAAAATGATCCTTTCGTGCCAGTTATGAGATTGAACCGATAAGAAAAGTTAACGCTTCCTCAATCACCGCTAAAAAGGTAGCACGGGTTGATAATTCCCGTACCCAATCGGCCATGCTGATGTCATCAAAATTTACATATCCCATAAATAAAATTTAACTTAGCCCGCTATAAATTTCTTATGACAGCGCATGTCGTCGAATTTATCAGCAAGGAACGAGGTATTTTATTAATGAGTAAATTAACCCGAAGAAGCTTTATGGCCTTTGCGGCAGGCGGCACGGTCGCCCTGGCGGCCGGGCAGGTTCACGCACATGACAGCATTCAGTCCTTTTCCGGCGCTGGCAGAGATCCCGGCCCGCACGATCCCATCCGCGAAGCGGAAAATCCTGACATCGTAAATCCTCCGCCTACCGACAGCGGCACTTTGCCAAACCTGCGCTTTTCCTTCAGCGACGCGCACGTGCGTAAAAGCAGCGGCGGATGGACCCGTCAGGTCACCCAACGTGAGCTCGGCGTCTCCACCACCATTGCGGGCGTGGATATGCGTCTCAATGCCGGTGGCATTCGCGAGCTGCACTGGCACAAAGAGGGCGAATGGGCCTATATGACCTATGGCAATGCCCGCGTCACGGCGTTCGATACTGACGGCACCTGGTTCGTGGACGATATTGGTGCGGGTGATCTATGGTATTTCCCGCCGGGCATTCCGCACTCTATTCAGGGGCTGGGGCCGGACGGCTGCGAGTTTCTGCTGGCCTTTGATGACGGCGGATTCGATGAAGACAGCACCTTTCTGCTGTCCGACTGGTTCAAACACATCCCGCCCGAGATTCTGGCCAAAAATTTCAAGGTGCCGGTCTCAACCTTTGCCAAACTGCCCTCGCCTGAAGATGAATACATCTTCGCCGCGCCGGTGCCCGGCAGCCTCTCATCCGTGGCGGTGAAAGGGGCAACCCAAGCCAAACGCACCTTTACGCACCACATGCTGGCGCAGGAACCGATCAAGGCGCCGGGCGGCACGGTCAGAATCACTGACTCTTCGACCTTTAAGGTTTCAAAGACCATCGCGGCCGCGCTGGTGGAGATCGAACCTGGTGGATTGCGCGAGCTGCACTGGCATCCGAACAACGACGAGTGGCAATACTACCTGGAAGGCGAAGGGCGCATGGGCGTGTTTGCGTCGTCAGGGCAGGCCAGAACCTTTGACTACCGGGCAGGGGACGTCGGCTATGTGCCGTTCGCGATGGGCCACTACGTTGAAAACACCGGTAAGGGGCCGCTGCGTTTCCTGGAGTTATTCAAAAGTGATTATTATGCTGATATTTCCCTGAATCAGTGGCTGGCCGGTACGCCGCGCGATTTGGTGAAAGAACATCTGCAGCTTGATGATGCCTTTATGGATGCGCTGTCGCTGCAGAAAAACCCTGTGGTGAAATAGCGCTCATGGCCGCATGTCGGCCATGATTGTCAGAGCTTGTGGGTCTGTTTTACGGCTGCGTGGACAGCCCACGCTTTTTCCCCAAACCCCAAACCCCAAACCCCAAACCCCAAACCCCAAACCCCAAACCCCAGACTATGACCCGGCGGCTGCCGTGCTGCCCTGATGAAAAATCATCTGCCAGCCATGCGCTGCGGATAAAACCCAGTGGGACGAACGTAATGCGGCACGGCTGCCGTCTGGCTGCGCGGTGCGGTAAAGCAAAATGGCATGCTGGGTTCCGACCTCCATCAGTTGAAAGTCGCTGCTGATAATGGCCTGCGCGTTCTCTTCATTCATTAGCGCCGCGATGATTTGCTCACGGTTCAGCAGCGTGCCTGAAAGGGTGATCTCTTTAAATTCGGGATGCAGTCTCTGGTCAAGCCACGCTAGATCGTGGCGCTTTTCATGATGCAGGCTGCATTCCAGCACCGTCAGGGCCGCCAGCAATGCGAGGTGAAGCGCACGCTCATCCTGACGCGGCGCGGAGTGGTGAATCACCTCAACCTGTGAATCGAGCTGAATCGCAGGATAATGTTCCTGCATTCCGGCCAGCAAGACCGCATCGGGCCATTCATCACCTTTGCCCAGATAGTGCGCGACGGATGACAGCGGCATGGTCACCACCTGCGCTACATCAACGATCACCCAGGTCGCAGGATCCTCGTTACTGACATAGCAAAGTGGTCCCGGCGTAATCTTCTGTTCCTGCCAGCGAATCGTATGGCGTTTTTCCCCCGCCCGCAGCGCTGTCATCAGGCGGGGTACAATGTTGAGCGTTTGCATCACGAAGCTCCGTGCGTTAACGGCGTTGCTCAACCCTGGCAGGATATGCGTCGCCCATCAACCTGCCGGGCAGGGATTAAAGCGCGACAGCCAGCACTGACGCAGTTCCCTGGCCTGCAGGGAAACGGCGGCCGTGTCGCTGGCATGGAAGCCATGAAAGGCACCAGGCCAGACGTGCAGCTCGACGGCAACGCCGGCACGGATCAGCCGTTGTGCATAATCGAGGTTCTCATCCAGAAACAGGTCCAGCGTGCCGACGCCGATCCAGACAGGGGGAAGCCCGGCAAGGTTGCTGGCGCGTGCCGGTGCGGCATAAGGCGAGATCGTTTCGCTGCCGGGTTCCTCGCCCAGCAGGGCGGTCCAGCCAATACGATTGTATTCTCGCGTCCAGACAAACTCGCCGGTCACGGGATTGGGATGTGTTTCCGTCACCGTGCGGTCGTCCAGCATCGGGAACATCAGATTCTGGAAGGCCAGTTTGGGGCCATTGCGATCCCTTGCCAGCAGCGCCAGCGAGGCGGCCAGCCCGGCACCGGCGCTGTCGCCCATTAAGCCGATATGAGCCGGATCGATGCCCAGCCTGTCGGCCTGGCTTACCATCCAGTTCAGCACCGCATAGCCGTCCTGCAGCGATCCGGGAAACACCGTTTCCGGGGCCAGGCGATAGTCCACCGAGACCACCACGCAGTTCTGGCGCAGCGCCGTGGCACTGGTCAGTGAAAGCGACTGCTCCGGGCTGCCGAACAGGTGACCGCCGCCATGAATGTGCAAAATGCCCATGCGCTTTCCGGTGGCGGTTACGGGCGTTATCACACAGACTCTGACGGGGGGACGATCGGGAAAATCAATCTGCTGCTCATGGATGTGAAGCCCAAGGTCGCGATAAGACTGAACCTGCTTAACGGCAGCATCCTGACGCTGTTGGCGCAGTGCCACAATCGTTTCGGGCGTGAGTGCCAGCGGCGCGCTGTTTGCGAGAATGGGAAGTAACTCGGGATCGACTAAATGCAGCGTGTTCAAATCACTCCTCTCCTGAGGCTTAAGTGGCAGTGAGCCGCTCTGCCGGGATGGACGACAGAGATTGAAATACACTGACCTGCTGACAGCGCCTGTCAGCAGGTCACCTCAGTGACGTTTAACCGGGTTAGCGGCGGAGGTCTTCGCCATTAGAGGCAATCAGTTTTTTATACCAGTGATAGCTCTTTTTCAAGGTACGTTTCTGACTACCGTTGCCCATATCATCCTGATCCACATAAATAAAACCGTAACGTTTAGACATTTGACCGGTCCCGGCACTCACCACGTCGATCGGCCCCCACCAGGTATAGCCAAAGAGCGCGACGCCGTCGGCAATGGCTTCTTTCATCTGTTCGACATGCTGGCGCAGGTAGTCGATGCGGTAATCATCATCAATGCTGCCGTCGGCCTTAACGGTATCCACCGCGCCCAGACCGTTTTCGGCAATAAACAGTGGCTTCTGATAACGGTCATAAAGCTGGTTCAGCGCCAGCCGCAGCCCTTTAGGATCGATTTGCCAGCCCCATTCACTGGTTGCCAGGTGCGGGTTACGTATTCCGCCGGTAATCAGGTTGCCCTGCGCGCCGGTCAGCTTTTCGGGATGGGCGCTGACGGTGCTGGACATGTAATAGCTGAAGGAAACGAAGTCTACCGGATGTTGCCGCAGGATCTCATCGTCACCCACGGCTTTGGTCAGCTGAACGCCTTTCTCCGCCAGCATTCTGCGGGCATAAGCCGGATAGTAGCCGCGCGCCTGCACATCGCTAAAAAACAGCGAAACGCGCTGCATCTCTTCACATGCCTGTACGTCATCCGGATGACAGGTATGCGGATAGAGGATCTGATAGCTAATCATACAGCCCACCTGAGAACCGGGAATTATCGCGTGGCAGGCCTTAGTGGCCAGCGCACTGGCGATAAACTGATGGTGCGCGCCCTGATATTTATCCTGCTCCAGATGAGGATGACCTTCCTCGATCACGCCGACGCTGACGTAAGGATGATGCTTCACGCAGTTAATCTCGTTAAAGGTCATCCAGTACTTCACCTTGTTGCGATAGCGGGTAAAAACCGTGGTGGCGAATCGCACGTAGAAATCCACCAGCTGGCGATTTGGCCAGCCGCCGTAATCCGTCACCAACGCCAGCGGCATCTCGTAATGCGACAGCGAGACAATGGGTTCGATTCCGTGCGCTAGCAGCGCATCCAGCACCTCATCATAAAACTGCAGGCCTGCCTCGTTAGGTTCGGCTTCATCGCCGCGCGGAAAGATACGCGTCCAGGCTATCGACATCCGGAAGCATTTAAATCCCATACCGGCGAACAGCGCGATATCCTCCCTGAAATGGGTGTAAAAGCCGTTGCCTTTGCGCTTGGGATAATACTTTTTACTGTCCGGGTTCTGCGCCTCTTCAACCTGCGCATGCGTCATGCTAAGCCACTGATCCAGCCACTGCGTGGGCGGTGTGGCCGCGTCGAAGGTATAAACATCGGACACCGATAACCCTTTGCCGCCGATATCCCATGCGCCTTCAAGCTGATTCGCGGCGGTGGCACCGCCCCACAAAAATCCTGCTGGAAAGGTCGTTGAACTCGTCATGCTTTGCTCCTTAAACCGCCGCGGCGGTGAGTGTCAGAAAGGCCTCGCGACTGGCGATATGCCCGGTAGCTTTCACCGGACGAATCTCGTCATAGCGCTCGCTGTTGGTCACAATGACGATCACGCTCGGATCAATGTTCTCCGCCTGAAGCGCGGCCAGATCGAAGGTGACTAACAGATCGCCCGTGCTGATCCACTGCCCGGGCTGAATATGGCTGGTGAAGTGGCGGCCGCCGAGTTTGACGCTGTCGATGCCAATGTGGATCAGGATTTCCACGCCGGTATCGCTTCTGAGCCCCAGCGCATGGTGAGTTTCAAACAGCGACTCGACGTGGCCGTCCACGGGAGAACGTAGCTCGCCACCAGAGGGATAAATAGCCAGCCCTTTGCCAAATATCTCATCGGCAAATACCGGGTCCGCCAGCGCATTCAGCGGTGTGATCTCACCACTGGCAGGCGCAAAAATCGTCTCGGGTTCGTGGCGCCTGGCGCCGGATGCGGATGCCTCATCGGCGGCGGGCAAGTGGGCAGATTCATCAAAGCCCAGCATCACGGTGAGCAGGGCAGCGCTGCTGAAGGCGATCGCCAGACTGAGCAGGGCATAGATAAAGGTCGGGCCGACCAGCGCGGGGATGCCGGGCAGCCCGCTAAGCGCAAACGCATAGGTTTTTACCCCCATCGCCATCGCGAATGCGCCGCCGCAGGCCCCGCCGAGCAGAGCGGCGGCAAACGGGCGTTTGTAACGGATGTTGATGCCGTACATCGCGGGTTCGGTAATGCCCATCGCGGCGCTGAAGCTGGTGCTGAGCGCCAGTGACTTAAGCTTTTTCTCTCTGGCCCGCAGGAACACGCCGAATGCCGCACCGGCCTGGCCGAGATTCGCAACATAGAAAAGGATTTTAAACGGATCGAAACCCAGCTGGCTGATGTTGTGGATCATCACGGGCACCAGCACATAGTGCATGCCGGTAATAATAATCAGCGACAGGGTTCCGCCCACCACGATGCCCGCAACCATCCCCATGTTTTCAACCAGCCAGATAATGCCGCCAGTCAGCGCGTTACCGGCAAAGATCCCCAGCGGGCCGATGGCGATAAGCGTGACAGGCGTGACGATCAGCAGGCTCAGAAGAGGAACAAACATGGTTTTCAGCGAGGCGGGCATCACGCTATCGATCAGGCGTTCCACGTAACTCAGTAGCCATATCGACAGCAGCACCGGAATTACCGTTGAGGCATAGTTCACCGCTGGCACGGGTATTCTCAGAAAGTGGATCGGCTCACCGGCGTTGAACAGGGTTTGCAGAGCAGGGTGAAACAGCGAGGCCGCCAGCGCGACGGCAACGTAAGGGTTGGCACCAAACCGCGTTGCCGCACTGAACGCCAGCGCCAGCGGCAGGAAGTAAAATACGCCATCGCTAATCGCCAGCAGGATCTGATAGCTCTGATTGTGTGGTTCGAGCCACTGAAAAGCCACCAGCAGCGCCAGGATCCCCTTGAGAATCCCTGCGCCTGCAATGGCGGGAATAATGGGCGAAAAGATGCTGGATAACCCTTCCAGCACTGCCGAGACCGGATTGCGGCGTGAGGTCGGGCGCGGCGGAGTTTCTTTTAGCGATAGCTGGCTCATCAGCGCCTTGTACAAGGGTTCGACCTCATTGCCGATGATCAACTGAAACTGATCGCCAGAGAGATTTACGCCAATAACGCCCTCCAGCGCGTCCAGCGCACCACGATCAGCCAGGCTGTTATCTTTAAGTAAAAAACGCAGGCGGGTAATACAGTGAAATAAAGACAGGACGTTATCTTTTCCGCCAATCAGGGTAATAATGCGTTGAGCGGTTTTGTGATAATTCATAAATCCCTCCAGACTGAAGTCAATATGACGTCATCCACAATGACCGGCGTTAACCGGCTGGATCGTTTTCTGGGGTTTGCCTGATTGAACAGTGACAAGCCGGAACCTGTTTTTAATACTCTTTACGGGGGTAAAACGCTGGGCGTGCTGCGCTGCACAATATTCTCGATGTGTACTGTCAAATAGAGTTTTTCAGAATGACTCATGCTGTGGTGGTAATGCTTTTTGACAAATTCATTGATGGCCTCAACGCATTTGAGCGTGCGGGCGTAACGCTGCTGCGCCAGCGCAAAAAATTCCTCATCGTTGTTATTTAACACCTCGCCATCGATGACCCGCTGAGCAAAAAATTTCAGGTGCGTAATGAGGCGCTGATAATTCAGGCTGTGCTCATCCATTGACAGGGTAAAAAAGTATTTTACGATGTGCTGTAGCTGATAGAGGAGTTGGGTAATTTTCGCGGTTTTTCCCAGCGTATCGTGAAGCCCGGCGTTGACGATATGCAGCGCAATGCTACAGGCTTCGCTGTCCGGTAAGAGCATACCGGTTCGGGCCACCACCATGCCCAACGCCTGACGGCCAATCGCGTACTCGGCGGTATAAAAGTGGCGCACTTCCCACTCCAGCGGATTAGTAAGCGGCGCGTTATTTTTATGGCGTTGCAGCGCGAAGTGAAGATGGTCGGCCAGCGTCACATACAACCCTTCGCTTAATTTATGGTTTAGCTTTTCGCGCGCCAGGCTGACAATATCGGCGGTAAGCTGAAGAATATCGATGGGCACTTCACTGACCAGATCTTTAAAGCGCGCAGAGATCAACGAATCTTCCAGACGAAATATCTTTTCTGCTTCGCTGGGGTGAATACGGGCACCGTGGTGTGTATTAAATCCCAGGCCGCGACCGGTTAAAATAACTTCAAGGCCGTTATCATCAACGGCACTGACCACATTATTATTCAGAATTTGTCTGACCAGCATCGCTCACTCCTGAAACAACATCGGGCAAAACATAAATACAGCGTTGAAGGGAAATTCCCCCAGCCTGCATTCAGGTTTTGCCCGATAATCGGTAACAAGCGTGATGCCGTTTTATCCTGGCACCAGGAAAATTGATATTCAATACGAAATTGTGCAGCGGGTTATCCGGCGCGCCGATTTGTGATCCGCTTTACGAAAAGTAATACAGGAAACGGTTACGCAAGCGGGGAATCCCACTTCAAATACGCAGACACAGACAACTGCCAGCAGAGAAATACGATAAGACTGACCTGCCGATCGTGGCATTTGCCCGCTCTTTGCCCGTTAGCAGGCAAAGAGCGATAGCGGTGATGCTTAATCGTGCGCCGGGCGTTTTTGGCCCGTCAGAAGTTGTTCAAGCACGTCGATACGATGCCGTTGAGGCGTCGTAATGGCGTAGAAGCGCTCCTGCAGATCCGCAGACTGGCCGACGGTGACGAGCAATCCGCTACGCAGTTCATCCTGAACGACGACCTCGGGCAATACGGTGAGCCAGCCGCTGTCACGCGCGATCAGACGCAGCATCGCCATGTCATCGACTTCAGCGCGCACTCTGGGCCTTACGCCCGCTGTGGAACACAGCGCATCAAACTGCGCGCGCAAGGCATGGCGTGGGCCGGGCAGGGCAATCTCCACGCCATCCAAATCTTCCGGGATGCGCAGACTGCGCGATGCCCATTTGCTCGCCGGGCCGACCAAAGAGATGGACTGACTGCCCAGAAACACGAAGTGCAAAGGGCGATCGGTATCCACGGGAACGGTTTCATTGGCCAGCACCACATCGAGCTGATGTTGCATCAACCTGACCAGCAGGCCTTCCAGTAATCCGGACTCCAGCGTCAGCACCACACCAGGATCGGCAAGTGCAGGTCGAATCCAGTTTTCCTGATAGTTGCGCGACAGGGTTGCCACGCTGCCCACGCGTAGCCGTGTAACACCGGCAGACCGGCCTTTTAAGCGTCCCAACATCTCCTGACTGAGCCCAAAGATGTTATCGGCATAAGCCATGACCAACTGACCTGTGTCCGTCAGGATCAGGCGGCGGCCTTTACGGATTAACAAACTTTCTCCCAGCCGGTCCTCAAGCTGTCGGATTTGCACCGAAACGGCTGATTGTGAGGTCGCCAGCTCTTCGGCCGCCCGCGTCAGGTGCCCGAGCCTGGCGACTCGCCAAAAATAGAAAAGGTGATGAAAGTTCAGCTGATTAAGATTCATTTGTTCTTTTTTAGGTATCAATTTATTCAAATAAATATATTTTACAGAATAGTAACCGTCAAGGAACATAGGCTCAGTCACATTCATAAGGGCTATGCGATGAATATCCTTGAAGTTTTATACCTGGTTTGTTTTTTAGCACCTGCTGTTTTAATGGCGGGCTTAGCAGGGCTGACACGTTTAAGTGGGATGTCTACAACGGCGCTGTGGCGTGTGCTGCAGATTGTGTCATATGGCGCCATTGCCTTCGCAGGCGTGTCCCTCGCCGCGGGCACCAGCGGGGCGCAATGGCCTGGTTTAGTAAAAGCAACGACGTTTGGCCTGGTGCTGGCTTTGCTGGTACAACTGCTTGGCAAAGTCATCGCATCATTTTCTGTGCGTTACCTTGAAGGCGAAGCGAACCAGCGGCGCTACATTGGCGCACTGTCCGCTGTACTGGGTAGTGTTCATCTGCTCCTGCTGGCCGATAACTGGCTGCTACTCATTGCCGCCTGGGCCGCTGTAGGCCTGGCGCTACAGCAGCTGCTTTGCTTCTATCCCGATCGCCCCTTTGCCCTGTTTGCGGCACACAAAAAGTATATTGCTGACCGGATAGCAGACGTGATGTTGCTCGGCGCTTCCGCGCTGGCCTGGTGGGAAGTGGGCAGTTTCTCGCTGTCAGCTTTGTGGGCGCACATTGCCCAGCAGGGGGCGTCCGTGCCCTTGCAGGCGAGCGCCGTTTTGCTCGTGATGGCTGTTATTCTTCGCACGGCCTTGCTGCCGGTGCATGGCTGGTTGATACAGGTGATGGAAGCCCCGACGCCGGTATCTGCGCTCTTGCATGCAGGCGTCGTTAATCTTGGCGGCTTTGTCCTGATTCGCTTCGCCCCGATGTTAGAACAGGCAGGCGCTGCGCGCGTGTTGTTACTGATTTTCGCGCTGACGACCGCTGTACTGGCAGGCATTGTCATGTTGACGCGCATCAGCGTAAAAGTACGGCTGGCCTGGTCCACCGTCGCGCAGATGGGCTTCATGCTGCTTGAGTGCGCGCTTGGCCTTTACACCCTGGCAGCTCTGCATCTCATTGGCCATTCGCTCTACAAAGCCCATGCTTTCCTGTCCGCTTCAGAAAGCGTAAGACAAACTCGCCAGCAGACGCTGCACCGGACCTCGTTGCCCGGCACCGTGAGTGTGATGCTCGCCCCAGTGCTGGCGATTTCAGCGGTGTTTCTGGTGTTGAGGCTGGCAGATCTGGCCGCCTGGCCCTGGTGGTGGAGCGGGGTGTTGGGCATGGCGTGGGCGCCCTTGCTGTGGTTGCCTGATGCGCAAGACGACGGCGCTTCACCTGCCTCACAGCTTCTTTTCGGGCTCTTCACTGTTATCGGCCTGTCGATGATTGCCCTGTTTCTGCATGCGCTGCCGCTCGGCCTGCAGGATGCCCCCGATGAACGTCTGGGCCTGATCGCGCTGACAGGAATGGCGGCCTTGTATCTGTGCCAGGTGTTGCTGCAAAAGCAACCACAACGCCTGTCGCGCTGGCGTCGCTGGAGCTACGCGGGGTTTTACCTGGACGAAGCCTATACGCGCCTGACGCTGCTCCTGTGGCCAACGACCTGGGCATCCGGCAATGCCACGCCCGTTAAACCTGAAATGCCTGATGCACCTGTTGCTGACAGGCCGCGCTGAATAACACTGACAACCCGGAGCGTTTCCTGATGGATACACTGACCAACAAAGAGAAATCCGTGTCGGCGAGCCTGACGCAATCCGCACGCAATGCAGATTCACGGCAGGCCGCCATTGAGCAAGCTTGCCACCGCGCCTGCCAGGCGATTGCACCGGCATGGCCACTGGATCGCGCCATCGCTGTCAATCCTCATTGGGCGCGTATTGGCATGCCGGTGCGCAGGGTGGCCGCGCGCATGGCTGCGCTCGGCGGTATTCAGGTTTTCCCACCGCGCGATCGGCAGATGCAGGCCTGGCGTGAGGGGCGTATTAGCGTTGCCGATCTCACCCAGGCGCTGCACCAGCTACCTGAGGCGCAAGCGGCCGGCCTGACGGTTGAACAGTGCACGCAGGCGCTGCAAGCAGGTAGCCTGCAAGTACAGTTACCGCTGCTGATCGATGTGCTCGACAACGATCCCCATCGCCACAAAAGGTTATCCTGGCGGCAAGCCATAACGCATCAGGTTAGCCAAACCTGTGCGGCTTACTTCGACGAACACCAGGCGAGCTGGCAGCCCGAGCGTCATCAGGGCTTATATGCCTTCTGGCTCGACACGCTGAAGCACGACCATGGCATTGGTCTGTTAATGGGCTTACCGAACATCAGGCAGGCTATCAAGACGTTACCGGATAACGCCGTGGACGCTGGAGGCTGGGTCATTGAGCGGCTTGGCCTGTCTGAAACCGTGTGGGCAGATTATCTGGAGTCGGTGCTGCTTACCGTTAATGGCTGGGCCTCCTGGTGCGCGTATCTCGGCTGGCAGGCAGGGTTGGCGGGCGGTAAGGATGCGCACCTGCGTGAGTTACTGGCTATTCGTCTGGCCTGGGGCATCATCCTTTTAGAATGTAAAGATGATGCCGCCACCCGGCAAGCATTTGCTTCCCTTCAGCAGGCCTGGGCTCAGGCTCCTCACGTGTTGGAGGAGACCGAATACGCGATGCGGGTTGACGAAGTGTGGCAGCTGGCGCTGGAGATTGGCTATCAGCGTGAGTTGGCGCATCGGCTGGCCACGGCTAAGGGGCAGGATGTGGACGCTGAGGCGATCGAAGTCCAGGCCGCTTTCTGCATTGATGTTCGCAGTGAACCGTTGCGCCGCGCCCTGGAGGCCGCGAGTCCTGGCGTTCAGACGCTCGGCTGTGCGGGGTTCTTCGGCCTTCCGGTTACGTACACGCCTCTTGCTACCCAAGCCCGGCGCCCCCAGTTACCCGGTTTACTTGCGCCTTCCATCGACGTCAACGACCGTATTGTGAGCGCGAATTCGACGCCATCCCGGGCCGATACAGCGCTGCAAAACGCAGCCAGCAGGTCGCGTCAGGCCCGATTTGCCATGGCCGATCAGTGGAATGCCGTTAGCCACTGGCCCGGTGCCGCCTTCTCCTTTGTGGAAGCGGTCGGACTGGGCTACTCCGTCAAGCTGGTGAAGGGGTTACTGCCGGGCAAAAAAGCACGAGCCAGGGACGATTTGGCTGGCCTGGCTGCGCGTTACCGCGCGATCTGCCGTCCACAGTTGGTTGGGCTGAATACAGAGGCTAAAGTTAAGCTGGCGGCGGGAGTTCTTCATGCCATGGGCCTGGCGCAACGTCTGACTCCGACAGTGCTCCTTGTCGGTCATGGCAGCCAGTCAGCTAACAATGCTCATGCAGCGGCACTGGACTGTGGTGCCTGCTGTGGCCAGACCGGCGAAGTGAATGCGCGCAGCCTGGCCCAGTTGCTCAATGAACCGGCGGTTCGCCAGGGGCTGAAACTGCAAGGCGTGGACGTTCCTGATTCAACGGCTTTCGTGGCTGCGCTGCACAACACGACCACCGATGAAATCGAGTGGTTCGATCTCGACCTGCTGCCCCAGGCGGCGCGTGCACGCTGTGAAAGGATACAACCGATTTTTCATCAAGCCTGCGATCAGGTACGCCGTGAGCGAGCGCCCGGCCTGCAACTGGACCCGCAAGCACGTGAGGATGTGTTACTGGGTCAGTTACGCCGTCGCGCTAACGACGGCGCGCAAACCCGACCTGAATGGGGACTCGCTGGCAACGCTGCCTTTCTGATCGCACCGCGTCACCGTAGCCGCGGCGCAGTACTGAGCGGGCGCAGTTTTCTGCATGATTACGACGCCAGTCAGGATGTTGACGGTAGCCTGCTGGAGGGTTTAATGACCGCGCCGATGCTGGTTACACACTGGATCAACTGGCAGTATAACGCATCCACTTGCGATCCGCAGCGACTGGGCAGCGGCAACAAGGTGCTGCATAACGTGGTGGGTGGACGCCTCGGCGTCTTTGAGGGCAACGGCGGCGATCTGCGCATCGGCTTGTCACGCCAGTCGCTCCACGACGGCGAGCGCTGGATGCACGAGCCGCTGCGCCTGACAGTAGTTATCGACGCACCGCAAACGGCCATTGAAGCGGTAATCGGAAAGCATGAGGTCATCCGGCAACTGCTGGATAACGGCTGGCTCCATCTGTGGCGCTTTGAGGCGGCAGGTTTGGCGCGCTATGCGCGCGGATGCTGGCTCGCGTTGGACCTGTAGCGTACCTGAGGTCGTATTCGCCCCGAGCCGTTTGCGCGAAATCGAGCGGCTGCCTGTTCAGGGCAGCCTCTGCAAACGGCTGTTACCGCCCCTGAAGATAACGGATGCCGTGCCGGTACACATCTTCAGCCACTGCCGATGTACGGGGGATGACAAACGGCCCCAATGCTCTGTCGTGTTTGAGACGCGCAATCCAGGCTTGCTGACCTTCTGCCCCAGATAGGAATTTTACCGAAAAATACAGGCTGCTGGATTAAGTCGCCCGGCAGAGATCAACCGCGCCCTGCAACGCTGCGTGAGTGCGGGATAATCAGCATCAGGGAGGCGTTAATTTCTGTGGATGTCGTAGATACCACCGCATCGGCGATCACTTCGCACCAGGCGCAACGCCAGCGCCGCACGACATCAGCTTAAGAATGCGCGCGGGATCGTGTTCGCTGTGCGCGAGGAGGAGACATCCACCGTTTTCCTGATGCGGATAGCGGTTTTGTTGGCGTCTTCACTGACGCATTAACAGGGAGCAGGGCGGTATGACCGCACAAATTACACATTTACAAATTTAAATGTGTAAATATAATGTTGTCTTTCTTTCTTCTCACAGGATAATTGTTATGTCGTCTCTCTTCGCGCCCCTGACGCTGGGTGATCTCAGCTTGCGTAACCGTATTGCGCTCCCACCGCTAACCCGTTGCCGCAGTGAGCAGCCGGGCAACGTACCCGGCACAATGATGGTGGACTACTATCGCCAGCGTGCCAGTGCGGGATTTATGGTAACCGAAGGGACGCAAATTGAGCCACGCGGACAGGGATATGCCTGGACACCTGGCATTCACAGCGAAGCACAAATCGCGGGTTGGCGAAAAGTAACCGACGCCGTTCATGCAGAAGGTGGGATCCTCTTTTGCCAGCTCTGGCACGTTGGTCGCGTATCGCACAATGAACTGCAGCCCGGAAAGCAGCCACCTGTTGCACCTTCAGCCGTTGCCGCCAGCGGCGTACGGGTATTTATCGAAACCGGGCCCGGTGCCGGTATCCTGACGGAACCCAGCATGCCGCGCGAGTTAACCACATCGGAAGTGAAAGCGATTGTGGCGATGTACCGTACGGCGGCGGAGAATGCCAAAAAAGCGGGCTTTGACGGTATCGAACTGCATGCTGCCAATGGTTATCTGATCAATCAGTTTATTTCTGAACATACTAACTTCCGCACCGATGAATATGGCGGTTCGCTTGATAACCGTCTGCGCTTCCTGCGTGAAGTCACCGAGGCCGTGAGTGCGGTGTTTGGCAGTCATCGTGTCGGCGTGCGTTTCGCGCCGCTGTTCTCAAGCACAGAGGAAGAGCGCGTTTATCTGGGGCTGGTGGAGAGCGATCCGCAGGCTACCTACCTCCGTGCGGCCCAGATGCTGAACGCGCTCGAAACGGGATATCTCTCCATCGCCGAAGCTGACTGGGATAACAGCCCGGATATGCCTGAAGATTTTCGCAAAGCGCTTCGCGAAGCCTTCCGTTCGCCCATTATGTATTCGGGTCGTTACACCAAAGAAAAAGCCGAGCGCATGCTGGAAAAGGGATGGGGAGATCTGTTTGGCTTCGGGCGCACGTTTATCGCTAACCCCGATTTACCGGCGCGTTTCAAAATGGGCTATCCGCTGAACGACGTCGATAGCGCCTCACTGTATGGTGGAAGCCAGAAAGGCTATACTGACTATCCTTTTTATTCTGCTTGAGGTTTGAAGACGGCATGACACCCGAAAATGCCATTAAATTACTGGCCAACCCGACACGGGTTGCGGTGCTCAAATGGCTTAAAAGCCCTGACGAAGCCTTTGCTGATTATTCTCAGCTCTATCCCTTCGATCAGTACGGTGTCTGTGCCAGTCTTATTCAGGACAAAGCGGGCCTTTCACAGCCCGCTACCTCACTGTGTCTTAAAGCGCTGCATGATGCCGGTCTGCTTGAGGCCAGTAAGGTAGGCAAATGGACCTACTATCGCCGACGCGAACAGGCGGTATGCGAGATGAATGAGGCGATCATCAGGTCTCTCCAGCAGCTGTAGGCGGCTTCTCAAAGAGGAATGACCCTCTTAAAGCCGTGCATCAGACATTAAAATCACCCGCATATGCGCACCTTCGCTTGCGGCGCAACGCTCACAGACTCGTGGAGAAACGCTCACAAAGCGCCCACAGTAGACTGGATGGATGCCGGAAGAGCAGGGGATACAGGCCGTTAACGTTTAATGTATGGTCAGATAAAACGTTAACCGTCCCGCGATATTGCCTGTCGCTTTCAGGCCGCGTCCGGGCAGGGCAGGCTGAGAACCATCACCGTAACAGATTCACCCGCTACGAGACGTTGTTCACGTTCTTTCCAGCCTAAATTCCGGTAAAGCGCCTGCTTGTCAGGCGTATAGAGCCAGAGTTCAGAAATATTTCTTTCAGTAGCTAATTCAACGATGCGTTTTATTAATGCAGAGCCTATCCCCTTGCCACGATGAGTAGACCGGGTAACAACCTCGCCTAACCAGTACACGCGCTGGGGGTTATCTATAAGTTCATAAAGGATAAGGCTACCAGTAGCAGTCACCTTATTCTCAGCGTCCAGGGCAACCAGGGTAAACTGCTCTGTGTCTGAACTATTACGCTCGGTAAGACGCGTAAGTATCTGCCTGGATTCCGACCATGAAGACAGGTGAGACCACTCATCAAACAGTAACTCCGTCGTCTGATTAAGATAGTCCGGGTCATCCATAAGGTATTTGATGTACATTTTAGACCTGATAATCAACAATTTAATTTTGTTATAACGTCTTCAGGTTCACGTTTCCATTAGATTTATTATCCGGTACGTATCAGTTTGACAGCCTGACTGAGCTGAAGGTCCGCTATGAGCGAACAACGGACATTGCTAACATTGGTGTGTACTAATCAACGGGGTGCAGATCACAATGACTAGATAGGCACAAACCTGAAAAGGGGCCTACTGACTAAGTAGGCCTGAATTGCTCATATATTTCACAAATTTCAGAGAGTTTCTAAGATGGATAAAAGTGTTGGAAGTTGACTCTCTCTCACTCGGAATCTACCCGTCCTAGATAATTCCGTTTCAATTCCGTTAACGAAGAAATGTACTGAATCAAAAACGGCTGTACTATTCATGTATTTATTCTGATAAGTTTCTTGGAGGTTCTTTGAACTAACTATTTTTGTCTTTGCTAAAGTAAAAGGATCAACTGGAATATTAGATAGAGACATGGATTTTATCTTGAGATCAAAGCCCTGAGAAAGACCATTTACAACTTTTCTCAGATCAAATTCTACTGGTTTCAACCCACTATCTTCGCCAAATATTTTTTGCACCATAGTATAAGGCACTTTCATACTTAATGGAGGATTAGTGGCATACAGTATAATTTTCTTTCCTTGTCTGACACCAAAGTCCACATTTAAATAAGTTGCTATTTCAACCTCTGAATGTTCGCCATTAGCATATTCTAAGCTTTGCTTGCTAATGCTTCTCATGGTAAATCTTAGTTCGAGGACTTCAGAGCTGTTAATGATTTTAAAGCCATATCCTTTATCTTCATCATAGAGGTTGTCATTTACTTTGTTTAATAATTCACTTTTAGTTATGTCCTTTTCTGCTTTATAAATTTTTACCTTTATCATCATCCAGCCTCCTGATTTAAAGTCTCGCAAGACATAGCTTTCGTTACTGGGTATCGCTTGTTATGCTCTTCGATAATAAAGTCATTAATCAAAAATATTTTTTCTTCTAATTGTTTCATTACTTGATCAAAATCTGCGTCACTGAGTTTTTCTCTCTCGACGGATGCAGAGTTACTTTCTTTGTATAACGCTCTGAATTTTATATTTCTTCCAAGATATTTATCATCAAAACTAAGTTCAAAAGTTATAGTATGGTTCTTAACTGCTGAGGAAAATGATTTCCATCGAATTAAGCTTCGATAAAACCCATCACTGCACAACTCCTTAATTTGAGGCGCGTTCACTAAGGATAAGCCATCATACGCGGCATTATTAATGTTAAAGGTTAGGTTTTCATCATCATCAGATGCTATTTCCTGATTATTGATGTCATCATTTTCATTTTCATTTTCATTTTCATTTTCATTTTCATTTTCATTTTCATTTTCAGTAGAAGTTGAAAGCTTGCTTAATAATTCTTGTGTTTCTTCGTTAGCATTTCCTTCGAGATTATCTCCATTAGTATCCAAAGGTGTTTTTATTCTGCTTACTCTAACCTTTTCAAGGCCAGCATATTCAAACCCTGTTTTTTTATAAATTCCATCAAAATCATAAAGATGAACAGAGAAAATATTTCTAAGATCAGTATCAATGATGCTTGATAAATCTATTTCGTTGACAATTATATTTTCACAAACTGTTAATGAATATGTATCAATTATTTGGTTGAGGATTTCTGAAATGCGTGGTGTGTAGTTATATCTTACTGAAACATAACCACTTCTTACTATAAAAATTATACTCCCACTATACAATTTTTTCTGCTGAAATTTTCCTCTTCTAAAATCAAATTCAGTGTAATCAATAGAGATGTGATAGGTTTGCAACCCTGAGTAATGATCAATTTTCTCATGCCCTAGCAACTTAGGTCTATTTTCTTTCACTTTGTTTACAACGTCGTAAAGTTTCTCAATATCAAATTCTTCATATATCCGTTTTACTGAAAAGACGTCTTGGCTAGATTTAGTAGCCAGTTTATCTTGTACTTCTCTGATGTGATTATATGAAAATGGTAGATCCGATATTTTTTCTATCAATACCTCTTTTGATAAGTTAGACGGGAAAATCAACCCTCGATTGAAAGCGATTTTCCTTAATGTAACATCTGTTATTTTTGCACTGTTGGAGTGGAGGGCGGTGTAAATGTCACTTTCGTTTGAAAATAACGTAGCTTGATATTTATTCATGTCATACTCCTTATGAAAAGTGACATTTTCTATTCACCTGCTTGCTGGCAACTTGGTACTCAAATATAGATAGCTTTTGATTAACAAAAGGAATGGATACTATTTTGTTCCTTAACGTTTCGATATGAGATTGAGTGAAAGAATATATACCTATGTAATCATTAATGGCGGATTGCAAATGAATACTTGAGTGTGATGAGAACGGAGTTATAATAAATATTTTGTCAAATTGATTGAGTAATTGATAATTAAATATATACTCTAAAAGAAATATAAAGTGATTGCTGGAATCAACCTCTTCTTTCCAGAAGATATTCAATATTTTATTTCTTATTCTATCGCCACCATCATTTCTAATGTATTCGTGTTCATATGAGTAAAAAATCATGCCAGATGTTATCATTTCAATTGTGGCTGGAAGTATTTTCCCTTTCGTTGCTATTTTATTATGTTTGTCGGGATAAAAATATGTGCAACTCTCTATTTCAGGAATTTTTTGCCATAACATATTTTTTTCTTGTGTTACTTTGTCAGTAATTCCTCTTCTAGTCTCAATGTGTTCTGTAACATCTAGTAAAACCTTATCATAGTTGGGTCAAACACTGCAATCACAGAGTTCTCTGGGAATTCATAAATTGCTGTGGCTGCTCCATTTAGTCTCTCAATTAAATCAGCGTCATATTTATTGTCATGGTTATATATAAAAAGTAGACCGTTAACTTGGTACTGCTCATTTGTGTTGTCAACAAATAGACGTCGCCACTCTGGACTTCTTGGCGCACAAGATACCTGTTGTGATAAACTTCGTACGGTACTCAATATTGATTTTGTACCGTCAAGCGTGCTGGCACAATAAGATTTCAAATCTGTTTGTATATACTGAGTTATATCTGAATAAGGATCTTTGTATTTGAAGACTACATCCGTAGGGTGAGTTTTTTTTGGGTTTTCAGATAAAAGTTGTTTCGCGTTTAGATGAGATCTTAAACAACAATCCCAGCTTATATCCGTTGTATTTTGGGTTTCCCAGCCTAACTCATAAAAAATTCTACTGGAAATGATACCTGCAATCTCATCAATATTTTTAGTTTCGCCGCCCACACTTCCTCCATAATTCGTTGTTTTATATAATTAAAATCTGATTCATGGCTTTTCAAGTCTATATGCAAAACGATCAGCCAAATAAGAACAATCTTAATCAATCTAATATTTTTTTTTTGAATCATCAAGAGTCCCATTACTGATAGGCATCAGTAGGTAGCATCACTGCTCATGCTTCAGTAAAAATCCGGTTAGCTACGTCCGCTCCTGGCACAAAGCTGACATCAGCAACCGCATCCTGCCGTTCTTACAGAGAAACTGGCAGACAGCATTTGATATGAGCGCTGAAAGGTTTCAAAGAAATGCTTCTCAGACTATGCCTGACATACTAATGTGTTTAAACAAATCACTTACATGGAATGAAGAGACTAATGTACTGGGAGTCAGAAAGGCTGCTTTACAGACCAGTAATAATGTCCGATCTGGATGCGCTGTTTCGCATTTATGGTGACATCAGAACGCACGCGTTTAACCCAAGGGGCCCACACCGGGACATCGAGGATAGTCGTAGTGTTATCCTTAAGCGAACCGCAGATCGTGAGCGTTATGGGTTTGACGACTGGGCTGTCTCTGAAAAGGCGTCTTCAGAAAGGATCATTGGCTTTGGAGGCATATTTGTCAGCCAGTTCAATGGCCGACAAACGAATAATCTGGGCTACCGGTTTGAACCGGAATCATGGGGAAAAGGTTATGCAACCGAGCTTTCCTGTCGCGCTTTAATATATGGATTCGACGAGCTAGAACTGCCTGAAATTGTTGGAGTAACACTCGAAAATCATATCGCCTCTCGCCGCGTTCTTGAAAAAGCAGGTCTGTTGTTTACCCAAAGAGTAGACAATCCTGATGACCCACCGGCTAACCTGATTTTCACTCTAACTATGGAGCAATGGAAAAGGTTAAAACGAGAAGCCTGATGCATTTGTACATCTTTATAATGTTATGTCCGCTATGAGCGATCTGCGGACATTGCTATTAGCATTCTGAGCAAATCAACAGAGAGCAGAACTGAAGTAATAGGCTTATCAGGCTACGAATCAATTCTAAGGCGATAGATCGATAACGCATTAAAGATAAAACGCCAATAATATTTTATATTTATACATTAAGAAGTCTTCAAGCATTACCCCCCCTGAGTAATCAGAGGGGTAGTTATTATTGTGCATACATCTCACTCAATCTATTGATAAATGAGCTTTGAGTGCGTTATGAATATAAATTTTCTGACCGAGTAAAATGTCATCATCCCCACGAAAAGAGAAACGAAACCTTTTCTTTCCTGCCTGACTTTCACTAGAATAATTACCAATGACCCCAATTCTATATAGGTCTATTAATATCTCAGTTATTGATTTCTTATCAAGAAGTTTTTTTGTGTCAGGGTAGGATTGCGCAATGTTCTCTGCATGTGTAGAAATCTCTTGAATGGTTGAAATTTGAGTATACCCATAGAGGATATTTTTGATCCCATTTATTTCTTCTGACTTGTATTTTGCTTTAAGTTCTTCAGTCAGTTCAACCCAACATGCAGAAGAATACCTTTTTCTAATCGCTTCCAGAGACTGAGTGCTAAAACTACTCTCCTCACCATAGCTCTCTTGCGCGGAAAGTAACAGCCTGACAATATCGCGAGGGCGATACCAAGAATTATGAAGGAGGTATGTTTGAGGTTTTTTATTATGGATAAGCTTAGGGAAGTAAGTACTCCACAGCTCAACTGGATGTAATACCCCTAACCCAAATTCCTCTCGAGAGTTATTTATCCTCTGTTCTACAATATGTAGTAATGGCTGTTGAATTGAATCAACGCCAGCACGGTTCCAAACTATATCAGTACCAAAATCAGTAAGCGGTTTATTTATTTCCTTCCCTAAAGAATCAACTGAATTTAAAACCTCAGAGCGAATGGCTGCGAACAAGCATAGATTGAACCCGCTTCTCTTACATATAGAGTTAATTCTTTCAATCGTTATAATTAAATCCCTTAACAACCTAGAGTCACGCTGATATTGTTTTTTGGTTGTATAATTAAGCTCAAGTTCATCAAAGAAAATATTAACGCCATCTTTTGAAGGTAGAAGTGACTCAAATGCAGAATCAGCCTCTTGGATTAATTTATAAAAAGCAATCTTTGCCACACCATTGTTATCCCAATCAAAATCAAGATTTAACTTGGGATCTCTGCTGATCTCGATATTACCTTTTCTAATGCTCGGTATCAATTTTGAAAAAAAGCCTCTTTCATTTTCCTCTGCTTTCTCAGATCTCATTAAAGCATGAAATATCGAGAGATTTTCATTTTTCTGAAAGGCGTCAATGCCACTTTGGGTTATCATGTCAGATATGATTTTATATATAAACCAACGCCAAATATTTTCGAAGTCACTTCCTTCAAAGTCAGAACTGTTTTCGATCACCTCTTCAATTCTTGAGGCTTTGCTGAAATCTTTCTTGGTCTCCTCACTAACTTCTGATTTGAAAAGTATGAATTTTGATGTTGTGTTTTTTTGCTCATCCAAGACAATGGATATGTATCTTAATAGTGCGGTTTTACCAGTTCCTTTCAATCCTGTAATGAAGTATTTATTGTGGTTTATGTATTTATCTACATTTAAAGCAGGAGGTACGACATATAGTTTTTTAAATCTTAACCTCTCGTCAGGGCTATTAGTTAATAACTCATTTTTCGCATCAGTTGTACCCAAGTATATATCTGATATTTTCATACGTGCCTTAATTACCCTTAATTTATGCAAATGTGATATGCTATAAAGTTCGTGAAATCAAAGCACATTACCATATAACTGTTACCGACTGAACAAAATTTAGTAAGACTGTTATCTTATAATTGTAGATTTCCAAAGAAGTAATACACTGAGGTAGTTGCAACTTCCGCTTTTGGCTGTGAGTTCAACAGGTCGATGCAACGCTATCCTTAATCGAAGGGGGAAGTTGCCATCAAACGAAGAACTCGCATCTACTACACACCAGAACAAATGCGATTATCTGGGACAGATATAAGCAAGGTGATTCCCTGCATGATATCGCCAGAATGTTCGCCAGATTTCACCCTTCTCTTATGCCTACAATCCACAAGACAGGTGGCTACCGTCCTCCTGTGCGAAAGCGGCACAGGTTAGCGTTTTCGCTTGATGAAAGAGAGGGGATATCCAGAGGACTGGTAGCAAAACGCAGCATCAGGGACATTGCCGCCAAATTATCAAGAGCGCCCTCAACGATTAGCCGCGAGGTCAGGAGGCACGGTGGTGCAAAACAATACCGTGCAGCAAAAACCGATGCTGCTGCATGGGAAAATGCGCTGAGACTAAAACCTTGCAAGCTTATTGAAAGCCCCGCATTGTGTAAAATTATTGCAGAGAAGATGCATCAGGACTGGTCGCCGGAACAGATCGCCGGTTGGCTGAAACGCTGTTATCCGGATAATCAGGAAATGCATGTGTCACACGAAACAATTTATAAAACGCTTTTTATACAAACCCGGGGAGCATTAAAAAAAGAGCTGCAGCAATGCCTCAGAAGCGGAAGAGTCGTGCGTAGATCCAGAACGTCATCGCTTAAAGGGAAACGATTAGGGCCGATCCCGTACACGATACCTGTCAGCGAAAGGCCACCAGAGGCCGCTGACAGAGCCATTCCAGGTCACTGGGAAGACCTGATTCAGGGCTCAAAAAACTCCCTTATCATCACCCTCGTAGAACGTCATTCCCGTTTTGTTATGCTGGCAAAGATCACAGACAACAGGATCATAACGGCTATATCTGCACTCATTAGACAAGCCCGGGAATTACCTGCTGAGCTTTATAAAACATTAACATGGGTCCGGGGCGCTGAAATGACCAGCAATACCCGATTTACTGTAGGCACAGATATTCAGGTTTACTTCTGCGATCCTCAATCTCCCTGGCAACGCGGCTCTAATGAAAATACGAACAGATTGCTCAGGCAGTATTTCCCAAAAGGAACTGACTTATCGGTTCACAGCCAGCAAAGACTAAACAGTGTTGCCAGGCAGCTCAACGAGAGGCCAAGAAAAACGCTAAACTATGAAGCACCCGCAGAGCGATTCAATCAGTGTGTTGCATCCATCGGTTGAACTCACAGCACAAAGCGGACAAAACGACTGAACCGATGGGCCGCTATGAGCGATAAGCGGACATGATCTTGTATAGGAAGATTATGTTCCCCGTAGCTTCATATGCAACAAAGGGTATGGCCTGTCCTGGCCGTCAACTTCAGAACGACCAACAGTTTCAAAACCATGTTTTTTATAAAAGGTAATAGCCTGAGTATTCTGTTCGTTTACGTCGAGCTCATCAGCGCCCTGCTCGTTAATAGCATGTAGCAGAAGTAATTTCCCTATGCCTTTACCGCGTTGATCTGCATCCACAAAGAGCATTTCAATACGGTTTTCGCTTACCCCAGTAAAGCCCAAGATTGAACTGTCACAGCTAAGACGAGCGAACGTAATAGTCAGGCCAGGAAGATACTTATGCAGTATCAGGGGGCGTAGCGCCTGAATATCCTGCTCCTGTAAAAAATCATGCGTATCACGTACGGATGATTCCCAGACTTTCAGTATTATAGGGTAATGAATTCGGGTACCAACTTCCATATTAATCATGATTTTATAGTCCATAAATTGACATCGCATGGCCATGATAGCTGTGTGGTATTATTTGTCACTATGTGGCGTAAATTTGTCCGCTTTTGGCACAAAGCCGACATGCTGGTTGAGTTGGATGCCCGCTTTGTGCGAGGAACGGACATCTGCAGTTATCCGGCAGGAGATGAAAAATTTGCTAGTGAAGCCGCGTATTCATCAATAGGGAGCATGTCAATAAAAATATGTCCGATTCAAAGAACGGACATATGCATGATGCTGAAGATCCGTTTTGAGCGAATCTAGGACATCAACAGAGCCCACACCGGAAAACTAGGATTGCAGCGATTAATATTTCAGCGCGCTTGTCTTCGTTATATTATTTTCCACCACGCCCAAATGTCGTGATATGGTTTTCCTTCTTCTTTATTCTAATCTCGCTATCTTTGTGAATCATACGTTGATGACAATCCAAACAGAGGCTTATCATCCCTTCAACAGTTGAAGGGCCTCCCTTTGCATACTCAAAGATATGGTGAGCCTGCACCCTGTTTGTTGAGGCGCAGAGCTGACACATTTTTAGATCTTTTAATCTGCGCTCGTTTTGTGACCTACGATGGTCGCTTGGCCTGCTCATTACGTTCTCCTAGCTTTCGCTGTCAGATTCGTCTTTAAGACTGTCTTGCTGCGGAGGTTCTGGTTCACCTTTTGCTTCCAGGGAAAGATTCTCAACCCTTCTTTTGAGCATTAGCTGCAAAGAATCATATGGCCCCTCGATCCCAGTGTAATCTTCAATCTCACCCGCATCTTCTAATTGCTCAACCATTTCCAGAATTTTTTTTACCTTATCCTTGCTTCCTACAAACGCAATATTAGCAGCCCACTTCTTATCACCTGACATCACTTCCCCTCCTTAGCAGGGAGGTTAAACGTCACCTCACTATCCACGTCAAAAATTTGAAGCTTTCCGACTCCATGCTTCAATACAATACAGAACGAATCATCAAACACAGGAAGGCCGTTCCTCAGCTCAGAAACTTTGTATATTCGATATTCACCTTCGGTTTTGACAACTCCAACCTTTTCAGGAAAAGAAACTTCTTTGTGGATAGTCACTTTTTCAAAATCCTTAAAGAAATTAGGCTCCCCAAAGTCAAATCCAAAAATTTTATAAATACGGTAGTCTCCATCACCTGAAACAATAACGATTTCGTTTTCAGTTAATCCGTACAAACAGTCTCCCTCTCGGAGAATTTTGAACCTAAATTCTTTCAATGGACGGAACTCCTATTGATATAATCATTATTTTCAACGGCAAAAACCGTTAGACGCAATATTTGTTGCCTTCTTTCATGAATTTTACCCAAAGAAAGCAAACTTTCAACTTAAGCTCATTCAACTACTGTTAGACACATTTACCAAAATAGGTAGTTGCAGGAACGGTTTTGCGCCCGCCGCCCGCTGTTCAAAAGCTCATTAGTAAAGCTTAAGCTAGATCAGACATTTCTGTCGATGAAAAACTTAAGCATTTGGACGACGTCTTCGTAGATAATCTAAAAAAACTGTTATTTAGTAGCAGCCAAAATCAAGGTCCGCTCCTGGCACAAAGCGGACATCATTTTCAGCAAGAAAAGTAAAAAGCGAAAGCCGAATTAACGATCTTCCGACAATCGGCCTGTGGCAGCAAGAGTCGCACGTCATTAGGGTGATGAATTGATCGGAAGCGGTGGGCCCGGAAAGAGGGTTAGCATTGTACTGACCATCGGTTGTCTCTCCGCGCCACTGAATAAAGCACGACCAAAACAGCCGTGCCTTATCAGGCTAAAGGAAAAGGGCTATTGCAGCTTAATGCCTTTCGTTTCGGGTGCCATCCACACGACAACCATCGCGGCGATAAAGGCCACAACGGTAGTCGCCAGCCCTGCGGTAAATCCTCCTATGCTGGCAACATAGCCAATGAGTAGCGGCGCAATAAACCCACCTAAGCGACCGCCGTTATAAGCCAGACCCATTAAAAAGCCGCGTGACTGTGTGTCGCCAATCATTTCGGCAAGGAACGGCCCGGAGCCGGCAAAGATGCCGTTTACACCAAACCCCGCCATAAAGATGGCGGCCATCAGAATCAATGGCTGAGTTGTCGCCAGATACAGGCCGACTGCCACAGCGCCGATAAACAGGTAGATCAAAAACATGGGTCTGCGTCCCCATTTATCTGCCAGGAGTGAAAACACAAGGAAGCCGGCAATCGCACCTGTTTGTAAGGCCAGTACAAATTTCAGGCTGTGCAGGAAATCAAGATGCTTCACTTCACGAAGATAGGTGGGCGTCCAGGTGAAAACCCCCCAGAACAGATACTGAATGAAAAAGATAAAGGTAAAGGCCAGTAACAGTCCTTTGAGGTTTGTTTTGCCCGACCGCGCCGTTTGGGTCGGTCTGTGAATCCGTTCCCGCTGGCGTGCCAGCCACACTGGCGATTCAGGCGTGATATACGCAATGACCATCATGATAAAAACCGGCAAAGCGCCAATCATGAAAAGGTATCGCCAGCCGCCGTTTTCCAGTTTGCCTGTCATCGCCGTGACCAGTGCCGTCAGCCCAATCGCTAAAATGGCCCCCACCGGCAGTCCCATTTGCATCAGTGCACCACCCCGGGCACGGCGTTCAGGACGCCATGTTTCGGCGATGAGTGCTGCGCCAGAGGTCCACATCCCACCCATTCCCAGTGCCCCGCAAAATCGCAACAAAACAAAGGTTTGTTGATGATGAGAAAAGGCCAGGAGTCCTGAGAAAAGCGAATAGATCGTAATACAAATGAAAGCGGTTCTGACTCGTCCGATTTTGTCGGCGACCATCCCGAACAGAATGCCGCCAATGATCTGTCCGCCAGCCGTGGTGCTGATAAACAGACCCAGTTCAGTTTTGCTGACAGCAAACACCACGCCAAGCACAGGCAATAAAAGCGATAGCAAAAATGAGTCATAGCTTTCAAAAGCCCACCCGAGCCCACCCAACGCGAGCGTTCGTTTTTCTGCCGATGTTTGAGAGAGTGTCAGGTTGGCTTCATTCTGTTCCAGTGGATGAGTCTCATGCGGTCTTGATTTGATATTCATCAGCATTCTCCAGGGAAGATAAGCGATAGCTTAACGCTGCGGTGCGCCAGAAAAGATGTGCTTTTTCCTCGACGGACGCGTGCTCCGCCAACCGTTTGCAGGCGTTCCAGAAAACGCCATAGCTGAACATGCCTTTGTCGACCGGAAAATTGCTTGCAAACATACAGCGCCTGACGCCGAACGTTTCGACCAACGTTTCAAACAGTGGCCGCCAGGCGAGACACAGCGCCCGCGAGTCTGGCGGGGTGGCGCTTTGTGCGAAGGGAAAGCCCATGACAGTCATACCAAAGCCGCTGATCTTCATGCTCACGTTTGGCCGTTCAGCCAGAGCGGTAATGGATTTTTGCCACGCCTGAAAGGCGGTATCCCTTTTGCTGGCATAAGGCCCCGTACCGAGCGGCCCGCCGCAGTGGTCCACAATGATATGAAGATCGGGCAACGCATCTGCCAGCGCAATAATGTCATCAAGCTGGGTGTGGTAAACCCAGACATCCAGCGAAAGTCCGTTCCGGACAAGGCAGGCTGCGCCTTTGCGAAATGCGGTAGTGGTGGCAAGGCCAGCAGGGGGTGTGACAGGGCTTGATACAACGCGAGGGTCACTGTGCCAGGCAAGCGGATTACGCAGCCCTCGTAAACGTCCACCAGAGCGCGCCATCATGAGTTCAATGACGGGTTGCAGGTCATCCCCTGCCAGCAAACTGACACCACCCACTATCGCTTCGCAGCCTGATGCCTTGCCATAATGGCCACTGTCAAACATAGCGGCAGCGCCGCTCGCGAACTCAACCTCACCGACTGGCCTGAAGGTTTCTGGTCCGTCACGGCGCAGCATGGAACGGCACTGCACATAAACCGTCGACAGAACCCGGTGTCCGGACTGCTCAATATCGTGGCTGAAATCAGGAACCAGATAACGTCCTGATTGGCGATCCCATAAGTGATGATGAGCATCGACTATCGCCAGATCGGGCATCAACGCTTTTTCGTGATGCAGTGCCAGCCAGTTTTCTCTGACAGGCAAATGCGGTGCATTAACTGTCTCCATCGCTTCCCCTTATGCTTTTTAACCGCGTCTGTTCTGACGTTGCTTACAGGGCTCAGAAGCCAGGCTGAATGCAACGCAGGGTTTACAGGGTAAAACCGTGTTTTACAGAATGAATCGACTATAAATTCATTTCCTGAGGGCAAGCCAGTAAAAAGAGAATGTTAATCGTGTAAATAAGGTGTTAATCACAAATAGCTTTTTTTAACACCAAAGTTGTGTTTCAGAGGGACCATCCTTGTGCAAACTGTACGTATCAATCAGTAGAACATGGGCGAAAGCGGATGTTGGCCATTCATATATCTACGATTTTTACGTTGACTTGCTTAGATGGATACCATTAATTCAGAGACTAATTGGCATGCTCTGAGGTTGCGTATTTTGATTTATAACGTTTTTGGGCGGCCTTTTCGCCGCGCTGCTTCAGCGTGGCCAGCAGCTCGAAGGGATGGGGGGCCACCTGGCCTGCACCCCAATAATCACAGCAATGCTGAAATATCAATGTCTGCTCCTGGCACAAAGCGACTATGCGTAGGTGATGTCTGCGATGAGCGAGAATCGGATGTTTTACCCATAAATCATCCTGACGTTTGGGCGGGTCATAAATTGCTTAACGCTACGATAATAAATCTGGGTTAGACATGACATCCATTCGGCGCGCGTCTGTTTTTACGCAACGGTTGCCTTTGTTGAAGGAAAAGCCATTATATCTTTTTAGGTTAAAGGATTTTCTATGCGTGATTCTGCAAGCAAATCAATCGGGCTGCTCCTGTTCCCAGCGCTTACTCAGCTTGATCTTACCGCTCCATATGAAGTTTTCGTCAGGGCTCCCAATACAAAGGTTCATCTCATCTGGAAAAACCTGGACCTTGTTGTTTCCGATCGTGGTATGGCTATACAGCCAACGACCACTTTTAACACCTGCCCACAACTGGATGTAATTTGTATCCCCGGAGGGCCTGGTCAGATAAACCTAATGGATGATGAAGACGTTCTTTCATTTATCCGTTTCCAAAGTGAAGAAGCAAAGCTAGTGACATCTGTATGCACTGGTTCGCTGATTCTGGGCGCAGCAGGACTTCTGGATGGATATAAAGCAACGACGCACTGGGCTTCTCTGGACCAACTCGCTCTGTTAGGTGCGGAGCCGGTTAATGAGCGCGTCGTCCGTGACCGTAACCGTATAACCGGCGCAGGTGTCACTTCAGGTATAGATTTTGCGCTCACCGTTGTATCAGAAATGCACGGGAGCAGTGTTGCTGAAAATATTCAACTGCATATGGAATATGATCCCGCACCGCCGTTTACCTGTGGCTCGCCCCGAACTGCATCTGAAGAGCAGTTAAAAAAGGCGCGGGAACAAACAGCGCCATTTATTGAAAAGAGGCGACAGGCGACGTTAAAAGCCGCAGCCAGACTACAGAAATAAGGCTTAGCGAAAGAGGGGAGTTCCCTTTTCGACTTTCACTCCCCGCGCCTGGCACAAACCGGACATGTCCATCAGCAACGCCCGCATTAAACCGGGCAGCGGACAACGCGATCTCACGCTCTGCACGAGTGCTTGAAACCTGCCCGGCCAACGGCGCTCATGATGATAAGGCGCATTATTAAGATTATGCTCCAGCCAGATATGTTGAGGATCGGCGGATAACCGATCCTGTTGGCGCGTTATTTAAGATCCAGATCTGCAATCACACCTGCGACATCGGTAATATCTTCTTTCGACAACGGCAGCAGGGGACGAGGCAGACAGTTTGGATCGGTAAGCCCGAGTATGCCTGCTGCAGCGGCGATTACACGGATGCTTCCCCCATGTTTACGAAACAGCGCCCATAAAGGTTCCAGACGGGTAGTGAAGGCAGTCACGCGTTCATGGTCGTTAACTGCGGCGGCCTGCGTAATTTGTTTGGCGGTTTCCGGAAACAGACCACCGCAAACGGAATACCAGACTTCACAACCGGCATTTAATCCCAGCCCGGCACTGGCGTCACCACTGATGCCAATGGTCATGCCAGGACGAAGATGTTGTCGTAATGCATTGACCCGTTCAGCCGCAGCAACGGGATTATCCGGTACGCCTGGAATTTTAACTGAGCGAATGCCCTTCAGTGACGACAGCTGCCCGTGCAGTTCATCTGTGAACGTGAAATGCGTGGTCCGTGGGTTGTCATAAACACAAACCGGGACTGAAACATGTCGGGTAACCGTCTCATAAAACGCATAAACCTCTTCATTACGCAGCGGCTGGTAGCTCATCGCCGGAAGCAGCAACGCATCAGCGCCTGCAGACT
Source organism: Pantoea sp. V106_11 (assembly GCF_029967885.1). Classification (NCBI taxonomy): domain Bacteria; kingdom Pseudomonadati; phylum Pseudomonadota; class Gammaproteobacteria; order Enterobacterales; family Erwiniaceae; genus Pantoea; species Pantoea sp. V106_11. Next base: position 440,169 of record NZ_JASCAK010000037.1, read on the forward strand.
GCGCATCTTCAGCCAGTTGCAGCACGGCATCGGTGCTCATTGCACCCACGCAAACCATCATGGGGATTTGCCCGGCAATCTGACGGGCGAGCGTTGCGACGCGTTTACGCTGTTCCCTGCTCAAATAGGCATAGCTGCCGGTTGAACCCAGAATACCCAACGAATCGACACCGGCTGCCGTCAGGCGAGCCAGAATCTTAGTCAATCCCTCTTCATCGACACCACGCGCCGTGACAGGTGTTAACGGGAAAGCAGACAAACCGGTAAACATTCAGTTTCTCCAGAGCAGAGTTGAAGGCGTTATTCGCCGATGAGGGTGACGTGACACTGCAGCCGGGCCCCATTTCTTCAGGCCTTCGGTCAGCATCGTTCCCGCGTCATGAAGCTGCTCAGGTGGCATCTGAGGCAGACTTTCCAGAATAAACCACATGTGTTCAGCTTCAACGCTTAAGCGCGTTCTGATTCCCTGCCGCCCGTTGCAGCGACGGCTGGTTAATCGACATTATCGCACCAGACGACTTTACCAGGCGAAGGATATTCCACCGTCAGACCCCTTATTTAAGGGTATCAAAGGGGTTATCGTCACTCTGCAGAACGCCATTCCGGCTTGCTTAGGCTGGCTAAAGTCTGGGACAGCAGATCCTAAGGGTGATAGCTCCACTCATCACATAAGCCCTGGAATGAGCTGCTGAGCGTTATAAAATATCAACATGGATTCGGGGAGGTGAAAGGATCAGTCACACCTAATTTACTGTAGCGACAGACATTCGGATTTATTTCTGTGCTCCTCAATCTTCCAGGCAATGCGGCTTAAATGAAAATACGAACAGCGTGTTCAGACAACATTTTCCCTCAGGCACTTGTTTACCGGGTTACCGCCAGTAAAGCGTTTATGGCGTAGCCCGGCCGCTCGACGAGAGGCCGGGAAATCCGCCATACCCTGAATCACCCGCAGAGCGATTCAATTAATGTGTTGCATCCATCGGTGGAACTCGCAGGATAAAAGCCAGTCTGATTCTGGGAAACATTCATTTCAGGACGTGCATTATCAGAACCTGAGCGTAGCCGTTGCCGTAATTTGTCGCTCCGCGCCGTAAAAACACGCCGTCGTGGCGTAACAGCCTGCGACGTAGTTCTTATCAAAAAGATTGTTAACATTTAAGCCAATTGATGAACCCGGCAGATTGAACCTGCTCAGATCGTACTGGATGACGGCATTCCAGATCGTGTAGGGCTTCACTTTAAAGGAGTTAGCGTTATCACCTTCCGTCGACCCGACATAGCGACTTCCCAGCCCTAACGTCAATCCGCTTAACGCCGTTTCATGAAAAGTGTAGTTTCCCCATAATGCCGCCATATTTTTAGGGATCTCAGCTGGGCGATTACCTTCGTATGAGGTGTCTTTGGTATATTCAGCATCCGTGTAGGAATAGCTGCCGATAATATCCACATTTTCTGTCAGTGCTGCTTTCGTCTCCAGCTCTATGCCTCTGGAGCGTAACTCGCCATTTTGCACTGAATATAAAATATGCTCAGGATCTGACGTCAGATTTTTATCTTTTGTTATCTGGAACAGCGATAAGGTGGCGGAAATCAATTTACCGTCAGGTATATATTTGATTCCGGCTTCATACTGTTTGGCGCGAGATGCCCGAAACATTTTCCCTGTATAATCCGCTCCTGCTGTTGGCAGGAAGGATTCACTGTAGCTAATGAAAGGTGAAAGACCATTATCAAACAGGTAGTTCAGACCTCCTCGCAATGTAAATTCATTATCGTCCTGTTTGGAGGCGGAATTGTTATTAAGGCGATTGACGCTGTCTGCTTCAGACCAGTCATAACGACCACCCAATGTTAATAGCCAGTGATTCCATTCAGCCTGATCCTGCAAATAGAGGCCAGTCTGTTCAAGACGATCGACCTGACTCCTGTTACCGAAATATTGTACAGCGGTATTACCATACACAGGATTAACCAGGTTCAGACTGGATGCCAGACCAAGCGCCTGCCAGACATCATTCCGTGTGCGCCGGTAATCTATGCCCATAAGCAGGGTATGGTCTGTGTTACCTGTAGAAAATTTATTTTGCACCTGAGTATCCATCGCGAAGCTCGATAAATGCTCTTTGGCCGCAAGTGCACCCCGGGTTAAAAAAGAAGGATCAAACGGAGAAACACTGCTTCCATAGATGGTTCGGTAATCCATATCTACCGTTCCGTAGCGCAAGTTCTGACGCACAGTCCAGTTGTCATTAATTTGATGCTCAAAGGTATAACCGACTAACTTCTGCTTACGGGAAATTTTGTTATAACCCGGTTCCCCATCATTAAAACTTGTGGGTAATTTTCCACCCGCACCGCTGGTTACCGTGCCGTCTTTCGGTAAATAGCCAAACCATCCTATATTGGGTTCATCGAGGAAACTGCTTAAAAAAGTAAACTGAGTTTTGTCATCGGGGCGCCATGTGAATGAAGGCGCTAATGAATAACGCTTTGCTTTTTCACCCGTCTGTTGCTGGTCCTGATCGCTGGCTACACCTGTCAGGCGGTAGGTTAATTTCTCGTCATCATCAACCGCGCCGCCAAAATCAAAGCCCGTCTGGAAAAGATTATGGTTGCCAGTTTTAAACTGCACTTCGCGAATGGTCTGCGGCGTGGGGCGCTTACTGACCAGCGCGATAACACCGCCAGGCTCACTCAGACCATACAGAACAGATGCAGGGCCACGCAGCAATTCAGCACGTTCAAGCATGTAAGGATCGACCTGGAAGGAAGTAAAACTGTCGGCCTGAAGTTTGAGTCCGTCCAGATAAATATTATCCGAGATCTGGCTGAACCCCCGGATATTGACTGAATTAAAGCCGCTTACCGATCCCCGACTGTCAACCATCACATCTGCAGCGTAACGAAAAGCATCTTTCAGCGTCGGTGGGTCCAGCAAATCCATCTCTTCACGCGTAACAACGGTAATGGACTGAGGCGTTTTACGGAGTGGCGTGTCAGTTTTAGTCGCTGTCGCGCTTCGCTTTGCCACCACAGAGCCTACTGGCCCCCAGGCATTTTCTTCCGGGGGAGTCTCCCCCTCGCTTGTTACAGTGAGGGTATTCTGTTTAGTCGCAGCCACGGCGCTGTCTGCTGACAGTGCAGGGAATGACAGTGAACTCATTAATGCACTAAGCATTACTGCACAAGAACGTGGAATCAGAGCTCTTCGAACTTTCATGTCTGTATGTACTCGTCTAGGTTTAATAAAATACATTTCACTGAAACGAATAAGAGCCAGGTTGCTCACGATGTTTTTTTAAACATCAGTATGCTTTTCATAACGTTAAATCGTACCCGAATGGTCGTATCCACGCCTTCCATGACTTCGTTATCAGTCAATGCCACTTACCCTGCGCTGCAGTGAATTCAGCACCTGTTGCCACTGCAGTACGCTGACTCTTGACATTTCAATCACATAAGACTCATGTAATTAAAAATAAAAATCATTCTCATTTAACAGCGAAAATTTTTTTTCCGATAGCGAAACACAGACATAAAATTTTTCATTTCAGCCAAAAGTTGCCTGTTTTCTTTACATCAGGGTAAAGACAGATTTAACGACAGAAAACGCGGGCGCACTCGGGCAATCGTTTCGGACAATTAAGGGATGAGTGCCTGTCAGACAGGCAGCTTAAAAGGGGGGAATATTAACGTTGCTGCAGAAAAGTCGGTTCTTTTACGCACTGTCGGTAAGGTAATGGCGCTGACGGTGCGAATCTTTTTCGTCTTACGTGCTGCCGGATGATAAGCAATACCCATCCAGGATCGTTCCCCTTAGGTGCCTCAACACTGTCTTGAATTGCGACGGGAGGTATGTTCAAAAAGAAGTCAGAGATGCTGCCGGAATGTTTCTTGGCATTATGGATTGTTATTGCCCGGCGTCTTCCGTCAGCGCCCGCCTCATACCGATAGCATCGCGCAGGGGATGACCGGTTAACGCAAGGCAGCGCTGTCAGTGCAGAAAGAAGGGTAACGGCTTTACCGTCGACGAACAGAGCGTGCAATGGATGACGGATACTGCAGTGCCTTTAATCCAAATAAATTTTGCCGGGCATAATGCCCGAAGCTCCGCCTGTTGCCTTCTCTGTTCTTTCGAAAAGGTAGCGAGCGGGCGGCTTGCCTACTGCTTTTCGAAACATGGTGATGAATCCGCTGGCGTTCTCATAGCCAAGTTCCAGCGCGACTGTCTGAACACTCTCCCCACGGGTTAGCCGTTGAAGTGAAAGGATGACATGTAACTGCCGACGCCAATGACCAAAACTCATTCCGATCTCCTGCAGCATCAGCCGGCTCATGGTTCTTTCACTCATACCGATGCGATGGGCCCATTCGCCCAAAGAGGATTTATCAGCAGGTTCGGCCAGTAGCTTTTCAGCAAGCTGTCGCAGCCTTCGATCGCGTGGCATTGGCAGATGCAAATCTTCTACTGGTGCCGCTGATAATTCATCAAGAAGGGTTGCTATCAAGCGGCTTTCCGGTCCCTCTGTCGGATAAAGCCGCGGTAAACCCGCAGCTTTAAGCAACAACTCGCGCAGGAGTGGGTTTACGGAGAGTGTACAGCAGGTTTTTGGAAGCGCGGGTATCGCCTCAGGTTCAATAAACAGACAGTAACATTCTGTATTTCCAGAACCCCGTGCAGAATGTGGCATGTTGCCCGGTATCCAGACTGCACATTGAGGTGGAACAATCCACATCCCCTCGTCGACCTCACAATTGAGCACACCACGTACTGAATAGAGCAATTGCGACTTACGATGTTGGTGTGTTTCATGTTCCCAGCCATTTGAAATCATGGATGCGCTCAGTGCAAAGATGGGGCGAGGGATACTGTCAATATCAGGCAAAGCAACAGCATTCAGAGAAGATAGCCGGGACATGTATTCAACCTTGGTTTTGAAAGCAGCATTTGGCAATTTTGAATAATATTATGACCAACATTCGCAATGCAGTCTAAAAGGGATTCAGATAATTTCATTTAACAGGGGTGGAGGTTGCCTGGTGCGTTGCGCGTCATGCTACCGAAGCGGCCATTTTTCAGCGCTGCATCAGGAGGGCTGAAAATCTTAATCAACCGATTCACAGGATTATGACTATGCAAATTGACGATGCCGATTTTCCCGTTGTATGGATAAAAATGAATGCTCCTGGAAAGGATTCGGCTGCCCCCGCATTTAGTGAATTCGAAGCGTTACTGGCTCGCAAAACACCCTTCGTACTGCTTAGCGGTGAAGGCTTTACTGAAAGCAAACATGAGCATTCCGCCGATGAGATGAAGATGACAACCCGCTGGATGAAAGCGCATAAAAATGAATTAAAAACCTTTGTTAAAGCGTCAATCCTGATTGAGCCCAACACTGTAAAAAGGGCTGCAGCCAGACCTTTCGCCATTATTTATGAAAAATTTTGGGGCTATCCTTTATTGATGGCCGCTTCTAAAGAAGAGGCTTTAGCAACCGCAAAAACATTGCTTTAGGTAAAGCAGAAAAGTATCCCAGTAAAAGAGACCACGACGACAACATCGCTATCAAAGCAGGGGCTGGCTGGGGCTCCCCAGACTGCTGCTTACTGACATACCTCGACCATTGTCAGTAAACAGCGTTATCCGGTACGTTTATCCGTTACACGCGCCCCTGGAAGCCGGCATCGCCAGTTGGGCAAACTTCGCAAGCACACCTCTTGTGTAACGTGGCGCTGGTGGGCTCCAGCGGTTTCTTCTTTCCTGCAGTAGCGCCTCATCGAAATTCAGTTGCAGCAGTTGCCGATGGGCATCAATAGTGATGACGTCGCCTTCCTCCACCAAGGCAAAGGGTTCTGTCTACAAAAGCTTCCGGTGTGACATGACCGACCACCATTTCCTTGGTGCCACCAGAGAAGCGGCCGTTAGTGATCAGGCCAACGCTCTCTCCCAATCCTTTGCCCACCAGGGCCGCTGTCGGGGAGAGCATTTCGGGCATCCCCGGCCCCCCTTTGGGTCCTAAATATCCCAGCACCAGCACATCACCAGGCTGTATCCGATCCTTAAGGATCGCCTGCTTTGCGACGCGCGCCGGACCGGTGATGGCGGGCATCTTCAGGCCGCTGATTTTTGCGACCGCCCCGTCAGGGGCCAGATTACCCTTAAGTATTGCCAGGTGGCCTTCTTTATAGAGGGGGCCTGAAGCGGCAGGATGACGTTCTTATCAGGCTGCGGTTGTGCTGGAATATCCGCCAGCTCCTCTGCCAGGCTGCGACCGGTGATGGTCAGGCAGTGACCATGCAGACCTCGTTTCAGCAGGGATGGGAATAGCGCGGGTTACTGCATCGCTAAGAAACCTGCAACGTCACGGCGTACTTTACCTGCAGTTACAAGGCGAGGCGCCTGACCTCGAAACCGGGCTGGCCTGGAATCAGCAGAACATTTCGTCAGCTCTGAAGCGGTTGATCGACAGTGCTTCTGGGTGGGTTGCCGACGGTCATTAGCGGTAATTGCGTGCGCCATGAAGGAAATGTGGAGCAACGGGTTAAGCTCCATGCTGAAACGTGAGCGACGATCTTACATGCCCCACGGGGTTCGTGGGGCACGATCCTTGTTACAGTGACGGATGAGAACCTTTCACAGGGCTCACTGCTTCCAGCAGAGAGGCAATATGGAGAATGACGTGCTCATCATGCCATTTGCCGACGATCTGCACGTTAACCGGCAAGCCTTCACGACTCTTACCAAACGGCAACGCTACACCAGGCAACCCTGTGACGTTAAGCGGCACCGTGGCACCTTGCAGATAAGTGGCATCAACGTCCTGACCGTCAATAACAAACCTATCCACGCCGTGTTTATGCGCCGGGATGGGGAGTACATGCGTGATAAGCGCATCGTAGCGTGAAAAGTATTCCGCGAAGCCGTCACGCAATCGTTCGGCGGCCTGCTCTGCATCAATATAAGCAGACATCGGTGTATCAGGTAACGACAGCATGGTTTTCGCCATTTTGTAGATCTCATCAGGCTGGCGACCGGCAGTGGCCGCCGCAAAGGCGGGCTTCATTTCCATGACGTGGAGCCGGTTAAACACATCCAGCGCAAAGTCCTTCTCCAGTGCAGGAATGCCGACATGCTCCACAACGACGCCCGGTGCTTTTAGCGCTTCCGCAGCCGCCTTCACGATGGCGTTAACGTCCGGATCAACCGGACCAAAGCCCGGGCCGGTCATCCAGCCAATTCGCAGCGGACGCGATGCTACAAACGGCAGCCCGTCAGAATGAACGGGCGCAGCGCTGGAGAATGCGTCGTGACCATCCGGTCCCGAAAGCTGCGAGAATGCCAGGGCAATATCGCGAACTGAGCGGGCCATAGGGCCAACATGCCAGAAGCGGCGGGGCGCACGCGGCCAGATGCCTGTCATGGGCACGCTGCCGTGCGTGGCTTTCATGGAAGTGATGCCGGTTTGCGCCGCAGGGCCTCGTACCGAGATGGCCAAATCCGTGCCAAGTCCCAGCGGAGACATGCCTGCGGCAATCGCGGCAGACTCACCGCCACTGGAGCCGCCGGGCGTCCGGGTCAGGTCCCATGGGTTATTAGAGCGCCCGGACAGCAGGTTGTCGCTTTCAATCCAGTATGAAAATTCCGGCAGGTTCGTCTTAGCCAGCAGGATGCCGCCTGCTTTTTTAAGACGCGCCACGCTGGTTGCGTCTTCGTCAGGACGACGGCCTTTGAAAATAGGTGAACCACGCTGAGTCAGCACACCTGCCGTATCGATGGAGTCCTTTACGGTAAAAGGAACGCCGTGAAGCGGGCCCAGTTTCTCACCCTTCATCACGGCGGCTTCGGCAGCGGCGGCCTGCTTCAGGGCATCGTCTGCCACTGTTACAACAGCATTGACGTCCGGGTTAGTGGCGGCAATCCGATCAAGATGCGCTTGCATCACCTCAACGGGAGAAACGTCGCGGTTACGGATCATGCTGGCCAGGTGAGTCGCGTCTGAGTAATAAATTTCTTTGCTCATGATAAATCCTCTTGGTTAATAGCCTACCTAACAGTTGGTAGGTAAACTCTAGTCCTGTAAAATGACGCTGTCAATACCTACCTAACAAATGTTAGAATTGGGGTTCTGGCTTCTGGAGGAGTGACATAATGAGCAAAACATCCCGCGACGAAATTCTGAACGCAGCCCGTCTGGCGGCGCAGGCGCATGGTTATACAGGTTTGAATATCCGCGGACTGGCAGATGAAGTGGGGATTAAAGCGGCAAGCATTTACTATCATTTCCCCAGCAAGGCCGAGCTGGGTGCGGCGGTGGCCCAGCGTTATTGGGAGGATACGGCGCGTGACCTGGACGTACTGAGGGATGCGGAAGGCGATGCGCTCAGGAGTCTGAGCCGCTATCCACAAATATTTCGCCGTTCGCTGGAAAGCGGAAACCGACTTTGTATGGGAAGTTTCATGTCGGCGGAATATGATGATCTGCCTGAACCTGTCAAAGTTGAGGTGCAAAAGTTTGCGGACGTCAATATCGACTGGCTGGCAGGGCAGCTTCTGGAAGCGGGGATCACTGCGTCAGAAGACAGCAGAATGCGTGCCGGTGCCATTTTTTCTGCCATCGCCGGCGCACAGCTAATGGCCAGAAGCCGGAATAATATTCAGCTTTTTGATGAGCTTATTGAGGGATACAGGCTTGCAGGTCTGCTACCCGCAACTGAGAGATAAAATTCTAAAAAACGTAACTGACTGGCGCATTGAATAAGGTCAGTCTTTCGTTTATGCAGCTCCGGATATTTATATTGAGAGGAATAACACCGCATCGGGTTTATCTGTTATCCGCGAATTCCCGTGAACGGAGGAGGTTCAAACTCACGACACCTCTGACCCTCTACAGGTAAACGGGTATCTGGCAAGACCCTGCAAATAAACCGGTAGGAATGGCCGGGTCGGCAGGGCAGTAACCAGCACGCGACGCCAGCCTTTACTTTGTAAGAGGCTTTACATGCCTCATGCTCCAGTGCCTGAATGAATAGCAGTCTGGATGACGGTACTTTTTATCTCTTCCTCTCAGTGCAGACACCGAATCTGTAAACGGTGCCTGCCGCTTTTACGCGTTATGCATTATCATCGTCGGTGCAACCGAGACCTGAAGAGGGATCATTACAACCCGGATTAATCTCCAGATGGTGATGCCACGCGGCCAGTTTGATAGCGCTTTCATTAGTGGAGGCGTCTGCTTTTTGAGCGGACATTTCTTTAACTGAATCGGGCCCTAAAGTCGTGCGAGAAGGCAGATCATTTGCGAACGAAACGCCCTGCAGGCCAGCCAGTACGATCGCTGCTAACGCGGCGGTTTTAACTGCGTATTTTATAACAGATACAGGCATAACGATTCCTCTCAGCTTAAGAAAACAGAAGGCTGATTGCCCTGACAGCGCTCAGCGAATTGAGAAACGTAATCACAAAAACTTGTAGGAACACAGCGGGTTGCCTGGAAGGTGAAACCCAGATGCGCCTCGGTTATTCAAAGATTTTTTGATGACAGTTTGATGACGCCTTTAGTTAATTACGGTAAGTAAATATTAATAAGCGGAAGGCATGGCGTCCTGACGAACATGTGATACCTCGTATTTAGGATTAGGATTAAGTTCGGGAGAGCAGGCCGAATGACTCTTTTTTTAGTAAAATGACGTCTCTTTTTCGGTGATCTTCAGTCTGCTTCCTGAACCCTGATAAATTCAGCACAGTTCAGCGCTCTGTTCATCAGAGGCGTTATGCATGTGTGCGTTCATCGGTTGAATTCACAGCTCAAACTCAGTCAGCCTGTCCGCTTTGTGCCAAAAGCGGACGTTGCTTGCATCATGGAATGTTAGTTTACCGGGAGCAGGTCAGCGCCTCTATGCAGCTAACCCCGCATCTAATGATTTTCTGCATATCGCCATTTTCAAATTTGAAGTCTGATTTATGAAACTGCGTAGTAAGAGATTTGACTGAATGGCCGGATGGCGCGAGTGCAGAACAGCGCCCCAGGGGGAAGGTGTAACGCGCCGTCCGGCACGAGAGGAATTATGAAGGCCATCTGCAATAGAAACAACTTTAAAGAGGAACGCGTTGCAGGTTGCATTACGGATGTTATGAGCGTAGCTCATATGGGCAATTGGGGGGTAATGCCAAATATTTCAACAGGCGTTTAATTAGTCCACCGGGCCTTTAAGTGCAAAAGTATAACTTTATCATGGTTTTAAATGAGATAAGCCATCCCTGAAGATGGCTTATCAAGTGCAAATACAGACGCAGTTTTGTAAAAATGTTGCCGCATTAAATGGCACACAACCAAAGTATTTGAACCAATTATACAGCGTTTGTGCGGAATACGCTGACAGCATCCCTCAGGCTTGCGGCCCGGCTTGCAAGTTCATCAGCAGATGATGCAGACTCTTCAACCAGTACGGCATTCTGCTGCGTAACCTGATCCATCTGTGTCACCGCAATATTTATCTGAGATATGCCCGCACTTTGTTCTTCAGAAGAAGATGAAATCTCTCTGACTAATTGAGATGTTTGCTCAATAGCTTCCACGCTTTGCTTAACTTTTTCACCGGCATCCCGGGCCATCGAAATGCCCTGTTCGGCATGCTCAACTGACTGCTCAATCAGTCCTTTGATCTCCTTCGCCGCTCCAGCCGATCGCTGTGCCAGTGCCCTGACTTCAGATGCAACAACAGCAAAGCCCTTGCCGTGCTCACCTGCCCGGGCAGCTTCAACGGCTGCATTTAAAGCAAGAATATTCGTCTGAAACGCTATCCCGTCAATAACGGAGATGATTTCTTTAATCTGCCCCGCACTGTTGCTTATTTTTTCCATTGAAGCCAGCACTGACTCCATCGCCTCACCGCCTCTTAAGGCCGCACTGGTAGCGGAGTTGGCCATTTCAGCAGCATGGCGCGTGTTATCTGCATTATTGCCGATAATTGACGATAACTGCTCCATACTGGCCGCAGTCTCAGCCAGAGAGGCTGCCTGTTGTTCAGTTCGCGCAGAAAGATCACCATTTCCGCGAGCAATTTCTTCAGATGAGGTAGCGATAGTGACAGCGTTGCTTTTGATGCTTTCAACCGTAAGTGTAAGTCGCTGACTCATTTGCAGTAATGCCTTGAGCAGTCCGGCAGTTTCATTACGTCCTGTCACCGTAAATGTTGACGTAAGGTCACCACCTGCGACTTCAAGCGCCAGCTTTGATGCTGCACTGACAGGTCTGGTAACGGAGCGAATGATAACCAGAGCGAAAATTACTGCCAACAGGACGATAAAAACAAGAACGGTCAGTAGTGCATATTGTGCATATCGGTGTTCCTTAATCTGCGCATTCAGTATTTCACTCAGCTCATTACCTCCACCAATGGCGTAGTCGCTGAATTTGTTAATAGCGTGCGTAAAGAGCGCTGCATAGTCCTTCGGGTTTTGATTCGTCATGCTCCGGTTAATAAAAATCGCCTCAGCGGTTTTGAGAGCACTGTTTGCCTCCTGAACGGCTGCATCTGCATCTGCACTGAACTTTTGCTTAAGTGTGTTATCAGATAAAAATAGTTTTTCAGAATCCTGAACAAATAAATTCAGGTTATACGAACCATTACTGATTAAAGACTCCATACGGACAGAGTCTGCTTCACTTATGCTTTCATTTCGGGCAAGAAGGGAAGTGCCGAATGCACGTATTTTCCCAAGGCTTTCGGTCAATTCAGGCAATGATGAAAAATTACTCGTAATTAAACGGTACGTGTTGATATCTGAATCGAGAGAAAGGCCGTAAAAATCCAGCACATCACGGTTCGCGTTCAAAAGGTTGCGGATGAGGAGGGCATGCGCATCAAGACTGGCTGTCAGAGTCAGTTGTGAAGAATCTATTCTCTGCTGTAGCTGGCTCCACTGTGTGCGCACATCATTAATTTTGCTGATTATGGCAGCGCTGCCTTCTGTCTTGGCCATATCTTTAGTAATAACGTCAGTGATGTTTTCAATTTCATCTCTGACCTGAACGCGGGACGGTGTTGCTGGATTTTTAGTTGCAATGGCCAGGGCGGTTTCTGCACGATGGCGCTGTATCAAATTCAGCAGGGCTAAAATCTTATTTTCTACGGGTACACCTGTTAGCTCTCTTTGCTTGTCCTGAATGTATTTATTACCTTCGGAAACAAAAAGCATGGTAGGAACTGAGAACAGAACAAGGGAAAACAGGCCCAGAATGGCAAATTTGGCGGTAAGACTTATATTGTTTAGAATCTTATTCATTTATAATTCCTGGTGAATTAGTTCGTTATAGTGACAATTGCAAAAGATACATTTGCAAAGCACCTTAACCTTTTTATCGGTTATTCCTTCATTAACTTTATACCGCATTGTTGATTTACTGCTTTACGGAATAAACTTTTAGTAACGTTAAACAAAGCACTTAAGCTAAATAATCATTTTTTCTCGGGATGAAGTTCTGTTCGCAGCGGCATTAGCCATTGCTGGATTTTCATCTGAGAATTTTTACTGAGATTTGAATGAGTCGGCTGAACTAAATGCGGTTCGCGCACATGTATTATTAATATGTCGCCGAAGGACGTTGTCTCGGGGGTGTAAGGTGAAGCAAAACTATCTGACCTGGCAGGCGCTTTGATCGCTGCGAGTGACCTGCTCCCCGTTGATTCACTCATAACGCTATTAGCAATGTCCGCTTCTCGCTCATAGCTGCCAGTCAGGTACTTTAATCTCCGTAAGGTGTTTCGGCAGCCACTCAGCATGTTTGGACAAGAGTTGGATTTGTGTTCAGTACCTGATGAAGTGCCGTGCTGGGTTTTTCAGGCATAACTGATGTGTAACTTTTTCTACACCTGATAAAGCTACAAAACCAGCTCGTTCATAGAAAGTGAATGCTGATGAAGGTGCATTCGTGTTGATAAAATCAAACCAGCGGCCAGCATCTTTCAGAATCTCATTGAGTAGAGCACTGCCAATCCGATTTTTTCTCCATTCAGTGTCTACATAAAGATGCCGTAGACGACCGACACCAGTTTCTTGTGTAAAAGGATCGACGTTAAGCCCACACACGCCAATAATTAAACGATCAACATAAGCCCCAATCAGTTTTTCTCCAGGCCTGTCAAAACGGTTATAGCCGCTGAGCCAATTTTCTTCTAGCCGACGCAGCATGTTCAATCCTTCAGTCATGCTCTGCGTTCGCAATTCGACAAATCCTGAGCTGTCCGGGGAGATTTCTGCGAAATGAATATCCATGAGCCACTCCAGTGTTTTCAGTCTGCTTAGACTGGACAGAATTTCCTGGGTGCCCCTTATGACACCGGTACAGCTTCTGTCCTTATTGCCCAGGATGTTTTCTCCATGCCAAAGGCGGAAGTAGATAATAACAGCCCCTGTGAATCAACGGGTACCAGATCAGGTTATAAGTAAACTATATGCCTAATTTTATTTATAAAGTGAGTGACACACGGTCTTAAGGAAGTGTGGGACATGAACGCATACTGATTGCTTACATACTGCACTTAGGACAATTTCTGTCCAATGCGGGTGGCGATAACCTGCTCTTACACAGAACGCTGTTAACAATATCCGCAGATCACTCATAGCGGACAAAGAAAGAAATGTTAGCGTCCGCTCTGTGCCAGAAGCGGACTTAGCTGGGATCTGAATGCATTAATGACGTGTAATTTTGTCCGGTTAACATCTTTATGCCTCTGATATTTCTCCGGCGAGCCGGAGAAATTTAACCATTTTATCGAAAGCATTCAGTCTTAACTGCATCACGTCAGCAGCAGGCGTTGTACACCGATCAGAAATGCGTCCAGCTTCCGTCTTCGTCTTCCGCGCGGGTTTTTACAGCTGCGGTTTTAAAACCCGGCTTTACAACCGTGGCGGGCACATGAGCAACGGAAAGCGCAGAAGGGCCACTCAGACTGAACACAGACACAGCCTGTAGAAGCCGTTCCGCCTGCTCCCTGAGGCTTGAAGCAGCGGAGGCCGACTCTTCAACCAGTGCAGCATTCTGCTGTGTCGTCGTGTCCATCTCCGTAACGGCAATGCCTACCTGCTCAATCCCACGAGCCTGCTCGGCACTGGCGGAGTTGATTTCTTCAACAGTGTCTGTGAGCTTTCCTACGGCGGAGAGAATTCCTGACATCGTTTCAGACGCGTGAATCACCAGTGCATTACCCTGTCCCACAGTATCAGCATTGGCTGCAATCAGCTGCCGAATCTCACCCGCAGCCGAAGCGCTTCTCTGTGCCAGTGACCTGACCTCGCTTGCCACCACCGCAAATCCCCGGCCGTGCTCGCCGGCACGGGCCGCTTCCACTGCGGCGTTCAGCGCCAGAATGTTGGTCTGAAAAGCTATGCCGTCAATGACGGCGGTGATTTCAGCGATACGGCCGGAGCTTTCGCTGATAGATTTCATTGTGCCGGTAATGGCCGTGGTGGCCTCGTTGCCTTTATTTGCCACGTCCCGAACGCTTACAGCAAGCTGGCCGGCCTGACGGGCATTGTCTGCGTTGTTTTTTACCGTCACGCCGAGCTGCGTCATGGTCGCTGATGTTTGTTCAAGGGCACTGGCCTGCTCCTCGGTACGCTGCGACAGGTCTGTGTTGCCCTGGGCAATCTGGGTACTGGCGGATGCCACGCTTTCTGCATTGCTTCTCACGAGGCTGACCGTGTTAATCAGCGAAGCCTGCATGTCACTGATGGCAGACAGCAGTATGCCTGTTTCGTCTTTACGATCTGCAGTGACGGTACCAGTAAGGTCGCCGCGCGCCACCCGGCGGGCGGCCTCAACGGCCACATTAAGTGGCCGCGTGATACTCCGGGTGATAACCCAGGCAGATACCGCGGCCAGCAACAGCGCAACCACGCCGGCAACAACTAACATCATCAGCGCACCCGAACGGTCGGCGCGAGCCTGCGCAGCGGCAGAGCTCATTCGGGCCTCCTGGAAGGTCTGCATCTCTTTCAGCGACGCCATAAAGTCTCCCTGAGTCTGGTAACGGGGGCCAAACAGGAGTTGGGTGGCATCATCGCTTTTTCCCTGTTGGGCAAGTGCCACCACCTCATCAATGAAAGGCAGAAAAAGTTCTGCACGGGCCTTGAGGCGGGTGAAAATTTCGCTTCCCTGGGGCGTATTCACCTGCTTACCAATAAGACTGAGAAGACTGTCAACTTCATGTCTTTCGCCGCGATAATCGCTGATGGCTTTTTCCCTTTTTGCAACGTCTTTAAGGAGAATCGCATTACGCGCAAGCCGGCTCATATCTGATGTGTAGTAACGGATCGACAGAGAAGTGGAGGCTTTGGTGTAAAGACTTCCTGATATGTCATCATTGGCATTACCGAGAGCATTAATTTTTACGATGCCGATGAGCACCATAAACATAACAAGGAGCGCCATAAACCCGAAGGTGATACCGAGACGCACTCCGATTCTAATGTTGTTCATATTTATTCCTGGTGTAGGCGTCAGCATTCATGCATGGTGCTGACGAAATATACTTCCCTTAAAGAAAAGATAAGTAATGTGTACAGAGCCGCATGATTTGATTGCGGTGAATGTTTTATCGGCAATTTTCAGAAAAGGTTCATGAGGCAAGGTGGAGGTCAGATGAGTACATCAAGGAAGCAATCCACTCATTGCGAAGGGCAAGCACGGGGTTGTGCACTCCAACAGAAGCCTTCTCAAGAAGGAAACTTCAGAAAGAATAATACAGGCAGCTCAGATCCAACTCTCATTTTATTGGTGCAAGTCCTGCGTTTCCGTAAATGGATCACCTGCAGAGAGAAGTCTCATTTTTGGCAATGGGCTCTAAACTCTGGCCGTTGATCGGATAGCCTGAATGACCGTTTCTCGCTCATGAGGGACAGCCATACTCAGATCACCCACATTTCAGGAGATTTGAGTATGAACACATCACCGTGGAACAAAGACCGTATCATCGGCCAAAAAAGACCACTTCAGATATCTCATATCTGGGGGATCCGAATCAGGCTTGAACTGGAAGGTAAAACGCGCGATTTGGCTCTGTTCAATATGGCCCTGGATAGTAAGCTTCGAGGCTGTGATCTGGTAAAACTCAAAGTATCTGATGTTGCATATGGTAGCTCTGTTTCAAGCAGAGCTACGGTGCTACAACAGAAAACCGGCAGCCCTGTCCAATTTGAGATAACCAAAGGGACAAGAGAGGCTGTTTCTGCATTGATAAAGCTTGGCAATTTACGCAGTAAAGACTACCTGTTCCGATCTCGGGTCGGTATTAACCAACACATATCACCCCGGCAATACAACCGAATTTTTCATGGGTGGGTAGCAAAAATTGGTCTCGAAGATTCTCTTTACAGTACACATTCCATGAGAAGAACAAAACCTTACCTGATCTACAAGAAAACTAAGAATCTTCGTGTGATTCAACTCCTGTTAGGTCATAAGAAACTGGAAAGCACGGTCCGTTATCTGGGTATTGAAGTCGATGATGCGTTAGAGATTTCTGAATCGATTGAAGTCTAAGTTTGTCAGGGCTGCAACAGCAGCCCTGTGCCAGAAGCGGACATTTACGTATGAGGTAAGCATTCTGTCACCATGAGTTTTCCAGATTCATTTTCATCCTTGCGCAAGATGTGATGTATGGTTTGAACCTGGTAAGCTGATTTTCGACTGAATGTGATTTTGCTAACATGAAACGCCATTGCGTTTGTGAGAGGTAACAGTGATTCACTTAAGACAGGCTCAGCACAGTGATGCCGATGCAATAGCACATCTACACACCGCCGGATGGAGAGATACCTACACGAAAGTGATGTCTGCGGATTTCCTTGAAAATCAGGCGCAGAAAGATCGACTTTCACACTGGCGCTCAGCACTGAATCAGAGCAATGAAAGCGAAACAGTGTTTGTAGCTGAATATGATGGAAAGGTTGAAGGCTTCATATGTATTAAGCTCCACTATGACGCGCAGTGGGGCTGTTATATAGACAGCCTGCATGTAAGCTCTTCACTACGTGGTCACGGTGTAGGAAAACAACTTCTCTGTCGCGCAGCCGAATGGGTCAAGAGCAGGGATGATGAGTCACCGCTCTATTTATGGGTGTTTGAAGATAACACCCAGGCAACAGCTTTTTATCAGCGCCTCGGGGGCACCATTGTGGAGAGAACATTATCCGATATGCCTTCATCAGATCATGCCCCGGTATTCAGAATCAGCTGGAAAAATGCCGGTCAGCTTCTGGTATCTGCTTGCTGAAAAATTAGCCAATGCCTTTTCTCTCTAAAATCGACACCGCTTTCGGCCTGCTTACCGATTACCTGTTCAGTTAGTGTAAGGAACGAACGGGCAATTTTATGTCTTGATCGGTTCCCGTTAACCCCAACACGGCTGTGTAAGTAAAATTTCCACCTGCTGTGAACACCCCAAACGGCCGCTCCTCGCTCATAGCGGACATCGGTTTGTTCGTGATGCCGTCATGAACTAAAAGCTGAAGTAACCAGCAATAGTCTGAGTTTAGCAACGGGGAGCAGGTCAGCTAATATGTTGAGAAAACCGACGTTACAAAGAGGATCAATCCACTCACGGGTAATGGCTGAAAAACCGCTATGAGTAAGATCTGCCCAGGTTGAAATAGCCACTGCCGCAGCGGGGAGCAGATTAACTGCGTCACGCGCCTTACGCATCATTGTAACGACAATCAAACCACCCGCTGAATCACCTAACAGAACCAGATTTTTGGCATCTATATCATTGAGTGTAAACATCAACAGAACACAAAAGGATGGGCTGAATGATGCGTGTGACAGGCCACCTTACACTGGTGTTTATCCTGAAATAATCAGTTATGATTTCATCAAAGAATTTCCATCGGGTTAGCGACACTGCTGTACTCATTCTGGTTCAGCGGTTCAGCGGTTCAGCGGTTCAGCGGTTCAGCGGTTCAGCGGTTCAGTCCGTGTCAGACGTTTTTTAACCGGCATGGCTACTCCCGGTGGCAACAATATTGCCGGTGGCTACGAGCAAAGCAGATACAGGCAACTCACTAGTGAGTGAACATTTACAGGATCGCTGTTATGAATATTGCAGGACGTCTTTTATTTCCTCTTTGCTGTCTTTACAGCTCATATTCATGTGCGGAAAACTGGTTTCTGCCATGCGCTGAAGCGTTGGATAAGCCAGGATTCAGCTTATTGAAAAAATATGTTGAATCCAGAAGCGGGTCGACAGCCTCTATTCCAGAGAAGAACGATACCTGTTTCAGACTAAACAATTATCAGTTTTTAGTTAATGAGAACACTGAGGGGATTTATTTTTATGATGCTAAAAGAAGCACCTATGGTAAAGATATTCCAGGATTGCGCATGTATACGGAAATCAAACAGGAGTTTACCGGTGGAAACCACAAACACTACGCGCTGATATATTCATCAAATACCAATTTCAGATACAGTGACTTGTATCAGAAGTACGAGATTTTAAGTCTGATCGCCGGTAACAGTGAAAAACCCTACACCCGTTATGCGTTATTTGACTGGTATGAAGATCCGAGTTCCGGACTGTGTGGTACGACTGAGCCTGTTTCTGATGATAAATCTGCCAGTAGTGAAGTCAGTAATAAAAAAATACCTTTTGAATATGATGTATCGAAACCCAGGATTATTAATCAGAATAATGCTGATGTTGCAATATATTTTCATGTAAAGGAACAAAACTGCACAACATCAGCAATCAGAGAGTATGACAAGAAATTCATAATAATTAATGGATTATTTAAGGATGAGAGTGTCCGTTGAGAGATGTAAGAAATATGCATCTTCAGATATCTGAAATATGAATATCCAAGACTTTCGTAGTCATTTTCATTGCGACGGGATAAATTCTAATGTCTCCTTCTCGCTCATAGAGGATATTTAGATGATATCAGTCCGCTCTGTGCAAGGAGCGGACGTTGGCGTGTTATGACGATTTCAGGATTACTCATAGAATGGCTTTATAGTTGAGATTAACGTGATCGAAATATTATTCCGCTGTATCCTGACCAAATTGTTTTTGATATCACTAACGCAAAATGTTTTGCGTGATTGAAAAGAAGGAGTTCGTATAATATGTCTCAAATTAAATTTGAACTGAGTTTTGGAAGCGAAATATTACGTGATGGCATGTTTCTGGAATTATCTGTCCGCGAGACATCTCCTTTACGGCAAATTGCTGAAGTTTTCTATTCGGATGTTACACACGAATTCTTTTTGATCTGCTACGAAGAGAATATCCCTCTGGAAGCAGTGGAAAAACTGATTTCGGAGGCGAGGATATCTCTCCCGCCAGTGAAGCAAGAACAATCCACATAGCACAGACCACATATCAATGTCCGCTCCTCGCTCTCAGCGGACCTTCAGCTAAGTTAGATCGTCCGCTTTGTGCCAGAAGCGGACCTTCAGGCAACAATGTCATCGTTGCATAATGAAACAGATGATGAATAGTATTTTTTTACGTAAGTTAAATGCTGATTCCAGAGACAAATAAGGCTGTAAGCGTGGGCAGATTTAAGGGTAAACGGATACTAATTACTGGAGGCACGAGTGGCATGGGGCTGGCAGGCGCTCAGCGTATTGTCACGGAAGGTGGCCATGTAGCCATAACCGGTCTTAATGAAGAAAGACTGGAGCGTGCACGCAGTCTGCTTCCTGCAGCTTCGCTTATTCTGAAAAGCGATGCTGCAAGCGAAGCTGATATACATGGGCTTGGTGAGGCTATTAACGACTGGGGTTCACTTGATGGATTATGGCTAAATGGCGGTTATGCTGAAGTAGGCTCCCCGGAATCTGTAACGGCAGATTCTTTTAATCGTATGATGAACGTTAATGTGCGAGGCCCGATGCTACAGCTGGCAGCCCTGTCCGAATCGCTCAATTCAGGCGCGTCCATTTTGGTAACTTCTTCCTCCTCTGTCTATGAAGGTGCGGCGATGACAAGTCTGTATGCAGCGACGAAAGGTGCCATTATCGCTATGGTCAAAAGCTGGGCATCAGCGCTGGCTGAACGCGGTATCCGCGCTAACACATTGGTGCCGGGTCCGATTGAAACCAACTTCAGGCACTTTATGCCAGAAGAGTCACGTCAGCAGTTTGAAGATTTTGTGGTAAGCCAGGTTCCTTTAGGCCGAGCCGGAACAGCAGAAGAGGCCGCTGCAGTTGCACTTTTCCTGCTGTCCGATGACGCATCCTATGTTACCGGCAGCCAGTATGCTGTAGATGGTGGGCTGGTTCATTACTGAAGTTTTTTAAGGAGAGTAAATTCATATGCGCATTCCGGATTACCCTTCACAAGATTCCGATAAATGGGCTCAGGTAGATGCCTGGTTTTCTGAAAAGCTAGCCGCTGAAGATTCAGATTTAAAATACGCTCTCGCTAATAACTCAGCTCAAGGTTTGCCGACACATGACGTATCCTCTTTGCAGGGAAAAATGCTGGCTATTTTCATGCAAATGTCACGTGCCGTTCGTGTTCTTGAAATAGGCACACTTGGGGGGTATAGCACCATATGGATGGCCAAAGCTCTTCCACCCCATGGAAGCATAACGACAATTGAATTCAACGACCATCATGCAGAAGTGGCCAGTCAGAACATCAATAAAGCGGGGCTGGCTGAGCGCGTCACGTTGCACAGGGGAGCTGCGCTTGAGGTCTTACCCACGCTTGATGCGCCTTTTGACCTGATTTTTATCGATGCCGATAAAGTGAATAACCCCCACTACCTTGAATGGGCTATCAGATTGTCGAAACCAGGCACTGTTATCGTAGCAGATAACACCGTGCGCGGTGGCAATGTCATCGAATCTGGTAGTGAAGATCCGAACGTTATAGGCCTGCGAAAATTTGTAGAAATGATTTCTGAGGATGAGCGCCTTGAAGCGACGGCAGTTCAGACTGTTGGTGAAAAGGGATGGGATGGTTTCGTTCTAGCTATCGTTAAAACCCAATGATGCTATTTATCATTCAGGAAAACGCACTTATCTCCAGTGTTTATTCACAATTTCTGAATGATAAACACAAAACATTCAATTCCTCACAAAGCGAACATTGTTTATTGCATATGTCCGCTTTGTGCCAAAAACGGACGTCAACGCTTGATAAAAAGTCATCTTTAGTGCTTATTAACATTCAGGAATCGGCATCCAAAATGCTGCAAAATGGGAGAAGGAATGCTTTTCGCAATAAGGTTTACGGATCACCCAGGTGAATACAATGTCAGAAAACAATATCTTAATCCTCATTTGGACTGGTTAAAGCAAAAACGAGGTGTGGTTCTTGCTGCTGGTTCATTACGTGAAAAAAATAACGATCAACCTGTCGGAGCTCTATGGGTAGTTAAGGCTGAGCATGAAGAAGAAGCCTTATCCATATTTTCCGATGACCCTTTTTGGATCCATGGTTTACGAGCATCGGTTGAGGTTTTATCGTGGAGCCTCGCTTTTGAGGACATGCTTAACGCTTAATGTATGCTTTCTCATAGCGGACCTTCAACTTAGTTACCTTGTCCGGTTTGTGCCAGAAGCGGGCATTGGCAAAATTTTATTGTCCCTGAAAGAAGAATTGTGCATTTTGGTAAAGCAGTCGCTTTAAATATGCTAACACCAGGAGAAGTGATGACATTTCAGGATGCGCCTCGACTTGAGACAGAACGACTAATTTTAAAGCAATTTACGCTCGACGATTTTCCAGCGCTTATGGCGTGCTGGAGCACGCCTGAAATGATTAAAATTAATGGCGGTGAGAAACCAACGACAGAAAGTGTTTGGAGCCGCTTATTACGTTATATCGGACACTGGCAAGCGTTAGGGTATGGCTACTGGGCGGTGTTTGAGAAAACTACAGGCCGTTATGCTGGTTCGTTTGGTTTCCAGGATGTTCATCGTGATATCACACCTCAGTTAAAATACCCTGAAGCTGGATGGACATTAATTCCTGAAGTTCAAGGCAAAGGTTATGCGTCTGAAGCACTGGCCGCAGTTTTACTATGGGCCGATCAGACATTATCCTCCCCATTGTGCTGCATTATTGACGAAGAAAATAAACGTTCAAATCATCTGGCTGAGCGCTTTGGTTTCCAGTTTCAAGATTATGTTACCTATCGCGGTAAGCAAGTACGCATGCTTGTACGCTAATAATTAATTAAACCATAAATGTAATTTTTAGCGGGTCTACGGAACGTCCGCTTAGTGCCAGGAGCGGACGCTGCTTGCATCATGGTAGGTTAGTTTACAGGGAGCAGGTCAGTCCGCTCTGTGCCACCAAGCGCACGTTGCAAACATCACCGCTCTGATAAGAAGGTAGTGGATCATGACATGTAGACTTCATTGATTGCGTTCCATCAACTCAAGCGTCTGACCATCAGGGCTTTGTAAATATATGACTCTGGTTCCCTGCATGGGGCCTGATGAGACTGTCTGGGGTTTTCCTGGCGTCTTCCAGCCATAGTCCGATACTTTGCTCAGGAGCGTATCAAGATCCTTAACCATAAACGCCAGGTGCGCGTAGCCTGGGATATAGGGTGCTGAAGGCGCTTCTGGCTGTTCAATGTTATTGTATTGCAGTAATTCAATGTTCATACCAGCCACTTCAAGCAAAGCCATTCGTACATCCGCTCCCCTTGCGCCTGTGACTTCATCAATAATGGGTCCAGACATGTTCCCTTCGCGTAATAACTTCCCTCCAAGAATATGGGTCCAGACGAATAATGCGTCTTCAATATTTTTGACTGAAAAACCGACGTGATTAGCACTTAAGATCATGACATCACCTGCTGGTTGCAAAAATTGAGCACTTAACTATCTAAAATTGCTGATTTATTTCTTCACGGTAAGTGCGATGGAATTTGTTAAGGAAAAAGCACAACTGAGAGCGGTCTGAATCATGTCGTTATGAGCCATCCACAGCGACAGCCGTACAGGTTACCTGCTCCCTGTTGAACAATACGCGACCAGGTACAAGCCGGTATCTAGTGTAGAAAAACGGCGAATGTCTGCTTGTCACTTATTGCGGACCCGACATGCTCATCTGATTTGTGCCAGAAGCAGACAGTCTTATTTCAAGGCTGACAGCAGACAAAACCGTTTTCCAGAACGCTACAAGCAGAATGCCGGTCATCAAGGCGCACCCGCAAAACATCATCAGCACCCGGCATCCCGAGTCTGTCTGAGCCGCACAAGCTACCCGCTTCCACATCAAAGCGATGAGGCGGGATCCACATCCTTTCAAATGTTATATAACTGTAAGTATTAATCGAATAAAGTTGCTACCTGGCGCGTTAATGCGTTGTCTGTTTACTGGAGAATCCCGTTATGACGCGCGCTGTATCTATTCTGGTTGCTGGGTTGCTGCTGAATCCGTTATCCCACGCGGCTTCACTTTACTACACGATTTCCACACCTGACACCGCGATAGGGCTGTCATGGCACGCATTTGGCGGTATTTCGCATGCGAAATTAACGGGCGTAACCGGCGAGGTTGCGCTGAATCCGGCAAATGAAATGGATAATCGTGTGAAGGTCACTATTCCGGTCACCACGCTTATCGCGTCCAACAACCTGCTGACGTATCAGTTAAAAAGCAGCATGTTTTTTGATGCTCCCCGTTATCCCAATATCGTTTTTACCAGCAGCCGGATCGTGGCGCAGGGCAACGGCAATTTCAGGATTTTTGGCTCATTGTCGGTAAAAGACGTTCAGCGACCGGTCATTCTGGAAGCCACGATGGAAGAGCACGACCGCACGGCGCAACGCGATGAACGGATCGCGCTACATGCCATGACCACGATTTCCCGCTCGGCCTACCATATGGATCGCTTCACCGCGTTGGTGGATGATACGGTGACGATCAAGATTGATATTCAGGCAGAGGCCAGTCATGTGCCTTGAAAGCGTCCCACGCCGTTAAGCGCTAAGGGCGTTTTTCAGGGCGCTGGCGCTGTCTGCCAGTGCTTCGTCCGGGTTGCGGCCAATCAGGACAAACTGATAGCCGCCGTGGTGCCACCAGACCAGGCGCATATCATGTCGCTGTTCGCGCTGAAGCCCGGTTGAGGCAGGCTGGGCGTCCGGCGAAATGCATAGCGCCATCGGGCCATATTCCGCATGGATCCACGCAATTTGCGCGATAGATGTGCTGTCATAGCGCAACATGCGCACCATCTTCAGCTCTGCATCCGGCAGGGAAAGCTGCTGCGTATTGAGATGTAGGCCAATATCCTGCGCGGTGCGGGCCAGGCCATGCTGTAACGCGGCAGGGGAGTTATCCGCATCCAGCAGCGTTTCTGCGCTGTAGAGCGACATGTACTGGGCTTCAAGATCGCGAATCTTCTCGCTCTCACTCAGCCTGGTTTTAGCCGGGCGGGCGAGGTAGCCGAGGCCTGAACCGATCATCAGAAAACTCAGCGAGGCTGCAATCAGCGAACGACGGCTAATGCCCGATGTCGCGGTAGCGACAACATCGGCGGCGGGTGCCTGCGCTGGCGCGTTTAACAACGCGTCGAGCCGGCGCTGCATTTTTGCTTCCGGGGCCTTATCCAGTAAGGGCGCAAAGGCCGTGTCAAAGTCGAGCTGGCTTTTCATCAGTTCATCGATGCGTTCAGCCAGTTCAGCATCGGTTTCCAGCAGTAATTCGAGCCTGCGTGCGTCATCAGGGTTCATTTCGCCATCCAGCCAGGCCACCAGCGCTTCGTCGCTGAAGGGGGGCGCAAAGCGTAGCGTGTTCATGAGCGTTTCTCCTGCGCAGAAGCCTGAGCATCGAACGATTTTGCCAGCGCCGAACGCGCGGTTGCCAGCCGGCTCATAATGGTGCCGATGGGTACGGCCAGCGTCTCTGCGGCTTCCTGATAGGTAAATCCTTCAACATAGACGAGAAAGACGGTATTGCGCTGGGCTTCTGGCAATGCGCTGACGCGCTGCATGATTTTCTGAAAATGCAGGCGTTCATCATCACGTTCCCGCGTGTCAGGCGCCAGCAGTTCCTCACTTTCAACAAAGCCCTGTCCTAACCGCA
This sequence comes from Pantoea sp. V106_11, assembly GCF_029967885.1. NCBI lineage: Bacteria > Pseudomonadati > Pseudomonadota > Gammaproteobacteria > Enterobacterales > Erwiniaceae > Pantoea > Pantoea sp. V106_11. Next base: position 465,231 of record NZ_JASCAK010000037.1, read on the forward strand.
CGCGGCGGGCGCGCAGGTCGGAAATCCAGATAGAGTGAAGGATCGAGAACAGCCAGCGATCTATCCGGGTACCCGGCGTAAACTGCGCGCTCTTTTCGAGCGCGCGTACGCATGTAGACTGCACGAGTTCTTCAGCAACGTCGTGGTTTCGGGACAGCACCAGCCCGTAGCGCCACAGGCGCGTCAGATGGGCAGCAAGCTGCTGGCGAACTTCGCTGGTCGTGATGTGACTGTCCTCATCGTAGGTATCAGGATTCCGGATGACCATTAATGGCGGCCTGCAAATCACGATACTCTTCGCATCCTGTACCGCACAGGCTGGCGATGGTTTTCAACTGCGCTTCTGCCAGGTCGGGACGGCCCTTAATCAGCCACGCTTCGCCCAGGTATTCGCGCACTTTCGCATAGCGCGGGTTAAGCGCCAGCGAGCGTTGATAATACCCGATCCCTTCGTCGGTACGCCCGAGTTTTCGGGTGGCATAACCCCGGTAATTCCAGGCTTCTGCGGTGTCGGGCTGTTTCAGACTATCCAGCAGGGTAAGCGCGGCCTGATAGTCGCCTTTCTTCGCCAGATGATAGGCATAGTTTGTCTTGTCTTCGTCACTCAGGCGCGCCGTTTTGTCGGAAACACACTGTTTGGTCTTGCTGTCGTAAACCTGCCCGCGCGGACAGTCCGGAATTTTACTGTTGGTGCTGTCATCGCCTGCGGCCAGTGCCGGGGCAACGTGGATAACGAACAGCAGGGCCGGAACCAGCAGCTTACGGCCTGGGGTACGCAGCAGTGAAGCGGTGTTTTTCATGGTAGTGCTCCAGTTAACGAAAGAGGCGAACGGGCAGCATGCGGCGCAGCACGTTATCGCGGAGAAAATAGTGATGGAACAGGGCGGCCAGAGCATGGAACGCGGCCAGAATAATTAACGCCCAGGCGACATTGTTGTGTAATTCACCCAGAGCATGTTTGAGCAGAGGATCGACATGCACCCATCCGCTCAGATCGAACAGGCCAAAAAAGCCAAAGGGTTCCTGCTGCGCCCAGCGAAACATAAAGCCCAGCACAATTTGCGTGAACAGCAGCAGATAGAGCGCACCGTGAACGCAGTGAGAAAGGAATTTCGCCGGACGTGAAACGGCGGCAGCGGGCATCGCGTAACGCGGCGAACGTTGGCTCATTAGCCGCCAGACCGGACGGATCACCATGACCAGCGCCAGCACGATCCCGCAGGAAATATGCACTGACTGTAAGCCTTTCCGGAGCGGTGTCCCGCGCTCCAGCCATTCCCAGATGTGCGCACTGGCAAACAAAAAGATGACGCTGGCCGCGGTAATCCAGTGCAGCGCCAGGGTCATTCCGTCGTAGCGCTGTCGGGGTTTCTTGGGTTGTGTGTGAATCATGGCTTTCGTTCTCTCCTTCAGGTTTATGATGAGTGAACGTGCGTATGCGGATTTTTATTCGACTTTTTTATTCGACTTTTTTTGCGATGTTTTAGAGCGAGATAAGTGACGGGGAAAGGGTGAACAATCGCTGAGGTGCGAATGACATCGTCCGGCGCACACTTCGCACTGCCTCGGGCGGCATGGCGCGCATTCTGCACAAGGACATTGACGTAACCGAGAGGCTGTTTTAATGATGTAGGGCGGTTATTCAGCCGACGGTAACAAGCCAACTCCATTCTTAAGGCGCGCGATCCCATGACAATACAGGTTTGTATTCCCGACGATTATCATCAGGCCACGGCAGGCCTCGACTGCCTGCAATGCCATCCCCAATTTACCTGTACCGCTGTTGGGGATATCAGCCTCGATCCTGATGCAGAACAGGCGCTGGCGACGGCTCAGGCCTTGATCCTGATCCGTGAGCGCACCACCATTGACGAGGCCTTTTTACAGCGCACGCCGCAACTAAAGCTCATCAGTCAGACCGGTAAGGTCGCCCGCAATATCGATATTGCGGCCTGCTCACGGGCGGGTGTGGCGATTGTCGAGGGCGTCGGCTCGCCCGTCGCACCGGCTGAACTGACGTGGCTGCTGATTATGGCAGCCCGCAGAAAGTTCGTTCAGGCCGTTAACGCCATGCGCGCCGGTCACTGGCAGGCAGAACTGGGGCAGGGCGTGAGTAACCAGACGCTGGGGATCCTGGGCTACGGCAAAATTGGCAAGCGGATTGCGGCTTATGCAAAGGCATTTGGTATGCGGGTGCAGGTCTGGGGAAGCGATCGCGCCAGGCAGGAAGCGCAGCAGGAGGGAGTGATAGTGCCTGCCAGCCGTGAGGTTTTTTTTGCCTCCAGCGACGTGATAACCGTTCATCAGCGCTTAGTGGCAGCAACCGAGGGCAATATCACGCGCGACGATCTGGTGCAGATGAAGCCCGATGCATTGTTCGTCAACACCAGCCGGGCTGAGCTGGTGGCTGCCGATGCGCTGCTGATTGCGCTGCGCCAGGGCCGCCCGGGTTTTGCCGCTCTGGACGTTTACGAGCAGGAGCCGGTATACGATCCCGCGCATCCGCTGTTATCACTGCCCAACGTGCTCTGCACGCCGCACATCGGCTATGTCGAGAAGGACAGCTACAGCCTGTATTTCGGCACCGCGTTCGAAAACGTGGTGCGCTTTTTCGACGGTGACCGAAGCCATGTAATCAATCCTGAATCTCTTAGGGAGCATGAAAAATGAAAATGGAAAATATCCCTTTCGGGATAACAGACTGGGCACAGATAGAGGCAGAACGGCATCCGGGTGATAGCGGGTTTGCGCTCTGGCGCGTGGCAAAGTTTGGCGATATCAGAGTCAGAATGGTCGACTATTCCCCCGGCTACGTGGCCGATCACTGGTGTATAAAAGGGCATATTCTTCTGTGCCTGAAAGGCGAAATGGTCACAGAGCTGGATGATGGACGCACGTTTGTATTAACGCCGGGCGTGAGTTATCAGGTTGCCGACGATGCCGAAGCCCATCGATCAACCACCAGAGAAGGGGCGACGCTGTTTATTGTGGACTGATGGCAGTATAAAAAGCGTTTACAGTAACGGATAGCCTCAAGTTGAATATAGGGTGCTTCTGCTGATACTTGGACTAAAAAAAGCAAGGAGATAGAGGGCACCTTTTTCAGACGATGATTTCTTATTGCCGTAATCATTAACACAGGGCGCAGCAGCATCATTACGCTGAATGTCTGATGACCCCTCTCTTTTTAATTTTCTTTTTTTATTCATAAAACATCCGATGGGAAAACGCATTGAAATATCGGGTGTCAGGTGAAAAAGGCCAACCTCATCCGCATTTTTACGCAGTCTGCTTTACACCTTGATGCTCCTCCATCACTGCAACGCAGGCCCTGACAGCAAAGGGATGACGGGGAAACTCACGTCGCGTTATTTTGCGTGGCGTCATTCAACTGACTAAAGGCGATGCTAACGACCTGTCCCCTGAATATATGTCACAACTTTTGCACTGGTGACGGAATGTTTCAAATAGCGTCGCTATATATTTTCTGGATCATTGCAGTGCGCGTTGCACCCTGATCTCATGCTTAACATCGCTGCTCATGCCGACGGATATTTTATATTTCTGTTGAAACGGATTCCTGAAACCCTTATCTGGCAGGTTATGTGATCTGGAATGTTTCTTACATAAACTATTACGACAGCAAAATATTGCTGGCACACAATATGCTTTATTCCCACCTACAACATCCAATAATCAGACAGGGGCATAGCATGGCATCTACGGGGCTTAAAAAGAAATTAGGGTTGGTCGATCTGTCATTACTTGGCATCGGCTCAATGATCGGTTCGGGCTGGTTATATGCCGCCCTTAACAGTTCCGGCTATGCGGGCAGCCATACCGGCTGGGCATGGGTACTGGGTGCCGTGATCGTTCTGATGATTGGCCTGGTTTACGCCGAGCTGTCCTCAGCGCTACCGCGCGCCGGCGGTTTTGTTCGCTATCCCAATTATTCGCACGGCAACATCGTTGGTTTCGTGATTGGTGTCAGCTCGCTGCTGGCCTATACCAGCACCGCAGGGGTGGAAGTTGAGGCCGTTCGTCAGTATGCGATCTACTGGTGGCCCGCACTCGGGCATGAGGACGGCAGCCCAACGGGGTTAGGGTTTGGCGTGCAGATTGGGCTACTGGTGGTGTTTTTTCTGCTCAACTACTGGAGCGTCAGCTTCTTTGGGCGGGTGAACACGATTGTCACCACCTTCAAATTTATCGTGCCGTTGCTGACCATCGTGACACTTCTGCTTTACTTCCATGCGCCAAACCTTGATGTTCCACCTTCACCGCCGGGTGGGGCTCATGGCGTTTTCAGCTCACTGACGGGGGCAGGGATCGTCTTTGCCTATCTTGGCTTTCGTCAGGCGGTTGATTTTGCCAGTGAAGCTAAAAATCCACAGCGCAACGTGCCGCTGGCAATCGGTATTGCCATTGCTGTCAGCTTCGTGATTTACCTGGCCCTGCAGTATGCGTTCATGGGGGCGGTACCGACCGATTTGCTGTCACAACATGGCTGGGCAGGGCTGAAGCAGATATTTCAGTCTCCCTATGCCGACCTGGCGCGCAGCCTGGGGCTGACCTGGTTGATTAACCTGATTCTTATCGACGCGGTGATTTCCCCGGCCGGGACCGGCAACATCTACCTGGCCGGCGCCGCGCGCGTGCTGTTTGCCTGGGCGCGTAATGGCCATCTGTTTAAAGTGTTTGGCAAAGTGGATGCAAAATCTGGCGTACCGCGCGGTGCATTGTGGCTGTCGCTGCTGCTGGCCATCGCCTGGACATTGCCTTCCGAGTTTCAGGTCTGGGGCGGCTTAATCGGCGCGGTGACGTCGGCAACTGTTTTTACTTACATGCCCGGCCCGATAACCCTGGGCGCTTTTCGTCAACACCTGCCCGATATGCAGCGTCCGTTTCGTCTGCCCGTTGCGGCGGTTCTCAGCCCGCTGGCGTTTGTTGCCAGTACGCTTTTGATTTACTGGAGCGGCTGGTCTGTTAATGAGATCCTCATTCCGATTCTGATTGTTGCCTGGGTCGCTTACGCGATCTTTGGCAAAAAGAGCAACCAGTTCAGTCAGGATTTGCAGTGCGCCTGGTGGCTGCTGGCTTATTACATCGCGGTCATGGTGGTTTCTATGCTGGGTACCTACGGCGGAAGCGGTATGATTGACACACCACTCGATATGATCCTCATTATTGTCGCGTCGCTGGCCTGCTACTTTTGGGGCGTTAAAGCGAGCTTTTCTCAACCCAACATTACCGATGAGGAAGCGGAATCCGCATCCTTTAGCCAACACGCGGTATAGTGTTTATCGCCTGCACCTGTGCTCCGGCACAGGTGCTTTAGCGGCAGCGTTTACCGGAATTAGTCTTCGTTGCCCCACTGATTCAGGAAGGTGGCGATCTCATCAATGCGTTGTTCATTAATGCCCGCTTCAACGGCCATCTCTTTCTGCGCTTCTTCACTGATTTCTTCGTTATTCATTAAACGGCTAATCAGCAACTGGAAATAGTGTGCCAGGGCGTCACGCTCGGATTCGCTTACCGGCGTTTCCGTTTCTGACGAATACTCATCGGCAATGTCATAGTATTTCAGTGAGACTTCGTTGTTCATATCTTGCCCTCAGGGTTTGCACCTGTGTCTTTTGTGACTGAATAGAATGGGTTAATCATAACATTCATCTCGCGATTTTTCTGCCAGTCAGCGGCGGGGGGCGGGAAAATTAACAAGCGTGCGGGCATTCGCTTATTTGCCCGTTCATGCATTAACCAGAGTGAGCTGCGCGTGCCCACAGAACAGATTATTGGCTACTGGCAAAGCCGGGCCGTTCTGGCCGGGCGGTAAGTGCCATCACGACGAAAATGTCGGGATGATGATGGGATAACGTCCCGCGGAGATCCCAATGCGGCGATAAAAGTGATGTTTATGAAGAAGACGTGTCCAGATAGGGGAAAAGAAATTTCTCGACCGCCTGCTTTCCGATGCCCGATGTAAAGCTGATGCCTGCCTTTTTTAAAATAGTGCGTCCCGCTCCCCTGTTCTTCGGGTGCGGATCGTCCATGGCAATATAAATATGTTTTGGCTTTAGCTCTGCAATTGTTAAAGCACACGAAGGCGTTCTGCCCTGAAAAGAGCAGGGCTCAAGCGTGACATATATTTCACATTCGCTAATGGGGAAGGTAAGTTTTGCGATCGCGTCGATCTCAGCATGGTGTTGGCCTGGCGGTTGTGTAAACCCCTTAGCAACAACCTCGCCGTCATGAACGATCACGCATCCGACAGGGGGATTGGGTCTGCATTCGGGTAATGCCTGGCGGGAGTACTCAAGCGCCAACATCATAAATTTTAGCTTTTCTTCCATAATGCCTTTATCTGCTGAAGCTCTGGGATCGGAAGACATCCATATTTATGGCCCCTGTCATCGATGTCCAGCGATTAAGGAAACTGAACCACCGCATTGAGCATGGGTAATCACATCACAAGGTCAGATGGCAGCCCTTATCTGTGAACCTCTGTTTCCTGTTTTACAGGCCTGTCGTTTTGGTTTACCTGTTCTGGTAAAGATCCCAACGGTTGCCATAGAGGTCTTCAAAAACCACAACCAGCCCATACTCTTCCTCTCGTGGTTCCTCACAAAACGTCACACCTTTCGCTTTCATGGCTTGGTAGTCGTGCCAGAAATCATTGCTCTGCAGGAACAGGAACACTCTGCCGCCGCATTGATTACCAATAAAGCTTTCCTGGCGGTCATTTGAGGCGCGTGCCAGGAGGAGATGACAATCGCTTTCCGGATTCGGCGTGACGACCACCCAACGTTTACCCGGCTGCGGTGTGTCCTCAACAAGAATAAAGCCCAGCTTGTCAGTGTAATACTCAATAGCCCGATCGTAGTCATCAACCACAATGGAGATATAACCTATGCAACGTTTCTGCGTTCTCATTTCTGCTCCATAAATTCAAAGGAAAAACGGCTTTAGAGAAGGCCTGAAATCATGAACGAATTTTTTATTCTGTCTGGGACGCTCCAAAGCTGGAAGGCTTACGTTAAGGGAAATGCTTACAATGCATGTCTGTGCAGAATAACATGCACGTTTTGTATCGGGTCAGGTGAAATCATTCAGGGCAGGCTTGGCATTTTAACAGGCCGATGAGGGGGCCTGGTTACCGGCTTCTGGTCCTGTCCCTTTATCCAGCACACATAACGTTATCGCACCCTGGCATTGCTAAAAAGACAGGAAATGAGCTTCTGGCTTTGGCACTGAACGGCGCAGGTAGGCGGCGCGAAAAACGGACCCGGCATACAACTTGAAGTCATCCGATAAGCAGGTTAGCCTGCTGCAATCACAAGTGAAAAACTCTCATCATACAGGTAACGTCGGTCATGGCTCTGATCCCCAAAAACTACTCGCGGCTGGAAAGTGGCTATCGTGAAAAAGCATTAAAAATCTATCCGTGGGTTTGTGGGCGATGCTCGCGGGAGTTTGTTTATTCAAACCTGCGGGAATTAACGGTTCACCACATCGATCACGACCACACCAATAATCCACCAGACGGCAGTAACTGGGAGCTGCTGTGCCTGTACTGCCATGATCATGAACACTCAAAATATACGGAAGCCGATCAGTACGGCACCTCCGTTGTGGCTGGCGAGGATGCGCAGGATGATGTGGGGGCCGCCACCTACAATCCCTTTGCCGATCTAAAGTCGATGCTCACCAAAAAGAAATAACCGCTGGCCATCCTGTTGCGTCTTGTCTTTCTGCATGACGATGGCAGGTGCTGACATCTGGCAGCGTTTGGAACAGGGCAGGAGAGAGGCGGCCTGCCGAGTGTTAGCCGCGTTCTGTCAGCCCCGGCAGGCCTTATTTTACTCTGCACGTTGCGCTCCCCATGCCCACCAGCCACTGTGTGGGCATGGGTTCGTACAGCAACGGAAGGACCACCATGAAGAAGGCTCATGTTAATGTGAAATTAAGTCGCTTTCACTCATGTTACGACTCTGGCATAAAATATGCTTATTGATTGCAGGCGCGTTAAAAACTGTGAAGCAGACGAGACAAGCAGACCGGTCTGGCAAATAACGCAGTTTTTACATCAGAATTCAGGATCCAGACACGATGAATAACAATTTCACCTTTACGATTAAGAGCAGTGTTTTTGATGAGAATTACAATCCGTCAGAAAACACCCGCATCACGACCAACTTCGCTAACCTGGCCCGTGGCAAGAACCGCCAGGAAAACCTGCGTAACGCCCTGGTGATGATGGATAATCGTTTTAATTCCCTGGCGCACTGGGATAACCCGAAAGGGGACCGTTATTCTGTCGAGCTTGAGATCATTTCCGTTGAGATGAATATCAATGTGGAAAATAATCGCGATGCTTTCCCGGTTATCGAAATATTGAAAACCAGTATCGTCGATAAAAAAACCGACGAACGTATTGAAGGCATTGTGGGGAACAACTTCTCTTCTTACGTGCGTGACTATGACTTCAGCGTCTTGCTGTCAGAGCACAACAAAAATAATCCAGTGTTTACTATCCCGGAAAACTTTGGCGAGCTGCATGGCAATATCTTCAAATGCTTCCTGCAATCAGAGGCTTACAAGGCGAATTTTAGCAAGTCACCGGTGATCTGCCTGAGTGTTTCAAGCAAAAACACCTATGTCCGCACCGGCAACCGTCACCCGGTACTGGGCATTGAGTACCAGCAGGATGAATATTCGCTGACCGATAAATACTTCAGTAAGATGGGATTACATGCGCGCTATTTTATGCCTGAAAACAGCGTTGCGCCCCTGGCGTTCTATTTTACGGGTGATTTGCTGCGTGATTACACTAATCTCGAACTCATCAGCACCATCAGTACGATGGAAACGTTCCAGAAGATTTATCGCCCTGAGATCTATAATGCAAACTCGCCGGCTGGTATTGAATATCAACCGAGCCTGAGCCATCGGGATTATTCTTTAACGCAAATTGTTTACGACCGAGAAGAGCGTAGCCATCTGGCTATTGAACAAGGGAAGTTTACCGAGAAGAACTTCATCAAACCCTACAAAAATGTTCTTGAGCAATGGTCTGCTAATTACGTTCTTTGATTAACTCAGTATAAGGTTACCTGTTATGAAAACTTTGTTACCGACTTCCACGGCGGGAAGCCTGCCAAAACCGTCCTGGCTTGCGCAACCTGAAACACTGTGGTCGCCCTGGAAACTGGAAAATGAAGAATTAATCGATGGCAAGAAAGACGCACTGCGTTTGATTCTGGACGATCAGGATCGCGCCGGTATCGATATCGTCAGCGATGGTGAGCAAACGCGCCAACACTTTGTGACCACCTTTATTGAACACCTCAGCGGTGTGGATTTTGAAAAACGCGAGATCGTTAAAATCCGTAATCGTTATGATGCCAGCGTGCCGAGTGTGGTGGGTGAAGTGGCGCGTCAGAAGCCGGTCTTCGTTGAAGATGCCAAATTTTTACGTCAGCTAACGAATAAACAGATCAAATGGGCGCTGCCGGGTCCCATGACCATGATCGATACGCTGTATGACAACCATTACAAGAGCCGCGAAAAACTGGCCTGGGAATTTGCCAAAATTCTTAACCAGGAAGCGAAGGAACTTGAGGCGGCGGGTGTCGATATTATCCAGTTTGACGAACCGGCATTTAACGTGTTTTTCGATGAGGTGAATGACTGGGGCATTGCCGCCCTGGAACGCGCCGTTGAAGGGCTCAAGTGCGAGACCGCTGTGCACATTTGCTACGGTTACGGCATCAAAGCCAACACCGACTGGAAAAAGACGCTCGGAACCGAATGGCGTCAGTATGAAGAAGTCTTCCCTAAACTGCAGAAGTCGAACATCGATATCATCTCGCTGGAATGCCAAAACTCTCGCGTGCCGATGGATCTTATCGAACTGATTCGCGGTAAAAAAGTGATGGTCGGGGCCATTGATGTGGCAACCAACGCGATCGAAACCCCTGAAGAAGTGGCCGATACGCTGCGTAAAGCCCTTCAGTTTGTGGATGCCGATAAGCTTTATCCCTCTACCAACTGTGGCATGACGCCGTTATCCCGTCAGGTTGCCCGGGGCAAGCTGAGTGCCCTCAGCGCCGGTGCAGAAATCATCCGTAAAGAACTGCTGTCGAAATAACGGCGTCAGACATTCGGTGAATGACCTGTGTATCAGCAAAGGCCCGATTGGTGATCGGGCCTTTTTTTGTCACCCTGTCAGGCTTGGCTCTGTAAAGCCGCAATAAAATAACCGCCGCGTACGCCTGCTGGCCGTTATTTTCACGCGCTGGCATAAGGTGTGGACGTAAACGGTGCCCGGACAGATGCCCGAAAGCAAAAAGGAGAGGGGATGAACAGATTGTGAGTGTCAGCCAGCCTTTCTGCGCTTCCACTCATCCACCACCTCTCCCAGGTTTTTCGGGAATGTCATTGCGTATCCAGGCCATAAAATCCCGATCGAACCGGAAACGTTCTCCGCACTGTGCAACCATAAAGCGGCGCACATTTTGCGTATTTTTATAGTTTTTATCCACGATCGTCATGCGCGTCAGTTCTGCGCTGTGCCAGTCAATGTTCATCCGCTTGCCTCAAGTAACACGTGGTAAAGGCGAAAATCGTCGCGCCTGGCCGATTACGCTTCAGTGCTGGATAGTGGCATTAAAAATGAATGGATACCGGTATTGCGCGCTGAGGACAGGATATAGCAACATCCCTGCCATCCCTGCCCAAGAGAAGGGCGTGCTTTTTATTAAGCGACCGGCTCTTTGCGTAATGAGCAACGTTATAGCGTTAAAAGACGTTGCGAGCGATCAGTAAAGGGTAATCCAGTCTGGATAGCATCAGTTTATAGAAAATGGCCAAGGATAAATTTGACCTCCCTGGTTAGCTTTCAAGTGCCGCCAGGAGGGTGGCTTCCATTTTTTCCGGCGTAGCGATGGGTGCAAAACGCTTGAGTGGTTTGCCGTCGCGTCCGATCAAAAACTTAGTGAAGTTCCATTTAATCCGCTCACCCAGCACACCGGGTAACTCCGCTTTCAGGTAACGAAATAGCGGATGCGTTCCGGGGCCGTTAACCTCTACTTTTTCGAACATGGGGAAGCTCACACCGTAGTGAATGTGACAGGTCTGCGCGATGTCGTCGGCACTGCCCGGTTCCTGCTTACCGAACTGGTTGCAAGGGAAACCCAGCACCACCAGCCCCTGCGCAGCGTACTTTTTGTAGAGTGCTTCAAGACCTGCATATTGTGGAGTGAATCCACAATGGCTGGCGGTATTCACCACCAGAACCAGCTTGCCAGCATAGTCGGCCATCGAGATGTGCTGGCCATTCAGGCTGGTGGCGTTGAGTTGATGAAAAGTGGTCATGCTGAAATCCTTAAAGTGCGTGTTAGTCAGGGCAAAGATGAGCACTCAGACGGTTTCTTGCTTCGCCCCGTCAACCAGCGCTGTTTTCTCTGTCATTTCAGTGACCCGCCGACCTTTGATTAACTCAGCGTTGCGTGAATCATGCCCGATCAAGGCACAACCCTGCCATTAAATCTGTTTCTGAAGAATAACGGGATGCTTTCAGGAAGCCTGTTTTTTTAACATGATTTTAAGAAGGCTTATGATTTCCTTTTGCTCATGGTCTTCTAACCTGTTCAGAAAATGTGAATCAACGCTTTCAGCAATCGGTGATGCAGTGTTAAGCATCTCTTCACCCTGATCGGTAAGCGTAACAAATCTACGACGTTTGTCTTTTTTTCCTTCTTCACGTTGTATCAGACCTTTATGTTCCATGCGAACCAGCAATTCTGCCAGCGTAGCCTTCGAACTTAACGCCGCCTCTGTTAATTCCAGTTGTTCGATTCCCGGTTTAGCATGAACGGCTGAAAGAACAGCATACTGCTGCTTTGTCAGAAAGGGCATCGCTTCCTGCCACAGGGCGGTATGTTCCTGTAGAAGTTGCCTCGTCAAATGGAAGAAAAGGTTGCTCAAGTCATTGTTCATATTAACTTTTCTCTGGCTCTGTCATCCTCGTATTTAGTTAATGTTAAATCATTATCCCACCGTTAAACATTCTTTATCACCAGATACAAAAGGTCACATTGAAAATAGTAACCATGGAAATCAATTGACTTTATGGGTTTGAGTAGATTACCGTTAATTTCATTCGTACACGAACGTTATTTGCAAGGAAGTCAGATGAGAATTGTAATCGGTATGACGGGAGCAACAGGTGCCCCTTTAGGGGTGGCTCTGCTCAGCATTTTGCAGGAAATCAAAGAGGTTGAAACTCATCTGATTTTGAGCAAGTGGGCTAAAACCACAATTGAACTCGAAACGCCTTTTTCATCGCGTGAGGTGATGAGCATGGCTGATGTTGTGTATGGCCCGTCCGACCAGGCCGCTACTCTCTCTTCAGGTTCTTTTCACACCGATGGGATGGTCATTATTCCTTGCAGTATGAAAACCTTAGCGGGAATTCGCATGGGATACGCGGAAGGCCTTATTGGACGGGCTGCTGATGTCGTCATTAAAGAAGGCAGAAAACTTGTGCTGGTCCCCAGAGAGACGCCTCTCAGCACCATTCACCTGGAAAATATGCTAGCCCTTTCCCGTCTTGGCGTATCCATGGTTCCGCCCATGCCCGCTTTTTATAACCACCCCGCAGTAATTGATGATGTGATCGATCATGTCGTTTCTCGTGTTCTCGACCAGTTTGGGATTGCCTCGCCAAAGGCAAATCGCTGGAAAGGCCTGAACAATTCTAAGAAATCCCTGAGTATGGAGAGTAAATAATGGCTTTTGATGACCTACGTAGCTTCCTTAAGGCTCTGGACGAGCAGGGGCAGCTTCTTGAGATTGATGAAGAGGTTTTACCCGAACCTGATATTGCCGCGGCCGCTAATGCTACAGGCCGAATTGGTGAAGGTGCACCGGCAATCTCATTCAAAAAAATAAAGGGGTTCAATCATGCTCATGTTGTGATGAACACTATTGGTTCCTGGCAAAACCATGCAATTTCACTGGGCCTCCCAATGAATACCCCAGTGAAACAGCAGATAGATGAATTCATTCGTCGCTGGGACACTTTTCCTGTGGCACCAGAGCGGCGCGACAATGCGCCCTGGTCAGAAAATACCGTTGATGGTGAAGAGATCAATCTCTTCGACATCCTTCCCCTGTTCCGCCTGAACGACGGCGACGGCGGTTTCTATCTTGATAAGGCCTGCGTAGTATCACGTGACCCGCTTGATCCAGAACATTTCGGTAAGCAAAACGTCGGCATTTACCGGATGGAGGTGAAAGGTAAACGTAAACTCGGGCTCCAGCCCGTGCCGATGCATGACATTGCACTTCATCTCCATAAGGCCGAAGAACGCGGCGACGATCTGCCAGTGGCTATTACGCTGGGCAATGACCCCATTATTACATTGATGGGCGCCACGCCGCTGAAATACGACCAGTCAGAATATGAGATGGCAGGTGCGCTGCGTGAAAGCCCGTACCCCATCGCCTCCGCGCCTCTGACCGGCTTTGATGTGCCGTGGGGATCGGAAGTCATTCTTGAAGGCGTGATAGAAGGGCGCAAACGTGAGATTGAAGGACCGTTTGGCGAATTCACCGGCCATTATTCCGGCGGTCGCAATATGACCGTTGTACGGATTGATAAGGTCTCCTACCGCACTAAGCCAATATTCGAGTCATTGTATCTGGGAATGCCCTGGACCGAAATTGATTATCTGATGGGCCCGGCAACCTGTGTCCCTTTGTATCAACAGCTGAAAGCGGATTTCCCTGAGGTGCAGGCTGTAAATGCAATGTATACACACGGATTACTGGCCATTATTTCTACAAAGAAACGTTATGGTGGATTTGCCCGTGCTGTAGGCGTACGGGCGATGACAACCCCGCATGGTCTGGGCTACGTCAAGATGGTGATCATGGTCGATGAGGATGTCGATCCCTTTAACCTGCCTCAGGTGATGTGGGCGCTGTCTTCAAAGGTCAATCCGCAAGGCGATCTCGTTCAACTGCCAAACATGTCCGTACTGGAACTGGACCCGGGTTCCAGCCCTGCGGGAATCACGGATAAACTTGTGATCGATGCGACGACTCCCGTGGCACCGGATACCCGCGGCCACTACAGTCAGCCGGTAAAAGACCTGCCAGAAACTTCAATCTGGGTTGAGAAGTTAACGTCCCTGTTATCAAATCGCGGTTAAGGAGAAAGTATGATTTGTCCACGTTGTGCTGATGAACACATTGAAATCATGGCAACATCCCCAGTTGAGGGGATATGGACGGTGCATCAGTGTCAGCATTGCCTGTACACATGGCGCAATACAGAGCCAGCCCGAAGAACGGAGCGGGAACATTATCCTGAAGCCTTCCGGATGACTCAACGTGATATTGATAATGCGCCGGAAGTCCCGTCTGTCCCTCCTCTGTTAGCTAAGTAACTTACTTTCTGGCGGGTCCAGGCCAGGCCCGCTATGCATGATTTGCCACGTTAAAAAATCACATTGTTAACGTCCTGCCTTGAGATGCCAAATATCAAACCTAATCTGCCTTTTCTGGCGTCACAGGTTAAACATGCCCCGATCTCCTGGATTTTGCTTACTGAACAGCAGGTCTGTCATGAGAAAAATTTTCATGCTTCTCATTCATTCTTGATGAAAAGGGCTACAAAAATGACGCCCGCAATGCTACATCCACCCGCCAACAGGAAGACCATCGGATAACCGGCTGCAACCGCGATCAAACCTGCAAGGGGGCCACTAAGCCCATAGGCGATGTCCTGAAAAGCGGCATAGCCACCTAATGCCGTTCCTCTTGTTTGCGGAGGAGAATGACGCAAGGCGATAACACCCAGCGAGGGAAAGATTAAAGAGCATCCGGCACCGGTCATGCCTGCTCCAATCAAAGCGAGCATTTGTGTGGATGCTGTACCCAATGTCAGCAACCCCAGGCTTTCAGTTAAAAGCGAAAAAATTGCGACAGTTTTGCCGCCAAACCGGTCCGGGAAATGACTAAAAATGAGGCGTACAGCGATAAACATCGCGCCAAACGCTGTTAATGCCAGTCCCGCGTTCGCCCAGTGCTGCTGGTTAAAATGAAGGGAGACAAACGTACCGAGAACAGCAAAACCAATGCCCTGAAGTGCAAGAGCCAGCCCTGGACGCCAGATTTTGCCGACAACGGACCACAGAGGCAGGCGAACGCCATGTGAGGGGATGACAGCGGGAACGGCAGCATTCAGCGTAAAGGCAATAACAGGCAGCATGACGGTACAAAGGCCAATTGCCCAAAATCCATAATAGTGAAAGAGATAAAGGCCAAAAGGCGCGCCTGCTGCCAGAGCACCATATGTGGCTATCCCGTTCCATGACATGACTCGGCCCCCTTTTTTGTCGCCACTCAAACCCAGCCCCCATGCCAGGTTCCCTGTCAGGATCTGGCTTTCACTGATGCCCAACAGTATCCGGGCGGCAAAAAGGAAGAATAACGTCAGGAAAGGAAAGTGAGCGACCCTGTCCGCCACAAGCAGCATAAGGCCGGAAAGTGTGCTAACCGCCAACCCCATATGCATCACTTGCTTTGCGCCACGTTCATCTGCATTACGTCCCGCGATCCCGCGCGTCAGCAGCGTTGCGACAAACTGGCATCCCATGACTAATCCAACCAGGGTGTCGCTGTAACCAAGAATATTATGGACATAGAGAGGAACGACCGTCAGGGAGAGCCCAATGGTCATGTAGGCAAAAAACATGGCGAAACTGATACGTAACACGTGCAAGGTTGACTGGCGATCGTTGAATACAGCCGTAGATAAACGCATTGGCATTCACCAGAAAAATGATTTTTTACTGAATGGCCCTGAATGTAGATCAGGGTCAAATACAGGCTTACGCGTGAGTCGCAGGGCGATCGCCAGCATGCCTGAGCGCAGCCCTTGAATCGCTGTGCCATAGGTGGCGTTGCCTGAAGAGCCACCTGAAGCGTTAGAGAATGTACTTATGTCTTCCAGACAAGCGCCAGTTAGCTGTCCGTCGGGATCTACAGCGATACGGCCAGGGTAAATGACATCTGATTTTTTTGGTCTCCTGACCATAACGGGATACCTTCGACTGTGTATAAAAGAGGGATAAACCACGATGTTCAACATGAATGTTAGAGATTTAAAATTCCATTTTCAAATTAAATGGATTTAAAATTTTACTGCTGCATGTAATTGAAATCACTCATTACCCGTCTGCGATTGCCTTTTTGTTGGTTTATATTCATTATAAATCATGCATATGTAATTTTTTTGATTGAAAAATAAATATTTCATGTAAAGGGCATTTACGGCTTAAATGTTCCTTTTTGAGATCGTCTTCCCAAAAATGGAAGATGAATTTTAAATGTGTTGATGTTTCGATTGTTTGTTTCATAATCCTGTTAATCCATTACCTGCATGCCATTCCTTACCTGCGTTCGCTGGTGAACAACCTTGAAACTGGCAGGCGGATCGAATGGAAACCATCAGATTGACTATGGCCCAGGCATGCGTTCAGCTCATTGATAATCAATACATTGAAGTAGATGGCAACGCGAAGACATTCGTTAAAGGCATTTTCGCTATTTTTGGGCAGGGATATGTGTTGGGTTCAGGTCGGGCGCCTGGAGGAGAGTGAGGGGGCATCGCTGTCTGTCAGTCACGAAAAGAGAGGAGATGGCATGTCGCTGGTGCCCAAGCCGGGTATCGCAAAAGAGAGCATTCGCGCTATTGCCGATATGCTGGCGAAAAGAAATGGCCAGGCCTGTCACTACTGATTTATTCAGAAGGAGAAAGGGATAATGAAAGTCGCTTTTGATGTTGACGTCATTAAGCATTTATCAATAACCGGCATGATTCGTCAGGTTTCTGAGTGGGGTTATAAATATATTGAACAATCCCCGCATCCGCGTATCAACCCGTTCTGTAAACATCCCCGAGCTTCCAGAGCGTTGATGAGCGAGTATAAACGTGCACTGAATCAGTACGGGGTGGAACTCCCTTCCTTCATCGCTAATCCACCAGATGTTAATGCCATAATTCACCAGCATAGGGGCATTGGCAAAGGTAAAGTGGATTTTTCGCGTATTACGTGAAATGAATTTTGCAAATCGAAAATTCGAAGTCGGCGGTGAATCCATTATTACCGCATCACTATTATGATATCCGGAAAAAATGAACTCACAGGCCGTCGAAACGCGCAGGATTATCGAAAGAGAACTTTTAGGTCAATCATAAAGATGACATCAGCGCCGGAGGGATTTTTTGTGTGCGGCGTATCCATGCCTGATTTTCTGGAGGCCACATATTAAGAATGACAGTTTAACATTGTTTGTCTTTTACGTTTCTATTCCATTATCTACGCAAATTCAAAACAGTCATTATATGACTTCACTCAGTCAAACTGTGTGAATTAAACGCAAAGGTAACCGTATGAGTACGAAAGAGAAGAAATATAATCTCGCCTATGTTATGGCGATCTGCACCGTGGCAGCATTGGGTGGCCTGTTACAAGGGTATGATACTTCCGTTATTTCAGGTGTTATTGAGCCTCTCAACAGACATTTTAGTTTAACGCCATCGCAGACCGGTTGGGCGGTATCAAGTATCGTTATCGGCTGCGTATTAGGCGCATGGCTCGCCGGTAAACTTGCCGATAATTATGGCAGAAAAAAAGCCCTGACTATAACAGTATTCTTTATGCTGGTTTCTGTAGCGGGCATGGCATTAGCCACCGACTTTACGATGTTTATTATCTTCCGTATTCTGGGCGGATTCGGCATTGGACTGGCATCGGTTGTGTCACCTATTTATATGACGGAAGTTGCACCAAGGGATTATCGCGGCCGCGTTGTCGCAATGAATATGGTCTTTTTCGTTGGTGGACAGGTTTTGGTGCTGATCGTCAATTATTTGATCGCCAAAGGAGCAGATGAAACCTGGCTGGTGACGGTTGGCTGGCGTTATATGCTTGGATTTGGTGTTATTCCTTGCTTCCTGTATTTAATGTTTATGGCTTTTATTCCGGAGTCTCCTCGCTGGAATATAATGAAAAATCGTGATGCCGAAGCGATGAAAACCTTGACTCGCATCTCCAACCCTACGCATGCCTCGAATTTATTTAATGAAATTAAAGCATCTTTTAATACTGATTCAGTAACGACATCTGTAAAAAATGTACCTTCGATAAAGGGGTTAACACGTAACGCGAAGATGTTCATCATCATTGCGTCAATGATTGCCGTATTCAACCAGTTCACCGGCATCAACGTTATTCAGTACTTTGGGCCAACCTTGTTGATGAATGTCACAAGCAGCATGGAAGAAGCCATGTTTATGGTCACCTGGCTAGCGGCGTTGCAGTTCCTGGGCGTGCTTGTCGGTATTGTCTTTGTTGATCGTGTCGGGCGCCGTATTTTACTGCTGATTGGCTCTTTCGGCACCTTCATCTGTCTGGCGCTTACCTTCCTGACTTTCTATTTTGGTATTAAAGGCTATGCCTCAATCATCGGCCTGTTAGGCTTCATGTTCATCTTTGGCTTAACATGGTCGCAAATCGCCTGGACCGTGGTGGGCGAAATTCTGCCTAACCGCCTTCGCGCAATGGGCATGGGGATCGCTTATGCCTCGATGTGGGTATCCAACTTTATCATTAGCCAGGTTTTCCCGATTATCAATGATAATCCATGGCTGCGTGAAAAATTCCACGGTGGATTCCCGCTGCTGCTGTTCTCAGTATCCTGCCTGATATCCTGGTGGTTCGTAAAACGCTACATTCCGGAAACAAAAGGTGTGGCACTCGAGAAAGTCGAAGAACTCATGAATGCCCGTATCAATAAAAATTCTGTATCCGTCACGACCAGTGATATAAAACATTAATATAGTAAGGACGTAATTATGACTATTCATATTGCTAATGCACCTTGCAGTTGGGGGGTTGATGATCCAAAAAATCCGTTTCTGCCGCCCTGGCAAAAAGTTCTCAGTGAGGCAAATCAGGCGGGTTATAAAAGTATTGAACTCGGACCGTGGACATATTTACCAACGGATCCGGTCAAACTGACGGAAGCCTTAAATAAGGCCTCGCTTTCAATCGTGGCGGGTACAATTTTTGATGATTTAGTCAGTGACAGTAATTTTGATAACATGATTGAGTTGACGCATAATCTGTGTCGAAATCTTTCTAAAATACCCACTGCGGTGAAAGATCACAGTTCTAATTATCCCGCGCCATATTTGGTGATTATTGATTTTGGTAATGAAGAACGCGCTCGTTATGCCGGACATTCATATAAAGCACCTCGCCTGAGTGCTGATGACTGGCAGCGCATGGTCTCGCATATTAAAGAAATAAGTTCTCTGGCCTGGAATGAATACGGTGTTCGTCCGGTAATTCATCCCCATGCGGGGGGATGTATTGAGTTCTCAGATGAAATTATCAAAATTGCTGAGGATATACCACATTCAGTTGCTGGGTTATGTCTGGATACAGGGCACCTTTATTATTCTGGCATGGACCCTGTAAGCTGGCTTGAGAGTTATTTCGATCGCCTTGATTATATTCATTTCAAAGATGTGAACGAAAGTGTCCATAAAGATGTACTCAAGCGTGGACTGGATTTCTTTGCCGCATGCGCAGAAGGCGTAATGTGCCCCATTGGCAAAGGGGCAATTGATTATCCCGCAATTAAGAAACTCCTTAACGACTTGAATTATCAAGGCTGGATCACGATTGAGCAGGAACGCGATCCACGCCAGGCTGATGGCAGTCTACACGATGTGACCGAAAGTCTTAAGTGGCTAAAATCAGTCGGCTTCTAACCGGAGATAACATTATGATTAACGGACTAAAACCGCTTAACAGATCTGTTCGTTGGGGAATGGTTGGGGGAGGTGGCACAAGCCAGATTGGTTATATTCATCGTTCAGCAGCCTTAAGAGACCACGCATTCACTTTACTGGCAGGCGTATTAGATATTGATGCTGAACGAGGTAAAGCCTTTGGTGTTCAACTCGGTATTGCAGAAGATCGATGCTATCCCGATTATGCAACCCTGTTCCGGGAAGAGGCGAGTCGTGAAGATGGCATTGAAGCTGTCTCAATTGCCACCCCAAACAATACACACTTTGCTATATGCAAAGCTGCACTGGAAGCCGGTTTGCATGTGATTTGCGAAAAGCCGCTCTGTTTTACCGGCGAGGAAGCAAGCATTCTTGCGGCGTTATGCAGAACCCATAAAAAAATCATCGGTGTCACATATGGATATGCAGGGCATCAATTAATTTTGCAGGCGCGGCAGATGATCGAGGAAGGGCTGCTCGGTGATATCCGGATCATTAACATGTCCTTCGCACACGGTTTTCATGCAGAAGCAGTAGAACTGGACAATCCTTCCACCCGCTGGCGCGTGGACCCTAAATATGTCGGGCCAGGTTATGTTCTGGGCGATCTGGCTACCCATCCGCTGTTTTTGGCTGAAACGATGCTGCCTCAATTGAGCATCACACGGTTGCTGTGCTCGCGGCAGAGCTTTGTTAAATCCCGCGCACCGCTGGAAGATAACGCCTATGTGCTGATGGAATATGACAACGGTGCGGTGGGTTCTATGTGGTGCTCAGCGGTGAACTGCGGTTCTATGCATGGTCAGAAAATTCGTGTTGTGGGTTCGAAGGCAAGCCTGGAGTGGTGGGATGAGCAACCTAACCAGCTTCGCTATGAAATCCAGGGGGAGCCTGTTCGGATCCTTGAACGCGGAATGCCTTATCTCAGTTCGCAGGCTCTGGCTGACGATCGCATCGGGGGTGGACACCCGGAAGGATTGTTTGAAGCATGGTCTAATCTTTATCGCCGCTTTGCGATTGCAATGGATGCAACCGATCGTGGCGACGCGAAATTCCTGGAATCATTCTGGTATCCCGATGTGCACGCCGGTCAGATCGGTGTGAACTGGGTAGAGCACTGCGTCAAATCTGCTGATGCGGGCGGTGAATGGATTGATTTCAATATTAAGTAATCATTAACGTACCTGGCCACTGCTGCAAGTGGCCAGGTAATGGGTGAGGGCTTAAAACCACCAGTATCCTTACCCTCTCATAACGCCACTCCCGCTTAGTAATCCCCACCTGTATCAGAGACAACAAAACCTTAACGGTGATATCTGCCCTCATCAAACAAGCCCGGAAATGAGCTTTCGAGCGTTATAAAACATAAACACGGGATCGGCGCGCTGAACCAACCCGCCATACCCGATTTACTGTAGAAACAGACATCCAGATTTAGGTCTGTGATCCCTAAGCTCCCGCGCGATGTGGCTCAAATGAAATGACGAACAGACCGCTCAGACAACATTTTCCAAAAGGAAGCAACGCATTGGTTCACCGCTTCACCCCTGGTAAAGATTAAGCCCTGTTGTCAGGCAACTCAGCGAAAGGCCGGGAAATGCGCCAGGCTCTGAATTCCCCGGAGAGCGTTTCGACCAATGTGTTTCATCCGTTGATTGAACTCACAGCCGGAAGTGAACCGATCAATTGCTTTCTGTCTGAACACCGCAATAAGGGCGACTGAGTTGCGGTGTACAAATTTCAGAGGCTAAAAAGGGAACGCCTCAGCTGACTGAGAACGTCGCGTGGTCAGAAAAGTGTTTCTTTAATGGTGATTTCGTCCACCCGGAGGATTGAAGACATGTCGAAACCTTTCATGTCTGACATGAACGCCTCGCTGCTCATGTATTTCTGATTGATAGCCTGTATATCGGCTCCCTCCTGATAGGTCACTGTTGCAATGACCTGACAGTTTTCTCCCAGATAGACATCATTGACATAAATATCAAAAGCAGGAAGAGAAACCCTGTGTCGGGGCCAGTGTTTGTGAAAATAAATTTCTGCTGACTGGCTGTCTTTGAGTGTATAAATCCTGACCTGTTTCATCTTGTCCATCCTGTTGTGAAGGTGTTCATCAAGGCGGAAAGTCAAAGCATACCCACTTCATTTCTGGAAAATTAACAAAAGACCACTTCTCGCTCTGAGCCGACGTTCATTCTTTTAAACTGGCGCAAATTTTCTCTATATCTGACGGACATCAAACGCAAACGCTTACCCGCACGCATCGCTAATAATAATCCCGGTAATCGCTGAAGCTATGGCCGCGTGAGTCGATAACGCATGCTCAGCTCATTTTTGGGGCTGAAGAGGGCTCATGCGTTCTGGTCATACCGGCGCAGCATTTGGCCCTCTTTTTTACAACACCAGTACGTGCATTCCTTTTAATTACAATGGAAATAACAATATGTCTGTCATTAAGACAATGACCAGAAGCTTAACCGGTTCCCGTTTTGCAGGGGCAGCTCAGCCCGCCGACGGGATCTTTCACTGTGAAAGCTTACCTGCATCGCTCTCTGCTGCAGGCCTTAGCAAACGTGCTGCGGGTATTTTGCTGACGTTTGTACCGCCAGAGGCAGATTTTCAGAAGGTCAGTCAGGCATGGCAACGTTTAACATCGGCGGATCTGACCGTCATTACGCTCTCCTCGAACGGGGCGCTCAGCGCCAGCGGCAAGCAGACAACTTACTGCAAGGGAGACGGACAAGAGGGCAGCTGGCTCTGGCTGCCTCGCAACCTGATAGCGGAGCATGAAACGCACATTGTCGATCTGCATCTTCACGACACGCACACGGCGACCGATCGCATCAGCGCCATTCAGCATGAACTGGCCGCACTGAAGCTGCGCATGCCGCTTTCTGCCGATCGCACCTTCGCTATGATTTACTGCGACGGACTGTCCGCATCAGAAGGCTTTCTGATGCAGGCCTGGTATAACACCGGGCGCTTTCCGTGCCTGGCGATTGGTGGCTCCGCAGGAGGACGTGCAACCTTTGACGGCACATGGATGGGTGTCGGCGGTCGTGTGCTGCAGGGCAAGGCCGTTATCGTGTTCTGCAAAATGGCAGCGGGTAAATCCTTCGCACCCTTCAAAAGCCAGAATTTCGAACCGCTGAATAAAAGCTGGCTGATTGCAGAGGCCGATCCGGTAAAGCGTACGTTGACGTCGGTGTTCAACGCGCAGGGACAGCAGCAGCCATTCACCCAGGCGCTGGCCGAACATCTTGGCTGCAACGCACAGCAGCTCAGCGATCGGCTTAAAGGTCTGACATTTGCCGTCAAGGTAGGCGAAGCCTTCTTTATTCGTTCCGTGGCGAAAATGGACAGCCAGAGCGTGCAGTTTTTCTGCGACCTGGAATTTGGCGATCGGCTTTACTTAATGCGTGAAACCGATTTTAAACAGGCCACGCAGCGTGACTGGCAGGCCTTTACCCAACGCCACGGCAAACCGGCAGCGATTCTGATGAACGATTGCATACTGCGTCGCGTAGGGAATGCCGATAAGCTGCACGATGCGCATTTCTTTAAAGGGATCCCGGCCGCCGGCTTCTCCAGTTTTGGTGAGATTCTCGGCGTGCCGATCAACCAGACGCTCTCTGCGCTGGTGTTCTTTAATCACAGCGTCAATGCGATGGCGCAATTCCCGGTGGAATATGCCAGCTATGCGGCTCACTACGCTCAGCGCGCCCTGCGTCGCTGGGAGGCGCTGAACAGGGTGCAGTCCGGTGTGCTGGCGCGCGTGGTGAATTATCAGCAGGAGTTAGCGCCCATCGTCCAGGCACTGCCGGTGCTTGAGGCGGCAACCCAGAGCCAGAGTGAGGCGTTGACGATGGCCGAGAGCAGCATCCGCGCTATCAGCGATATCGCCAAAGAGAGCCAGCAGGCACAGGGCCGCTTAGGCGACGGGTTGGACGATCTGGAGTCGATCTCCAATGGCATCAACGTCATTACGCATGGCATCAGCAATATCGCGTTCCAGACCAATATTCTGGCGCTTAATGCGGCTGTTGAAGCCGCCCGTGCGGGTGAGGCGGGCAGGGGGTTTGCGGTTGTCGCCGGAGAAGTGCGTCGTCTGGCGCAATCCTCCAAAGAGCAGGCGGAAGCCACGGCAAGCAATATCAACGATGCGGTCAGCACGATTTCCCGCATTCGCAATGTGGCGACAAACACCGTGCAAACTGCCACGGACATGGCAGAGCGCAGTATCCACGCAGCCGATGCCATAGCGGCGATGAGCGACCGCACCCGCCATGAGCGGGCAGGTATGGCAAAACAGTTGGATAGCCTGCGCACCTTAACGGCGGGAATGGATGCCATGCAGGAAGCGGTGGCCGAGCTGAAAGTGCTGCAAACCCTTTCGGCTTCTCGTTAACGCACGCCTCAGCCGTTATCACAACGCTGCACCAGCGGCTGCGATTCAATAGCTTGATGAAAATGGCTCAGGGCTGAGCCGTTTTCAGGCTATTTCATCGTTGTGTTGCAGCTAAAAGCCCGGTCCGCAAAGCAGAGGCGATGCAGACCTGCCGCTTACTGAGGACGGTAACGTCAGTATCGGGCCCGACTACTGTTCAGACGCAAAGAGGGGGCGGTTGCGACGACCGGCCCGGGCATCACGGGCTGATCGCTCAGCATGGACAAAAATGCCTGAGACCAGCGATGACTACTGTGCAAATGCAATCCCTTCATCAGACGCGCGTGAAGATGACGCCGTTCCCTGACCGGCATCAGCAGTGCGCTATGAATGGCATCGGCCATCGCATCGGGATCGTAAGGATTGACGATTATCGCGCCGTCCATCTGCTCTGCTGCGCCTGCAAACTGCGACAGGATCAGCACGCCAGGGTTATCGGGATCCTGAAGTGCAACATACATCTTCGCCATCAGGCTCATGCCCGCCATCAGTGGGGTCACCAGCGCAACACGGGAAGCGCGATAGATTCCCGCCTGCTCTTCCCGACTGTAAGCATGCGTCAGACAGTTCACCGGATACCAGTTCATCATGCCGTGCACGCCGTTAAACTCGCCGCACAGGGTTTCTAAGGTGTGACTGATTTCCGGCGCGCGATGTGCATACCCGGCAGAGGGCGGAGCCAGCTGCAACAGGGTAATATTTTTTTGGTAAACAGCATGTTTGCGCAGCAGCACTTCCACGGCGCTGATTCGGTAAGGCAGCCCGGCACTGTCATCAAGATGGCCACCACTCAGTACGGTATTTTCTGGCAAGTTTTCGCGGCACTGCATTTCCATGAAGGCACAGCTATTGCTGTCTCGCAGGCAGCGGGCATCGTCAAGGTCAATCCCCACAGGAAAGACGCCGAGCCGGACAATACGGCCTTGTACCCGAAAGCTGTCGCCAGCCAAATGCTCTGTACGGAATTCACTTTCCAGCCAGACAATAAAGTTGTTCATGTCCTGTACCGTTTGAAAACCGATCACGTCACAGCACAGCAGGGATTCGGTGAGCCAGCGCCAGTCGGGAATGGCCTCAAACATCTTGCCCGATGGGAAAGGCTGATGCAGAAAAAAGCCCACAGGATTGGTCAAACCGGCTTCGCGAAGATAGCGGGCGCAACCCAGCAGATGATAATCCTGTATCCAGATTCTGTCCTCGGGCAGGGCGTACTCACAAATTGCACGCGCATAAGCCTCATTAATATTTTTATATTCCCGATAGCCGTCAGCGGAAAAACGGGCCAGATCCGGGCGCTGGTGGAAAACAGGCCAGAGTCCTTTATGAACGTAATTGTGATAACCCTCATTCGCCTCGCCGGGTGTCAGGGGAAAGGTCAGGGTTTCATAGTGATCTTTCTGCTGAGATGACAGAGGTCTTGCCGTATCCGATGGCAGAACTGCGGTCTGGCCATCCCAGCTCACCCAGAGCCCACCTTGATGGGCGAGAATGCCTTCATAAATCGCAGTAAGCGTGGAACGTTGAGAATGATTATGTGATACCAGGATAAGACCTGACATGGTGTTTTCCTTGTGAGACAGAGGTTCGTCAGTCGCATTGCTTAACGACCAACAGCTGGATAATTGAGGCCGAATGAGAAACTGAAGCAGGCTGCTCATCGTTATAGTCGCTTAATGTCTACGTGTGATATCGGAGCCTGCTGGGTAGTCAACGCCGTGATACTGAGGCGGCGTCACGTAAATACCCGGCAGTGCGGGATGACAGATGAAGCCGTTGTGTTGAAGAAACTCCGGTGCGGATTCACTCAGGGCGATAATACGATGGCAGCCGCAGGCACCTGGATGCGACAGACAGCAGCGCAATAGCCAGGATCCCAGACCGATAAAGCGATATTCTGGCGAAATAAACAGATCCTGGATTACCCAGGTTTCGGCCATATCGGTTATGACGCGTGCAAAGCCGATTTGTCGTGCATTACGGTAGACGCCAAAACAGAGACTGCTGTTCAACGCCAGCGTCAGAAGGCGCGCATCGGGGATCGTCGCCCCCAGCCATTGAGCAATCAGCCGGGGGTTAAGCCTGGCCGGATCGGTGTTGACCTCAATCGCGTCTCTGAACCATTTACGGGGTGACATCAGCCGAAGACGTTGCTGCTCAGCCAGCTCGACTAAGGCGGCATTGCCACTGACAGGCAGAGAAAAGGGCGCATTAACGCATTTCATCAACGACTTCCTTATGCATGGGCCATGAGTACCCGGTGCCGTTGATTAAAACGCCCGGCGTGTAAAAGTGGCGTAAAAAAGAAATGGCGAGGTGTAAAAAGGGTGCAAAGGAAAAGCGGTGATATGGGCTGGCTGTACCCATTATCAGGTGTTAAGGGGGGCGGTCTTAAACATAGCGACTGTGTCTGAAAGCTGACTGTGTACCTGAAATGTCTCCTGAGCCTTTTTAGCAAAGATTCATCCCTGCAGAATGGAGACTTATATGCGTTAAATGACGTCACCGATAAACGGCTAATACAGTATCTGGGTAAACACAGGTACAGGCTCCCACATTTTACGAACGATTATTGACGAATGTTCATTGGGTTAGGAAATGAAGTGGCACAGGAAGCGTCACTGATTACGCTGAACGATTCAGAAAGGGGTGATTTCTATGGTTGTCCACCAAGAATATTAATGGAAAGTAATTTTATTTATATTTTTGTAATTCCTTAAACGTATTCTCAATAAGGATGGATTGTTTCTTTTTATATCAGCATTCTCCCTCTATATTAGCCGCGTTTTAAGTACACAGTATCTCGTTTGGCGAGGCTCCTATACAAACACAGGTTACTGATCTGACGACATCGAGAGATGCCCAAGGTTAAGACAGGCTTTATCGGATTAAGGTTCAGCCCAAGGTAACTTCTGATTAATGAATCAGATACGTTGTATAGTGCTAAAACCTGGACGCGGAGATAGCCTACGTTCACTCCCTCTTTGGTTACGCCCCTGTACGATTCGCTGATGACGTTTTAGCCGATATAGGGACACTTCAATGCAAAAAATACAGCATCTTTCTACCGGTTCGCGCCTCAATGCTGACGGCGTAAATGACGCCTCCGTTGCGCAGTATATGAACCCGAATTTTATTACGCTCCCCTACACACTGACGGTAAAAGAAGCGAAGCTTT
This sequence comes from Pantoea sp. V106_11, assembly GCF_029967885.1. Classification (NCBI taxonomy): domain Bacteria; kingdom Pseudomonadati; phylum Pseudomonadota; class Gammaproteobacteria; order Enterobacterales; family Erwiniaceae; genus Pantoea; species Pantoea sp. V106_11. The sequence continues at coordinate 492,729 of NZ_JASCAK010000037.1, forward strand.
ATTTTCTGTCGCAGTTAAAAACAAATGAGATCCCCTCGTTAGTCTTTATTACCGCGCGCGATTACCATTTACGCGGCACGCTTGCGGTTAAAACATTATTGCAATGTCATGATGAAGATAAACAGGTTGGTGTGATGATGCGTCATGCTTTCACGAAAGTGACGCCGGATGACAGTCGCGGTGATATTGCCCATATTCTGATGGAGGAGAATATCGATATCCTGCCCGTCGTCGCCAACCATACGCTGGTTGGTGTGCTGGGTGAACGGGAGATTGCACGCCTGATTGCGGATGAGAACACCGCAGATGCACAGCGTCAGGGTGCCAGTCTGCCGCTGGACAAACCTTATCTTGAAACCAGTCCGTGGACGCTCTGGCGAAAAAGAGCCGTCTGGTTGCTGATGCTTTTTGTGGCTGAGGCCTATACAGGCAATGTCCTGAAAGCCTTTGAAGATCAGCTGGAGGCGGCAATTGCGCTCGCCTTTTTTATTCCTCTGTTGATTGGCACCGGCGGCAATAGCGGCACACAGATCACCTCCACCCTGGTGCGGGCCATGGCGTTAGGGGAGGTTAGTCTGGCAAGGCTTGGCGCAGTGCTGCGCAAAGAAATCACCACGTCCCTGCTGATCGCGGCCACTATCGGCCTTGCGGCATGGATACGGGCATGGATGATGGGCGTTGGCGCAGAGGTCACGCTGGTTGTCAGTCTTTCGCTGGTGGCCATTACTGTGTGGAGCGCGATTGTGTCGTCAATCATACCGATGTTACTGAAAAAGGCGGGGGTAGATCCGGCGGTGGTTTCAGCGCCCTTTATCGCCACCTTCATCGACGGTACAGGACTCATCATTTATTTCAAAATCGCGCAGTATGTGATGGGAATTTGATTCGGGCTCTGCCTCAATAAACGGGGCTGACGCGCCATTAGGTGAGTCTGATGGCGCGAAAATGCAGCTGATCATTACTGGCTTGTTACCCTATCCGTCTGACAGACATTAACCCTCAGGAGTACAACGTTGAAAAAACACCTGCAGTATGATTTTCACCACTTAGGGATTCCAGTCAGTGATGGCCTGCAAGACGGCAGTTACAGTCAACGTGCCGGCATGTACACCGCCGACAACCCAGGCCAGTTCCTGGTGCAGTGGCACCGGTTTGAAGCCGATTCACCTTTGCATCATCTGATCCGCACTGTGCCACATGTGGCATTTAAGGTGGCCGATCTTCAGGAGGCCATTCGCGATGAGGAGGTTATACTTGGGCCATATGAGCCGATAGACGGCTTTTTTGTTGCGATAATTAACGATGCTGGCGTGCCGATTGAACTCATCCAGACTGAACTGACGGATGATGAAGTGTGGCGGAAGGCGAGGTCGGGCGAGGGACGTCTTTACCAGGCTGAGTAATGCCAGATGGTTGTTGCGAATGCGAAGAAACAGTCGTATTCGTTAAGCGTAGTAGGATAGCAGCATGCCGAATACCACTTCTGACCTCTCTTATTGGAGCAACCGTATTGAACTATGCACCTTAAAAAATCCTTTCAGGATTTCTATAAATGCTTACTTATAACTTGCTATGGGCGCTATCGTTTCGGTGTTTCTTTTGTGAGGATGTAGATCGTGTGGAGGAAGTTACTTACGCTTTTTCTTTATCATGCGTTTGTAAAATCAATTTGAGATACTATGAAAAATCAACGCAAGTGTGTGGATTTAATTGGTTTTTGTGAGTATCGTAGGATTCAATGAAACCTCATGAGACAACACATTTTATCTAGACGTTAAGTCATGATTTTATAATTATCTCCATGTTATTAAAAATTTTTTATTTTCATTAGAGATTGGATACTCATTTATGTAATCACAGTGGTTGCTGGCACCGAGGCTGCTTTATATGGACCAGGTGTTACTAGCGGCCGACAGCGCCATACAGTGCACCAATGGTGCTGGTTACTACATGCACTTTGAGGATTTTGGTATCACTCAGAATGTGAAAAGGTACACTTATACTGGCGGCGGTCTTTGAACGTTTAATATCGCCGTCGCTGTTCAAATTGGCTTTCGTAAGCCTTAGCGGGACTCAGTATTATGTTTAACATCAGACCATTCTCTTTGCCGCCAGATGCTTTTTGGTGAAAAAACCATCGTAAGAGCGACTCTAGCTATTATCTCCGGTTATATCGGGATGCTTGGCGTACCTACGGCACATTTGAATGCCTATACATTGCGAACGTCCATTGCAGTAGCCGACTAGTCTACGAAGCCATATGAATCGAAGGATAAAAGTAACCTCTTTAAAATAAGTCAATAGCTGCAGAGTATGTCACCGAGTAGGATGGTCCTTAATAGGCCATATTGCTAAGCAAAATTGTGCCATGATGTGCCTGAACACAGCACCCAGAACATGTGGTTTATGAGCATACGATGTTGAGCCCATGGGCATCCGGTCCGTGAGAATGTAGGCTCAGCAAGGAATAGGGCCTAGATGATAATCCATGCTTGATCAAGAAGGCCGAAGCAAGCTATATGTAATATGTTGTGGAAACAGATAGCTACTATAGCTTAATTAAACAAAGTACACGGACAAGTAATGACCAATGATGTCCTCTTCTTTATAGTTGTTCATGGCGGCGACAAAGGTTGCTGGGAGAGGGATAGCTGCATTAGCGCTGCGATTTTGCTTAGATTTTTCATAGCATTCACATGGTCATATAAAGTTATACATTACTTAAGTTGTCTTGCAAGAAAAGAGGGCTACAATCATTCATATTATTGATATATTAACTATTTATATTTATTTTAACTTATGTAAGGCTGGGCGTGGCGAGAACGAAACGCGTTTGATCTTATGGTCATTTCGCACTAATGAATTGACACAATCTGCCGATCTCTTCTCCATGCACTCTCTCGAAAGAATCACTTCAGCAAGGATGTGTTATGGAAGTTATTGAAGGTCTGTTTGTCACTATTGGCAGCAATGTTTGCTGGATAAACCTGACGCATCGCTATGTGGCTCAGATTGATGAAGAAAAAAAACAGATTACCATTGTCAAAAATAGACAGAATGTTTACAGCGTGCCGCAAGTCGCTTCGTTTACGGCATTGTTTGGTATAAACGGCTCGGGGAAAACCCAACTACTGTTAGAACTTGCCGAATCCTGTTCCGGATATAACGGATGCAAGATGGGGATCTTGCTAAGTAGAGAGGGAAACCAACCTCAGCTCTACAAAGGCAAAGTATTGAAGTCGTGGAGCAGTAATGTTGAATTAACGCGTCCTCCAACTAAAATTGATACAATCTTTTATTCTTCATCACCTTTTGATATGGTCAGGAGACGGTCTTATCTAAATAAGAAAAATGTTATCGATACATCGCCCCGTTTCAACCATAATATGCAATATGATATTGTCTTCGTAATGGAAACAATGGGGTGGTTAAAGCATAATATTGCAGCATATAAAAATATTGAATTATCGATTCAGAATTCGATTCCTGATGTTTATACGTCCATAGAAAATATACTTTCACTACTGGTTACCATGAGTAGTAAAGCCATGGATGTAAGAAGAAGGGATTTTAAAACTAAGTTAAGGTATCTTTTTCAGAGATTGAAGGAAGACGCTGACGCGGAAAGCGTAATCAATGCCAGGTTATATATTGCAAAGCTCACAAATCTTTTACCTGAAAACCCGCTAAGAAATAAATTCATTGAAGAGCTTTCAGCATTATTGATGAGCAAACCAGAAATTGATACACTTCATTTTTATTCATTTATTAAAATCATGGCGCTGGATAGTGGCACAAAGCTGAGTTTGGAAAATGTTGGCCCAATCCTCAAAGGTGTAGTTTCATTAAAGACAAGGAATAAAGTAATAATTCCCGAGGTGAATTTATTGCCCTTCGTTAATGCACTCAATGACTTTGAAAAAGATGTGCTTCGGGAAATGGTAGAAGAAGACGTGTTGCGTTATGAGTTCACAAAAATCAGCTCCGGTGAGATTGCCTTGCTTCAGCTTTTTTTGTCTATTGGCGCAGAACTAAAAAATCATACAGAACATGACAATTCTCCCATTATGATAATGATTGATGAAGGTGAAATGTTTTTACATCCGGCTTGGCAAAAAAAATATATTGCTCAACTGTTGGCGTTTTGCCAGAATAAAAATAACATAGCTCACCGTATCCATCTTTTTGTCTCCACACATTCCTTGATAGTCGCCGCTGACAGTCCACCATTTTGTCTGTTTGATATGAATAAAGGCCACAATATCAATGGATTTGGTTTGGGACCAAAGTCCATTTTATATGACGTCTATAATGCCGGAGAATTCTCAGGCGAGTATAGTGCCAGTCTTTTCAATAAAATTATGCGTTATATACGTATTGCTGAAGAGATTAAGCCTGAAGAGATTAAGCCTGAAGAGATAATGGAGGCGCGTACTTTAATCGACTCACTTGCCGATGACACCCTAAAGGCAACGCTCAAACGAAAAGTGTTTGGCAAGGAGAGCTAATTCATGCTGAAAATGAAAAAACTAGATAAAAATTTTGAAGATGCATATTTCAAAATCAGGAAAGGGATCTTCGACTCAATAATCAAAACAGCAGGTTTCGATGCAAAAAATCAGACCGGTTGGGTTAAAGCTAATATTATGATGCGTTTTTTTAGACGATGTTTACGAACAATTATCCTAGGTTCTCCGGAAGATTTGCTGAAGTTGATCGCGATATTCGATACACATTTCCCAGAAATCCTTCGTTACCATACTAGGAAAAATAAAAAAAATACGAGAGATCCGCACATTGAAAAGATGCTTGCCATTATTCAATCGATTTTCGACTATAGTACATTTATCAAAAATAGAGACAGCACAAAACATGGCGCGTATCAATTAATAAATAAACACGCACAGCGTATCTGCCCATACTGCCATTTACACCATGTCAATTATCACATTGATAGTAAACTGACTATGCGTCCGCCACTTGATCATTTCTATCCTCAATCAGTTTACCCTTGGCTAGCCGTCTCTTTGTATAATTTGGTACCAAGTTGCGATCAGTGTAATAGTAAAATAAAATTAGCTAAAAACCCTCTTGCTACCCATGTTCCGAATCCTTTTGGTCAGGATTTTGTTGATTTTTCTATTGACTGGATTTACGGCATGCCATTATCGAAAAAAATGACAAGAGCAGAATGTATAAAAGGTTTTTCCGGGCGTGATCCTTATGCAAAGGCATTCGATAATTTTTTCAAATTAAATGAGCGCTATTCTTGGTATGATAAAGAAGTGATAGATAAGATTGAAATCTGCATACGCTATAATGATCTCCCATCCCAATTTACACCTGACATTATTAGTATGAAGGAGTTTATATGTGGTTTCGAACCGTCTGAACGTGATCAGCGCGCGTTGGGTATTTTCACTGATAAGCTCGCCGATATTTTAATTGAGCATTGCCAAAAATATCCGAATAGATGAAAATAAGATAGCAGAGGTTATTAAAATCTGTGTTACCCGGTGTGATAACGGACCAGAACATGCAGGAGAAATACTGACGTCATGGGCAGTTCAGCAGAAAATAACACTTAGTTTAATTCAGCCGGGCAAACCCCAGCAGAATGCGTACATTGAGCTATAGAATCGAACGGTAAGTTATGACTGGCTGAGGCAACACCTGTTTAAATCACTAGATGAATTTCATGACTATGCCACTATATGGCGTTAAATGGATTCACACCAATGCAGCGTACTCACGTATGACCTGAATCTACTTATTACTGCCGTTAAAAATGGGGTCTTACGATGGCTTACTACTCGCTGGCTTCCAACGCTGTGGCGACAAACACTGCGCCCGTGCATTTCCGCCGTAATATACCTGACCCGATCCCGGTTGTGGCGCTGGAACGTTTTGCGATGGACAAATCATTAGATGGGAAGGGACGCGGACGTGCGCACGTCCGAGACGTTAGACTGTGGGTAATTCAGGTGGCAGAGACTATTGGCATTCGCGGGATGCTGGTTCAAGCCGTGTCGGATGAAACATGGAATTTTTACCTGCGGGTGGGGTTTGAGCCGTTACCGATGAACTCTATGATGTTGATGGAAACGCTGGTGAATTTAGTGGAAGTGCTATCTGAAAAAAGATCGTTTAGTAATACTATGACAAAAAAACACCAGCTAACCCTCAAAAGCTAAGCATGTTGATGTAAGATTCTTTAAACAGGGGTATAATTTTTCTCTATGACTTTATTGAAAATTAACAACCAAGCGCGGTTTGTTACAAGAAGATATTTGGTATGGGCATATGAGTAGTGTTTTCGAGAGAGACAACGATAATATCCGAGTGCTTTCGCTATTCTCCGGCTGCGGAGGCATGGATTTTGGAATTACCTCAGCCGGTGGAGATATCATCTTTGCCAACGATGTTGTTGAGAATGCCTGCAAAACATTAGGGAGCTATTTCCCTGATACCGATATTAGGCATGGCGATATCTCTCAAATTCAGTTTTTTCCAGATGTTGATATTGTTGTTGGTGGCTATCCCTGCCAGTCATTTTCAATGGCAGGTAACAGAAAACCAAGTAATGACGACAGAACAAACCTTTATAAACATTTTCTACGGGTATTAGAGACTGCTCGGCCTAAGTATTTTGTTGCTGAAAATGTTTCTGGTTTGAAACATTTGGGGGCAGGTAGTTTTCTGGAACAGCAGCTCACAGAATACAAAGCTGCTGGGTACCAGGTCAGCTATCATATGGTAAACGCAAGGGCCTATGGCGTACCTCAGTCACGTAAGCGTTTATTTATTATTGGCGTTAGAAACGATTTGGGGCAATACTTTGAATTTCCTACTGAAACACATGGCAAAGCGACAAAAAAGAATCCTCATTTAAAACCCTATGTTTCACATGGTGAGGCTATTAGGGATTTACCACTATGGCCCGAAGGTGAGTTTTACGAACGACCACATGATCCTGAAGGGCATTTCTCATGGTATTTCATGTCCCGAAATCGTAAAGCTCTATGGGACAGCCCTGCTTACACCGTCGTAGCTAACTGGCGTCATGTGACATTACATCCTGCCAGTCCGGTGATGAAGTTAACATGGTCAAACCTGGAGGATGGCTGGAAGCAGCGCTGGGATTTTTCTGATGAATATGAGCATCTAATTGTTGATACTTCTCGTCCCAAACTGGAACAGGCAAGGCGGTTATCATGGCGGGAATGTGCACGAATACAAACTTTTCCACAGGGTTTTGAGCCTGTAGGAGACGTCGAGTCAAAATTTACCCAAATTGGTAATGCTGTTCCTCCACTACTGGCTGAGGTACTTTTTCGACATTTATTTTCTGGTGCTGGTTTGAAAAAGATGACAGCGAACGGTAATTAGGTGGTGATTATGGATGATTCTTTCCCGGTTACTTTAGAAGAATGGAATGCTGAACTAGTAAAGATCGTTTTTCTTGAGTCTACGCATACTGGCTCGACTTTAAGCCGCATTGATACTACGGGACGCATTTTTGAGCAACTTGCAGGTCCACGTAGCAAAGAGGATGCTAAGCGAAGTTTCCTGATTTCGTTTGGAAAAAAAGCGTCTAAAATCCAGGATGCTCTCAGGGATGAGTCGCGATTAGACATTTTAGCGCAAATAAAAGGATATCCTACTTATTTTGCGGTTTTATATTTAACATTACTTGCTGCCAGTGCTGATGATGAAACACATGACGAAGGTGATTTTCGGGTTCGATTTTCTGTGATGCTTGGCTTTGATAAAAATAAAAAATTTGTTTTTACTGAATTACCCAACTTATGGGAAAGGTTAGAAAGATGGAGTAGTGTAAGACAAAACTGTACCCGTTTAATCTTGCCAAGGCCATCAAAGCATGAAAGATTGATTGGATATTCCAAGAGAATTGCTTTTCCCTGCTACAAAGATGAGGTCTTTTTACGGAACATTCTCATCGATAATAAATTAGATAACCATTCAACTTTTGAATCAGTTAATAAGGTAGTACATCAATATATATCTTATTTTAGCGAAATTTTTAACCAAGAGTTTATTGAGTTCAGAACATTACTTTCAAAGGCTGCCATGCAGCAGGCTTATGACTCTCCTTTTTGGGGCGCTGTTCGTGATATCACTGTACATACAGAGAGAGAACAACTCAAAGAGAATGGTAAGTATTGTATTCAAATGGAGTTTAATGATTCCGGTAATCCGGAGATTTATCTTCTTATGGATGACGCTGCTGCTACAGCCTCAGAAATCCAGCATTATTACTCCTTGCCTAATGAAATAGAGAACTATAATAATATATATTACGAACGAGATACAGGCACCACATTAAGTTCCTTGGATTTATTATTAAAAAAACGGAAGGGTTATTTCTATAGATCACGAGTAGGAGTCGCGCTGCGGTCTGGGTGTTTACCGCTTTTTCGTGATGATTTTTGTCATATTAGTTCAGAAGGAGAATATTATGAAAATTCTCCAATCTATTTAATACTTCATCATACATATGCAGACAGTATTTTCACTGTCTTGAAGACGGTTGGCGAAAAAGTACAACGTCGGGATATTAAATCTACCAAATGGTCGATAGTTTCTTCCGATAAAGTTGGCAGGCAAACGCTGGATAACATTGCCCGTTTGTTACCAGAAGAAGCCCGTCGTTTTCTAATACAGGGATGGCAGCCTGCTCGACCTCGTATGTCAGGCGCAGCGCGATTTGGACAGGCTATACTGCTTAACCCTGCCAGTACACCGATAATTCATATGCCTGAAGTACTAAGAGGATGCTATGTCATCAGCAATAAAGACGGAGAAGAATTAACTCATGGCTCGCTATCTCAGGGAGCTGAAGGATTATTCATTCCACCAGAGGAGTTGATGGAAATATCTGGTCAGGCATTTTGTCGCTATGAACTTACGTTAGCGCATTCAGATATCCCAGTAAATTTTGATGTACACGTGTTAGATCACGCGCCTTACGCCACTTATTGTAAAATTACAGAGCCACATGATTGGCTTATTGATGGACCATCGGGAGTATTAATGGCGTTAGGGGATATGGCAGTGATCCCCCCACTGAAACGCCAAGAAATAACACCATTGAGTGGTGCTCAGATGTTATGGCAGTATGAAAATTGCCGTCCTGTAACATGCCAATATACCGAGTTACATAATATACCCGCAGCATTTGACTGGCTCGCTGAGGCGCTGGCATTGCGTTTTCAACGTCGTAGCACATTGCCTTTTGGTGAATTAAAACAACATATTGACCCCGTATCACTGGTAACGAGGATACCCGAGTGGCAATTGCGTCGCATGCTCTTTGCTGCTGGCTGGCTTTGTGTAGTACAACGACGCCATGCGCCATATTCGTTAGTCTCATTGGCTGAAAGAACCATTTCCGTTGATGTCACTGAGCAGGGAATTGTTGCCCGGATTCTGGGGATGTTTACAAGAAGTGAACGTAATCTTCTCCAAGAAGCACTTAATAACGGTGAGCGAATAGGGCGTCGGTTGGTTGAGGATAAAGGTTGTTCAATGGGTTGTATTGAATTGCATCTATCAGCCAGAGAGCGTGTTCATGCTTTCATTGAACAGTTTGGGTTACGTTTGGTTAGTCACGACGATTTCCCCGTAAATGCTTTGAGCGGAGTATTGCTACCACTGTCTCAAATGCAGTTTATCCCGGCTTTACCCCCGGAACTCAATGTGTCGCTATGGCAAGCTGAAAAATACCGATGGTCAGAAGAACAGCGGCTTACTCAAACGGCTAATAATCTATTGATACGGTGTCAGGAAAAGCAGCGTTATCGTTATTTTATTCGGCAGAACACCGGATACTGGCAAACTGATAGCTTCTCCTGGGCTTTAATGACTCAGATGATATGTTCAGGAGAAACGGTTGGCGTGCAAAAAGGCGATACTGACTGGTGCTGGTCAAAGAAAATCTTTGCGTTACCGCCCTCCGTTTTAGAGTGGTGGATCCATGTTGCCCATGGATGCTTGTCGATAACAGATAATGGTGGTTACTTATTTGCAGGGGGGAAATTTCCACTCTGGGACAATGTAATGGTTTCCTCTTCGTGCCAACGCGCGTTGGAACGACGGGACAGAGCGCTGACAACACGCAAGCTGCGTAGAACCTTACAGTAATTTTACAGAATCAGGTGGTAAGGAGAACGTTTAACATGGCTAAAAAGAAAAGTATTATCAGCGACCGGCTGGGCCAAATGTACAGCTTCGGTACAGAATCTCATGAATTGATCAGATGCTTACAAGAGTGCAAGCAAAGACTCACCAGAAATGGCGCTAAAGCAGATAATTTACCGAAAGGACCAGAGAAAAGGTTACATTTTCTCCGTACGTTACCACCTAAGGCCAAACTTGTTGTGTCTGATTGGCTTCGTGAAAATTTAACGTTTCCTGAACAAAATGACCCACAAAATGTTCTTAGAGATCTGTTAGAAGCAGAAAGTAATGCGGAAGATATTGAACACTGTAAACCGTTATGGCGCACTATTCTGGGATTATATATTTCTTCTGACTGCCCTGAAATCATAACGAAATTCCTGAATGGTGAAGAAATAGATTTACCCCAAAATGGTGTTTCTGACTCTTCCACAATTAATTTCATGGATGAAGACATTGAACATTGTGCCTTAATTAGTCAGGGTAGAGAAACTCCTAAGCCAGAGCGCACTATACCACTGTTTGTTGGGGGATTGGTTGATGCACTCAGGGGAACGCGAACAGCCGATAATCGATGGCGTAAAAAGCTATCAGAACATTCTTTACCGATGGCGCGAAAATTGGGTGAGCTTATCGATCAGTTTGAAGCCAGTTACGACCTTAAAACAATAGATGGTACTAGTGTAATACAGGCTCCTCCCGTTGTTTCCAAAGAAATCGACAGTTCGATGGACGAAGTTATGTTCATTGGAAAAGTGTTAGCGTTAACCGCGACCGGCGCTTTTTTTGTTATGCCGATTAGTCTGTTAATTAATGGCAACCTACGAGACCTCCCGGAGGAACTGGTAAAAGATCTTTTCCCCCATGGAGGTGAAGCCATTGGTTTTGAAAGCTATTTCAGCAAAAAAATTACTCGGGGTGAAATAGCAATATGGAAAGCCCGATATCAGCCGTCTGATAAACCCGCGCAGTATGTTATTACTGACTACCTGTCGCGCGTTTATCCTGTCGTTGCGCTGCCTCATGCCTCTGATGAGCCTGATGCTGTCAGAGAGTGGTTACTGACCCGCTACCAGCCGCAAAACGATACGGCGGTCATTTTTCACCTAAGTGATGGCGTATCCCTAAGATTACCGGGTGACTTGTCTGATCCTAAAAAATATGACTTTGACATGCCGCTAGAGAGTTATCGTCAGGTTTCTCAGACACTACTTGGTTCTCATGCCCTCAGGGTGATCACTGAACTCCCTCAGGTGAGTAAAAAATATGATTGTGCTGAAGCCAGCACGTGGATCAAACGCCTGCTTAAACGCACTGATTCAGCAAAAGATTTCCCTCAATTCAGTAAAGGACAGCTACAAAATTTAACCCATTTTATTGCTGAACATGAGTCTGATAATGAGGCATCCTATCTTCGTGCTGTATCTCACCTGGAACAGATAGCAGATACAAAATCCTTTCTTAACGATACGACTCAACAGTTATTGGCTTTACCTGAGGTTGAAGCGCAAATTAATATTGAGAAACAAGAAATACTGACTCGTTACGAAGAAGAACAGTACCAGATTAAACAATCAATAAAAGTATTATCTGAAAAGAAAATACAGCTTGAAAATGAAATCGACGACCAGAAGAAAAAACTGAAAAAAGAGACCGATCGTATTAATAAAGCGCTACGTCAGCAAGAAAATGAACTGGAACAACGGATTAAAAAGACCTTCGAAGCTGCATCTCAAGCGGGAATTGAAACGCTGGCCAAGACAGCGTTACTGCGGGCGATAATTAAAAATGAAACAGTGCAGGAACAACCTGCCCAACGACAAATAGCACCAGAATCTGTAGCCGAATCAGTAAATTCTAATTTTCCATTAGCAGAGACGAATGCCCTGACTCGCAAACATCAACTATCATCGGCTATCGAAAAACAGGCTCTGGCGACGGGACTAAGTGAATCTTTATTATCCAGCCTGATTGCCGCTGCGAGTGTTACACCCGCAGTCGGATTGATGGGAAAACAGACGAAAGACACTATCGCCTCACTAGCGAACCTCTTAGCCGGGAATGTTTGGGGAGAAGTATCGGTACATAGCGATCATTTTAGCTTCAGTGATTTAATGAACTCCCCCACATTGATCCGTTTATCCGGCGATACTAATACCATGACGCTAGGCGATTTTTTGACCCATCAACAAGAGGCAGGGCTGGCGAGCATCGTTGAATTGCGTGGTTTTAACCGCACTCCTCCAGAAACGCTGCTCCCTGAACTCCAAGAGTGCTTATTCAGAACTCGCCATCCTGCCGCATGCAGTTGGACGGATCGGCGGCAGGCTCTACGACATTTGTCCATCCGACACCCGATACTTTTTTTACTCACATTCACCACCGGAAAAAGCACGTTTCCATTACAGGCTCCTCTTGCTTACCAGTTACCCCTGTTTCTTGCAGAAAATATATGGTCGGATGAACGGCTATTTGAGCAAAATACTGACATCACGCCTTCTCGTATTACCCTTGAACTATGGCAGACAATCAATGTGGACAACCCCCAGCCAGAGTACCAAGCTTGTGCGCCAAGGGAAGTGCTAGAAGCAGCGCTACTCTCTTTACTTCCCGATGAACAAGCACAAGCTGTTGCCCGTCTGGCTTATAGCCTAGGCCGTAGTACGGCACAAGATATTGCGACCACGATTGACGCTCTTGCCCCGGAGTTAGGGCCATATGTTCAGGAAATGACTACCGGTGAATCTGCAAGCGTACTTGAGACCCTTTTCCAGTTATAAGCAAAGGATTAATAATGAATAACCCACTGGAAACATTTGAATCAATAAGAGATTTTTATATTTCGTACCTTGAAACGGCCTTCCGTATTGGTTCATCAGACATACAGACTGAACGGCGAGCGTTACTGGAACAGCAAGGGACATTATGCGCCGATCTATTTCTTGAGCCGATGTCCCGATATCAGAACTATGGCTTAACTATCAGTGAATTACGAAATGATGCTCATGGTCAGACATGGTTGCCAGGGTTTAATGCGCAACAAAGGGCGGCATTCATCGACCTCTGTTTAGGTGGACTTCTGCCACGCAATAAAACGGATTCAACTAAGGGACGTTTTAATCTTTATACCCATCAACTGGACATGCTGAAAAGAGGGGTACAGCCAGGGAAACCGGGCATTGTCACCTCCGGGACCGGTTCCGGTAAAACCGAATCATTTTTACTGCCGGTCCTAGCACAGATCGCAAAAGAAGCTACCGGCTGGCCGCAAAGCCCGGCGTTGAAGCGCTGGCAACCGTGGTGGCATAAGGTAGCGGATAAACAGCCCAGCTTCATGCGCGAGCATGAAGCCGCTGCTCGTCCGAAAGCGGTACGCGCGCTGATCCTCTACCCGATGAATGCCTTGGTAGAAGATCAACTGGTACGTATGCGACGAGCGCTGGATTCCAGCGAAGCTCATGATGTCATGGATACGCATTTCGGCGGCAACCGGATCTTCTTTGGTCGTTATACCAGCGCAACTAAAGTAACTGGCTGGCTTAAACATCCCCGACTCAGTGAAGAAAAAAATGAGAAAAAGCGCGTAGCTAAAAAAATCACTGAGCTGCGTGAATATATGCAATTAACGGAAGAGACCCATCAGGAGGCGGTACGACAAGCGCAGCAGGACAAGGATAACGAATTATCGTTTAATTTCCCCCGAACCGCTGGCGGAGAGGTTCTCAGCCGCTGGGAAATGCAAAAGACACCGCCCGATATTCTGATCACCAACACCAGCATGCTCTCAACGATGCTAGTTCGCGAGGTGGACGATACTATTTTTGAGCAAACCAGACAGTGGATTGAGCGCGATCCTGATGCCTATTTTTATCTTATTCTTGACGAACTTCATCTACAGCGAGGGACCGCCGGTACTGAAGTTAGCTACTTGCTTAAACATTTGATCAATCGGCTAGGGCTGGATCAGGAAAAACACCGACACAAATTGCGTATTCTGGCCTCCAGCGCCTCTTTACCCGTTGAAGGGCCTGAAGGTGATCAAAGCGTCGAATATTTATGGGGGATGTTTGGTCAGCGGGGATTACCTTCAGGCGCCTCTTCCAGCGACTGGAGAGAATGTATTATCAAAGGTGACACCCTTCCCCCGGGCAATATGTCTCTTTTCCAGTGGGATCTGGAGGCGTTTTGTCACGCAGTGCTTAAGTTACAGCAAGCACCACTTACCTCATTACAACATTGGCAGAATGTCGCCCGCAGCATGGGAATGACAGCCAGTGAAGCCTCTACAGAACAACTGGCGCAACGTGTCGTCTTACAGGCAGCCAACCTGCTTGAAAGTGGCTGCTATACGGACGATCATTCTCCGAGGGCCACATCAATTAAAATGCTTAGTTCACGCATATTTAGCACTCAACCCAATAGTGAAAAAGCGCTCCGGGCATTAATCTGGTTACGCTCGACTGAGGGAGACTGGCCGCAATGGTTTTCACATGCCTTTCCTGAAGATATCGGTGCGCCGCGTTTCCGCGCGCATGCTTTTTTGCGTGCACTAGAAGGGTTATATGCCGCGCCAATTTCCGTCCCCAGCGCTGCATCTGCGCAAGAAATCAATCACCGCTATTTTGGCGATCTTACCATAGAGTCCGGCTTACGTTACGGCAAAGATAAAAAATCGCGACGTGTCGAATTACTTTATTGTGAATGCTGCGGCAATCTCTTCTTGGGCGGTAAACCTTCAGTCTTTTCTGGTGCAGAAAATCGAATTGAACTTTTACCCAACGACCCGGATACGGAACAACTGCCCGAACACGCAAAATCAGTCATGGTAGAACGCCGATCTGCTGAAGAATACGCGTTATTTATGCCTGTCGTCGAACGTTTCTGGCCGAAAGGAAATGAGGAGCTTAAAAGCGACAATGACAATACTTTCGGTACATGGGTAAAAGCCAGTTACGATCCCTATACCGCCACCATTAAGCATCCTGTTCCGTTATTAAAACAGTTGTCAGAAAACTATATTGCGGGCTGGTTCTATGATGTCAAACCCGGTGAATTTTCTACCCCGGAAAGAGGCCAGTCATCCAGCCAGTCACCGGGAACGGCACTACCTTTTCAGTGTCCGGCATGTGGTACATCCTACAAATACGGCAAAGGTAAGCTTTCCCCAATCCGTAGCTTTCGCGTCGGTTTTTCGAAAACGACACAGCTACTGACCAGCTCGCTAATGGCGGAACTACAGCGATCGGGTAACCGTGAGCAACTTGTAACGTTTTCAGATAGTCGTCAAGATGCCGCAAGGGCGGCGCTCGATCTGGAATCGGGTCATCATGACGACGTCAGACGAGAAATTGTTGTACATTCGCTACAGTCCATTGCGGCTGATAAACCGTCCCATAACCAACTAAAAATACGCCAGGCAGAGATAGAGAACCGGAACAAAACACTGATTAACCTCAACGTAAGGTCGGATGAGGAAGAGGATGAATTGGATCATCTTGCTGATGAACGAAAGAAAATCAGAGGGTTATTATCAAAGCCTGAAGCTGACAGCATACCTCTGCGTGAAATCCTCGAACCTGAATCACCGGATGCAGGTCAACCGCTTGGCCTGCTGTTAAGGGCGCAGGTAGATGCAGGTATTCACCCTTCCGATCGTACTGGCATCGCGCCTGTTCCCGATCCTGAAAAACATGAAGAAGGCACGCTAACCTTTGCATGGCAACAACTCTTTGAAAAGAACGCGCAAGGGGCGTGGTGCTGGAAGGCGCTTCCATCCTATGAAGACAACCTGCTTGTGGCACGAAAGGAGATTTCACGCGATCTGAAACGGCTGGTGGGGGAAAGCGTATTCAGTAAAACCTACTTCGCGCTTGAAGAGTCCGGTTGGGGTTATCCCTGCCTTCCAATTATCGGAAACGACTCACGTGAACATCTCGCGATTTATGACGCAATGTTTCGTGTGTTGGCTGACGCGTACCGGGTTACCCCTTCACAATATACAAAGCCAGAAACCCCATGGAGTTCAGCGCGCGATGTCAATCGTAGAAACCGCCTGTACCGCTTTACGCAGGAGATATGCCAGCGTTTAGGAGGCGAGCCTTTATCTTTAATTGATAATTTTCTCCGGCGACTTGAGCTGGCGGGTCATCAGGGCGGTATTATTGATATTGGCAAAATGCACTTTCGCCTGGCGGAACCTACCGATCGCGTCTGGCGCTGCTCCCGTTGTGGGCGTATACACATGCACACCGGCGCGGGAATCTGTACTCGCTGCTACTCTCCTTTACCAGAAACGCCGTGCAGCGAGGCAAAAACGCTCCAGATGCAACATTATCTTGGCAAACGCCTCTCACATTCTTCTGGTATTCACCGGATGCGCTCAGAGGAACTGACTGGAATGACCGAAAACTCGGCGGCAAGGCTACGCCGGTTTAAAGGTATTCTGATTGCCGACGACGATGATATTTTACCGGAGGGAATGAAAGATTTTGCGCCCGATCGAGACCTTGACCGGGCAGCTCGCGTGGTCGATGTGCTTTCCGTAACTACAACCATGGAAGTGGGAGTGGATATCGGTGATTTACGCGCGGTCTTTCAGGCTAACATGCCTCCACAACGCTTTAATTATCAACAGCGTGTGGGACGTGCCGGACGACGCGGACAGGCGTTTTCATTCGTATTAACCGCGTGTCGCAGCAAGAGTCACGATCTGTTTTACTTCCGCTATCCGGAAAAAATTACCGGCGATCTCCCTCCGCCACCGTTTTTGACCACAAAGCTGGAGATGATCTGCCAGAGACTGGTACGAAAAATCTGGCTGGTGTCGGCATTCAAATGGTTAAGGCAGAAAACGGAAAAAGCAGATCACCCATGGCCGGTTGACGACTACGCATACACCCCTGATAACCACGGTGAGTTTTTCCCGGTACACTGGCTGAAAGAAAACCAGGCAGAATGGCTGCCAAAAATCCGGCGGGCCATCGAAGCAACCATCCTGGCACGCGATGAATTTGCCCGGACTTGCACGCAGCAAGACCACCATTTATTCCAGAAAATTATTCAGCCTTTGACGCCGGAACAACTGATTCAGGATATTAACGCCGTACTGAACGACAGTGCAATGGAGGCGAAAGGTCTGGCAGAAGCGCTGGCGGAACACGGTAAATTTCCAATGTATGGCATGCCGTCCCGATCACGCCTGTTGCTGACAAGGCCCGTCAGCACAGGCGAAAAAGAAATCGAATTTGCCAGCATGGATCGCGATCTGGATATTGCGATACAGGAATTTGCCCCCGGAAAAATTCTGGTTCAGGACAAACGACGCTACTTTACGGCAGGTTATAGTGGAATGCTTAAGCAGAGCAGAAAAAATCCACGATCATTTTATTCAAATGCCTGCGAACCAGGTGAACTCAGAACAATGACCGCCTGTCCGGTGTGCAACGTCTGGGCTCCTGCAAACACACTGGCTACAGAATGTACTATCTGCGGCGCCGTTATGGATAACGCGGAACGCTATCAATGCTATGTTCCTTATGGATTTATCACTACGCTGGAACCAAAATCGGCCAAAGAGGATTTTGATCAGATCCTGACTACGGCCAGTCGTGTATCAATTGCAGAAGCCTACACTTTTTCTGCAATGCCAGAGCCTGACGTTAATGTGGCGATACAGCTTCAACCGCAGACATGTCTGCACCGCCTGAATCGGGGAATTTATACCGATAAAACATGGCGTGGTTTCAGTGCAACACAGGGAAGCTTATCGGTCCCTTTTATAAAACAAGGGACTTACCAGCCGCTTTGGGCGAACCGGGTTTGGATGGATAGTCAAATCATTGAGACCGATCCGTTAGTTAAAAACCGTTTTACCGATCAGGGGGAAAACCGAAACACATTTTATCTTGCCGCGCCTAAAGTGACTGATCTACTGGCGCTAAGGGTTGCCCAAACCCCGCCGAGTCTCCGACTACAGTATCCCACGCTAACCCCGGCATTCAGGGCTGCTGCGCTCTCGGCGTCTTTTATCATTGTTAACTATGCATCAAAAGAGCTGCTGGATATTGATCCTGAAGAAATCGAAATTCTGGAACCCCGCGTTCAAATGCTAAAAAACGGTAAGTCTGTACCGGTTCTGCAAATGGCCGATCGTCTGGTTAATGGGTCAGGGTTATGTGAACGGCTACAGCAGAAGGGATCATCCGGTTCTCTCATTATCCTTGAGATCATGAAGAAGATTTTAAATAACAAAACGGCCTACCCACTAGCTGAGTTTCTGCAACCCGATCATCGCGAACGCTGCTTTCAGGGGTGTTATCACTGTCTGCACAGGTACGGAAACCAGCCGTATCACGGATTGCTGGACTGGCGTCTAGGTCTGGATGTTATTCAACTTCTTCTGGATCAAACCTATAACGCCGGGCTGAACGGTGATTTTACCTCTCCGGGTGTGGCTGACTGGCCGGTAAATGCCCTACGATTAGCCAAAGAGGCCGCTTCGCTATACAGCGACAGTGACGTAAAAGTGATGGGGAATATACCCTTGATACGCATCGGGGCCGGGCGATGGGCCGCCGTATTACATCCATTTTGGGATCCCGATGCTGCATTTGCTGCAAACCCGGAACTTGAGGCATTTTCATATGAGATGGACGTAGACACTACGAATACTTTTGCATTGTCACGGCGCATGGGGACTGAAATGGCAAAATTACGGACTCATGCGTCCTCATCTCAGGAGTGATAATGCAATGAATGAAATGGCACTATCGCGTACTCGTCCGGTGCTTCCTTCTCTGTTGGGGAGCTTCGTCGTTTGTCCGGCGAAATACCTGCTGGAAAGTGAAGCTCATTCTTACGCACGTTTACCGCTGCATCCGGGAGTGATTCTGGGGCAGGTAATACATCAACGCGTCAATTCAGTGAAACACCGGGAGGCTGCTCCCGAGAATTATACCCTCAGGCAATTGGAAAATGATTTTAAGGCCGCGTTGACAGCCAATCGACGCGCCGGGCCGGTGGTTAACTGGATATATGATCGTCACGGCGTTGCAGGGCTGGTGTCGCGCCAAATGCTTGTTACCCAGATCCGCTACGTCAGATCGCTTCAGCCGCCTGTTTTCATAAAAGGGGTTCCTGCACACGAAAAAACATTACCCGTTGGCCGGGAGGTAATGTTGGTCAGCGGTGATTTCGACATGCATGGGCGAGCCGACTTCATATATCAGGAGCGGCCCGATCGGTTAAACATAGTTGATTTGAAAACCGGAAAGGTAACAGACGAACAAAACCAGCCGAAAGAAGCAAGCCTGTTGCAGGTTGCGGCCTATGGCATAATGGTAAAAGAGCAGGTACCTGATATGGATATTGGGTTAGTTTTGACGGGGAGCCGTGATAGCTGGGAAGGGACACTAAATGCAGACCTGATTGAACGGGTCACTATGATTATCAAAAATATTAATCGACTTTTGCCACGGAATATCCCACTTTCAGTATATGAACTGGCTTGTCCTGGCATGCACTGCTCCCATTGTTCCTGCCGTTGCTCGTGCCCGGCCTGGATAGAAAAGCTACGCAGGCAGATGCAACCGTCTCATTCTGATCATCAGCATGGCGGAATCGATATCAGCGGTCAGTTACTTGACGTGCAAAGTGACGATCATCTTCTTACGCTGAAGATCCTGCTACCTAATAGCTCAGTTGTTAAGGTCTTTCGCGTGCCTTCCAGCACCATCCCAGAACTAACGGAAATAACAGGAAAAAAAATCGCACTATACGGATTAAACACCTTCAGCGAGACATCAACAGAGTATTTTCCCCGCAACTTCTACGTCATCAATATGCAGGATACAAGAAGATCGGCGTTTCAGTTTCACTGGCAGAGTGAAGGAGAGAATTAGACCTGGGGAAAACGCTTACCTTAAACAAAGCTCGATGATCTTACCCGTCATATATTGACGCTCAGCCAGCGGTAATTACTCATGACAAAACCAGCATCGACCAGCAAAATGGCCCATAAGCAGTACACACCCTAATTCCTCGATGAAGCCCTGAAACTGGCTGAGCGTATTGGTATCGCTGCCTCTGCCCATGAGCTGCTTTTTTTTGATTGATACTTAATTTCTGCATATGGCACGGGCACGTAGCGCACATATAGAGTCAATTAAAAGACATTACTGACATCGCGGTGTGTTATTCAACGGGGAGCAGGTCACAATAGCATCAGGCCGATAGCCCATTTCGTTTAAGCGGGTACTTCCTGTGGTTCGGGTTGCATGTAGGCTATATGTGCGTTCCAGCTTTTAAGTAGCTGGCGCAGAGAGTGCGTTGTCATTAGACCTGGCGGATTATCCCTGCCCGGAAAAGGGCTGTCGATGCCCGGTTAATCCCTGTAGTGTTCTGAGCATGTTGACAGCTTGATAGGGAAGGCGAATAACATGTTCTCTGCGGGCTTTCATTCGCGCTGCTGGAATGGTCCACAGGGCGTTATCAAGATCGAATTCTGTCCATTCTGCTTCGGTGGCTTCTGCAGGACGCGCCAATGTCCACCACATAAGCCACATGCAATAGTTGACCTGATACGAGCAACGACTATTGTCAAAACAGCTTAATAACTTTCCGATTTGCTTAGGATTCAGTGCTTGTTTGTGCTGTGTATTATTCGCCGGAATCGCCTTATGCACCGGCCAGACAGGATCGCTATCTGCTCTAAGCGTCGCCACCGCCAGCTCAAAAACGGATGAAAAGGTGCGGCGGGCTTCAGTGGCACCGGTCGGAGCGCCGCGCTTAGCCGTTTCCTGAAGAATTTTCAGAATGTGATGTGGGGTGATCTCTCTGACTGGGAGCTTACCGATTGCAGGGAAAACCACACGTTCAAGCATATCCAGTCGCCGCGTTTTGGTGATTTCGGCCCAGTCTTTCATCTGCAACCACTCTTTGGCGATCAGCTCAAAGTTATTAGAAGCGTCATTGACCTTGCGGATCTTATCTCACTAACGAGCCTGTGTCGGGCTAACGCCATCTGCGACTGTTTTCGCGCTTGCTCGTATTTCTCGCGAGCTTCGGCGAGCTTTATCGCCAGATACTCACCCAACGCAAACATGCTTGATTTACCCTGAGTTTAAACCGATAGCATTATGCCTTTTTGCCATTGGGTTTCACTTCGAGGTAGAGACCGTTGAAATCATTAAGTCGATAGAGTTTTTCTTTCGGCCTGGCAGTGCGACATTGCGTATTGGTGAGCGTAACGGGGCCTAGTTTATTTATTACACCGTTTCTGTATTCACTTAAAAAGGAAAATGGAAGAATGTTGTACTCATCCATCTACTCATTTTTGACTGCGCTTCTACGAAATCATTTGAGACGTTATGAAATGAAAAAATCCACGCAACTGCGTGGATTTAATCAGTTTTTGTGAAGCTCATGAGATTCAATGAAACCTCATGAGACAACACATTTTATTTAGACGTTAAACAAGAAGTTCATCACGTCGCCATCTTTAACGATGTATTCTTTACCTTCTGAACGCATTTTTCCGGCTTCTTTCGCGCCTTGCTCGCCCTTATAGGCAATAAAGTCTTCAAACGCGATAGTTTGTGCACGGATAAAGCCCTTCTCGAAGTCGGTATGGATTTTACCGGCGGCCTGTGGCGCGGTGGCACCGACAGGGATAGTCCATGCGCGAACTTCTTTCACGCCAGCGGTGAAATAGGTTTGCAGGTTTAGCAGGGAGTAACCGGCGCGGATCACGCGGTTCAGGCCTGGCTCTTCAATGCCCAACTCGGCCATAAACTCATCACGATCTTCATCTTCCAGCTCGGCGATGTCGGACTCAACGGCGGCGCAGACGGGCACCACAACAGAACCTTCTTTGGCCGCGATTTCGCGCACTTTATCCAGGTAGGGGTTGTTCTCAAAACCGTCTTCGTTGACGTTGGCGATGTACATGGTGGGCTTCAGCGTCAGGAAACTCAGGTAGCGCAGGGCGGCCTTGTCTTCTTCCGTTAGATCCAGCGCGCGCAGCATGCCCGCATTTTCTAAATGCGGCAGGCATTTTTCCAGTGCGGCCTGTTCAGCTTTAGCGTCTTTATCGCCGCCTTTGGCTTTCTTCTGTACACGCTGCAGAGCACGTTCACAGGTGTCCAGATCCGCCAGCGCCAGCTCGGTGTTGATGGTTTCAATATCATCAGCCGGATCGACTTTGTTATTCACGTGAATGATATTGTCGTTCTCGAAGCAGCGCACCACGTGACCAATCGCTTCGGTCTCACGGATGTTGGTCAGGAACTGGTTGCCCAGGCCTTCACCTTTGGAGGCGCCTTTCACCAGGCCGGCGATATCAACGAATTCCATGGTGGTGGGCACTACGCGCTGCGGCTTAACGATCTCAGACAGCTGATCCAGACGCAGGTCTGGCATAGGGACGACGCCAGTATTGGGTTCAATCGTGCAGAAGGGGAAGTTAGCCGCTTCAATACCCGCTTTAGTCAGCGCGTTAAAAAGAGTGGATTTACCGACATTTGGCAGGCCCACGATACCGCATTTGAATCCCATGGTTTAGTACCCTTTATAGCTGTATGGGCAGAGCCATTAGCAGGCTCCGCCGGAAACGTAAGATAATTTTCGCGCATTATACACAGATTCGCGACAATCTGGGCGATTAGACAGGCTTAAAGGCATGCAGGCGGTTCATCGCCTTGATGCGGTCTTCCTTTAGCCACAGTTCGGTGCAGCGCGCCGCCTCATCAATGGCATCATCAATCAGTTTTTGCTCGCTGGCTGGGGGCTTGCCTAAAACAAAGCCGGTGACCTTATTGCGATCGCCGGGATGGCCGATGCCAATCCGCAGGCGGTGAAAGTTATTGTTGTTGCCGAGCTTGCTGATAATGTCTTTCAGGCCGTTATGCCCGCCATGTCCGCCGCCTTGTTTAAATTTGGCGATGCCAGGGGGAAGGTCCAGTTCATCATGGGCCACCAGGATCTCTTCCGGCGCGATGCGATAGAAGGTCGCCATGGCTGCCACGGCTTTGCCGCTGAGGTTCATAAACGTGGTCGGCACCAGCAAGCGCACGTCTTCACCGGCTAAAGCCAGTCGTGCCGTATAGCCATAAAATTTGGCTTCTTCTTTCAACGACTGATTGTGACGCTCAGCCAGCAAGTCCAGATACCAGGCACCCGCATTGTGGCGCGTGGCGGCATATTCCGCGCCGGGATTCGCCAGGCCCACAATCAGTTTTATGCTGCTCACAAAGAATATCCTGCTGTAATAACTCAAGGGCGATAGTTTACTGTGCCGCGACGCGGATCACAAAGACCGCGCAGGGGAAATTATTAGTGTCAGTGATTAATTATTTTTCATCTAAATCAATAAACTGGAATAACGTATTGGTCACAAATCATCTGGCCTTTATGTGAGTTAGTGCACAAATTAGCCTGAGGGCATTGCCTACACTACTATCAGTTTAACATTGTGTGCGCTCATCCGACCGCGCATAAAGGAGGTGAAAGATGAAACGTCATCACTCACGCATGGCAGGTAATGCCTTGATGGGAATTGGACTCGTGACCATGCTTCTCGGCATCGGTTTTTCGATTATCAACCAGCTGCCTTCGCTTGATTTACCACAGATGCTGGCTCAGGGCGCGATGTTCGGCATTTTCTTTGGCGCACTGTTATGGCTGGTAGGCGCCTGTATTAGCGGTCGTGAAAAAGTAGAAGATCGCTATTACTGGGTGCGCCATTATGGCGATAAACGCTGTCGCCGCACCCATCATTCGTCACATTAGATTTTCTGACATAACCAGGTAAGGTTCTGTCCGATTTCTGCCCTTGGCTTTGGCGCGATAGAGTGCTTTATCCGCCAGAGCCATCAGTTGACCAAAATCTATTTCGCCGTTATCTGCAGTCGCAAAACCGATACTGACTGAATAGGCGATCTGGCCGGGACGCGAATGCTGAACGGTCTGGCGTACCTGTTCGCACCACACTCGGGCTTGCTCAAAGCGGAGCGGCAGCAGTGCTGCAAACTCCTCACCGCCCAGTCTTGCAAAGCGGCCATCCTGTGGCAGCGTTCCCGAGACCCTGTTACAAAAATCAATTAACACCCGATCCCCTTGCTGGTGCCCGTAGCGGTCATTGATCCCTTTAAAATGATCAAGGTCGAATAACACGACCGTCAGCGCTCTGTTTTGCTTCAGGCAAAACCGGATCATAGCGTCCGCCCCGGAAAACAGTGCACGACGATTCCAGATATTGGTTAGCGGGTCATGAAGCGAGGCGTCCTTAAGTGCATTACGGGTGCGTTCATTCACCATAGCTAATATGGTGACGGTGAAGCCAATCACGAAAAGCATGGATTCCAGAATCACGTAGATCGAAAAGTCAGAACCGCTGATCGCCCCCTGTATGCCAACAGGACGGGTGTTATCCAGAAATAACCGGGCGACGTGAAAAAGCAGGTGAGTCCAGAGCAATAATTGTGCGGGCCAAAAGGTGGTATTCATATCACGGCGTGCCAGCCAGAGCAGATAAATGAGTGCGGCGGTATAGGCGATGCAAAGCAGGCAGAGCACCAAAACACGCAGTGATAAGCTGTAATAAAAGGTCGGAAACAGGCAGAGCAGAGACCACAGTGCCGCCCCTGCTAAGCCGGTCATGCCTGGGGATTTACCACAGAATGTGCGAAAAGCGCTAAATAACCCCCCGTAGGCCAGCATCACTAATACGTTGCTTACGGCCACCGGCAAGAACTGGTCGCCCCTGCTGCGCAAACTGCTGAGAAAAAAGGCAACAAGCGTGAGCACGATGGCGACACAGACATAGCCCAAAATGCGGTCATAGTGAGATCCGACCCAGGCAAAGATCATAATCAGGCTCATAAACCCCAGTACGTAGAGTTCGCAAATAAATAACGTAAAGACGTCGAGGTTCATAGTGGGCGGCGATCGCAATAAAAAGTGCGGGCAAATTACCACTCAACTCAAAAAGGCAAAAGGCCAGATAACATAATTTCAGCGAAAGAGTTTTTCGTAGTGATCGTGACAATAACTGAGGTCACTCATAATGAAAATTTCTGAAAACCAAGCAGCTTTGTCGGAGGGAATAAACAGGAGACAAAAGAAAAGGCCGGGCATAATGCCCGGCCTGCGAAGATTAATGTTCGAACATTGCCGAAATGGACTCTTCGTTACTGATGCGGCGAATCGCTTCGGCCAGCATACCTGACAGCGTCAGGGTACGGACGTTTGGCAGCGACTTCATCTCTTCTGATAACGGAATGGTGTCACAGACGATAACCTGATCGATAACAGATTTACGCAGGTTTTCCACCGCATTGCCAGAGAAGATAGGGTGCGTAGCGTAAGCGAACACGCGCTTGGCACCGCGCTCTTTTAACGCTTCTGCGGCTTTGCACAGTGTGCCGCCGGTGTCGATCATGTCGTCGACCAGCACACAGTCACGGCCCGCAACGTCACCAATGATATGCATGACCTGAGAAACGTTCGCACGTGGGCGACGTTTATCGATGATTGCCATATCGGTGTCGTTCAGCAGTTTGGCAATGGCACGAGCGCGCACTACGCCGCCAATGTCCGGAGACACAACAATCGGGTTTTCCAGACCGATTTGTAACATATCTTCCAGCAGAATCGGGCTGCCGAATACGTTATCAACCGGGACGTCAAAGAAGCCCTGGATCTGCTCGGCGTGCAGGTCAACCGTCAGAACACGGTCAACACCGACGCTGGAAAGGAAGTCAGCCACTACTTTAGCCGTAATAGGCACGCGGGCGGAGCGCACGCGGCGGTCCTGGCGGGCATAACCAAAGTAGGGGATAACAGCGGTAATACGACCAGCTGAAGCACGACGCAGCGCGTCGACCATCACGACCAGTTCCATCAAATTATCATTGGTTGGAGCACAGGTGGACTGGATGATGAAAATATCACCACCGCGTACATTTTCATTAATCTGTACGCTTACTTCGCCATCACTGAAACGGCCAACGGCGGCGTCTCCCAGGCTGGTGTAAAGGCGGTTGGCAATACGTTGTGCTAGTTCCGGGGTGGCGTTACCAGCAAAAAGCTTCATATCAGGCACGAGAAGAACCTCAGGCTTTGCGTCCAGAGAATGAACGTCATGACAGTAACCGGCGAATACTGTCGTGAACGTTCACACGGGTATGTGAGTGCGAAACGTGCTGTGTCTGGAACAGGGTGACACAGTCACGCTATCGCTAATCGCCTTGCAGAGTACGCTGTAACGGCGAGACGTTAAGGCCTCGAGCTACAAAACCGCGCACCCATGGTGGGGCAAGTTCCAGCACCTGGCGAGCAGCATGCTCGGTGTCAAATTCAGCAAACACACAAGCACCTGTCCCCGTCAGGCGCGACGGCGCGTATTCTAGCAGCCATGAAACAAGCTCATCAACCTCACGAAAACGTTTTCTTACTACTGATTCGCAATCGTTGACGAACGGAGCCTGTAAAAGTGCTGATAAACTGCGCACGGGCGTGTCACGGGTAAGCGCCGGATCGTTGAAGACCACCGGCGTGGCCACGCTGACGCCTGGATGGGCAACAAGATACCATTTTTCTGCAGGCGATGCTGGAGAAAGCACCTCACCGACGCCTTCGGCAAAGGCGGCATAGCCTTTAACAAAAACCGGGACGTCGGCACCCAGTTTTACGCCCAGCTCCGCCAGCGCCTCAGGGGAAAAGCCGGTCTGCCACAGGTGGTTTAGCGCAACCAGCACGGTTGCGGCATTCGACGAGCCGCCGCCCAGCCCGCCGCCCATGGGCAAACGCTTTTCAATGGCAATGCGCGCACCGGCCCTGGCAGGCAGGCTGCCGTTTTCACGCGCCGCCGACTTGAGGCTCTCTGCCGCCCGGACAATCAGGTTTTGCGCATCCGGCACGCCAGGCACCGGCGTTAACAGCCTGATCTCATCGCTCGTGTCGGGCGTGATTGTCAGGCTGTCGCCATAATCAAGAAACTGAAACAGGGTTTGCAGATTATGGTAACCATCAGGCCGACGACCGGTGATGTACAAAAACAGATTCAGTTTTGCCGGAGCAGGCCAGGTGGTCATCATTTCAGCGTCCAGTTATCCATACGTAATTTAATACGCTGATCGCCTTCTTTTAACTCCAGGCTGGCCGGAAGCGGTGGATTGACCTTGTTGTCATAGTCAGCAATGGTCACCTGCCAGGTCTGGCCGTCATGCTTGTAGGTCAGGCTGCTTAGCTGGAACTGATCGTTGAGCTGGTAATCGGTCGCATCGCCCGGCAGGCCCATCATCCACTGGCGCAGGTTGGTCAGCGGGATATCCATGCCGGTCAGCTGCGAAATCATCTTCTGCGCATCGTTGCTGACATAACGTTTGCCCTTGTTGTCCACAATCTGCACCACTGAACCCTGAGCATCCAGCTGAAGCTCGGTGCTGCCTAACGGGTTGGTTAACAGCAGGCGATAGCGGTCGGCCGCGGTCTGCTGCCAGTTAAAGCGGGCATAGACTTTTTGTTTATCCGACAGATAGGCGAACGCGCCGCGCGTCTGATACTGGGTAACGTGGCTGACGGCTTGCTGATGCTGTTGCCACTGTGGCGCGGTGACGCTTGGGCCAGGACCTTGTGGTTTATTGATGCTACAGGCAGCCAGCAGAACACTGGCAAGGGGTAAAAGGCGCAACAGGTTGCGTGTAGAAGTCAGCATCAAGTGGTCATCTCCTCGGACACATTTTTAATTGATAACAGGTAACGCTAACCATCCGCGTTTTAACCGTCAATGCTCTTATACGGCAAAAACGCTATGATCGGCTTAATCTTATTACAGTCATAGCCTTTGTATGGCTTTTCTTGATCTGCTGCATCTTGTAGAATGCGCTTCACAAAACCCTGACATTTATTGGGATAACCCAACCTAAAACGCTATGACGCTGCTCGCACTCGGAATCAATCACAAAACTGCACCCATTGCTCTGCGCGAACGCGTTGCGTTCGGGCCGGAGTCGCTGGAGCAGGCCTTAAACAGCCTGTTATCCCAGCCTATGGTGCAGAGCGGCGTCGTGCTCTCTACCTGTAACCGAACCGAGCTGTACCTCAGTGTAGAGCAACAGGTCGATCTTCAGGAACGTCTGGTGCGCTGGCTGTGTGAATACCATCAGCTTGATGAAGCGGACGTGCGCAACAGCCTCTACTGGCATCAGGATAATGAGGCGGTCAGCCACCTGATGCGCGTAGCCAGCGGGCTGGACTCGCTGGTGTTGGGTGAACCCCAGATTCTGGGGCAGGTCAAAAAAGCCTTTGCCGACTCTCAGCGTGGTCATGCGCTGAGCAGCGAGCTGGAACGCATGTTCCAGAAAACCTTCTCGGTGGCCAAACGCGTTCGTACCGAAACCGATATTGGCGCCAATGCTGTCTCCGTGGCCTTTGCCGCCTGTACGCTGGCTCGTCAAATCTTCGAGTCGCTGTCCACGGTGAACGTGCTGCTGGTGGGCGCGGGCGAAACCATCGAACTGGTGGCCCGTCATCTCAGCGAGCATCAGGTGAAAAAGCTGATCATTGCGAACCGTACCCGTGAACGTGCGGAACTGCTGGCTAACGAAGTCGGTGCGGAAGTGATTAGCCTGGCCGATATTGATTCCCGCCTGGCCGATGCCGACATCGTGATTACCTCCACCTCCAGCCCGCTGCCGATCATCGGTAAAGGCATGATGGAGCGCGCGTTAAAAGCGCGTCGTAATCAGCCGATGCTGCTGGTGGATATTGCGGTTCCTCGCGATGTGGAGCCGGAAGTGGGCAAATTAGCCAACGCCTATCTTTACAGCGTTGACGATCTGCAGGCCATCATTGAGCAAAACCTTGCCCAGCGCAAAGCCGCTGCGGTGCAGGCCGAAAGCATTGTGGTGCAGGAATGCAGTGATTTTATGGCCTGGCTGCGTTCGCAAGGCGCGGTTAACTCCATTCGTGAGTACCGCTCGCAGGCAGACGATATTCGCGCTGAGCTGGAAGGCCGTGCGCTCCAGGCGCTGCAGCAGGGGGCAGATCCGCAGAAAGTCATGCAGGAACTGGCCCATAAGCTGACCAACCGTTTGATTCATGCTCCAACCAAATCTCTTCAGCAGGCCGCCCGCGACGGCGATAGCGAACGCCTGCAGATTTTACGCGACAGCCTGGGTCTCGATTAGGCACACTGCTGTCGTCATCTGTTACGGGAATCCCACAGTTAAATGAAAACCTCTATTGTTGCTAAACTGGAAGCGCTGCAGGAGCGCCACGAAGAAGTGGAAGCGATGCTGGGCGATGCCGGCGTGATTGCCGATCAGGACCGCTTTCGTGCTTTGTCGCGTGAATATGCTCAGTTGACCGATGTCACGCGCTGCTTCCGCGACTGGCAGCAGAACCAGGACGATATCGAAACCGCCAAAATGTTGCTCGACGATCCTGAGATGCGCGATATGGCGCAGGAAGAGCTTCTGGAAGCACGGGAAAAAAGTGAGTCCCTGGAGCAACAGCTGCAGCTGTTACTGCTGCCGAAAGATCCAGACGATGAGCGCGACTGCTTTGTGGAAGTGCGGGCCGGCACCGGCGGCGACGAAGCGGCAATTTTTGCCGGCGATCTGTTCCGGATGTACAGCCGTTACGCCGAGTCACGTCGCTGGCGCGTTGAAATCGTCAGCGCCAACGAGGGCGAACATGGCGGCTACAAAGAAGTGATCGCCCGCGTGATGGGTGAAGGCGCCTACGGCCGCTTTAAATTCGAATCAGGCGGCCATCGCGTTCAGCGTGTGCCAGAAACCGAATCCCAGGGACGCATCCACACTTCCGCCTGTACGGTGGCGGTGATGCCGGAACTGCCGGAGGCCGAGCTGCCGGAAATCAACCCGTCTGATTTGAAAATTGATACGTTCCGCTCCTCAGGGGCCGGTGGTCAGCACGTCAACACCACCGACTCTGCGATTCGTATTACCCACCTGCCAACCGGTATTGTGGTGGAGTGCCAGGACGAACGTTCTCAGCACAAAAACAAAGCCAAAGCCCTGTCCGTACTGGGCGCGCGTATCCATGCGGCCGAAATGGCAAAACGCCACGAAGCTGAGGCCAGTACGCGCCGCAACCTGCTGGGCAGCGGCGACCGTTCTGACCGTATTCGGACCTATAACTTCCCGCAGGGCCGCGTCACCGACCATCGTATCAACCTGACGATCTACCGTCTGGATGAAACCATGGAAGGCAAGCTGGACAGTCTGATTGAACCTATTGTGCAGGAATATCAGGCTGACCAACTGGCCGCGCTGGCCGGTCAGGATTGATGGATATCCGTCACTGGCTTAAACAGGCGGTCGCCACCTTGTGTGGGGGCGACAGTCCGAAACGAGACGCAGAGATTTTGCTGGGGTTTGTGACCGGCAAATCCCGCAGCTGGCTGGTGGCGTTTGATGAAACTCTCCTGACGGAAGCGCAGCTGCAACAGTTAGACGTGCTGCTGGCGCGTCGCGCCCGGGGCGAACCTGTTGCGCATCTGATCGGCGAGCGGGAGTTCTGGTCGCTGCCGCTGCAGGTGAACGACGCGACGCTGATCCCCCGTCCTGACACCGAAATACTGGTGGAGCAGGCGCTGGCGCATCTGCCTGAGTCACCCGCACGCGTCCTGGATATGGGCACCGGAAGCGGGGCGATAGCCCTGGCGATTGCCAGCGAACGTCCGGATTGCGACGTCATCGGTGTCGATCGCATTCCTGCCGCGGTCGCGCTGGCTCAGCGCAACGCCGCGCATCTGGCCATACCTAACGCCACCTTCATACAAAGCCACTGGTTTGCGCAGATTGCGCCAGCCAGATTCGACCTGATTGTCAGTAATCCGCCCTATATCGACGCGAACGATCGCCACCTTAACGAGGGCGATGTGCGTTTTGAGCCACGCAGTGCGCTGGTGGCGGAAGAGGCGGGCCTGGCGGATTTACGGCTGCTGATCGAGCAGGCGATAAACTGGTTACAGCCAGGCGGCTGGCTGCTGCTGGAGCATGGCTGGCAGCAGGACGAAGCCGTGCGCCACTTGATGCAGCAGCATCATTACCTGTCGGTGGCGACGGCGAATGATTATGGTGGTAACCCCCGGGTCACGTTTGGGCAGGCAGCCCCGCACCCGGCCTGAGCGCGCTATTGAAGAATACTCAAGAACAACATGGATGAACGATGTTTGCTTACTATCCGCTAATCAAGAATCTGCACCTGCTGACCGTGGCAGTAACTATTTTGCTGTTTTTGCTGCGATTTTACTGGCAGCGCACAGGCTCTGCGATGCTGCAACGCCGCTGGGTACGCATCCTGCCTCATGTCAATGACACGCTGTTGCTGCTGAGCGGTGCATCGCTGGTGATGATCACCCATTTCTATCCGTTTTCGCCTCAGGGAAGCTGGCTGACTGAGAAGCTGTTAGGCGTTATTATCTATATTGCCCTTGGGTCGGTTGCGTTAAGCCGCCGCCCACGTTCTGACCGCACCCGCTGGATCGCCTTTATCGTGGCATTGATTGCGCTGGTGACGATCATTAAGCTGGCACTGAGTAAAATGCCGTTACTGGGGATAGTATGAGCTCCACCGAACAACTCGATTACAGTGAGACACCGCTGTGTGAGGCAGTGATTGGTGCCACGATGGCCATCCGCACTGATTTCCCGGCGTTGTCGGTTGAAGAACAGTTAGCTGCGTTAGTGGCTGAAGCCCGTGACTACGTCAGTCATGAACAGGATGCCGATTTAAAGCTCGAAAAGCTGCTGGAGCTGTTTTACAAGCAGTGGAAATTTGGCGGTGCCAGCGGCGTCTATAACCTGTCAGATGCGCTCTGGCTGGATAAAGTGTTGAAAACCCGTCAGGGCACGGCGGTGTCGCTGGGCGTGATCCTGCTGCATATCGCGGCTGAACTGGAATTACCCCTGATGCCGGTGATTTTCCCGACGCAGCTGATTCTGCGTGCCGACTGGCTCGACGGCGACAAGTGGCTGATTAATCCCTTTAACGGGGAAACCCTGGACACGCACACGCTGGAAGTGTGGCTGAAGGGCAATATCAGTCCGCTGGCGCGTCTGTATGATGACGATCTGGACGAAGCCAAAACCGAGAGCGTCATGCGCAAGATGCTGGATACGCTGAAAGCGGCCCTGATGGAAGAGAAGCAGATGGAGCTGGCCCTGAACGTCAGTCAGGTACTTCTGCGAATTGATCCGGACGATCCCTATGAAATTCGCGATCGTGGTTTAATTTACGCTCAGCTTGAGTGCGAACATATCGCGTTAAATGACTTAACCTACTTCGTTGAACAGTGTCCTGAAGACCCGGTCAGCGAGATGATCAAAGTTCAGATTCACGCAATCGAACAAAAACGCGTGACGCTGCATTAAGCGTCACCCCAGATAAGGAAAGGGCATGACACAGAAAGTCGTCAGTATCGGTGATATCAAGGTCGCAAACGATCTGCCATTTGTTCTCTTCGGCGGCATGAACGTGCTGGAATCTTACGATCTCGCCATGCGCATCTGCGAGCACTATGTAAAAGTGACCGACAAACTCGGCATTCCTTACGTGTTCAAAGCGTCTTTTGACAAAGCCAACCGTTCCTCAATTCACTCTTACCGTGGTCCCGGCCTGGAAGAAGGCATGAAGATTTTTCAGGCGCTGAAGCAGGCGTTTGGCGTGAAAATCATTACCGACGTTCACGAAGCATCCCAGGCCCAGCCGGTTGCCGACGTCGTGGATGTGATTCAGCTGCCGGCTTTCCTGGCGCGTCAGACCGATCTGGTCGAAGCGATGGCAAAAACCGGCGCAGTGATTAACGTCAAGAAGCCGCAGTTTGTCAGCCCCGGCCAGATGGGCAATATCGTGGATAAGTTTGCCGAAGGCGGAAATGACAAAGTCATTCTCTGCGATCGCGGCAGTAACTTCGGCTACGATAACCTGGTTGTGGATATGCTGGGTTTCAACGTGATGAAGAAGGTGACCAATAACTCTCCGGTCATTTTCGACGTGACGCACGCGCTGCAAACCCGCGATCCTTTTGGTGCCGCCTCGGGCGGGCGCCGTGCTCAGGTGGCAGAGCTGGCCCGTGCCGGTATGGCCGTGGGCATTGCGGGTCTGTTTATCGAAGCGCATCCGGAACCCAACAGTGCTAAGTGCGATGGCCCGTCGGCGTTGCCACTGGACAAGCTGGAGCCTTTCCTGGTGCAGATGAAAGCGATTGATGATTTGGTCAAAAGCTTCCCGGCGCTGGATACCAGCAACTAAGCCAGCGGCTGCCGATAAGAAAAAAGAGCGAATAGTCGCTCTTTTTTTTTGTCTTGGATCAGCGGATTACAGCATTATCGTCATCAGGTAACCAATAAACAGTGCCAGATGGGCCGCGCCATTCAGTACGTTGGTCCTGCCGGTTGAGAAGCTGATCTGGCACAGAATCAGTGACGCAATCATAATCACCATCTGCGGCGGCTCCAGGCCAAAGATCAGTTCCTGTCCGGTCAGGGTGGCGATGATGGAGACGGCGGGCACCGTCAGTGAAATGGTCGCCAGCACCGAGCCAAAGAACAGGTTCATGGCGCGCTGAACCTGATTCATCAATACAGCCCTTATCGCGCCCAGCCCTTCCGGCGAAAGAATCAATAAGGCTACCAGGAAACCGGTGAACTGCTTAGGTGCGTTCATCTCGCTCAGCAAATGCTCCAGCGGGTTGGCATTCATCTTGGTTACGGCAATGACCGCAATCAGATGGATAATCAGCCAGATAGCGTGCCAGACGCTGCTGTGGGCAGAAGGCTTACCGTGATGGGGATCGCCATCATCGCTTTCATCTTCGTGCTCGTAGATAAACAGGCTCTGGTGCGTTTTAGTCTGAATCAACAAGAAAACGCCATACATTGCGGCAGAAATCGCAGCGATCAGCAGCGCCTGCGCCGTAGTGAAGTTTCCACCCGGCAGAGCATTCGGAAACACCAGAACCAGAATCGCCAACGGGAAAATGGCAATCAGATACTGTTTTACCCCAGCCAGATTCACATACTGAGTGGCAAATTTATTTCCACCCAGCAACAGCGCGAAGCCCACCAGACCGCCGGTCACAATCATGATGATGGAATAAAGCGTATCGCGCATCAGCGCCGGTGCCGCATCGCCGGTGGCCATCAGCGCCGAAATCAGGCTGACCTCGAGGATCACCACAGAAAGACTGAGAATCAGCGAGCCATAGGGTTCACCCAGACGGTGAGCCAGAACGTCCGCATGGCGCACGACGCTGAAGGCGCTGCTGAGGATCGCCAACAGCGCCAGTAAGTTAATACCGACCACAACAGGCAGTGAGGTTTGTGCGCTAAAAAAATAGAGTATGCCCAGGGCAATAAGGGGAAGTATTAGTGAAAACTCTTTGTGACGTGTTTTTTCATGTGAAGGCATTCACCATCCTCTCTGCTGAATAAAAGGGGTAATTCATTTACCCATCATTACATTGAAACTTATAGGTTACGCAGTTTAACTTTTCAATCACAATGAATGTGAAAATTTACCGCTTTTTACTTTCAGGCTTTTTTTGTTTGAAGGGCGAATAACTTTCGCTTATCGCACGTTTCCTCTGTGAAATCAGGCGGAAGAAGATGCAATTACCAGGGTTATCCTGGCATTTAGCCCCATAAAAGGTAGTGAAAGGGGGGCATTAACCTGCCATTGAAGAGAAAAATCGCGGAAGGCACAATAAAACCCGGTTTGCATTTATGGCCATCTGCGCCAGGCTTATTCATTCCCCTGTTAACTGAGGAGTGGCTATGCCCTACGATAAGCGAAGCGATCTTCCGGAGCCTGTTAAACGTGTTCTGCCTGCCCACGCGCAGGACATCTACCAGCAGGCTTTTAACCACGCATGGACAGAGTACAAAGACCCTGACGATCGCCGTGGGGATGAATCCCGTGAAGAGGTTGCACATAAGGTGGCCTGGGCAGCGGTAAAGCATGAATATCAAAAAGGGGATGATGATAAATGGCATCCTAAAAAATAACATCCGCTCAGCCGACGCGCTCACCCATCCCGCCCCGAACGGGATGCTGTGTTTCTGCTTCAACGCCTGCCCCAATAATGATGTCGCCTGCCAACGCGGGCGCGGCAGCCTCCGCCGTTGTCCCTCATGCGCCCAATCTGATATTAACGACCTGTCGCAGTTGTTTCGTATTTGTTATTAATAAAAAGCCGTTATTATCGTGTCCATAATCCGCGATAACGAGCTGTTACATCTTAGCATTTTTTTAAAATAAGATTTTGGTATGTAATTAACCTTTCTTTTAATACCGCAATATAAGTAGATTTTTACTTTCTACTCCGACTCTTGCTTGCAACTCATTGTGTTAATAATTAATGTCAGTTAAATGAACAGAGCGTGAACCAGTGAATGTTGAACGTCACAGAGCAGAGGAGCCACTTGCATAGGATGTGGTGAACGTTGAGGAGGTCGCATTGCTAACCCGGGAATTCTTATTAAAAGCAGATTGTAAAACGTCATTTGGTGATATCGAGGAAACACTCCTGTGGAGTTGTGAACAGCGTGCAGCATCGCTGGCAGCAACCCTGGCGTGTCGGCCCGATCACAGCCCGGTATGGATCTTCGGCTACGGTTCGCTGATGTGGAACCCGGTATTTGAGGCAGACGAGGTGGCATCGGCGTCACTGGACGGCTGGCATCGGGCATTCTGTTTACGCCTCACCGCAGGACGCGGCACGGCTGCACATCCGGGCCGCATGCTGGCGCTGAAAGAGGGCGGAATGACCCAAGGGCTGGCCTTTCGTCTGCCGGAAGCGCGCCTGCACGACGAGCTGGCGCTGCTGTGGAAGCGAGAAATGATTACCGGCTGCTACCTGCCGACCTGGTGTGAACTTTCACTGGAAGACGGCCGCCGCGTGACCGCGCTGGTGTTTATTATGGATCCGCGTCACCCGCTGTATGAGGATGACACCTGTCCGCAGGCCGTTGCGCCATTGATTGCCGCGGCTACCGGGCCGTTGGGGTCGAATGCCCAGTATTTGTTCTCGCTGGAAGCCGAGCTGACCCGGCGCGGGATGGAGGAGGAAGACCTGATCCGTCTGGCGCACCAGGTACGTGCGTTGCAACAAGACTGGCTGAAACAGGCCTGAGACAGTAAATCCTTGAGCAAAACGGGTAGCCAGGCTGCCCTTATCCTGTATTGCCGCGCACTAATTGGTGGGATTAATCAGCCAGGTGCCGGGTTTATCGATCACCAGTGACTGACTGCGCAGCCTGTTACCGGCGCGTACGTCAATGCGGTACTGCCCGGCGGCCAGGTTTAGCACCGCAAAACCGTTGCTGCTGGCACGTACTGCAACGGGCTGGCCGTTCAGTACCACCTGCTCGTCGTTGGTGAGCTTAAGGTAAACCATCGCCAGCCCGGCAGGCACCGTGCCCGTTACGGCGCCCGATGATGACGGGCCCTTATTGACGAGGGACGCCGCAGGCGCGCGCGAATTCTCAATCCAGACCACCACCGCAACCGCAATCAGCGCCACAGCGGCCAGTGCCACTAATCCTGGAGACAGACGACGGACGTTACGTCCGGTCACGGGTTCTGCCGCCGTGGCACCATGATTCATTGCTAACACGACCGGTGGCGCGGTATCGGCTGAGGCGGCCTCGCTGTTATTCTGCTCGTCGTTACGCTGTTGCAGGCTGTTCACCACCGCCTCAACGTCGCTAACCGGCAAATCAATTAACGCGGCAAACTCATCGATATTCTGCGGGCGATCGTGGGGCTTCATCATCAGCGCGCAGTCAATCGCGTGCAGCAGCGGCAGCGAGTAACCTGCCGGTTTGCGCGTGACCAGCGGCAGGTAGTTATCTTCAATGCAGCGCACCACGCTGACCGGCGGCGGGGCACCTGTAATCAGCGTATGTAATACGGCGCCCAGGGCATAAATATCCGTCCACGGCCCTTGTTCGCTTTCACCTTCTTCGCTGTACTGCTCAATCGGTGCAAACCCCGGCTTGAGCATGATTTCGGTTTCGTCGGACAGGTTGCCAATTTCTTTACGGGCGGAGCCAAAGTCGAGCAGGACCGGCAGCTGATTTTCCTGAATCTGGATGTTGTCCAGCGAGATATCGCGATGCAGATAGCCAGCCTGATGAATGGTGTTAATCGCCCCTAACAGCGGCGGCAGCAGGCGGCGAATCCAGGCTTCTGAAATCGCCTCATGGCTGGTGATCTGCCACTCTTTCAACGTCATGCCGTTGTAGTAGAGCGTTCCCATATAGGCGGTGCCGTTCTGTTCCCAGAAACGCAGAACGTGCAGCAGGCCGGGATGGTTAAAGCGCGCCAGCAGTCGGGCTTCCTGAATAAAACTGTTCAGACCGGCGTTAAACAGCTTTTGAAAGCGTTCACCGCGCAGCTCCAGCGATAAGTCTTGTGTTCTGACCGCCAGCGATACAGGCATGTACTCTTTGATCGCAATGGTGCGTTCAAGTTGATGATCCCATGCGCGATAGACAATGCCGAAACCGCCGCCGCCAATCACCTCTTTAATTTCGAACTCGTTAAAACGATATCCGTCAGGTAAGGCATTCGGTATTGTTTTCTGACTGTCATTAGCCGACATAATAGACTCTCTGAACGGGGCCTGCTTGTCAGGCTACGCGGTAATTAATTGATGTTACGCCATGCACCTGCGCCAGGATCGACCCGATCCGCGCGCAAGGCATCGACAAGTAACACATTCACTTTTTGCGACGACGTAAAACTGGTTGCCCAGCGGCTGCGCAGGGTGCTGATGCGCGAGGCCAGCGCGGTAGTATCCTGCTGTGTCGTCGCCTGATCGGCTTTGATCAATAAGGTTCCGTCAAAGCGCCACAGATGCTGCTGTTCATCAAAGGGCAATACAATCCAGCTGTCTGGCGCATCGGATCGGGCCAGAATCATACGCTGTTTATTCACATCCACAATTTGCAGGCGTTGGTCGGTGAGCGTCAGGTTGGCAAGGGGATAACCCTGGTAAAAACTGACCGCAACCGTCTGTGACTGCGCGCCACCGCTCAGGGTTATTTCACTTTTGCCTTCCAGCCAGCCCTCCGATGAGCACTGCTGTTTACCTTTGTCGGGCACAAATATCGACAGTCCACGCTCGTCCCACGCGGTGCGGAAACGGCAGCCGTTCGGTAAAGCGAAATGCTGCAGCGGCGTGTTGTCTGCCGGACGCGACGGACTGGCTGCGCTGGCCCGTGGTGCCGGGGCGGCTGCATCGGTATTCACGATCATTCGCCAGTTCTGCAGCTTGCTGGCGCTGCCGGTCGCCAGCACCTTGCCCTCACCGTCCATCATCTGCCAGGGCAAGACGTCCAGCTCGTTACACTGGTTGGCTAATAGCGTGCCCACGCGCGGCAGAAAGGATTTTAAAATCGCTGAATCCTGGTCTTTGCCCGATACGATACGGATCGGTAGCGTTTCCTGGCACCAGTCATCAGGCGTTTTGCCCGCAACATTGTCAATGTACACTTCCAGTTCAAGACTGGGTGAATACACCACACGATAATTTTCCGCCTGCGCAGCAAAGGCCATAAACAACGTGGCTATAGCGGGCAACCACAATTTCATAGAGTTCCTTTAATCAATAGCCTGAGGGCAGAAAACGTGCTGAGTCAGCCAGCGTGTAGAGCAGGGTGGCATCCTGCGGCTCACCGATCCACACCGCCAGGGCGCTAAGGTTGTCTTTCTTTACGTCGCGGCTCACCGCCTGCGCCATTAACGTCAGCCACTCATCACAGTCATTGACCATGCGCAAAGCCTGTTCCATTTCCGTGGTGGTCAGATTCAGCCAGAAACCGTCGCTACAGACTAAAAACGCATCCCCATCTTCCAGCAAAATTTCGTCAGCGAAGGTCACAGGATGAGCGGGTTCTATGCCGAGCGCATTATAGAGTAAATTACTGTTAATTCCGGTATTTTCATAGCCCGCATCGCTCAACTTTTGCGCCAGGCTGTGGTCGCGGGTCACCTCATTCAGCACCCCGTGACGAAAGTGGTAAACCCTGCTGTCACCTGCGTGCGCCCACCATGCGCGCTGTCGGGTGCGGTCGATAAACAGGCCCGCAAGCGTGGTGCACATGGTGGAAAAATTCGGATTATTACCCTGGGCCATTTCAAGTATTGAACGGCACTTTTCCACCGCCTGATGCGTCACGGCGGGGGTAACCTGCTCGCAATCCTGCAATTGTTCAATCAGCACATCGCATACCAGCTGTGCGGCCTGATCGCCGCCGGGCAGGCCAGCCACGCCGTCACACACGACAAAGCAGGCTTTGCGCGCATCCAGTATCACACCGGTTCGATCCTGATTCTCATCGCGCAGCCCCTGCTGACAATGACTGGCAAAGGCAATATTCATGCGTCGTCCGTGCGCGTCTGGGAGTCTTTATACTGATTGACCTCCATGTCGTAGGCATGCAGGAAGGCTTCCCCAAAGAGCGTATGAAAATCGTCTTCGATCTCGCCGGCGGTGCGCTGGTAGCGACGAGTAAAATAGTCCCACAGGGCGGCTTTCTTAAAGGACGAGAACGGGGTTTTGGATACGGCACCGTCAGCGCGCGCCTGCTCCTCCAGTCCCTGAGGATTAAACGACTGCAGCATCGCGGCGATAATCGCGCGGATCCCGGCAATCATGCCCAGCTGGTGCGCCTGCAGATCGACCAGCGCATCGCGCACGGCCTGCTCGGGCTGCATAAAACCGGGCATCTGGCTCTGGTACATCTGCATCAGAACCGTTTTGCCTGAAGGCAGGATTTTGAACGGATTATTTGCCTCGTTCAGGATCATCGTCATTTCGGCTTTCACGCCACGTTTCAGAATGGAACGTGATGACAGCAGGGCAACCGTCCCCTGCGAGAACAGGCTCAACATTCTGCCCGTGGTGCGCATTTGCTCTTCGCTGATAGCCGTATTATGGCCGTTATTAAGGCCCATGCCGTCGAGCAGGGCCGCCACCAGTTTGTCCTGCTCCACTCCAGCGGCGAAGGGTACGTGAAAAGTTTCGCTGGTCTGGGGATCAATGGCCAGCCTCGCGTCGCCGCGCCGTTCCGGCCGCTTCACTACAGGCTCTTCCACCACTTCCTCTACGTCGGCATGGTCGGGAATATCCAGCGGATTCGTTCGCGTCGCAGCGTCGGTAAAAAACGCCAGGGGATCGCTGTTTACGCCGTGAACTGCCGGATCGCGCACGTCGATGGCGTAGTCACCAATGCGCAGGGCGTCGCCGTGCTTCAGGCGCACCTGCACGCCACGCTTCAGCGCCACACCGTTATGTTCAACAGGCGTGACGCTGCCCTGATTGGTCAGACGGCATTCGCCTTCGCCTGACAGGTGCACCAGCGCCTGCAGGCGGGAAATAGAACGGGCTTCATCCGGTAGCACCAGGTCGTTATCCTGGCTGCGGCCAATCGTGCCGCCGGGAGGATGAAAGGTGACGGTTTTCACCGGAACATCAGACGTGCATTGAACGATGGTAAATTGCATGAGTTATCCCGTCAGTGAGGACAGTAGCAACGCCTCACTCAAACATCGGTGGATAGAGGCCATTGCGACCCGGCTGTGCACCTGCCGCCGGATTAAACAGTAATGAGAACAGTTCGGGGGTGAGGTTGCCGCTATGCTTGTGCGTGGCATGAACGAAACCGTCACTGCGATTGCTCCACCAGTAACTAATATGTTGCTGAGGGTCGAAACGTTCAGCAACGTCCTGCCAGCTCAGGGTGCAAGGTAAATCCTGGAAACCGATTACATCCATGATATCGGAGTGCTGCTGTACCGGGATCATCAGCGGCGTCATGGTCTGGATCGCCTGTTCCAGCTGTGCCGGACTCTGCTGCTGCGTCACGGCGTTCAACAGTGTCGCGCCCAGATCCCGATACCAGTCGCCCGAAATCGTTAACTGTGCCGGATGCCACTGGGCCAGGGGGAAACTCAGCAGCGCCAGCAGTGGCCAGGCACGGCCTACCCGATCGCAGGAGGGCAGCAGGCAACCCATTTGCACCTGATTGCGTATTGGGGTGATCGGTAACACAAAATTCCAGACCGGGGCGCGCAGGAAGTCGGCGCTCACCGCATCATCCTGATGATGCCAGTGCACCAGACCTTGCTGAAACCAGTGGTTCCAGGGCGCAATCAGCTGCTCGGTTAACCGATGATGCAAAAAGTCCCCCGTGGAGGGTAATTTACCGTACCAGCCAGGGGCCAGAGAGACAGGCATGTTCACCTCGCTATTATGGGTTATGCGTCGTCAGGCGCTGAGCTTTGCGCGGCGCAGTGGCCAGCAGGGTACTGTCGCGACCCGCATTATTTAAGTTATCAGCCAGCTTGCGCATCATCAGCGCATTGTCGCGAGCATAGGGTGACGACTGAATTTGCTGATCGAGCAACTGACTCAGGTGCCAGTCCAGCTGCTGCAAATCCCGGGCGCTGACCTTCTCCGGTAACGAATGCTGCAGATTCTGCAGCAGCCAGGCGCGGAGGAATTCCCCATCATAATTTCTCGGCTGATACAGCATCTGATAAGCACGCAGCGCATTTCGGCTGTACTCGTTATCATCCCCCGGGTCATTACGCAGCAGGTTGGTGATCTGTTGCGCCACGCGGGGCAGCAATAAAGACTTAAGCGCATTTTGATAAAGCGCCCAGGCTGCATCGCTGACCTGGTTTCCACGATATAAACCGGCTCGCATAGTAAGCGGCGGATTATCGAGAGAAAACTGGTCGGACACGGGTAACTTCACCAGGTTATTCAGAAAGGGTAGCAGATCAAAAATATTATCAGCGGGCTGATGTATCACCTGCTGACTTTGTTGTGAGATAACCGGCAATCGCGCCGTAACCTGCTGCAGATAGTGTTGGTTCTGATAGTAACTCGTCAGCCATAAGCCGCTCATGATCACCAGCGCGCCGGCCAGCATGCCGTAGCCAATCCAGTGCAGCAGCTGATTGCGGTACTCCCAGCGACGGTTGCTGCCCGCCAGACCACTCTCCCTGAACACCAGATTGCTCAGCAGATCGCGAATAAAAAAGCTCTGGCCTTTATTTCCGGGAATCGGGCTGCTGCGGTTCACGCGGTCCCAGGCTGCAATCGAATGGGAACCGGCCTGGCGCAGTTGCAGTTTGCGGCTGAGCTCACCCATTACTCTGTCGAAAGGTAAGCCCTCCTGGGTGCCGCTGGTAAAGAACAGCCCGCGCGGATTCCAGGCGACGGTTTCAGCGCGGGGTGAAAACACAATGTCCAGGTATTCGCTGAGCAGCGGGCGCAGAGACGAGAACTCCTGAGGAAACAGGAAACACTCTGCCCGCTCATTGAGATCGCGCTCGTGGGTCATCTGATCGGCCAGCTGTAGCTGCAGCTTCTGCTCTAACTGGGTAAACTGCAGGTCAAAGTGCGGATGCCAGTCCTGCTTATTGGGCTTACCGGCATCCCAGGGAAAGGTGAATCCCCAGATGGCATCGCGTCGGGCTTTATCCAGCGAGCCGTGATAGCTCATAAAGCCTTTCAGCAGGTCGGTCTTGGTCACCATGATATACACGGGGAAGTGAATACCGGTGTGCTGATGCAGTTCGTTCAGGCGGTCGCGCAGGGCATTAGCCTGCTCAAAACGCGCCTCGGCCGAGTCGCTCAGCAAATCTGCGACGCTGATGCTCATGATAACGCCATTGATCGGCTGTCGGGCACGATAGCGCTTCAGCAAATTAATAAAGCTCTGCCACTCGCTGGCATCACGGGCGCGTTGACTCTCCTGTAACGCATAACGTCCGGCTGTGTCGATCAATACCGCACTGTCGGTGAACCACCAGTCGCAGTTGCGTGTTCCGCCGACGCCGCGCACAGCCTCGTTACCAAAAGTATCGGTAAGGGGAAACTTCAGTCCGGCGTTCAGCAACGCGGTGGTTTTACCGGCACCCGGCGCGCCAATCATCAGGTACCAGGGAAGCTGGTAAAGATAATTCGCGTTGATGCGTGCCCACAGGCTGCCCTGACGCCGGCCAAAATGGGTGCGTTTCAGGCGCATGGCCGCTTCGCTAAAACGCTGACTCAGCAGGGCTTCCGTCGCCTGACGCTCGGCGGGATCGTCGCTTTCAACCACCTGCAGCCGATCCAGCAGACGACTGTTATACCAGGCACGGTAAACCGCAGGGATTAACTGAAGCACGATCCAAAGCAGATAAAGCGTGCTCACGGCGATTTCGCGGTGCAGGGCGGGTTCAAGCGGACGGGTTTCATTCCAGGTGATAAGCGGCCCCAGCATCCACATCAGGCAACTCAGTGCTGTTACACCGATAAAGCTCCACAGCAGTCGATGCGTTAAAAATAAGCGAAAAGAAGCGCGCAT
The DNA here is from genome assembly GCF_029967885.1 of Pantoea sp. V106_11. NCBI lineage: Bacteria > Pseudomonadati > Pseudomonadota > Gammaproteobacteria > Enterobacterales > Erwiniaceae > Pantoea > Pantoea sp. V106_11. Next base: position 536,324 of record NZ_JASCAK010000037.1, read on the forward strand.
CAGTGTGTTCCTTGGTGAGTGCTCAGTGTTTCAGGTGCGGCGAACAGCGTAATTTCAACACGGCGGTTGCGGGTTCGGTTCTCGCTGCTGTCGTTCGGCAGCAGGGGATCGCTGTCACCGCGTCCTTCAGAGCGGATAACGTGGGTGTCAGCGAGCTGCACCTGCAGCAGTTGGCTGACGGAACGCGCCCGGGCAAAAGAAAATTCGTAGCTGGAGGCAAAGCGGCTGCCGTCCACGGGCTTGTCGTCGGTAAACACCGACACCAGAATCGTGCCCTTCACATCTTTCATCGCGCTGGAAACCCGCGCCAGGATGGCCCGTCCAACCGGGTTGATGACCGTTCCCTGCTCGGCAAACAGCTTGTCAGCAGGAATAATCACCTTGCTGCCAAACGCGCCATCACTGACCTCCAGCTGACCGGCGGCGATCACGTCATTGAGCCGCTGGCGTAAATCCAGCAGGGCCTGCGGCGAGGAAGGGCGGCGATTTACCGTGATTTGCGGCAGCGGCATGTTGTAGAGGCTGCGCAGCAGCGGTTCGGCCGCATTGCCCAGTCGCCAGTTCAGCCCGCTGTAAATCAGACAGCCGATCAGGGCGACGAGCATCGCACAGGCCCAGAGCGGCACCATCGGCCGCGCGAGCGTGCTGACCAGCGGATGCACCTGCACCAGCGGGGCGGAATCGGTACTCTGCTGAGCGCGGGTTTCATCAATCAGGGCCTTGAGTCGTGCCCGCAGGCTGTCGCACTGCGCCCGGCCTTTTTCACTGCCCCGATAACGACCTTCATAACCCAGTAACAGACAGTAATGGATGATTTCCAGCAGCCAGAGATGTTGCTGAGGGCTTTGCGAGATGCGAGACAGCAGCTGAAAGAATTTTTCACCGCCCCAGCTTTCATTGTGAAAGGTGACCAGCATGCCGTTACCGGACCAGACGCCGCGCGTGCCCCAGGGCGTTTGCGCGGCCGCCTCATCCAGCGCGCTACAGACGCAGTAACGTGCGCCAATGATCATTTCAAACGGCAAACCCGCCTGCTTGCAGCGTTGTTCAAAGACGCGCACTTCATCAATCAGTGACTGACGTAAACCCGCAGGATCGTCGTGCGTGGCGGCCTGACGAATCTGCACCACCGCATTCAGCAGTGGCGCGGCCGCTTTAAGCAAAAGATTTTCGGTACCCGAGGTCGTGACCTCTCGCGGTGAGGATTCCACGCTCATTACTGTGTGTTCTTCCCGCGACAGATAGCGTTTCTGGCAACGTGACCAGCACGGCAGGTAGTTAATTTCATTAGTTCAGAATCCAGGTCGCCGTCGCGGTATTACGACAGGCTTTGCTGTCGCCTCCGACGTCAACGCACACTTGTTTAGTTTTTCGCGGACGCGGACGGTCATTGCGTAACGTGTCATCATAACGATGACTTTCTACGCCCGCCTTCAGCGGCACGTAACCGGTTAACATGCCATCCGGCTTATCAGCAATGGCCAGCCAGTGGTTCTCAACGCTGCCAAGAACCTCAAAAGACTTTCCCGCCTCCAGGTAACGAACAACCTTGCCGCCGTAATCGGGTTGGGTCATCACCGACGCCTTGTACAGGGCGCGCCAGGTTTGATTTATGGGCGTAAAGGTTGTTGGTGCCGCCACGGCATGACGGTGTACCAGTTTCACACCGTTCACATCACTGGTGACCAGGGTGTCATCATTCACCGCAGGCGGTGGCGTTTTACAGCCGGACAATAAAAGTCCCGCTAACAGGATAAACGCTAAATTTTTTTTCACCTTTTTCCTCACGATATTATCAATATACCTGCATGTTGTTTATCAGAACACGGCTGTTCACCTTCACTGGGGAGGAAGCGCAGTCGGGTAGGTAAGCCGTTAAGATAATGCGGTAAATGACATTTATCCTGTACAGCGCTCAGTCTACCTAAGACTTTTGAGAATTCAAACCATTGCACCCAATGATATAGCATGGTAAAGCGCGTTCATCACCTTCTTCTCACACCGCGTTGTCGCGTCGGTTTCACCTTGCCGCGCACAGGGAAAAGCAGACATGCCGAGGCCAGCCAGACACGTCGGGCTGGATAGTGGCACAGTCAGATGACAGGCAAAAAAAAGCCTAAGCGCCAATAACAATTTAACAGCACGCATTGCCTGGGCTGCGATCCTGGCGGTCATTGTTCAGGCACCCTCATCCTTATGGCCCTGCGATCGGAAGCGGCACGGCTTTTGCTTGACTCTTTTTTTGCATTCAGAGGGTTGAGCAATGGATGACGCACTGAGCTGGTTGCAGGCCTCACGGCAAAGCGATATTGCCAGTCTGGAGCGACTTCGGCAGACCGGTAAATTAATTACTACGGTCAGCGAGCTGGTTCATCAGCTGCAGCGCGAACGGGGGGCCAGCAACCTGTGGATCTGTTCGCAAGGGCGGCTGTATGGCGACGAGCGCAGTGCAAGTGAGCAGGATGTCAGCCGGAGCCAGCTTGCGTTCAGCCGGGCATTACCCAGAGCGGAGGCTCAACCCGGATACAGCCGTTTTTGCAACCTGATCGCGACAGCGTTACAGGCACTGGCAGACTTGCCGGTTCTGCGCCAGAAGATCGCCCGTCAGGACGTCACACATGCGCAGGCGATGGCGGCGTTCAATGCGATTATTCGTAGCCTGCTTAATCTGGTGTTTGAAGCGGCCGACACCGCCAGCCATCCGGAAATTACCCGGGCACTTATCGCCCTGTTCAGCTTTATGCAGGGCAAAGAGCTGACGGGACAGGAGCGGGCCCAGGGCGCGGCCGGATTTGCGGCCGGGGAGTTTACGGCCGAACAGCGTAGCACGATGGTGGCGCTTATTGAGGCGCAGGAACAGAGCTTTAATACCTTTCAGCAGTTTGCCGATGAGACCGTGCTGCGCAACTGGCAGCCGCTGGCGCAGCCCAGCCGGGAAATTGAGCGGCTGAGGCGCATCGCCTGTACCGACGGCAGGCGCGACGACAGCGGGGCGCTGCACTGGTTCTCGCTGCTATCTGAGCGCATCGATCAAATGAAGTCGCTGGAGGACCAACTGTCTGCCGTGCTGATGGCGCACTGCCGGGACGCTATCGCCCTGGCGCAGCATCAGGCTGGCGCGCCCCTGAGCGTGACGCCGTCAGGCTGTGACTTCACGCTCTATGTGTCTGGCGCAGACTGGCTGGCTACCCGGCCCACCGCGCTTAACAGCGAAGGCCTCGCCCCACAGCTGGGGCGATCGTTACTGTCGCTGATTGGTGAGCAGTCTCAGCATCTGCAGCGCCAGGCCAATGAGCTGGCCGCCATGCGCGCCACGCTCGAAGAGCGCAAGCTGCTCGATCAGGCTAAAAACTGGCTGATGCAGCAGCATGGCCTGAGCGAAGAAAAGGCCTGGCAGACGCTGCGCAAAAGCGCGATGGATCAAAACAAACGGCTGCCGGAAATCGCCCAGGCGATCGTGACGGTCGCGGCCACAGTGAAGCGCTAACCCGAAAGGGTTAGCTGCACAACGCTTGTGCGTGACCTGCGTCACCAACGTGCAAAAACGATTAAAAATCCGCCACCTCTCGCCGCGCAGGGCAGACGTGACGGCAAATAATTCTGGCACGCGGTTTGCTTTACCTTAAAGAGTGTACGTATTTGCTTTGCCAACGGCGGTAGAGCGAGTGCTTTGGATAAAGGCGTCCGTCCCCTTGCGAGAGCAGTGGGGAGGACGCCTTTTTTTATTTCTTCAGGGTGGTAAAGATGAGCAAATCGCCAGTTTCACTCTCTCGTCGTCAACTGCTGTTATCCGGCGCCGCCGTCGGTGGACTCTGGCTGCTGCCGGGATTGCGCAACGCGGTATGGGCGGCAGGTTCCGACGCGCCAGAAAAACCGACCGTGCGCGTCGGCTTTATTCCACTGACCGACTGCGCGCCGGTGGTTATGGCCTCGGTAAAGGGGTTTGACAAGAAATACGGCCTGACGCTGCAGGCCAGCAAAGAAGCAAGTTGGGCGGCGGTACGCGATAAACTCACCTCGGGTGAACTGGATGCAGCACACGTACTTTACAGCCTGATCTATGGCCTGCAGCTGGGCGTCGCCGGTCCTCAGCACGATATGGCGAACCTGATGACGTTAAACAACAACGGTCAGGCCATCTCACTGTCAAACCAGCTCAAGGCGCAGAAGGTGACCGATGGCGCCAGCCTGAAAAAGTCTATCGACAGCCAGGCGAAGGGCAGCATGACCTTCGCGCATACCTTTCCGACCAGCACCCATGCCATGTGGCTCTATTACTGGCTGGCTAACGCTGGTATCAACCCGTTTGAGGACGTGCGCACCGTCGTGGTTCCGCCACCGCAAATGGTGATGAATATGAAGATTGGTAACATGAGCGGCTTCTGCGTGGGAGAGCCGTGGAACCAGCGGGCGATCAGCGACAATATTGGTTTCACCGCCGCCACCAGCCAGCAGATTTGGCCGGATCATCCGGAAAAAATTCTGGGCACCCGCGCAGAGTGGGTCAAAGAGAACCCGAATACGGCCCGCGCGCTCACGTCTGCGGTGCTGGAAGCCGCGCGCTGGATCGATGCGTCAGACGATAACCGACGTGAAACGGCGCAGGTACTGTCCGGACGCGCCTGGATCAACACCAAACCCGAGACGCTGGAAGGGCGCATGCTGGGCCAGTACGAAAACGGACTGGGTCAAAAATGGCAGGATCCCCATGCGATGCGTTTCTTTCACGACGGCAGCGTCAGCTTCCCTTATCTCTCCGATGGCATGTGGTTCCTGACCCAGCTTAAGCGTTGGGGCATGCTCACCAGCGATCCCGATTATCTGGCAGTCGCCAGGCAGATTAACCGTATTGATATCTACAAACAGGCTGCCAGCGCGGTCGGCAACGTCACGCTGCCCGGCAGCGACATGCGCAGCAGCACTTTACTGGACGGCAAAGTATGGGATGGCACCGATCCCGCCGCCTACGCCGCCAGCTTCGCGATCAAACGTTAAGAGAGGCCCTGATGAAAACCCAGACTCGTCCACTGGCGCAGCCGGTCAATACGCCCACTCAGGCAACGGTGGTTTCCCTCCAGGTCACGCCTAAAAAAGTGCGCCCGCCTGCGCGCCTGCGTCCGCTGCTACAGCGCTGTATTCCGGCGCTGTGCGGTGTCCTGCTCCTGCTTCTGGTATGGCAGATCGCGGCGCTGTACAGCCAGGGCTTTCCGGGGCCTTACGCGACCTGGGCGGCGGCGAAAGTCCTGTTTGCCGATCCGTTTTATAACAACGGCCCTAACGATCAGGGCATTGGCTGGAACGTTCTGGCCTCGCTGCAGCGCGTGGCCATCGGGTTCGGTCTGGCGGCGCTGGTGGGTATTCCCGCCGGCTTTCTGTTGGGGCGTTTCACCTTTGTGGCGCGCATGTTCAATCCCATTATCGCCTTGCTGCGTCCGGTCAGTCCGCTGGCCTGGTTACCTATCGGTCTGCTGCTGTTCCAGCGGGCGGAACCGGCCTCAAGCTGGACCATTTTTATCTGTTCGATCTGGCCGATGATCATCAACACCGCAGAAGGCGTGCAGCGCATCCCGCAGGATTACCTCAACGTGGCGCGCGTGCTGCAGCTCTCTGAATGGACCATTATGCGCCGCATCCTGTTTCCCGCCGTGCTGCCTGCCGTCCTCACCGGGGTGCGCCTCTCGATTGGCATCGCCTGGCTGGTGATTGTCGCGGCTGAAATGCTGACGGGCGGTCTGGGCATTGGCTTCTGGATCTGGAACGAATGGAACAACCTGAACGTTGAAAACATCCTGATTGCCATTCTGCTGATTGGTGTGGTCGGCCTGCTGCTTGAGCAGGGACTGATGCTGCTGGCGCGTCGTTTTAGCTGGGATAAATAAGGGGAACATCATGCAACCTATCATTCGCGTACAACAGGTCAGCCAGCGCTTTACCACCTCGGGCGGCGATTTTCTGGCGCTGGACAACGTCAGTTTCGATATTCATCAGGGCGAAACCCTGAGTCTGATCGGTCACTCCGGCTGCGGTAAATCCACGCTGCTTAACCTGATTGCCGGCCTGACCCGACCCACCAGCGGCGTGCTGCTGTGCGATAACCGCGAGGTCACCGGTCCCGGCCCTGAGCGGGCGGTGGTGTTTCAAAACCACTCTCTGCTGCCGTGGCTGACGGCGTTTCAGAATGTCGAACTGGCGGTGCAGCAGGTTTTTAAAGGCAAGATGAACAAGGCGGAGATGCACGACTGGATCGAGCACAACCTCAACCGGGTGCAAATGAGCCATGCCCTGCACAAGCGTCCCGGCGAGCTCTCTGGCGGGATGAAGCAGCGCGTCGGCATCGCCCGCGCCCTGGCAATGAAGCCGCGCGTTTTACTGCTCGACGAGCCGTTCGGCGCGCTGGATGCGTTAACCCGCGCGCACCTGCAGGACAGCGTGATGCGTATTCAGCAGGAGTTAAATACCACCATTGTGCTGATCACCCACGACGTGGATGAGGCCGTGCTGCTTTCTGATCGGGTCCTGATGATGACCAACGGCCCCGCCGCCCAGGTGGGGGACATACTTACCGTCGATTTACCCCGACCGCGTTCGCGCGTGGCGCTGGCTGAGGATGCGCGCTATCACCAGCTGCGCCAAAAAGTGCTGCATTTTCTCTACGAAAAACAGACCTCGGCGGCGTAAGGAAAACACCATGAGACAACGGCTGCTGGTGGTCGGTAACGGGATGGCGGGCATGCACACCGTGGAAACGCTGTTGCAGCTGGCGCCGGAGCGTTATGACATTACGGTCATTGGCCGTGAACCACACGGTAACTACAACCGCGTGCTGTTGTCGCCGCTGCTGGCTGGCGAAAAAACCGTGGAGCAAATCCAGATTCACGATCGTGACTGGTACGCGCGCCAGGGCATCACCTTGCTGGCCGGGGAAACGGCTGAGCAGATCGACGTGGCGGCGCGCACGTTGCGCACCTGCCAGCGCCTGCTGCACTGGGATCGTCTGATTCTGGCGACCGGATCGCAACCGCGCATGCCGCAGGTGGCAGGCATCGATCTGCCGCACGTAACGGCTTTCCGCACGCTGGAGGATGTGGATTTACTGCTGGCCGGTAGCGGGCCGGTCGTGGTCGCCGGCGGCGGTTTTCTGGGCATTGAGGCCGCGGCAGCCCTTCAGGCGCAAGGGCGCGATGTCACGCTGGTACATCGTCAGTCGCGCTTACTGGACCGGCAACTGGACGCCATGGCAGGGGAATTACTGCTTGCCCAGCTCAGCGCACGCGGTATCCGCTGTGAACTGAATTGCAGCGTCGCAGAAATCGGCCCGCAGTCACTGACTCTCAACGATGGCCGACAGCTGGCGGCGGCGCAGGTCGTTATCGCAACGGGCGTGCAGCCAGACATCGCCCTGGCCCAGGCCTCAGGCATTCCCTGTCAGCGCGGCGTTCTGGTGGATCGGCAGTTACGCACCGCCCAAGCCGGGATTTATGCGGTCGGCGAATGCTGTGAAATCAGCGGAGAAACCTTTGGCCTGGTTGCGCCTTGCCTGGCGCAGGCGGCGGTGCTGGCCGCCCAACTGGCGGGATGTCCTCAGGCTGATTTCTACAGTGAAGCCACCGGCACGCGTCTTAAGGTGAGCGGGATCGCGCTGTTCAGCGCGGGTGATATCCGTGAAGCCCCTTCCGTCACCAGTTTCGATCCGCTTTCCGGTCACTATCGACGTCTTTTTCTCAAACAGGGGCGGCTCAACGGTGTGCTGCTGTATGGCGACTGCCAGCAGGGTGCCGCGTTGCTGAACCAACTGCATAACGCCAGGCAGGTTTCTGTCAATACGCTGTTTGGCCTTGATGAACCTGAAACGCAGCCGCAGGCTGCAGGAAACCCCGTGATGAATCACTCTAAACCTGTATTAGCCGTCGTGGGTCACGGCATGGTCAGCCACCATTTTCTGGAACAGCTGGTAGCGCGTGATCTGCATCAGCAGTATCACGTCGTGGTGTACGGCGAAGAGCGCCATCCGGCCTACGATCGCGTGCACCTGTCTGAGTACTTCACCGGCAAAGAGGCCGCGCAGCTCTCGCTGGTTGGCGAGGACTTTTTTGCCCAACACGGCATTGAACTGCGCAGCGGCTGTCGGGTGGAGGCGATCGATCGTCAGCAGCGTAGTCTGCACGACAGCGACGGCAGAGCACTGTGCTGGGATAAACTGGTGCTGGCGACCGGTTCGCGCGCGTTTGTGCCTCCGGTGCCGGGACATGAGGGCGAACGCTGCTTTGTGTACCGCACGCTGGACGATCTGGATGCGATCGCCGCCTGTGCCGGTAAAAGCCAGCGCGGTGTGGTCATCGGCGGTGGCCTGTTGGGGCTGGAAGCCGCCAATGCGCTGAAGCAGTTGGGGTTGGAAACTCACGTCGTTGAGTTTGCGCCGCGCCTAATGGCCGTGCAACTGGACGAAGGCGGCGCGCTGATGCTGCGGCAGAAAATTGATTCACTGGGCGTGACGGTTCACACCTCCAGGCAGACTGAACAGATTGCGACCCAGCCAGACGGAAGCCTGGTGCTGCACTTTGCCGATGGTGGCGAACTGGCCACCGATCTGGTGCTGTTCTCTGCGGGCATCCGGCCGCGTGACGAGCTGGCCCGCACCGCCGATATCAGCGTTGGCCCACGCGGCGGCATTACGATCAATGACGTCTGCCAGACCAGCGATGACGATATCTACGCTATCGGCGAATGTGCCCTGTGGAACGGACAAATTTTTGGCCTGGTGGCGCCGGGCTATCAGATGGCGCGCGTGCTGGCCGGGCATCTGGCCGCCGAGCCAGCCCGGTTCAGCGGGGCCGATATGAGCACCAAACTGAAGCTGCTGGGCGTGGAAGTGGCCTCTTTTGGTGATGCGCACGCGAAAACGGCAGGCAGCCTGAGCTACTTCTGGGCCGACGGTCCGAAAGGCATTTATAAGAAAATTGTGGTCAGCGCTGACGGTAAGCGGTTGCTGGGCGGCGTGCTGGTCGGTGACAGCAGCGACTATGCCACGCTGCTGCAGATGATGTTAAACGCGATGCCGCTGCCCGAGGCGCCGGAAGGGCTGATTCTGCCTGCGCTGCAGGGTGCGCCAGCCAAAGGTCTGGGCGTTGCCATGCTGCCCGACAGCGCTCAGATCTGCTCCTGCCACAACGTCAGCAAAGGCGATATCTGCCAGGCGGTGCAGAGTGGCTGTGGCGATATGGCCAGCATTAAAAGCTGCACCAAAGCCGCGACGGGCTGTGGCGGCTGCTCGGCACTGGTAAAACAGGTGATGGAATGTCAGTTGGAAAACCTGGGCGTTGAGGTGAAAAAAGATATCTGCGAACATTTTGCCTATTCACGTCAGGCGCTCTACCACCTGATTCGCATCCATGAAATCAAAACTTTTGATGACCTGCTGGCGCGCCACGGGCGCGGCTGCGGCTGCGAGATTTGTAAACCGCTGGTCGGTTCTCTGCTGGCCTCGTGCTGGAATGACTATTTGCTGAAACCGGCCCATCTGCCGCTTCAGGATACCAACGATCGCTACTTTGCCAATATCCAGAAAGACGGCACCTATTCCGTCGTGCCGCGCGTGCCGGGCGGGGAGATCACGCCGCAGGGGCTGATCGCCATTGGCGAAGTGGCAGCACGTTACGATCTCTACACCAAGATTACCGGCGGTCAGCGCATCGACCTGTTTGGCGCACGGCTGGATCAACTGCCTGAGATCTGGGAAACCCTGCTGGCAGCAGGCTTTGAAACCGGCCATGCCTACGGAAAGTCGCTGCGTACGGTGAAATCCTGTGTGGGCTCGACCTGGTGTCGCTACGGCGTGCAGGATTCCACCGCCTTCGCCATCGATCTGGAGAATCGCTACAAAGGCCTGCGCGCGCCGCACAAAATCAAAATGGCCGTCTCGGGTTGTACCCGCGAATGTGCGGAAGCGCAGAGCAAAGATATTGGGGTGATCGCCACAGAAAAGGGCTGGAACCTGTACGTGTGCGGCAATGGCGGCATGAAACCGCGCCATGCCGAGCTGTTTGCCAGCGATCTGGATGATGAAACCCTGATCCGCTATGTCGATCGCATTCTGATGTTCTACGTGCGCACGGCGGAGCGCTTACAGCGCACCAGCGTCTGGATGGATAACATGGAAGGCGGCCTGGATTACCTGCGCGACGTCGTGATCAATGACAGCCTCGGTATTGCCGCAGTGCTGGAGCAGGAAATGCAGCAGGTTGTGGAAACGTATCAGTGTGAATGGCAGACCACGCTGGCAGAGCCATCGCGCCGTGCGCTGTTTACCGCCACGGTGAACAGCGATCAGCCGGATGAAACGCTGCACTATGCGCGCGTACGCGGTCAGCGTCAGCCGCACACCGCCAGCAGTATTCCGCTGATGCACCTGCCCGCCGAAACCTGGAGCGAAGTCTGTTCGCTGGATGCCATTCCGGCCGAAGCGGGGATCGGTGCGCGCCTCGGCAGCGTGCGCATTGCGCTGTTCCGTTTCGGCGACGACTGTTATGCACTGGAAGATCGCGAGCCGGGCAGCGACGCCAGCGTGCTGTCGCGAGGCATCCTCGGCGATGTGGCCGGTGAACCCGTCGTTATTTCACCGCTCTACAAACAGCGCGTGCGCCTGCGCGACGGCCAAAGTCTGGATGATCCGCAGTATCAGCTGCGCTGCTGGCCGGTGAAGCTGGAGGATGGCCAGGTCTGGGTCGCTAACCGTCCGATTAACCTGATGGCGCAGGCATCATGAAAACCACCTGTGCCTATTGCGGCGTGGGCTGTGGCGTCGAGGTGACCCTGCAACACAGCGAATCTGCACAGGTGAATGGCGATCCGCTGCATCCGGCCAACGGCGGGCGACTGTGCGTTAAAGGGGCCGCGCTGGGGGAAACACTGACCCGGACGGGACGCCTGCTGCATCCCTGTATTCATCAACAGCAGGTCAGCATGGCGGCGGCGCTGGATGCCGCCGCTGACGGGCTTCGAAAGATTATCGCAGAGCACGGCCCTGAGGCCGTGGCCTTTTATGGCTCAGGCCAGTTGCTCACGGAGGATTACTACGTAGCCAACAAGCTGATGAAAGGCTTTCTTGGCGTCGCCAATATCGATACCAACTCGCGCCTCTGCATGGCTTCAGCGGTGGTGGGCTATAAGCGGGCGCTCGGGGCGGATGCGGTACCCTGCTGCTATGAGGATCTGGAGCAGGCGGATCTGATTGTGATGGTCGGCTCCAACGCGGCCTGGGCCCATCCGGTCATCTTTCAGCGACTCAGACAGGCGAAACAGCAGCGGCCGGAGATGCAGGTGGTGGTGATCGATCCGCGCCGCACCGCCAGCTGTGATATCGCCGATCTCCACCTGGCGGTGCGGCCGGGCAGCGATCCGGCTCTGTTTTCAGGCCTGCTGCGCTGGCTGGCCCAGAATCAGGGCATTGAGGCGACAATGCTGCCGCACCTGGACGGCGTTGAAGCCACCCTGCAGGCAGCCAGCCAGTGGGGAATAGCTGAAGTTGCGGAACACTGCGATCTCAGCGATGCGCAGGTGGTGGCCTTTTATCAGCTGTTTGCCCAGCGTGATCGGGTCCTGACCTTGTGGTGCATGGGCATCAACCAGTCACAGAGCGGCAGTGATAACAATAATGCGATAATTAATGCGCATCTTCTCAGCGGAAAAATAGGCCGTCCCGGCTGTGGGCCGTTTTCACTCACCGGCCAGCCCAATGCCATGGGCGGACGTGAAGTGGGCGGCTTAGCCAACCAGCTGGCGGCACACATGAGCTTTAACGAAGCGGACTGCGATCGTTTACAGCGTTTCTGGCACAGCCCGACCATTGCCCGCCAGCCCGGACTAACCGCCGTGGCGCTGTTTGACGCCATCGATCGGGGAGAGGTTAAAGCCGTCTGGATCATGGGCACCAATCCGGCTGTGTCAATGCCGGAAGGCAATCGCGTGGCCCGGGCGCTGGCCAACTGTCCGCTGGTGATCGTCTCCGACGTGCTGGCGCACACGGATACCACAGCCTTTGCCCATATTCTGCTCCCCGCCCAGGGCTGGGGCGAAAAAAACGGCACCGTGACCAATTCTGAACGCCGTATTTCCCGTCAGCGTGCGTTTGTTGCGCCCGCCGGGGAAGCCAAACCCGACTGGTGGCTGCTGGCGCAGGTGGCGCAGCGGCTGGGGTTCGGTCAGGCATTTAACTGGACCCATCCGGCGGCGATCTTCCGCGAGCATGCGGCGCTGTCCGGCTTTGAGAACGCGGGCGAACGCGCTTTTGATATCAGCGGCCTGGCACAGCTCAGCGATGCCGAGTGGGATGCGCTGACGCCTGTTCAGTGGCCCGTCAATGCCCGTCACCCACAAGGCTGTGCCCGGCTGTTCAGCGACCGGCGTTTTTATCATCCGGATGGCAAGGCACGGCTGCTGCCACCGGCCACGCCGCCGCCTTTAGAGCGCAGTGCCCGTTATCCCTTACTGATGAACAGCGGGCGCGTACGCGATCAGTGGCACACCATGACGCGCACCGGCCTGGTGCCTCGCCTGATGCAGCACTGTGACGAGCCTTTTGCCGCCTTGCATCCGGAAGAGGCGCGCCGTTATGGCCTGTTTGCCGGCGCGCTGGCGCGCGTACAGTCTGAATGGGGATGGATGGTGGTGCGCGTGACGCTGGACAGCGGTCTGCGGCGCGGCGAGCTGTTTGTGCCGATGCACTGGAACCGTCAGTTCAGCCTGCAGGGTAACGTCGGGGGTTTAGTGGCCGCGACCCGCTGCCCGGTTTCGGCTCAGCCCGCCTTTAAACAGACAGCGGTGCGAATTCAGTTATTACAACCCCGCTGGCAGGGCTGGCTCTGGCAGAGAAACAGTGCGCCACCGGCCGGGCTGCGTTACTGGGCGCGCACCCCGCATGAGGGCGCGCATCGCTTTGCGCTGGCCGGAGAGGACCAGCCGCAGCGCTGGCTGGCGTCTCAGTTCAGCGTTGAAGGATTGCAACTGCAAACCGCCAGCGATGGCGGCCACAGCTATCGACTCCTGGCATGGCGGGACGGTGAACTGCAGCTGGCCTTTTATGCTGACCAGCGTTTACCTGAAATCCAGCACGACAGGGTCGCTCAGGCCTTTCGTCAGGCACCGGCGGACGCCGCTGAACGCCACGCGCTGCTGGCAGGCCAGGCGGCGCAGGCCCCGGCGACCGGACGCATTATCTGTAGTTGCTATGGCGTGGGCGAACAAACGATTCTTGATGCTATTCGTCAGGGCTGCCACAGCACCCAGGCACTGGGCAAAGCGCTCAGATGTGGCACCAACTGTGGCTCCTGCCTGCCGGAGCTAAAACACCTTCTGCTTTCCGTCTCTGTCCCGGAGGAATTATGACGCTGGCTATTCACACCTTAGATAAACTGCTGGCGCCCGAAAACGCGTCCCGCCCCGGCCGCGTCTGGTTAGTGGGCGCCGGGCCGGGCGATGTCGACCTGCTGACGATAAAAGCGCTGCGTTTACTGCACGGCGCTGAAGTGGTGGTTTACGATCGCCTGGTGAGTGAGGCGGTCATGGCGGAAGTGCCGGACAGCGCGCTCTGCATCGACGTGGGTAAACGGCCCGGTCACCACGGCCTGAAACAGGCGCAGATCAATCAACTGCTGGTGGATCTGGCGCTCAGCGGGCGCAACGTCGTGCGCCTGAAAGGCGGCGATCCCTTTATCTTTGGTCGCGGTGGCGAAGAGATGGTGAGCCTGCAGCAGGCTGACATTGTCTGTGAGGTCGTGCCCGGCATTACGGCTGCCGTCGGCTGTGCCGCCGCAAGCGGGATTCCGCTGACGCACCGGGATTGCGCCCAGTCCCTGCGCTTTATTACCGGACACGGGCGCAGCGGTGAGCCTCAGTTGGATGCCGCCGCGCTGGCAGCCAGTAATCAGACGCTGGTGTTTTACATGGGGCTGAGCTGGAGCAGCGTCATTAGCAGCCGTCTGCGTGAGTATGGCCGCAGGGAGGATACGCCGGTCGCCATTATCGAAAACGGCACGCGCCAGGATCAGCGGGTGTTAGTGACCACGCTGGCAGGGCTGCCAGAGACGATCGCGCAGCATAAACCGGTGTCGCCGTCGTTGCTGATCGTCGGAGACGTGGTTCGCTACTATCGAGCCGACCTGCTTGTCAGGCTGGGCGCAGAGGCGGCCATTTGCCAGGCGTGATAATCATGTCGCCAAGGCCACGCGTTAACATCAGGGGGCGCGGCGAGCGGGTAAGGGCGCAACCAGCACCTTAACGCCCAATGCCTCAAACGCGGAGATGTGCGCCTGGCTGATCCCGCTATCGGTAATCAGGTAGTGGATGTGGCTCCAGTCGCAGGGTAGCGCAAACATCGAGACCTTATCAATCTTGCTGGAGTCGGCCACGACGTAGACGGTGCTGGCGGATTTGATCATCGCCATTTTTACTTTGATGTCGGTTTCGCTGGGAAAGCTCAGGCCGAGCCGTGGCGAGATACAGGCGGTGGCGAGAAACAGTTTTTCTGACAGCACGTTTTCAAAGAAGCTGGCGGCCTTGTCTCCGGACGTTGAAAGCGTCGGAAATTTAAAGGTCCCGCCCGTCAGCAGCACATTGATCCCGGGCTCGCCACCCAACTTCAGGGCGATATTCACGGCGGTGGTCACTACCGATAAACGCCGGATGTGGCTGATGGCATCCGCGATAGCCGTGGTGGTGGTGCCAGAATCGAAAATCACCGTATCACCGTTTTCGATATGCTGGGCAGCCAGGCGCCCAATCGCGTCTTTTTCTTCCATGTGGGTCTGACGTTCCAGCTGCAGCAGGCCGGTATTCTGTTTGCCGGTCATCAGGGTCGCGCCGCCGTGGTAGCGCTGCACGAAACCCTGTTTTTGCAACATCCGCAGGTCGGTTCGCAGCGTGGCCTCGGTCAGCCCGAACGTTTTCGTCAGCGCTTTCACCGTCACCGTCCCGTCCTCCCGAATCATCTCCAGGATCTTGTCACGACGCTGCTGCATTTCAGCTAGCTGCTCAGTCTTGCTTTTCAATCGAAACGCTCCCTCTTTTAATCGCATCGGGCTTATAGCGATAACGCGTTGTCGCAGAGTTTAACCCGCAGATTTCGCCTTTGCGAGTCAGCATGAAAAGATGTTTATTTTCGTTCGAAAGTCAATATGCGCCATGCTTTATCTCTTTCACCTTCGCGACAGCAACACAATCCATATTACTCAGGCGGTTTGCAACCGGGATCACGCGCTTTGAAGCGAATCACGCCGCCAGGCACGCAGTGTTGTGAAATTTGATCTTAGCCACATTAACCATCAATTCGATAGCTTATATTTTTGTTCGAAAATGAATGCGGCAAATAAAATACCAGAGAGGACAGTCGGATGAGCGGTGAATATGACGTTAACCTGCGCTATGGCGTAGACACCACAATGAATCTGAGCGGCAAAGTGGCCGTGGTGACGGGCGGGCTGGGCGGCATCGCCATGGCCAGTAATCAGATGCTGCTGGAGAAAGGGGCGAGCCTGGCGCTGCTTTATCCGCCCTTTGAAGCGGATAAGGTCGACAGTGCGCGCGCAGCCCTGGCCGGACAGGTGCAGTTTATTTGCTGCGATGTAACCGATCCTGCCGACGTTGAGCAGGCGTTCGACGCCATTGTTGATCACTACGGTCATATCGACATTCTGGTGAACTGTGCCGGCTACGTGATGCTTCAGCCCGTGCTGGAAACCGATTTTGCCGAGTGGCAAAAGCAGATCGCCGTGAACCTGACCGGGCCTTTTCTGTGCTCACAGGCTGCGGGCAAGCAGATGGTCAAGGCGGGCAACGGCGGCAAGATCATCAATATCGCCTCTCAGGCGGCGTCCATCGCTATCGACAACCACGTTGCTTATACCTCCGCCAAAGCCGGGTTACTGGGCATGACCAAAGTGATGGCGAAAGAGTTTGCTCCGCACCGCATTAACGTGAACACCCTGTCGCCCACTGTGGTGCTGACCCCGATGGGGGAAAAAGCCTGGCGCGGTGAGAAGGGCACCGAAATGAAAAAACTGATCCCGTTAGGCCGCTTTGCCTACACCGACGAGATCGCCGCCGCCGTGCTGTTTTTTGCCAGCAACGGCAGCGACATGATTACCGGGGCCGACCTGATGATCGACGGTGGCTTTACCATCTGGTAAGGCCACCGCCAGGCTTCGTTTTCCTCTGCCAACACCCTAATAGCGAGACACACCATGAAAAAAACGACGTTGCTCTGCACCACGCTTGCCGCCTGTTTGTTTTCTCACACCGCGCTGGCGGTTGAAAAAGGCACCATTATGATTTTGGTTAACTCACTGGATAACCCTTATTACGCCTCGGAGGCCAAGGGCGCCAACGTGAAAGCTCAGGCGCTGGGCTACAAAACCTCGGTGCTCTCTCACGGTGAAGACGTTAAGAAGCAGAACGAGCTGATTGATGCGGCTATCGGCAAAAAAGTGCAGGGCATTATCCTGGACAACGCAGACTCCACGGCCAGTGTGGCGGCCATCCAAAAAGCCAAACAGGCCGGTATTCCGGTGGTGCTGATCAACCGTGAAATTCCGGTAGATGACGTGGCGCTGGAACAGATTACCCACAATAACTTCCAGGCGGGCTCTGATGTGGCCAACGTGTTTGTTGAGAAAATGGGAGAAAAAGGGAAATACGCCGAGCTGACCTGCAACCTCGCCGACAATAACTGCGTCACCCGTTCGAAATCCTTCCATCAGGTGCTGGAACAGTATCCGGATATGCAAAGCGTCGCGCGTCAGGATGCCAAAGGCACGCTGATCGACGGCAAGCGCATCATGGACAGTATTCTGCAGGCTCACCCGGATGTAAAAGGCGTTATCTGTGGTAACGGCCCGGTGGCGTTAGGCGCCATTGCCGCCCTGAAAGCGGCCGGACGCAATGATGTCGTGGTCGTCGGCATTGATGGCAGTAACGATGAACGCGATGCGGTGCAGGCCGGAACGTTAAAAGCCACCGTGATGCTCCAGGCGCAGGCCATTGCCGCTCAGGGCGTAACCGATCTTGATAATTACATTCAGAAAGGCGTGAAGCCTGAGAAGCAGCGCGTGATGTTTCGCGGCATTTTGATCACACCGGACAATGCAAAAAACGTACAGGACTTTAACTACAAGTCGTAATCCATTGTTGTCGCGCCCGTACTGACGGGCGCCAGGGAGAATGTCATGTACAACCGACTCTGGCTGATACCGATCGTGATGGCACTGGGTAGCTGTCGTATTGTGTCGCAGCAGGAACTGGCCGACCTCAAGAATCCCCCGAATCCTCACATGGCCAATATCGGGCAACTCTGGCAGCAGAAGCTGGTGCCACAGATCGTGGCGCAGGCAAAGCCGTTGGGCGAGCTCACTCAGCGCCTGCAGTCAGAGAAGGATCTGGACAGCGCCTGTCGCGCCCTGGGCTACCGGGCGCAGAGCGAGAATCCCTGCATATTCAGCGTCAGCGTGAGTGGGGAAGTCACGGCGCTGGATACCACCTCACGCAACGGCAAAATGAAAGTTAAAGCGGCATCAGGTGACACTGTCACTATTCAGATCGGGCCCATCATTCGTGGGACGGCGCTGCGGGATGCTTACAAAGGGGCCAGCTATCAGGATTTTAACGATCAGGTGATGTTTAGCGACTTTGGTAAAGCCATCAATCAGCAGGCGGTCACCATGATACATAACGCCGCCGTAAAACCGGGCGACCGGGTTGACGTGGTCGGCGTTTTTAGCAGCTGGGACATTCCCCACGCGCTACCCGATATTACGCCCGCCCAGATCACGCGTCAGTGAGGAGGTGATCATGCATGTTACTGAACAGCAAGACGACGTCATTATTGAGACGCGCGGCCTGTCGCGGGTTTATCCCGGCGTGACCGCCCTGGATCAGGTTAACTACCGGGTTTATCGCAACAAGGTCAATGTGCTCATCGGGGAAAACGGTGCCGGCAAATCCACCATGATGAAGATGCTGGCCGGGGTGGAAACCCCATCGTCAGGCGTGATTCTGCTGGATGGCAAACCTGTGACGCTTCACTCCACCCAACAGGCCGAAAAATTGGGCATCAGCATTATCTTTCAGGAGCTGAACCTGTTCCCGAATATGAACGTGATGGACAACATCTTTATCGCCAATGAGTTCTTCCAGCGCGGCGTCATCAACGAAAAGTATCAGTATCAGCTGGCCAAAGCACTGCTGGAACGGCTGGAACTGGACGTCGATCCCTATGCTGCGCTGGATGCGCTGGGCATTGGTCATCAACAGCTGGTCGAGATCGCCCGCGCGCTGTCGAAGGATACGCGCGTGCTGATTATGGATGAACCGACCAGCGCCCTGAGTCAGTCGGAAGTTAAAGTGCTGTTCAACGTCATTGAACAGCTCAAGCGACGCGGCGTCACCATTATCTATATCTCCCATCGGCTGGAAGAGCTAATGGAGATCGGCGACCACATTACGGTTTTCCGGGACGGGCGTTTCATCGCCGCGCGTGAGGTGCGCGACGTCAGCGTGCCCTGGATTATTGAACAAATGGTTGGCGACAAGAAAAAGCACTTCGACTATCAACCCGCGCCGCAGGGGGAGACGGTGCTGCAGGTGGCGGGGCTCACCGCACTGCATCAGAACGGTGGCTACCGGCTCAATGCGGTGAGTTTCAGCCTGCGCAAAGGCGAAGTGATTGGTATTTATGGCCTGCTGGGCGCCGGACGAACAGAGCTGTTTAAGGGATTAACCGGGTTACTGCCTTGTCAGCGTGGGGAGATTCAGTTAGGTGGACAGCGGCTGGACAACTGCAGTTTCCAGCAGCGACTGAAGCGCGGCATCACGCTGGTGCCGGAGGATCGTAAAGGTGAAGGCGTGATCGAGCTGATGTCGATTAGCGCCAATATGACCTTGTCGAATCTCAGCCTGCGCGGCTTTCGCCGGGCGCTGGGCATCGTGCACCCTGACAAAGAACGGCAGCGTGTCAATGAAATGATTCAGCACCTGGCGATTAAAGTCAGCGACAGCGAGTTGCCTATCAGCGCATTAAGCGGCGGAAATCAGCAGAAGGTGGTGCTGGGAAAAGCGCTGATGACCGGACCTGCGGTGGTGTTGCTGGATGAGCCCACCCGCGGCATTGATGTCGGGGCCAAAACCGATGTGTATCACCTGATTGGCAAACTGGCGCAGCAGGGGCTGGCGGTGATGTTTTCGTCGTCCGAACTGGATGAGGTCATGGCGCTCGCCGATCGGATTCTGGTCATGGCCGATGGCCGTATTACTGCCGATTTGCCCCGTGCCGCTGCCACGCGCGAAAAACTGATTAGTGCATCCACCCCGCAAGCCTGAGGTTGCCGGAGAATAAGATGAATCAAAAATATCTGCTGTACATGTACTTACTCAAGGCGCGTACCTTTATTGCGCTGCTGATCGTGGTCGGCTTTTTTAGCGTGATGGTGCCTAATTTCCTGACGCCGTCGAACATGCTGATTATGACCCAGCACGTGGCGATTACCGGGCTCCTGGCTATCGGCATGACCCTGGTGATCCTGACCGGAGGTATCGATCTGTCTGTCGGTGCCGTCGCCGGGATCTGCGGCATGGTGGCGGGCGCGTTACTGACGTCGGGCGTGCCGCTGTGGAATGGCGCGCGACTGTTTCTTAATGTGCCGGAGGTGATCCTCACGGTCGCGCTGTTTGGCACGCTGGTGGGCATCGTCAACGGCACGATAATTACTCGCCTCGGCGTTGCCCCTTTTATCTGTACGCTGGGCATGATGTATGTGGCCCGTGGCGCAGCGCTGCTGTTTAACGATGGCGCCACCTACGCCAATCTGGTTGGCATGCCCGCGCTGGGCAATACCGGTTTCGCACTGCTGGGTTCCGGCACCGTACTGGGGGTTTTTATTCCCATCTGGCTGATGATCGGCTTTTTACTCCTTGGCCTGTACCTGACACGGAAAACGCCGCTTGGGCGCTATATCTATGCCACCGGCGGCAATGAGTCGGCCGCGCGGCTGGCGGGGGTGCCCATCATCAAAGTCAAAGTGTTTGTTTACGCTTTTTCCGGGCTGTGTGCCGGATTAGTTGGGCTGGTGGTGGCTTCTCAGCTGCAGACCGCGCACCCCATGACAGGCAACATGTTTGAGATGGATGCCATCGGTGCCACGGTGCTGGGTGGCACGGCGTTGGCAGGCGGCCGTGGCCGCGTGTCCGGTTCCATTATCGGTGCCTTCGTGATTGTTTTTCTGGCCGATGGCATGGTGATGATGGGCGTCAGTGATTTCTGGCAGATGGTGATCAAGGGCGTGGTGATTGTCACCGCCGTGGTGATTGACCAGTTCCAGCAGCGTTTACAAAGCAAAGTGATACTACTGCGCCGCCATGATAAGCAGCCGCCGGCGGTGCCCCATGCTGACATTCGTCATGGATAACAGGAGAACACAATGAACCGGGATTTTAGTGGGAAAACGGTCGTCATCACCGGCGCCTGTCGCGGTATTGGCGCAGGCATTGCCGCCAGGTTTGCCCAGGACGGCGCAAACCTGGTGATGGTATCCAATTCTGAACGTGTTTTTGCCACGGCGGACAGCCTGCGGCCCATCGCCAACGCGATTCTGGCCCTGCAGGCCGATGTAACCGATGAGAACGATGTGCAGCAGGTGTATCAGCAGGCATTTGAGCGCTTTGGCCGCATTGACGTTTCGGTTCAGAACGCGGGCATTATCACGATTGATACCTTCGGGAATATGCCCAAAAGCGATTTCGAACGCGTGCTGGCGGTGAATACCACGGGCGTCTGGCTGTGCTGTCGTGAAGCCGCTAAATACATGGTGCAGCAAAACGGCGGCAGCCTGATTAACACGTCTTCAGGGCAGGGGCGTAAAGGATTTATCTACACGCCGCACTATGCTGCCAGCAAAATGGGCGTCATTGGCATTACGCAAAGTCTGGCGCTGGAGCTGGCCCGCTGGAATATCACGGTTAATGCGTTTTGCCCTGGCATCATCGAAAGCGAAATGTGGGATTACAACGATCGCGTCTGGGGCGAAATTCTGAGCACGCAACAAAAAACCTATGGTAAAGGCGAGCTGATGGCGGAATGGGTAGAGAACATTCCCCTTAAACGTGCCGGGCAGCCACAGGACGTTGCCGGGCTGGTCGCCTTTCTGGCATCGGATGATGCGCGCTACATTACCGGACAAACCGTTAATGTTGATGGCGGGCTAATTTTTTCCTGAAACAAGCGGCTTGCCTGGCCGCGACATGCGGCCAGGCGGCTCGCAGATGCACAAATATCGAGTTAAGTCATGAATCTGGGTCACATTATGCTAAAATAATTAGCGCTGGTTTTATCACTCTCGTTGAGAAACCACCTGATGATTTTTATGCCCGGACGTAATGATTTGATGTTTAGACCTGTGACTTTCTCTCTCGCTGCTCTGACAGCGCTTCTGGCGCTGCCCGCCGGTGCGCTGCAAACGGATCATCAGGTGTCGGAAACCCCTTTTAGCGATCCCACGCGTTTTCGCCAGTCACTGAACGATCTTCCTTCTCTTGGCAACGTCGAAGATAACCATGACTGGAGCAAAAAGCTGGCGAAGGCGGCCAAAAGTATTGCGGAAGCCAATGAAAGCAGCAGTGATCTGACCCTGGGCGAGCAGGCCGGGCAGTGGGCTTTTGACCGACTGCGCGACGAAGTGGCGACGCGGGTTGAGAGTGAAGGGCAGTCTTTACTGTCGCCTTATGGCAACGCCGAGTTCAACTTAAACGTGGACATGGCCGGCAACTTTGACGGCACCGGCGGCAATCTGTTCAGCCCGCTGGCTGATGAGAATCGCTACCTTACATTCAGTCAGCTTGGGCTGCACGACTCTGTTGAAGGCGTGGTAGGTAATGCCGGGCTGGGTCAGCGCTGGGACGCAGGCAACTGGCTGTTGGGTTACAACAGTTTTATCGATCGTAGCTTTCGCACTGGACTTCAGCGCGCCTCGGTGGGCACTGAGGCCTGGAGCAACAATCTGCGCTTTTCTGCTAACTACTATCATCCCTTGTCCGGATGGCGTAATCGTGGTGACAGCCAGCAGTCCCGCATGGCCGAAGGTTACGACATCACCACCCAAAGCTATTTGCCGTTCTATCGTCAGCTGGGCGTATCATTCAGCTATCAGCAATATCTGGGGGAAAAGGTTGACCTGTTTAACAGCGGCAACCGTTACCATAACCCGGCGGCGCTCTCGCTGGGGCTGTCTTATACGCCCGTGCCGCTGGTGACCATTTCGGCCAGCCACAAAACCAGCAGTGCCGGAGAGAGCCAGGATCAGCTTGGCCTCAAACTCAATTACCGCTTTGGGGTCGCGCTGAGCAAGCAGCTGGATGCCAATAACGTCGCGGAAGCGCGCTCCTTACGGGGCAGCCGCTACGACACGGTGACGCGCAGCCAAAACCCGGTGATGGCCTACAGGCAGCGTAAAACGCTATCTGTATTCCTGGCGACGCCGCCGTGGCAGCTTAATCCCGGTGAGAGCGTACCGCTCAAGCTGCAACTGCGCGCTAGTCATAGCATTAAGGCGCTGAGCTGGCAGGGCGATACTCAGGCACTGAGCCTGACATCACCGCCGAACAATAATGCCATTGATGGCTGGAGCGTGATTGTTCCCCCCTGGGACAGCACGCCGGGCGCCAGCAATGAGTACCGTCTGTCGGTCACGGTGGAAGACAGTAAACAGCAGCGCGTCACTTCAAACTGGATCACCCTGAAAGTGCAAGCGCCATTGTCGATGGATGAGCCCGCGGTTGACGGTGCTGTCCAGATGCCCTCGTCCAGTAACAGCCTGAGTTTTAGCGAATAAGCAAGATTACAGAGCGAGAGAGAGAGTATGTTGTCGTGCGGGAAAGTGCCTGCGATCTTTTAAAAATGGCGATCACCGGGTTGCTTTGCTTCTTCTTGCTGCCAGCCTGGATGCGCAGACGTATTCACCTTCTCGGGTCAGACACGAGGCGACATTTTGTGTCTTTTACCGATCCCGTTCGGGATTGTGGCGATATCTTCAGACGGAAGTGCACGCGCTGACATCATCGAAAATCTTATCCGCGAACTGACAGCGCGGGTGATTATTGAACCCGCAGGCTGTTGAACGTCGACGTGATTTCTCACTCCCAGCGTTGGCGCTGTTAAAGGGGTTTGAAGTGTGAGTGGGAAGATCGGGCTTAGGCTGGCGGATGAAAAAACGGCCCGTCAGACACAGGCCGGGCCGTTTTGCAATGAGGGTAAACGATTAGAACTGGTAGGTCATACCTACGCCCGTAATGTCGTCTGTTGCCAGACCCAGCGGGTTGTTTTTCTTCAGCAGGTTAATTTTGTACTCAGCATACACTGACATATTTTTATTAAAGTAATAGGTCGCACCAACTGCCGTATACTTGTACAGATCAGCCTCGCCAATTCCTTCAAGATCTTTCGCTTTCGAGGCGACGTAGCCAATAGAGGGTCGGAAGCCGTTCAGGAACTGGTACTGTGCCACAACTTCCATGTTTTGCGTTTTATTCGCAAAACCACCGTTAATTGGAGTCGCGTTGAGGGTTTCACCGTACATGGCTGCCAGATAGATCTGATTGGCGTCATATTTGGCTGCTGTTGCCCACAGTTGTGCTTTATCACCCCGACCGAAGGCTGCAGTGTTTTGCGCCGCAATACGATTCAGGCTGGCATAGGAGCCCACAAAGCTCAGGCCAAAATCAAAGTCATAGGACGTAGACAGGGCAAAGCCATCGCCGTTAGAGCGACGCACTTCCAGGCCTGTATCAGTGGTGCTGGTGCGATCGTTTTTGCCTTCATACTGCGCCGCAACGTTCCAGCCTTTAACCAGACCAAAGAAGTCTTTATTACGCCAGGTCAGCAGGCCGCCCGAACGCAGGCTTAAAAACGCATCAGAGTTCGCTGAATCACCGCCAAACACAGGCAGCATATCGGTATAACCCAGTGCGTCATAAACCAGGCCGTAGTTACGGCCGTAGTCCACCGAACCCAGTTGGCCGAATTTCAGACCGGCGTAGCCCAGACGGGTTTTGTTACCGTTGTTAGCATCACTACCTTCAGAGTTTTTCAGGCTGTATTGGTACTGCCAGAAACCGTAACCAGTGAGTTGATCGGTAATCGCGGTTTCACCTTTAAAACCTAAACGTGCATAACTGGCGTCACCGTTGTTGCTATTATCGTCGGAAAAATAACGCAATACGTTAACCTTGCCTTGAATATCCAGCTTATTCCCGTCTTTATTATAAATCTGTGCGGCCTGAGCAGTAGACAGACCGATCAGTAACGGCATTAATGCCGCCACTAATGTGCGCTTCATCATTTATTATTTACCCTGTGGTTATATTATTATTTCCCCTCTGTTGGGGTGAAAAGAAAATGACACAAATTGTTAATTCAGCCTAGCGCAATAAGTGTAACTAATTGTGTATTTTAAGGAACTAAATCCCAATCAAGCCAGTCTGGCGGCGATGGTGCTACCTGTCAGTGCTTTTTCTTATGACCCTGCCAGCAATGTAAATGCAAGAAAAGCATATAAAACAGATGATTAGTGATTTTTATAGAAAGGGGAAATGCAATATGGCAAAAAAATGATATTGCTAGCCTTTCTGTCTAAATAATCAACACACCTCGTGCAATAAATGAACAAAACAGGTTTGATGGTTAACCATTAGGTTGCTTAGTGATAATTAAATCGGCGATCGGTAATTTATTAACGCTCTGATGATAACCTGCGAAACAATATTACCAGTTTCATATAAATATATTTAAATTGAGAGGGTGAGTATTTTTTTATCACTTTTTTAAATTACGCCGATAAAAATCATGTCTGTCGCATTAACGTTATCTCTAATACTTATCCTCCTCTGCACGACAGCCGTGCAACTGCCCTGATTTAAGGCGGTTGCTGCACTATTTTGAGCAGATAGTTTATCAGCGATCACAAAAGCGATATTTCATCCCGCGAATGCATAATTCTGCTTTAAAAAGCTCTGCCATCCCGCCTTTGTCAGATAACTATTCACTATTTATGCAAAATAAGTGAATGGCGACCTTTCGTAACCTATTGATATTCCTTAATCCAGCTTGTTTTATGCATTTTAGTCCTTGGCTGGCACGCTATCTGCAAACTAGAGTAGGGCGAGATTTATTATATTTTTAACAATTAACATACAAATACGTTACCCGCTGGGGAACAGGAGAAGGGCTATGTCACTGCAGGTTTCGCGTCAGGATTTTGATCAATGGATGATGCCCGTTTATGCACCCGCCAGCTTTGTACCCGTCCGTGCTGAAGGTTCAACCCTCTGGGATCAGCAGGGAAAAGACTATATCGATTTTGCCGGGGGCATTGCCGTTAATGCGCTCGGGCATGCGCATCCCGCTCTCCAGCAGGCACTTCAGGATCAAGCCTCACGCCTCTGGCACACGGGCAACGGCTACACCAATGAACCCGTTTTACGCCTGGCGAAGCAGTTGATTGATGCCACCTTTGCCGATCGGGTTTTCTTTTGTAACTCCGGTGCCGAGGCTAACGAGGCGGCGCTTAAGCTGGCCCGTAAAGTGGCCCATGACAGAGTCGGGCAGCATAAAAGCGGCATCGTGGCGTTTAAGAATGCCTTTCATGGCCGTACGCTGTTTACGGTCTCAGCGGGTGGCCAGCCCGCCTATTCGCGGGATTTTGCGCCGCTCCCTGCGGACATTCAGCACGCCGCCTTTAATGATCTTGCCTCTGCGGCAGACCTGATTAACGACAGCACCTGCGCCGTGATTGTCGAGCCCATTCAGGGGGAAGGCGGCGTCGTGCCCGCCGAACCCGCCTTCCTGCGTGGGCTGCGTGAACTGTGCGATAAACATGACGCGCTGTTAATTTTCGACGAAGTGCAGAGCGGCGTGGGCCGGACCGGCGCGCTTTACGCTTATATGCACTATGGCGTGACGCCGGATGTGCTAACCAGTGCTAAAGCGCTGGGCGGCGGGTTTCCTATAGGGGCGATGCTGACGCGCGAGGATCTGGCTCAGGTCATGGGCGTAGGTACCCACGGCACGACCTATGGCGGCAATCCGCTGGCGGGCGCAGTGGCCGGAAAAGTCATGGAACTGATTAACCAGCCTGAAGTGATGGCCGGTGTCACGCAACGTCATGACTGGATTGTCGCGGCGCTAAACGACCTTAATCAGCGTCTGCACCTGTTTAAAGAGGTGCGCGGGCTGGGGTTACTGATCGGGGCCGTGCTCAGCGACGACTTTGCGGGCAAGGCGAAACAGATCAACCTTATCGCCGCGGAATATGGCGTCATGGTGCTGATTGCCGGAGCCAACGTGGTGCGCTTCGCGCCTGCGCTCAACATCAGCGAGCAGGAAGTGAAGACCGGCATGGCGCGTTTTGCCCAGGCGTGTGAACACCTGCTACAAGGAAAGACATCATGATGGTGATCCGTCCGGTCGAACGGGACGATCTCAGCCAACTGATGGAACTGGCGGCGAAAACGGGCGGCGGGCTGACCTCGTTGCCGGTTGACAGCGCCACCTTACAGGCCCGAATTGAGCGATCGCTGCAAACCTGGCAGGGCAGTTTGCCGCGGGCCGAGCAGGGCTATGTGTTTGTACTGGCCGACAGCCAGGATAATCGTGCGGTGGGGATCTGCGCCATTGAGGTTGCGGTTGGGCTGCAGGAACCCTGGTATAACTTTCGTGTGGGAACACAGGTGCACGCCTCGAAAGAGCTGAACGTTTACGCCGCCTTACCGACCTTATCGCTGAGTAACGATCATACCGGCAGCAGCGAACTCTGCACGCTGTTCCTCGATGCCGATTACCGCGATGGCAAGAACGGTTATCTCCTGTCGAAATCCCGTTTTCTGTTTATGGCGAACTTCCGCGAATACTTTATGGAGCGGGTGGTTGCCGAAATGCGCGGCGTCAGTGATGAGCAGGGGCATTCACCGTTCTGGGACAGCGTGGGCATTCACTTCTTTTCAATGGAATTTCGCAAAGCCGATTTTCTGAGTGGCACCGGGCAAAAAGCCTTTATCGCCGAACTGATGCCCAAGCACCCGCTTTATCTGCACTATCTGACGCCAGAAGCGCAGGCCGTTATTGGTCAGGTACATCCCAAAACGGCCCCCGCGCGTGCGGTGCTGGAAGCCGAAGGCTTTCGCTATCGCCAGTATATCGACATCTTCGATGGTGGCCCCACGCTGGAGTGCGATATCGATGACATTCGTGCGGTGCGCGAAAGCCGGGTACTGACGGCTCAACGGGGGGATGCGTCACAGGATGCGCCGCTCTGTTTAGTCGCGAATAGCAATTATCACCAGTTTCGTGTTGCACTTTTACCTGTCGAACCCATGGCGAAAAGTGTTCAGCTCAATGATGAACAGCTGCAGGCGTTACACTGCCAGCCTGGCGACAGCCTGCGCGTCGTGACGCTGTGGAGCGAGGAGAAAAAAGCATGACGCACCTGATTAACGGACACTGGCTCAACGGCGAGTCAGTGCATTTTTCCAAACAGGATCCGGTCAGCGGTGAAATCCTGTGGCAAGGTTCAGCGGCCTCAACGGCGCAGGTGAGCGCGGCCTGCCAGGCGGCGCGGGCGGCATTTCCGGCATGGGCGAGACAGCCGTTTGCCGCGCGTCAGGCCCTGGTCGAACGCTTTGCGGCAGAGCTTGAGGCACATAAAACGGCCCTGGCCGAGTGTATCGCGCAGGAAACGGGCAAGCCGCGCTGGGAAGCCCTGACCGAAGTCACCGCAATGATCAATAAAATTGGTATTTCAGTGAAGGCCTATCATCAGCGCACCGGGGAACAGCAGCAGGGCGACAGCGCCTTGTGTCATCGTCCTCATGGCGTGCTGGCGGTATTTGGCCCCTATAACTTTCCGGGACATTTGCCCAACGGGCACATCGTGCCGGCCTTGCTGGCGGGAAACTGTGTCGTGTTTAAACCCAGCGAACTTACGCCTGCGACCGCAGAAAAAACAGTGCAGCTGTGGCAGGCGGCGGGCGTGCCTGCCGGCGTCATCGGGCTGGTCCAGGGCGGCCGTGAAACCGGTCAGGCGCTGGCGGCGGAACAGGAGATTGACGGGCTGCTGTTTACCGGCAGCGCGCATACCGGTTATCAGTTACATCGCCAGTTTGCCGGGCAGCCGGAAAAAATGCTGGCGTTGGAAATGGGCGGTAACAATGCACTGATCGTTGAAGATCCGGCGGATATTGAGGGCGCGGTGCATGTTGCGATTCAGTCGGCGTTTATTACCGCAGGTCAGCGCTGTACATGCGCCCGACGTTTGCTGGTCAGGCGCGGTGCCGCAGGCGATGCCTTCCTGCAGCGGCTGATCGAGGTGGCAGGAAGGCTGCAGCCGGGCGCCTGGAACGCCAGTCCCCAACCTTTTATGGGCAGCGTCATCTCCTGCGCCGCCGCCGAAAAAATTTATGCCGAATGGCAGCAGCGCGTCGCGGCGGGCGGCAAGGTGCTGCTGACGATGCGCTGGCCCGATCGCCAACAGGCATTATTAACCCCGGGGATTATTGATCTGACGGCGGTGGACGGTCTGCCTGATGAGGAAGTGTTCGGGCCGCTGCTGGGCGTGATCCGTTATGACGATTATCCTCAGGCAATTCGTCTGGCCAACCAGACGCGCTATGGTCTGTCATGCGGCTTGATTTCGCCCTCGCGTGCACAGTTTGAACAACTGCTGCTGGAAGCGCGGGCCGGGATCGTGAACTGGAATAAACCTCTGACGGGCGCCGCCAGTACGGCACCTTTTGGCGGTATTGGTGCATCAGGCAACCACCGTGCCAGCGCGTGGTATGCGGCGGATTACTGTGCCTGGCCGATGGCCTCGCTTGAATCACCTGAGCTTAGCCTTCCTGAAGCCTTATCGCCGGGCCTCGACTTTTCGCCGCAAGGAGCCCGTTAATGAAAGCCATTGAAGCGAATTTCGACGGTCTGGTCGGACTGACCCACCATTATGCGGGCTTGTCATTTGGCAACGAAGCCTCCACGCGTCACCAGCGACAGCCGTCGAACCCGCGCCTGGCGGCAAAGCAGGGCTTGTTGAAAATGAAAGCCCTGGCCGATATGGGATTCGTTCAGGGCGTGATACCGCCCCATGAGCGGCCTAATATCGCCGTGCTGCGTCAGTTGGGCTTTAGCGGCAGCGACGCACAGGTGCTGGAAAAAGCAGGGAAAACCGCACCGGCGCTGCTATCCGCAGCGAGTTCAGCCTCGGCGATGTGGGTGGCAAATGCCGCCACGGTTTCGCCTTCTGCCGACAGCGCCGATCGTCGTGTGCATTTTACCGTTGCCAACCTCAATAATAAATTTCATCGCGCGATTGAAGCCCCGGAAACGGCGGCGCTGTTGCGGGCCATATTTCGCGATCCGGCCCATTTTTCCGTGCATGATGCGCTGCCTCAGGTCGCGCTGTTTGGCGATGAAGGCGCCGCCAACCATAATCGTCTGGGGGGCGATTATGGTGATGCTGGCGTACAACTGTTTATTTACGGTCGTGATAACCAGTCTGGCTCGGCCCCGCAGCGTTATCCTGCCCGGCAAACCCGCGAGGCCAGCGAAGCCGTCGCCCGTCTTCATCAGCTTGCCTCCGACAAGGTAATCTTTGCTCAGCAAAATCCTGAGGTCATCGATCAGGGCGTTTTCCACAACGATGTTATTGCGGTCAGCAATCAGCAAATGCTGTTCTGCCATCAGCAGGCATTTGTCGATCAGCCCGCTTTGCTGCGTCGTTTGCACGAATGTGTTCCGGGGTTTGTCGCGCTTGAAGTGCCAACCTCCCGGGTTTCCGTGCAGGATGCGGTGAGCACCTACCTGTTTAACAGCCAGCTTCTGACCCGTGCCGACGGCAGCATGATGCTAGTGCTGCCCGAAGAGTCCCGCCAGCATCCTGGCGTATGGCGCTACCTGAGCGAGCAGGTAGAAGGCGATGGACCGTTGCAGTCATTACAGGTATTTGATTTGCGGGAAAGCATGCATAATGGCGGTGGACCGGCCTGCCTGCGTCTGCGCGTGGTGTTAACGCCAGATGAGCAACGGGCGGTGAATCCTGCGGTACTGATGAACGATCGCCTGTTCACCATGCTCAACCAGTGGGTCGACCGTCACTACCGCGACAGGCTAACGCAAGACGATTTAACCGATCCGCAATTGCTGCAAGAAGGGCGGGTTGCCCTTGATGAATTGACCAGACTGCTAGACTTAGGAAATGTGTATGCATTTCAGCAGTGAAGCAGGCGCTGCCATGAGGGCTGCCCGCTTCCGGTTTTAAGGAGGAACGATGCAGGACTTTTTACAGCAGACGCTGTCTGGTGAAGCACCGCGTAAGCGTAAAGGTGAGACGGCGCATCTTCGCTGGCAGTGGTTGTATCACGGTATTCTTCTCATGGAGCCCAAAACGCCGGTTAAACAGGCGCTGGTGCTTTCTGCAGGGGTTCACGGCAATGAGACTGCCCCTGTAGAAATGCTTAACCAACTCATCACGCCCTTACTTCAGGGCGAGAAGCCGCTTCAGCAGCGCATGCTGGTGGTATTGGGTAATCCCTCGGCGCTGCGCGCAGGAAAACGCTATGTGGCCTACGACATTAACCGACTGTTCGGCGGACGCTGGCAGCAGATTGATGACGGGGATGAGGCGCGGCGAGTGCTGCGGCTGGAACAAACGCTGGAGAATTTCTGGCAACTGGGCGAGTGTGATGAAACCCGCTGGCACCTCGACATGCATACGGCCCTGCGCGGTTCTTATCACACGCGTTTTGGCGTAATGCCCAGAAACGATCGGCCATGGCCGGCAGCGTTTTTGCACTGGCTGGCGGTAGCCGGACTGGAGGCGCTGGTTTTCCACCGCTCGCCAGCGGGCACCTTCACCCATTTCAGCTGTGAGCATTTCGGCGCAGCCAGCTGTACGCTGGAGTTGGGGCAGGCCCGGCCCTTTGGCGAAAACGATTTAACCCAGTTTAGCGCGGCTGCCCAGGCTCTGGCAGCATTGTTGTATGGCGAGACCTTACCGGAAGCGCAATCCGTTCCGCGCCGCTATCGGGTAAGCCAGCAGATCACCTGCCACAGCGAGAACTTTCAGCTTCATATGAGTGATGACACCAAAAACTTCACCGCCTTCCCGCAGGGGGCCTTACTGGCTGAAGACGGGGAAAAACGCTATTTCGTGCAGCAGGCGCGGGAGTATGTATTGTTTCCTAACCCGCGTGTTGCGCTGGGGCTGCGGGCGGGCCTGATGTTGGTTGAAGAAAGCGAACAAACCCAGGCATTGCCTCTCTGACCTTATCCAAATAAAAAGGCGGAAGACACCTTCCGCTTTACTGCTAAAGGCATTACAATTCTCCACGATTTATCCGAAATCTCCTGATTATTCATACTCTTTTTCAATTTCTCACCGCTTTCTTCTTAATCCCTCCATGATTGCCTGAATTGTGGCTTTTGCGCTTTCACGCTTTTACTCTCGCTCGCAGTAATTGACGTTCAGCGTCGTATGCTTGTTTCCGAAGACGCGACAGAGTGCTGTCGTTACTAAACTGAACAAGTGAATAAAAAGGACACTGTGATGCGTAAATTAACTTCTCTGTTACTGGCTTCTACTCTGGCATTTGGCGCGGCATCGGTTGTTCATGCTGAGGCAGATAATCTGACACCGCCACCGGCAGGCACGGAAAAGCCGATGCATAAACCAATGCGGCACGGTATGGATATGATGTTCGGCGGTCTGAATCTGACCGCCGATCAAAAAACCAAAATGCATGAAATTATGAAAGAGCGCCGTGGTGAAATGCAGCGTCCGTCACTGGATGAGCGTCGTGCAACCCATGCCATCATCGCCTCTGACAGCTTTGATAAAGCCCAGGCTGAAGCCCAGGCAGACAAAATGACGGCCAACGCGAAAGCAAACGCGGTTGCCATGATGGAAACGCAGAATAAGCTGTATAACGTGCTGACGCCGGAGCAGAAAAAACAGTACAACGCCAATTTTGAAAAGCACCTGACTGAAAAACGTCCGATGCACGGCAAGATGGCACCCGCACCTGCACCCGCGCAATAAGCTGCACGTTAATCAGTAAACACGGTTGAAGACCGCCGGCCTTGTCCATGTGATGTGGGCAGTGTCGGCGGTTTTTTTATGTTAGAGGGGAATAACAGGGTAGTTGCCAGACAGCACCGGGCTGCAGAGAATTTTGTAGCCGTCATGATCGAATCCACCTTTGCCACGTTTAAGGGCTTTTGCCTCTTCGATCGTGTTTACCGAGCCCAGATAAAACCAGTGATCGATAACGTGGATCTGCGTCATGTGTTTGCCTTCCTCCACCAGCGCCACGGCACCCTGCCACGGCCAGCAGAATACCCGCACGCTCTCCAGCGCAGACAGCAGCCTGTCCTGATGATCGCTGACGGGCTCCTTGCCACAGCAGGCCCCGGCACAACGGCGCAGGGCAGAGCGGAAACAGCCCCGGCTGGCACTCACCGCTTCCAGACCGAGTAAACCGTGGCAGAGCTGATATTCATCGGCGAGCTGTTTCAGGCGTTCCAGCGCGGCAAAACGACTGCGGTAAAGCCCAAACAGATTCGGTGACTGACTAAAATCGACGTCACGGGCATAGACGACGTCCGGTTTACCCTCTGGAGTAATGCGCAGCGAACAGAGCTGGCGGTTTTTGCGCAGACGTTTATTAAACAGGGGCTGCTGCGTTTTGATCATCTGCGCTTCCAGCAACAGCGCACCGAGAGCGCCCGCCGTAGGGATCCAACTGACGCGCCGCGACTGTCGCAACATCTTTGCTTCGTCTGGCGTACGAAAATGGGACATCACACGCGAACGCAGATTCACACTTTTGCCGATGTACAACGGCAAGGTCTCGCTGTCGCCATGAAAGGTATAAACGCCGGGCTGATTGGGCAGGCCTTCCAGCCATTCACGCAAATGGTCCGGGTATTCATAAATGGTTGCCGCGTCAAATTCGAGGCGATGGGTCGCTGCACGTCTTACCAAAACGGACTCCTGTACTGGTTGTCCATACAGTGTAACAGGCAGGTTAAACGTTCGCCAGTCTGAGATTTATAAACGTCGGGTCGCCAGCCAGCAAAGTAGCGACCCGGCGGTAATCAGGGCGACGCCCTGCCAGAAACTCACCGCCGGCACCAGGTCCAGCCACAGCGAGGCCAGCAGCGCCGAGAGCACCGGCGTGAAGTAGGATGCGGTCGCCAGCAGCGTCAGGTTGCCATGCTGGATACCATAGTTCCAGGCCGAATAGGCAAGCGCCGTCGATGCGCCCATAAACAGCACTTCTGCAGCAGCAGTCAGGCTAAACTGCATGGTTTCCTGAGGGGTGAACAACGCGAATTTGAGCCACAGCGCCAGAGCCGTCACCACAAAAAACAGGGTGACGCCGTTGCTGCCACGTGCAAAGCGGCGCGTGATGTTGTTGTAGAGTGCCCACGTTAATGCCGCAATAAACGCCAGCAGGTAGGCTGTGGGATTGCGGGTCATATTCTGCGTCATCTGGCCCAGTACATCTTCGTTGGCGCCCTTCATCACCCAGATGATTCCGCACAGGGAAAGCAGCAGTCCGGGCCATAGCCACAGGCGAAAACGCTGTTGATTAAGCGGAATGGCCAGCAGGATGGTCAGACATGGCCAGAGATAGTTGATCATCCCCAGTTCCAGCGACTGTTGACGGTTGCTGGCGAGACCAATCGCCAGCGCCAGGCAAATTTCATAGCCGACAAACAGGGTGCCGCCCACAAGCAGATAGCGCCCTGGCAGGGAGCGCGGATGGGGGATGCCGCGCGTGAGGCACAGTAAAATCGCTGTCGTGGAATAAATCAGCGCGGCGCCGCCGGTCGGGCCAAACGCCTCACTGACGCTGCGCAACAGGCCAAGGGTGGTGCTCCAGAGCAGAATCGCACTCAAACCGATTAAGGTTGCGCGTGATAAGTTAGCAGGCATAAAACTCAACGTCTAAAGGAGCCGCCAGCGGGCAGCGAGCGCGAAGTATGCTAACGGTAAGCATGTAGCCTGTCCATCAGGTATTCCGCCAGGGGAACCTGTAACAGGCCCTGTGCGGAGCAACGTTTTTCCCTCAACGCCCTTCATGAATGGCCTGATTAACAGGTTGCATAACGCGATCGCAATCCAACCTTTGGGGCTTTCCCTCTATTGACGAGCCTCGCAAGCGCATCAACCCCGTGCAGGCAAAGGGGGATGACCACAGGATTAGGTTTCATAGATTTCCGTCCGCGAGCGCCAAAACAGGGTGGAGCGTTAAGAATTGGTTAAGGATTTATTACAGTGCGTAACGATGTGTTTTTTTATACGTCATCATAATAATAACTTATTGTTTTTCAAATAATTCATCCACGTTAAATGCTTAATAAACAATGCCTGTTTTGGGCGCTGTTATCACCTTTTTATGTCGATAGTTAAGGTCTGCGTCTGAATTTTTTAGACGAATTAACTGTTTTAATTACAACCAGGTGAAAAATATGACTATAACACAGCGGCTTTTACTGACCTTTTCTCTTCTCTGCATGGCGCTGATAACCATGGTTATCGTGGCGGTTTCTGTGGCGGACGGTTTTCAATACCGTTTCCAGTATGTGCAGGAAAATACCCTTCCTTCTATTACTGATATCGCCAAAATGGTTGACGGCAGCAACGCCATTATCATCGCGCTCTACCATCATCAGAGCATGACCGATCCCGCTAAGCAGATGCAGATTGAGAAAGAAATCAACGGTGTCTTAAACCATATTTCGCTGCTCAACCAGAATTACCTTAAGAACGATATTTCCAGTGAGGAAGATCGACAGATGACCGAAAAGGCATTTGTCACCATTAAAAAAATTGAGGCGGATCTGCCTGCTTTTCTCACCGCCTCACGCGCACAGAACGATGCGGTTTCTTTGTCGATGCTGCAGGGTAATAGCGGTATCGGTGCGGTAACCCGACAGCTGATTAACGATTATCAGAAACAGCTGCAACTCAATGTGGATATTGGTAATCAACTCCGTAAAGAAAATGACAGCACCTATCGTCATACTTTACTCATTCTGATTGCCGGCTCAGCTTCAGCCATACTGCTTTTGGGCTTTTTTACGCTTAAAACCATTTTTGCTATTCGTCGTCAGCTCAACGCGATGCGCCACACAATGGAAGCCGCGAGCGAAAATCTGGATCTGACATTACGTGCAGATGACGCTCGCAGAGATGAAATCGGCCTGACGGCAAAGGCATTTAACCATTTGGTGGAAAACGTTGCCCTGTCCCTCAGCGCAGTAGAAAGCGCGGCGCAGTCGGTCAGCACGGCTTCCGCACAAATTTCTGCGGGCAACGAAGATCTCTCCTCCCGTACGGAAGAGCAGGCTGCCTCCCTGGAACAGACGGCTGCCAGCATGTCTGAGTTGAGTGAAACAGTGCGTCAGACGGCAGAAAATACACGACTTGCCAGCCAGCTTGCCCAAAACGCGCGTGATATCTCTGAAGACAGTGCGTCACGCGTGAAGGCGATGCTGATGACCATGGGCGATATCCGGACGAGCTCGACAAAAATTACCGATATTATCGCGTTGATTGAAGGTATTGCATTCCAGACCAATATCCTGGCGCTTAACGCGGCGGTTGAAGCGGCGCGGGCAGGCGAACAGGGGCGTGGTTTTGCCGTGGTGGCAGGGGAAGTGCGCAATCTGGCTCAGCGATCGTCTTCTTCTGCCAGGGAGATCAAAGCGCTTATTGAAGCTTCTATGCTCCATGTGGAAGCCGGCTCGAATCAGGCAGAAGGCGTGGGTAACAATATTACGCGCATGACAGACGCGGTCCGTCAGGTGACCGATTTAGTCGATGAGATTTCGGTTGCTGCAAACGAACAGTCTCAAGGGATTAATCAGGTGCACCTGGCCGTAAACCAGATGGATGATGTGACGCAGCAAAATGCCTCTCTGGTTGAAGAAGCGTCTTCTGCATCCCGTTCATTAATGGATCAGGCCTCAACCCTCAACCAGCTGGTTGCTACCTTCACGCTCGCCAAAACGCAGCGCCAGGCACCGATCCAAAGCAGCAGGGTCGGACGTGCAGACCGCGTGCCACTTCCTGCCCGCAACGCGATGGCAGCGGCGGGTGACGCTGACTGGCAGCGTTTTTAATCGGGAACCTATTACATGGCAGCGCCCGGCTACTGAGCTGACCGGGCGCGATGTTAACGGATAAAGACGAGGGGGATTATTTCCAGAAATCGTCGAAAACGGTCACAGGCGGACGACGCTTGTGCTCGGTTTTCAGGTACCAGCCTTCAATGATCTTCGCGCTTTCCGGCGCAATGGTTTTGCCTTCCAGATAGTCATCGATCATGTCGTATGTCACACCCAGCGCGACTTCATCCTGCAGGCCAGGACGATCGTCTTCAAGGTCGGCGGTGGGTTTTTTCAGATAGAGATGCTCGGGACAGCCCAGGGTTTTCAGCAACTGTTTTCCCTGACGTTTATTCAGGCGGAAGATTGGGTTGATGTCACTCCCGCCGTCGCCATATTTGGTGAAGAAACCGGTAACGGCTTCTGCGCCGTGGTCGGTACCGACCACCACACCTTTGGTCATGCCGGCAATGCTGTACTGCGCTTTCATACGTTCGCGGGCTTTTTCATTACCGCGGATAAAATCGGACAGGACGATGCCCGCGTCTTTCAGCGCCCGCTCGCTGGCCAGCACCGCTTCTTTAATGTTGACCACCAGCGAGCGATCCGGCTGGATAAAGGCCAGTGCATCCTGACAGTCCTGCTCATCGGCCTGCACGCCATAAGGCAGGCGCACCGCGATAAAGGTATAGTCCTTATCGCCCGTTTCTTGCCGAAGTTCCGTTATTGCCATTTGGGCCAGTTTGCCGGTCAGGGTTGAATCCTGTCCGCCGCTGATACCGAGTACCAACGTCTTAACGCCGCTGTGACGGGTTAAGTACGCTTTTAGGAAATCAACGCTAGTGCGGATTTCCTGTTGTGGATCGATAGTCGGCTTAACGCCGAGTGCGGTAATGATTTCCTGCTGCAGTGACATCAACATCTCCTCAAGTCTGTCGCTCATTGGCACAATACAACGCCTGTTTTAACGCTAACGCGCATCCCTGTAAACAACAAGCCAAAGCGACAGCTGTTTTTATCAGGGCAGGCGGAATCACAGGGTTTTTGCACCAGATGCCGGTTTTTTCGCCAAAGCCATAAACGTCATTATAGCCAGCATGTAGCAGCCAAAAACGGTCAGCGTCATACTGATTACTGATGTTCCTCCGATGCCCGTCACCGGTATGGCAATGGCCCCCAGGGTAAACATCGTCACGCCAATCACGGCTGAAGCGCTACCGGCGCGCTGCCCCTGGCTTTGCATCGCCAGTGAGGCCGCCGTCGTGGAAATCACGCCGTTACTGGCAACGGTAAAGAACAGGGCCAGCAGTAACAGCGGCAGGGGAGCATGACTTATTCCCGCGATCAGCAACAGGCTGGATGCCACGCCTGCCAACGTCAGCCCGCCTTTTAGCACCCGAAACTCCCCCCACAGTGGACAGAGCCGGGCGCTGGTCTGAGAGGCGATGATTAGCCCGAAACCGTTTGCGGCAAAGCAAAGGCTGAACGCCTGCGGTGACAGGCCATAACGTTCCTGCAGAACAAACGGCGAGGCGCCAATATAGGCAAACATGCCCGACATCATCAGCCCCTGCGTCAGACAAAA
This sequence comes from Pantoea sp. V106_11, assembly GCF_029967885.1. Lineage (NCBI taxonomy): Bacteria > Pseudomonadati > Pseudomonadota > Gammaproteobacteria > Enterobacterales > Erwiniaceae > Pantoea > Pantoea sp. V106_11. Next base: position 574,102 of record NZ_JASCAK010000037.1, read on the forward strand.
TCCCATAAAAGGGCGATGGGTAATAACCTGGCCCAGCGCCGCATAGGCAGAAAAGACCGATCCCTGACTGCGTCGCCCGGCGGGCAGACTTTCATGCAGCTTTCCGCGCGCCAGCAGGATAAGTAAAACCGCGATACAGCCCAGCACCACAAAGATACCGCGCCAGTTCAGAAAGGTCATGAGTGCGCCGCCCAGTACAGGTGCAGCGACAGGTGCCAGGCCGTTTACCAGCATTAACAGGGCAAAAAAGCGGGTAAGTTCATGACCACTGTACATGTCACGAGCAATTGCCCGTGAGAGCACCGCACCGCCTGCGCCTGCCAGTCCCTGAAACAGGCGAGCCAGTAGCAACTGGTTAATGTCCTGCGCCAGCGCGCAGCCCACCGAGGCAATAAACAGCAGCACCAGGGACAACGTCAGTGGGCGCAGGCGGCCAAATTTATCGCTCATCGGCCCGAAAAACAGCTGCCCGGCTCCCAGACCGAGCAGCCCGGCCGTCAGGCTGAGCTGTGCCGTTGAGGTCGATGTCTGAAGATCCGTTGCCAACTGGGGCAGCGCGGGCAGGTACAGGTCAATGCACAACGGCCCCAGTGCGGCGAGCAATCCCAGTGTAATGGCATAAACCAGGCGGTTTGGTGATGAAAGCTTCATGTATCCTCTGTAAGTAAAAATGTGACATTGTCACTTTTAAGGGTTGTTGCCAGGGCAAGCCCGGCAAGCGTGCTGTCTCACTTATTGGCGGCTGCGCAAAGGTCATCTCGGGGCATGTTATCAAAGCATCCTGAGCGAGTTGAGTTTAAGTCTGTCATTAACTTGAAAAAAACCGTTTTATGTTCCAGGCTTTTCAGCACATGGACAAAAAACGAGGAACAACAAGATGAATAAAGTGATGGGATGTATCGCTGCGGCGCTGACGCTGGCTGCGCTCTCTGGTTGTACGACTTACGATCGTGCCGAAAGCTACGTGACTAAGCCGGTGGTTAAGGACGTCAAAAAAGGCATGACCCGCGAGCAGGTACGCCAGATTGCTGGCCCAGCTTCCACTGAAATCACCATGGTGCATGCACGTGGTACCTGCCAGACCTACGTTATCGGCGAGCGTGACGGTAAAGCCCAAACCTATTTCGTCAGCTACAACGATGTAGGCCGCGTGATGAACTACGGCTTCCAGAGCTGTGCTGAATACGACACTGACCCGCAGGTTAAGCAGTAATTAGCCGCTTTAAATAAGAAACGGCTCGCCATTGGGTGAGCCGTTTTTTTTATAGCTACAATCCTGCCGGTCGGGGCACTTCAATGTAGCTGCCGTTAATTTCCCGCTGATAGTAGTGCCCGTCCTGCACATAAAAGCGCCTGCCGTTAAAATCCAGCACTCTCATGCCCGTTTCGTAGGTTTGCACAGGCGGCTCAACCACCACGTACTCTTCTCCGTGACGCTGATAATAACTGCCGTTAAGCAGGTAATACGTTAATCCGCCAATCAATACCGCCGTTGCGGCCAGCGGCAGAACATGGAAGTGATCGGGGCCGTGCCAGCGCGGTGCCGGACCATGCCAACCTGGGCCGGGTCGCCAGTGTGGACCCGGGCCCCAGTCGCCGGGACGAGCAAACGCGTGAGTGGGCGCGACAATTGCTAGCGCCAGTAATGAGGCGATAACCGTTTTCATGAGCATTCTCCTGCAGTTATTACCTGCAGAATTCTCTTTTTGCTGCGTAAAGACAAGGGGAAATGCTGTGCATTATTGCCCGTTTACCACGCTTAACGTTTTCTTAACGGGAACAGGATGATGATGAAGAAATAAGGAGAAGATAAGACAAAAACAGAGAGAAAGACCTGGCGGTGGACGCCAGGTCTGGCGTGATTAGCTGTGCTCTAATTCACTGTGTTCGCTGCGCTCTAAAACGCGTTTATCGGTCAGGCCCAGCCAGCGACTGGTAAGCGATCCTGCGGTCATTGAGCCATTGACGTTTAACGCGGTTCGTCCCATGTCAATCAGAGGCTCAATGGAAATCAGCAGCGCGACCAGCGTGACCGGCAGCCCCATCGCAGGCAGGACGATCAGCGCGGCAAAGGTCGCTCCGCCGCCGACACCGGCTACGCCTGCTGAACTCAATGTCACAATGCCGACCAGCGTGGCAATCCACAGCGGATCAAAAGGATTGATGCCGACCGTCGGGGCGACCATCACTGCCAGCATCGTCGGATAAAGACCGGCACAGCCGTTCTGTCCAATGGTGGCACCAAATGAGGCCGAGAAGCTGGCAATCGATTCAGGTACGCCAAGGCGGCGGGTTTGCGCCTCCACGTTCAGTGGAATGCTGGCGGCGCTGGAGCGGCTGGTAAAGGCAAAGGTCAATACCGGCCACACTTTGCGGAAGAAGCGCATAGGATTGATGCCGTTGACCGACAGGAGCAGCGCATGAACCACAAACATAAGGGTCAGGCCCAAATAGGATGCCACAACAAAGCTGCCCAGCTTGATGATGTCCTGCACGTTGGAGCCGGCAACGACTTTGGTCATCAGCGCCAGCACACCATAAGGTGTCAGCTTCATAATCAGGCGAACCAGCTTCATCACCCACGACTGCAGCGTATCAATGGCGGTCAGTACCCCCTGGCCTTTTACCTCATCATCCTTGTGCAACTGCAGGGCAGCCACACCCAGGAACGCGGCGAAGATGACCACGCTGATGATGGACGTCGGGCTGGCACCGGTTAAGTCGGCAAACGGGTTTTTAGGAATGAATGACAGGATTAACTGAGGCACTGTCAAATCAGCGACTTTACCAACGTAGTTGCTCTGAATCGCGCTCAGGCGAGCCGTTTCCTGGGCGCCCTGTACCAGACCGGTCGCGTTAAGGTGAAACAGGCCGGTGACAAAAACGCCGATCAGGGCAGAAATTGCCGTTGTAAACAGCAGTACGCCGATGGTCAGAAAACTGATTTTTCCCAGTGAGGAGGCATTGTGCAGGCGGGCCACGGCGCTGAGAATCGACACGAACACCAGCGGCATCACAATCATCTGTAACAGCTGAACATAACCGTTACCCACGATGTTAAACCAGCCGATAGAGGCTTTAACGATATCGCTGTTGCCGCCATAAATCAGCTGAAGCGCGAGGCCAAACACTACACCCAGCACCAGGCCAGTCAGAACCTTTTTCGACAGGCTCCAGTTTGCCCGGCCAAGGCGCGACAGCAAAAGCAGTAGCAGCACAAATGCCACGACGTTAAGCGTAAGAGGAATATCCATAGCAACTCCGATGTAATGCAGCATTCCCTGGTCAGGAGAGCAGCAGAGGTTTGATCGTAAAGATACGTATCCAGAAATGGTAACAGTTAGAAATCGCGCAATCTTATATCCAAATGGAATAGCTTATAACCTTACCCTTTTCCCGGGCAATTAACGCTCAGATTGCGCAGAAATGAGACGGCTAACGCCATTTTGTAAGGTGTCGAATACCTGGGCGGGCCAGCCATTTTCGCCAAATGAAGGCATCCCTACCGGGAACCACAGAGCGTAACCGATCAGGCATAAACAGAGCGCTCGCTCCAGTTGATTGCCTTTCTGGCTATTCAGTACCGGCAGGCGAAAACGCCAGCGGCAGGGCCAGAGTAGTGGAACGCCAGCGGGAGTGAGCATATCCGCCACAATATGGCTCAGATAACCGAGCGTCATGCCCTGCAATACATCGGCCGGGAGGGGCCAGCTTTTCGGGACGTTAATCTGAAATAGCCACAGGCTGGCCGCCACCGCAAGCAGGCTGTGGGTAAATCCCCGGTGACCAAAGGCCCGCGCAATAGGGTGGGACAGCCAGCGAAGCCGCTGTCCTAACAGAGATTTGGGATGATCGATATCGGGAAGCAGGCAGGTCAGTAACGTGGCCGGGATCAAATGCCACCAGTCTGCGTGCGCCATCACCGGCGTGAGTTCGGCCCGTTTGGCAAAAATAGCGCTGGCAACCGCAAAAAAGATATGGCCCTCGGCCGTCATGATAAAACCTGGCTGCAAAAACTGTCGATGCATCCAGTATAGGGATTTATCCAGTAAATGAGAACCTGTGACGCTGTAACGAAGCGTTAATTTTTTAAGCCTGTGCAACAGGTTACAACACAGGCACGATTACCCCAGTAAGTGGGCGGGCATCAGCTGTGTCAGGTTGCCGAGTTTAACATCGGCCAGTGCCCAACGAGCATCTTCCTGATGGACGGCAGCCGGCACGACGATGGCGCGCATCCGTGCCGCTTTGCTCGCCACCATTCCGTTAACGGAGTCTTCCAGCGCGACGCAGTTTAACGGATCGATGCCCAGCGCCTCCGCCGCATTAAGGTACACCTGAGGGTGCGGCTTGCTGTAAGGCAGGTTCTCCGCCGAAGACAGCACGTCAAACCAGGGCCGTAGGTTGAACATCTCCAGCACGGCTTCCAGCATAAACAGCGGCGAGGCCGAGACCAGGCCGGTTTTTAGCCCCTGCTGCTTACATAACCTCAGGGCCGATTCAACACCGGGCAGCAGAGGACGTTCTGTCGCAATCAGTTCCACCACGCGGGTAATAATGCGCTGGGTAATCTCCTGCTGCGACGGACCGGTCCAGGGCAGCGTTTCATACCACATGCGCACGGTTTGATCGATGCGTAGCCCGAGCGTATCGGGCAGCGTATGACGGCGCGTTAAATCAACGTCCAGGGTGGAAAAGATATCCATTTCGGCCCGATCCCAGAGCGGTTCCGAATCAATCAGTAATCCATCCATATCAAATAAAGCAGCGTAAACCGGGTGGTGGTAAGACATAAGGCGCTCCCCTGTAAATAATCCCGCTACCTTACCACGAACGCAGGCGGGGGGTTAACGAGAGCCTTGCCGGGCGCAGCCTGCTCTTTTTTTTGGGAAAATTCCCTAAGGGCAGGTTAGACTGAAGGCTAACAGGATTTTGGGTTCAGGAGATATCATGACCTATCAACAGGCTGGCCGTATTGCCATCCTTAAACGCGTTGTCGGCTGGATAGTTTTTTTACTGGCGTTGCTCTCCACGATCATCTCACTGCTGAGTTTTCTCTTTAAACACAGTGAAAAGAAACCCGGCATTGATGCCGTGATGCTCGATTTTATTCATGTCATGGTCGATATGATTCGTTTTAACACGCCGTTTCTGAACGTTTTCTGGCACAACTCGCCCGTGCCGGAGTTTAACGGCCAGATGAACCTGGGGTTCTGGCTAATCTATATTCTGATCTTCATCGGGCTGGCCCTGGAAGCGTCAGGTGCGCGTATGGGGAGGCAGGTTCGCCATGTCCGCGAAGGCATTGAAGACCAGATGATCCTCGAACAGGCGAAAGGCAGCGAAGGGCGCACGCGTCAGCAGGTGGAAGAGAAGGTGCGCATTCCTCGTCACACCATTTTTCTGCAGATTTTCCCGCTCTATATTTTGCCCATCGTGATTGTTATCGCCGGATATTTTCTGCTTTCGTTACTCGGTTTTCTCTAACCGGTCAGGCCGGTTTAGCCTGGCCGGCCGCCAGCGCGTCGTCGTCCAGTAACTGACCTACGGCAAACTGCGCGGCGCCCAGCCAGTTGCCGCCGAACACGTTGGCCCGGTTTAGCAGATAATAAAGCTGATAAACCGGCTGGCGCTGTGAGAAGCCATCCGGCAGCGGCCAGACCTGATTATAGCCGTCGAAGATTTCTCTGGGCAGATCGTTAAACCAGCTCAGCATCGCCAGATCACATTCTCTGTCGCCCCAGTAACAGGCCGGATCAAAAATCCATGGCCCGTTCTGGCTGGCTGCGCAGTTGGCGGGCCACAGATCGCCATGGAGCAGGGAAGGTTGCGGGTGATGGGAGGCCAGGGTGCGCTGCACACAGTCGACAATCAGCTCGGCATTGCCGTAGAGAATGCCTTTCTCGGCGGCAATTTGCAGCTGCCAGCCGATACGCTGCTCTGCAAAAAAGACTGACCAGCGCCGTAGCCAACTGTTTGGCTGAGGTGTGGTGGTCAGGTTGTTATCGAAATCAAGACCAAACTGCGGTTGTTCGCTCCACTGATGCAGATGTGCCAGCTGCTGGCCCAGCTGCAGTGCGCTGTGCGCATCGAGAGGCTGAGGCTTGATGTATTCCAGCAGCAGAAAGCTGTAGTCGCGATCGCTGCCCACCCCGTAAACCTCAGGGACGCGGACGGTCTGCGTTCGGCGCAGCAGGGCGAGTTGATCGGCTTCCCAACTGAACAGCGAAACCTTATCGCGGCTGTTGCATTTGACAAAGACATCCTGCTCACCATAGCGAATCAGCCAGGCGGGATGCACATCGCCACCGGGGAGCTCGTGGCGTTGGGTAATATCGGCGTCACCAAATTGCTCGCTTAACAGACGATTAATGGCTGACCACATCGGGTTATCCTCTTTATTCGCTGCCTGAATTCGATTGTAACGCGTTAGCACTGCGCAAAGTCTGCGCCTGCGCACAGACTACTCTGTTGAACGTGCTGCGTCGCGCAGAAAATCGTCAAGCGTGGTGAGCGTCACGTCGGGCGTTTGTCCCAGCGCGCTTTCGCCCGCGGCAATGACCTGCTGTTTCAAATCCTCCTGCGTAAGCGTAGTCACAATGCCGAAACTGTTGGTGCCAAGCTCATGCGGGTTTCCCTTGTCATCCATCAGCGTGGTAGAAAAGCCGCCGGAGGTCATCGCTCCGGTTAACGTCAGCACGTCACTGAGACCGGTTTCCCGGTAATGAAACGTGACGACATAGCGGTGTAAATCCCCGTTGCTCATTCTGCACCTCGGTATGCTCAAATAATACACAGCGTAGTACAGGGTGAAAAAACAGGCGAATAATGAAGGAGATGAGGCGTAAAATCAGATCAATCTGTGTGCAAATTTCGCTGATATTCCAGGCAAAATCCTGTGTAAATCTTGTAAATGAAAAGATGCCATTTGCCAAAAATGGCTCTATAATGCGCGCCGAAATCAGGTTAACGCCTAGTGAATACGCGGCGTTACGCTAAAGTATGCCGTTCTGAGCGAATTCATGTTTTTTTACAAAAGTTACCGTAAATTGCATTGATCGCATTGGGAAACCCTTCAGAATCTTCGTTTTTAAAACTGCTGCACGGATCACATTTAATGAAAGCCTTTAACAAGCTGTCTGCTGTTCTTTTGCTCTCTGCCGGAGCGTTTTGTCACCAGGCGCTGGCCGATAATGCTGTCTTTACCGCAATGGATGACCCTTCAACGGCGAAAAAGCCTTTTGAAGGTTCTGCTTCTGCGGGTTACCTGGCACAAACCGGTAACACCACCAGTTCATCATTGACCGCGCAAACCAATATGACCTGGTACACAGAATCAATGGCCTACAGCTTGTGGGGTAACGCCGCAAACACCTCTGCCAACGATGAGCGTTCTTCGGAAACCTACAACCTGGGTGCCCGTTCGCGTTACAACATGAGCGCCTACGACTACCTGTTTGGTCAGGCAAGTTGGTTGAGCGATCGTTATAACGGCTATGATTCTCGTGATGTGCTGACCGCCGGTTATGGTCGCCAGATTCTGAACGGCCCGGTGCATTCACTGCGTGCTGAATTCGGTCCGGGTGTGCGTTACGACGATTACCGCGACGGCGATCATAAAACGCAGGGACTGGCTTACGGCGCTGTGAGCTATCAGTGGCAACTTACCGACACCACTAAGTTCATTCAGGGTGTTTCCGTGCTGAGCTCGCTGGGAGAAGACACCACGGTGAACTCAGAAACGGGTTTACAGGTTGCTATTAACGATCACTTTGCCCTCAAGCTGGCCTACAACGTGACCTGGAACAACAACCCACCGGCTTCTGCACCAGACCGTACCGATACCCGAACTTCCGTCATGCTGACCTACGCGATGTAACAGGCGTCAGGATGTCTGAAAAAGCGCGGTCTGGCACAGTGCCTGGCCGCTTTTTTTTGATCTCTCTGAGGCTTAGCGAGAAATACATGGGTTTTGCTCGCGCCTGAAAACTGCTATTATCCGTCCCGCATTACACTCCTGGCGACATTCCGACAATGTGGGTCTGACATAACGCCAGGTCAATAACACTACTCAATTTTGTATGTAAGCTTTCGTGTGGCTTACCACTGCAACTAAGGACATTCTATGCCTGTAATTACGCTTCCTGATGGCAGTCAGCGCTCATACGACCGCCCTGTCAGCGTCATGGATATCGCGCTTGATATTGGTCCCGGTCTGGCAAAAGCCTGCATCGCCGGACGAGTTAACGGTGAACTGGTTGATGCGGTCGATCCCATCACCGACGACGCGTCTGTTGCCATTATCACTGCCAAAGACGAAGCGGGTCTGGAGATCATCCGCCACTCCTGCGCGCATCTGTTAGGCCATGCGATTAAGCAGCTGTGGCCAGATACCAAAATGGCGATCGGTCCGGTGATCGACAACGGCTTCTATTATGATGTCGATATCGATCGTACCCTGACCCAGGAAGACATTGAGCTGCTGGAAAAACGCATGCATCAGTTGGCCGAGACCAACTACGATGTCGTGAAGAAAAAAGTCAGCTGGCAGGAAGCGCGCGATGTCTTCGCGGCGCGAGGTGAAGTCTACAAGACCACCATCCTGGATGAAAACATCAGTCATGACGATCGCCCCGGGCTGTATCATCATGAAGAATATGTCGATATGTGCCGCGGTCCGCACGTACCGAACATGCGTTTCTGTCACCATTTTAAACTGCAGAAAATCTCCGGCGCATACTGGCGCGGCGACAGCGACAACAAAATGCTGCAGCGCATCTACGGTACAGCATGGGCAGATAAGAAACAGCTGGCGGCTTATTTACAGCGTCTGGAAGAGGCGGCGAAGCGCGACCACCGTAAAATTGGTAAGCAACTCGACCTCTATCATATGCAGGAAGAAGCGCCGGGCATGGTTTTCTGGCATAATGACGGCTGGACAATTTTCCGTGAGCTGGAAGTGTTCGTCCGCAGTAAGCTAAAAGAGTACCAGTATCAGGAAGTTAAAGGCCCGTTCATGATGGATCGGGTGCTGTGGGAAAAGACCGGCCACTGGGAAAACTACAAGGATGCGATGTTCACGACCTCTTCTGAGAACCGTGAGTACTGCATCAAACCGATGAACTGCCCAGGGCACGTCCAAATTTTTAACCAGGGGCTGAAATCGTATCGCGATTTGCCGCTGCGTATGGCTGAGTTCGGTAGCTGCCACCGTAATGAACCTTCAGGTGCTTTGCATGGCCTGATGCGTGTGCGGGGCTTTACCCAGGATGATGCGCATATTTTCTGTACGGAAGATCAGCTGCGTACCGAAGTGAACAGCTGTATCCGCATGGTTTATGACATGTACAGCACCTTTGGCTTTGAAAAGATTGTGGTGAAACTGTCCACCCGTCCTGAAAAGCGTATTGGTTCTGACGAAACCTGGGATCGTGCAGAAGAAGATCTGGCTGCGGCGCTCAATGAAAACAACATTGAGTTTGAGTACCAGCCGGGTGAGGGCGCGTTCTACGGCCCTAAAATTGAATTTACACTATACGATTGCCTTGACCGCGCCTGGCAGTGTGGAACGGTTCAGCTAGACTTTTCCCTGCCTAAGCGTCTGGATGCCACCTACGTGGGTGAAAACAACGATCGTCAGACGCCGGTAATGATTCACCGTGCGATTCTGGGTTCGATGGAGCGCTTCATCGGTATTTTGACCGAGGAGTTCGCCGGTTTCTTCCCAAGCTGGCTGGCGCCGATGCAGGCTGTGGTAATGAATATTACCGACGGTCAGGCAGAATATGTTGAGACTTTGACACGTAAATTGCAGAATGCTGGCATTCGTGTGAAAGCGGACTTGAGAAACGAGAAGATAGGCTTTAAAATCCGCGAGCACACATTACGTCGCGTCCCTTATATGTTGGTCTGTGGTGATAAAGAGGTGGAAGCTGGCAAAGTGGCCGTTCGCACCCGCCGTGGTAAAGACCTTGGGTCGATGGACGTCGATGTGTTTGTTGAGAAGCTGCAGCAAGAGATTCGCAGCCGCAATCTTCACCAATTGGAGGAATAAAGTATTAAAGGCGGAAAACGAGTACAACCTACGCGTCCGAATCGCATCAACAGTGAAATTCGCGCAACAGAAGTGCGCTTAACAGGCGTTGAAGGCGAGCAACTTGGTATTGTAAGTCTACGCGAAGCTCTGGAAAAAGCTGAGGAAGCGGGTGTAGATTTAGTTGAAATCAGCCCGAACGCCGAACCGCCGGTTTGCCGCATCATGGACTACGGCAAGTTCCTCTATGAAAAAAGTAAATCTTCTAAGGAACAGAAGAAGAAACAAAAAGTTATTCAGGTTAAGGAAATCAAATTCCGTCCTGGAACCGATGATGGCGACTATCAGGTCAAACTACGCAACCTGATTCGCTTTCTGGAAGAAGGCGATAAAGCCAAAATCACGCTGCGTTTCCGCGGTCGTGAGATGGCGCACCAGCAGATCGGTATGGAAGTGCTTAACCGCGTCCGTAAAGACCTGTGTGAAGATCTGGATTTGGCCATTGTCGAATCCTTCCCTTCGAAGATCGAAGGCCGCCAGATGATCATGGTGCTCGCTCCTAAGAAGAAACAGTAGGCATTCAAGTAGCAATGACCGCGCAGCGCTTGCGTTGTGCGGTTTGTTGTTCGCCTGTCTGGGTCATGTTATCAACAATGCGAAGTGGATATTTTTTAAAATGCCAAAGATTAAAACTGTACGTGGCGCGGCTAAGCGCTTCAAGAAGACCGCTTCTGGCGGCTTCAAGCGTAAACACGCAAACCTGCGTCATATTCTGACTAAGAAATCTACTAAGCGTAAACGTCACCTGCGTCCGAAAGGCATGGTGTCTAAAGGCGATCTGGGTCTGGTTATTGCCTGCCTGCCGTACGCATAAGTAAATTTTTTTAATTAATTCAGAATATTAAACAGGAGAGCTAAATGGCTCGTGTAAAACGTGGTGTAGTTGCTCGCGCACGTCACAAAAAAATCTTAAAACAAGCTAAAGGTTACTACGGTGCACGTTCACGTGTTTACCGCGTTGCCTTCCAGGCTGTTATCAAAGCTGGTCAGTATGCTTACCGCGACCGTCGTCAACGTAAGCGTCAGTTCCGTCAGCTGTGGATCGCGCGTATCAACGCAGCAGCGCGTCAGAACGGTATGTCTTACAGCCGTTTCATCAATGGTCTGAAAAAAGCAGCCATTGAAATTGACCGTAAAATCCTGGCCGACATCGCCGTATTCGACAAAGTGGCATTCACTGCACTGGTAGAAAAAGCGAAATCAGCGCTGGCGTAAGTCAGTTGAAAAAGGGAGCTTGCTCCCTTTTTTATTACCTGTAACCTGAGCAAAAGATTGACTTTTTCGCCGATGCGCATTTCAATAGTGCCGTTGGAAATCATGACAAGGTAACGCAAGCATGAATGCTGCTATTTTCCGTTTCTTTTTTTACTTTAGCGCCTGACAATCAGGGGCTTTTGCGCATAAGAAAAGAAACGAAAAATCGCGCTGAAAGCCTCCCACGTGGAGGCTTTTTTTGTTTTTGGCGCTGGCATATTGGACCGGCAGGTCCCAACAAGTACTAACCAGCCTGACTGGAAAAAGAGGAAAACATGTCCCAACTAGCAGAACTGGTGGCGAACGCCACGGCGGCCATCGACGGGGCGACCGATATCGCCGCCCTTGACGCGGTGCGCGTCGAATATCTGGGGAAGAAAGGGCATCTGACATTACAGATGACCACATTGCGTGAATTGCCAGCGGAAGCGCGTCCTGCGGCCGGTGCGGTGATTAACGAGGCTAAACAGCAGGTAACGGATCGTCTGAACGCGCGTAAAGAGGAGATGGAGTCTGCGGTCCTTAACGCCCGTCTGGCGGCAGAAACCATCGACGTTTCCCTGCCGGGACGCCGTATCGAAAACGGCGGCCTGCATCCGGTGACCCGCACCATCGATCGTATTGAAACGTTCTTTGGCGAGCTGGGCTTTGCGGTAGTGACCGGTCCGGAAATTGAAGACGATTATCATAACTTCGATGCGCTCAATATTCCGGGCCATCACCCGGCGCGTGCCGATCATGATACTTTCTGGTTTGATGCCACGCGCCTGCTGCGTACGCAAACCTCAGGCGTGCAAATTCGCACCATGAAGAACCAGCAGCCGCCTCTGCGCATTATTGCGCCGGGCCGCGTGTACCGTAACGATTACGATCAGACGCACACGCCGATGTTCCACCAGATGGAAGGGCTGATCGTTGATAAGAATATCAACTTCACCAACCTGAAAGGCACGCTGCACGATTTCCTGAACAACTTCTTTGAGGAAGATTTGCAGATCCGCTTCCGTCCTTCCTATTTCCCGTTTACCGAGCCGTCCGCTGAAGTGGATGTAATGGGTAAAAACGGCAAGTGGCTGGAAGTGCTGGGCTGCGGCATGGTGCACCCCAATGTTCTGCGCAATGTCGGTATCGATCCGGAAGTCTATTCAGGCTTCGCCTTTGGCATGGGCATGGAGCGCCTGACCATGCTGCGCTACGGCGTGACCGATTTACGCGCATTCTTCGAAAATGATTTACGTTTCCTCAAACAATTTAAGTAAGGGCAGGTTATCCAATGAAATTCAGTGAACTCTGGTTACGCGAATGGGTAAATCCAGCCCTTGACAGTGCGGCCTTATCTGAGCAAATCACCATGGCCGGCCTGGAAGTGGACGGCGTTGAGCCCGTTGCGGGCGCGTTTCACGGCGTCGTGGTCGGTGAGGTAGTGGAATGCGGTCAGCACCCTAATGCCGACAAACTGCGTGTGACCAAAATCAATACCGGCGGCGATCGGCTGCTGGACATCGTCTGCGGCGCACCAAACTGCCGTCAGGGCCTGAAAGTCGCAGTCGCCACCGTGGGTGCCGTGCTGCCGGGCGATTTTAAAATTAAAGCGGCTAAGCTGCGCGGCGAACCGTCCGAAGGCATGCTGTGCTCGTTCTCTGAGCTGGGGATTTCCGACGACCACAGCGGCATTATCGAACTGCCCGCCGATGCGCCGATTGGCACGGATATCCGTGACTACCTGCAGCTGGACGACAACACCATTGAAATCAGCGTCACGCCTAACCGCGCAGACTGCCTGGGCATTATCGGGATTGCCCGCGATGTGGCGGTGCTGAACAGCCTGCCGCTTAACGCGCCGGTCATTGAGCCGGTTGCGGCGACGATTGCTGATACGTTACCGATTAATGTCGAAGCCACCGCTGCCTGCCCACGCTATCTGGGCCGTGTCGTGAAAGGCATCAACGTCAGCGCAGCAACGCCGCTGTGGATGAAAGAGAAGCTGCGTCGCTGTGGTATTCGCTCTATCGATCCGGTCGTTGATATCACCAACTACGTGTTGCTCGAACTGGGCCAGCCAATGCACGCGTTCGATCTGGACCGCATTGACGGCGGTATCGTCGTGCGGATGGCGAAAGATGGTGAGGCGCTCACGCTACTGGATGGCACAGAGGTGAAGCTCAGCAGCGATACGCTGGTGATTGCCGATCATCAGAAAGCCCTGGCGATGGGCGGCATTTTTGGTGGTGAACATTCCGGTGTAAACGGCGAAACGCAAAATATTTTGCTGGAGTGTGCCTGGTTCGAACCGCTGGCGATTGCGGGCCGCGCACGCCGTCATGGTTTGCACACCGATGCATCACATCGCTACGAGCGCGGTGTGGATTCTGCACTGCAACACAAGGCGATGGAACGCGCGACTCAGCTGCTGCTGAGCATCTGCGGCGGTGAAGCGGGCCCGGTTATCGATCAGACGTCGGCGGACGCCTTGCCGCAACCGGCCACGATCACGCTGCGTCGTGAAAAGCTGGATCGGCTGATTGGTCATGTTGTCAGCGATGAGCAGGTCACGGATATTCTGACGCGCCTGGGTTGTCAGGTCAGCGTAACCCCTGGGGAATGGCAGGCAGTCGCCCCCGCCTGGCGCTTCGATATGGCTATCGAAGAGGATCTGGTAGAAGAGATTGCCCGCATTTATGGTTACAACAATATCCCGGATGTGCCAGTTCAGGCCGGTCTGGTCATGACAAAGCACCGTGAAGCTAACCTGTCGCTGAAGCGTGCAAAAATGCTGTTAGTGGATAAAGGCTACCAGGAAGCCATCACCTACAGCTTCGTGGACCCGAAAGTACAGCAGTTGCTGCATCCGGGTGAAGAGGCGCTGCTGCTGCCCAGCCCGATCTCCAGCGACATGTCCACCATGCGTTTGTCACTGTGGACTGGCTTACTCAGCGCGGTGGTCTATAACCAGAACCGTCAGCAGAGCCGCGTGCGTCTGTTTGAGAGCGGTCTGCGATTTGTTCCTGATACTCAGGCGGATCTCGGTATTCGTCAGGATCTAATGCTGGCAGGCGTGCTGAGTGGCAACCGCTATGAAGAACACTGGGATCTGGCGCGTCAGACCGTTGACTTCTATGATTTGAAAGGTGATTTAGAGTCATTGCTGGATTTAACCGGCAAGTTGAATGCGATTAGCTTTCGTGCAGAGGCGAATCCAGCGCTCCATCCTGGACAAAGTGCGGCAATTTATTTACAGGATGAACGAATCGGATTTATCGGAGTGGTTCATCCCGAGCTTGAACGTAAGCTGGATCTCAACGGTCGTACCTTAGTCTTTGAACTGCTTTGGAATAAGGTCGCAGACCGCGTCCTGCCTGATGCGCAAGAGGTTTCACGCTTCCCGGCAAACCGCCGTGATATCGCCGTTGTTGTGGCCGAAAATGTGCCGGCAGCAGATATCATCGCAGAGTGTAAGAAAGTTGGCGTAAATCAGGTAGTTGGCGTAAACTTGTTTGACGTGTACCGAGGTAAGGGTGTTTCCGAGGGCTATAAGAGCCTCGCAATCAGCCTGATTTTGCAGGATACCAGCCGGACACTCGAAGAAGAGGAGATTGCCGCGACGGTTGCCAAATGCGTTGCGGCATTAAAAGAGCGATTCCAGGCAACCTTGAGGGATTGAACCTATGGCGCTTACAAAAGCTGAGATGTCAGAATACCTGTTTGAGAAACTCGGGCTGAGCAAACGTGACGCAAAAGAGTTGGTGGAGTTGTTTTTCGAAGAGGTTCGCCGCGCGTTGGAAAATGGAGAACAGGTTAAACTGTCGGGGTTTGGTAATTTTGACCTGCGTGACAAAAACCAACGTCCGGGCAGAAACCCAAAAACGGGAGAAGATATTCCCATTACTGCGCGTCGCGTAGTGACCTTCCGTCCAGGGCAGAAGCTTAAAAGTCGCGTTGAAAACGCCACACCAAAAGACAGTGACTGATCCCAGTGTTTCAAAAAGGCCGCGCAAGCGGCCTTTTTCATTTCTTTTTTTCGCAATCCTTTTACAATCAATCCTCTGTCATTCTGGCTAATTCTGCTTATGTCCCAGCTTGAACAACTTGCTCTGCACAGCGATCGCCGCAGTAAAGCCTGGCTTTTGGGTCTCGGCAGCCTGCTTCTGGTGTTATTTATCCTCAGCCTGTGCGCGGGTGAGCGCTGGATAAGCCCCACACAATGGTTCAGCGACAGCGGCAGGCTTTTTGTCGGCCAGCTTCGCCTGCCGCGCAGCCTTGCGGTTATCCTGGTGGGGAGCGCGCTGGCTCTGAGCGGCGTTGTCATGCAGGCGTTGTTTACCAACCCACTGGCCGAACCCGGGCTGCTTGGCGTTTCCAACGGGGCCGGCATTGGCCTGGTCGCGGGCGTTCTGTTGAGCAGCGGTTCGCTATGGAGCCTCAGCTTTTCGGCAATGGCCGGTGCGCTGGTCGTTACCCTGATTCTGTTGCATTTTGCCCGGCGTCATTTATCCGTCACGCGTTTGCTGCTCACTGGCGTTGCGCTGGGGATTATTTGCAGCGCGATCATGACGTGGGCCGTCTATTTCAGCAGCAGCCTCGATCTGCGCCAACTCATGTACTGGATGATGGGCGGCTTCAGCGGTATCGACTGGCGCTATGGCTGGATGATGCTGGCGCTGCTGCCGGTTATCCTGGCGCTCACCACAGCGAGCAGGGTGCTTAACTTACTGGCGCTGGGGGAAACGTCAGCCCGCCAGCTTGGGTTGTCACTGTTTTACTGGCGTAATCTGCTGGTGTTGGCCACGGGATGGCTGGTTGGCGTCAGCGTGGCGCTTGCCGGCGCAATTGGCTTTGTGGGCCTGGTGATTCCGCACCTGCTGCGGCTGGTGGGTCTGAATGACCACCGTGCGCTGCTGCCGGCTTCGGCGCTGGCGGGAGCCAGCGTATTGCTTGGCGCGGATATTATTGCCCGCCTGGCGCTGGCCTCCGCTGAGTTACCCATCGGCGTGGTCACGGCAACGCTCGGCGCACCGCTGTTTATCATCTTGTTAGTCAAATCGTCGCGTCAGCTTTAGCTGACATACATGCATTAACCACAGGAACTCCGTATGAGCATTTATCAAACTGAACTGGTTACACTGGATGGTGAGAAAACGGCGCTGTCCTCCTGGCAGGGACAGGTGCTGCTGGTGGTCAACGTGGCCTCTAAATGCGGCTTAACCCCACAATATGAAGCGCTGGAAAATATTCATAAAGCCTGGCATGAGCAGGGCTTCAGCGTGCTGGGTTTCCCCTGCAACCAGTTTCTGGAGCAGGAGCCAGGCAGTAGCGAAGAAATCAAAACGTTTTGCAGCACGACCTACGGTGTGACGTTTCCGATGTTCGAAAAGTGTGAGGTCAATGGTGAGCATCGTCATCCGCTTTATGCACAGCTGGTCGCGGCGAAACCCGAGGCCGTGCGTCCTGAAGAGAGTGGTTTTTATGAGCGCATGGTCAGCAAAGGACGGGCTCCCAAAGCGCCGGGCGATATTCTGTGGAACTTCGAAAAATTCCTGATAGGGCGTGATGGCAGCGTTATTCAGCGTTTCTCACCGGACATGTCGCCAGAAGATCCCATTATTCTGGAAACGATCAAACAGGCGCTGGCAAAGTAAGTGTTGCTTAGCCTGGAAAATGCAGCCGTCCCCGGACGGCTGCAACCGGTGAGCGGCACGATGCAGGCCGGGCAACGGGTGCATCTGGTGGGGCCGAATGGCGCAGGGAAGAGCACACTGCTGTCAGCCCTGGCGGGATTGGAACCCTTTACCGGCCGCGCCACGCTACTGAATACCGCCCTCGCCAGTTGGACAGGCCCGGCGCTGGCCAGCGTGCGCAGCTGGCTGCCTCAGCAACAGCTTCCTCCGGGGCAGATGCCGGTTTACCACTATCTGCGGCTGCATCTTTCGTCTTCCACCTCGCCAGATGAAGCCCGGCTCGCCACGATACTGTCGCGGTTGCAGTTGGATGATAAATTAGCCTGGCCATTGACCCAGCTCTCCGGTGGTGAGTGGCAGCGGGTGCGGCTTGGCGCGGTAATGATGCAAATCGATCCGCAGATCAACGCCAGAGGGCAATTACTGATCCTGGATGAGCCTATGACGGCGCTGGATGTTGCTCAACAAAAAGCGGTGGACGATCTGATTAGTGAACTCTGTGCCGCAGGAGTTTGCGTTGTCGCCAGCAGTCACGATCTTAACCATAGCTTATGGTATGCCAATCAGGTCTGGCTGTTACATCAGGGCCAGGTGGTGTTGCAGGGCGAGCCTGCGGATGTCCTTCGGCCAGAACAGCTTTCGCCCCTGTACGGCATTCCGTTTCGTCAGCTCATCTTAGAAGGACGGCCTCTGCTGACCGTTTTGCCCTGAGACTTGCCACCTGGCGCGCTTTGCCGCTACATTAATCTGGTTACTCTTTATTAAGGATGAGCTGTTATGCGCATGGGGTTGCTGTTATTCGCTTTATTGCTGGTGGGCTGTAGCCATCATGCACCGCCCATTAACAGTCGCCTCTCTGACTCCATCACCGTGATAGCGCAACTCAGAGATCAACTGGGAAGCTGGCGGGGCACGCCTTACCGTTATGGTGGCATGAGCCGCGGCGGGGTGGACTGTTCAGGCTTTGTCTACCTGACGTTTCGCGACAGGTTTGATCTGCAACTTCCCCGCACCACTTCCGCACAAAGCGATATTGGCACCCGCATCAGCAAAGACGATCTCTTGCCCGGTGATCTGGTGTTCTTCAAAACGGGGAGTGGTGAAAATGGCCTGCATGTGGGCATTTATGACACGGATAACGCTTTCATCCATGCGTCCACCAGTCAGGGCGTAATTCGCTCTTCGCTGGATAATGTCTACTGGCGGAAGGTCTTTTGGCAGGCGCGCCGCATCTAATTTCTCCGCTGGAAAACCAGTGGGTTTGTGCGGATTAAATCAGAAAAAAAACGGACCTGGAAAAATATTCTTAATTCGGATTTAACCGGTTCGTTTTATTTATAACACCGGACCTAAGAATGTTTTTCACGGTTAACAGAATTGTTCCTGGAATTATTTGGCTTAAAGTTTATTTTTTTAGCCTAACGGTAATGAAGCGATAAAAATATCCATCTCATCAGTCCTTTGCTACTATTGCCAGTATGTTTTTAATCATATACGATGCACTATCGCCACATATTCTGGCTGTAAAATGAAAATTCACCTGTCTGCCGACTACCAGTCGGAAATTTGGTTTTATGCCGCCTGTTCTCAGGAAGGGCACTTAACCGCCATTGAGCTGGCTACGCAGTTCGTGCACGAGAGTGCGCCGATCACGTTGCCGCAGGATGTTCTGTTGCCTCAGCTTGATGAGACACAGCGCCTGCGCCTGCTGCAGCGCCAGATCTCGCTGCTGGAAAAACACCAGACGTTTTTTGAAACCCATCACCTGCTGGCTTTTATGCCCGTCGATGAGGGCATGGCGAACACCATTCTCGAGAGTGAGTTTCTGACGCGCAAAATAAAACAGCTTCCTTTTATAATGCTGGATATCAGCGAAACGTTTCTCTCGCTGAATTTGGGAAAAAATAACCCATTACTCGCCGCGTTAAATCGTGAGTTTAAATTGTCTCTGTCCCATTTTGGCGCAGGGAAATCCTCCACGACAGCCGTTTACGATAATCTGTTTAGCTGTATCAGACTGGATAAACACTTTATTCACTCACTGTCTAAACGTGCTTCTTTTTTACCATTTATGCAAAGCATCATCGATAATTTCCGCAGCCATTGCGATCGGATGATTATTTGTGGTGTGGATGATGAAATTTTACTGGATAAAGTTAGCCAGCTCAGTAACGTCCACCTCCAGGGTGCGCTGTTTCCAGTGGTTAAATCAGACGCCTTTGAGACGTTAATCTACTCTGAGCAATTCCTGCACACTCCCTGATACTCGCACGCCTGCCGCCTGTCCAATCCTGGTCATCAACGCTACACTGTGGGTTTTATCACACGATACCCGGTGTCGTTGGGAGAATTGATGATCTTTGATAACAGCTGGTTTCGTGAGCTTCCTGGCAGCTATACCGCGTTAAACCCTACGCCACTTGCGGGCGGCCGACTGCTGTATCACAACGCGCCGCTGGCGAAGGCAATGGCACTGGACAGCGCATTGTTTTCCGGGCAGGGCCATGGCGTGTGGTATGGTGCCGCGTTATTACCCGGCATGGCACCGCTGGCCCAGGTCTACAGTGGGCATCAGTTTGGCGTCTGGGCCGGTCAGTTGGGGGATGGCCGCGGTATTCTGCTGGGCGAACAGCGGCTGGAAGACGGTCGCAGGCTCGACTGGCACCTGAAAGGCGCCGGGCTAACGCCTTATTCGCGCATGGGCGACGGTCGTGCCGTGGTACGCTCCACGGTGCGTGAATTTCTCGCCTCTGAAGCGCTGCATCATTTAGGCATTCCCACCACGCGCGCACTCACCCTTGCCGTTAGCGACGAGCCCGTTTACCGCGAGACCGCCGAACGTGGCGCGATGCTGATGCGTATTGCACCGAGTCACCTGCGCTTTGGGCATTTCGAACACTTTTTTTACAGCCAACAGCCGGAACAGGTCAAACAGCTGGCAGACTATGCCATTCGCCACCACTGGCCGCAGCTGGTGGATGAGGCCGATCGTTATCAGTTGTGGTTTGCCGATATCGTGCTGCGCACTGCGCGACTGATCGCCCAGTGGCAAAGCGTGGGCTTCGCTCATGGCGTAATGAATACCGACAACATGTCGATCCTCGGCCTGACCCTCGATTACGGTCCCTATGGTTTTCTGGATGACTATCAGCCGGATTATATCTGCAATCACAGCGATTATCAGGGCCGCTACAGCTTCGAGAATCAGCCCATGATTGGCTTATGGAACCTCAACCGTCTGGCCCATGCGTTATCGGGGTTAATGAGTACCGAACAGCTCAAACAGGCCTTAAGCGGCTATGAGAATGCGCTGATGCGCGTCTGGGGAGAGCGGATGCGGGCGAAGCTGGGCCTGCTGACGGCCGATGCCGGGGATAATGAGATTCTTACCGAATTACTCAGCTTAATGAGTCAGGAACGCAGCGACTATACGCTCACGTTCCGTCTGTTAAGTGATACGCAGCAGGCGGAGAGCCGTTCGCCACTGCGGGATGAATTTATCGATCGTTCTGCTTTTGATCGCTGGTATCAGCGCTACCGTCAACGCCTGCTGCAGGAGCAGGTTGGCGATGCCGAACGGCAGCAGGTGATGAAAGCCGCCAATCCAGCCGTGGTGCTGCGTAACTACCTTGCTCAACAGGTGATAGACGAGGCGGAAAAGGGAGAGAGCGGCGCGTTGGCGCGTTTACATCAGGCGCTTCAGCAGCCTTTTAGTGACGCGGCGGCCGCTGAATATCGTCAACGGCCACCGGACTGGGGCAAGACACTGGAGGTCAGCTGCTCAAGCTGATTTACAGACGGTGAGAAACCGCCTCAGCTAACAGCGCAAGGACCTCTTCGCTGTCCTGCCAGCTGAGGCAGGGATCGGTGATCGACTGACCGTAAGTCAGGGGTTCACCGCTCACCACTTTTTGATTGCCTTCCTCAATAAAACTTTCAATCATTACCCCGGCAACGGCGCGAGAGCCGCTTTTAATCTGCCCGGAGACGTCCAGTGCAACATCGCGCTGACGGCGATGCTGCTTGAGGCAGTTGCCGTGGCTGAAATCAATCACCAACTGCTGCGGCAGACCAAACTCAGCTAAACAGGCAGCGGCTTCGGCAACGTCGCCTGCATGATAATTAGGCTGTTTGCCGCCACGCAGAATCACATGGCCGTGCGGATTCCCGCTGGTCTGGTAAATCGTCATCTGACCTTGTTTGTCGGGCGACAGAAACATATGGCTGGCACGGGATGCACGAATGGCATCCACGGCAATGCGGACGTTTCCATCTGTTCCGTTTTTAAAACCGACCGGGCAGGAGAGCGCCGAGGCCATTTCACGATGGATCTGGCTTTCGGTGGTCCGGGCGCCAATTGCCCCCCAGCTAATCAGATCGGCAATAAACTGGCCGATCACCATATCCAGGAATTCGGTGGCGGTCGGTAAACCCAACGCATTGATATCAATCAGTAGCTTGCGGGCGATGCTGATGCCGCGATTAACGTCAAAGCTACCGTCCAGATCGGGATCGGAAATCAGGCCTTTCCAGCCCACAACCGTGCGTGGTTTTTCGAAATAGGTGCGCATCACGATTTCCAGCCGATCCTGATAACGCTCACGCAGGGCGACCAAACGCTGAGCGTAGTCCAGCGCGGCGACCGGGTCATGCAGCGAACAGGGGCCAATCACCACCAGCAGACGGGGATCTTCTCCGGTCAGAATGCGGGCAATGCGCTTGCGTGCGGCGGTGATGTTATCGGCCATGGTAGTCGAAAGCGGGTGTTCAGCTGCCAGACTGGCAGGGGAAATCAGGCTGCCAATGCGCGCGGTGCGCAGTTCATCAGTTTTGTTCATGGTGTTCTCTAAGCTTTTTCTTCGCAGCGGTGAAATACCGGGAAGTGATGATGGTCACAATAAACCATTAACCTGCGAATTCAAGCGACAACATGATAATGAAAGTCAAAATGACGGCAGCGGGACGTTACAGCGCCGCCGTCGGCAATTGACTAATACATGCGGCGCGTCAGGCCCATGATATCGAGGATTTTCGTCGCAATCTCTTCCACAGAGTAGTTGGTACTGTTGAGGTAGCGAATCTGGTGAGTGCGAAACAGCGCTTCAACTTCACCCACTTCCAGCCGACACTGGCGCATAGAGGCATAGCGGGTATTTTCTGCGCGCTCCTGACGAATGGCCGCCAGGCGTTCCGGATCGATCGTCAGGCCAAACAGCTTGTGCTGATGCTGACGCAGGGCGGGAGGCAATTTCAGATTATCCATGTCGTCGGCGATAAACGGATAGTTAGCAGCACGGATACCGAACTGCATGGCAAGATACAGGCTGGTGGGTGTTTTGCCGCAGCGCGAAACGCCTAACAGGATCACCTGCGCATCCTCCAGGCCGCGCAACGAGATGCCGTCATCATGCGCCAGCGTGTAATCGATTGCCGCAATACGGGCGTCGTATTTGCCGAGATTGCTGGCATCAAGCCCGTGGGTGCGGTGCGCAACCGGTGCCGGTGACAACCCCAACTCCTGCTGAAGCGGCGCGACCAGTGCCTGCACAATGTCCTGGCAGAAGCCTTCGCTCTGCACAATGATGTCACGGACTTCAGGCGTAACGATGGAAAAAAACACCAGTGGGCGCACGCCGCTTTGCTGATAAAGCGCATTGATTTGCGCCTTAACGGCCTGCGCACGCTGTACGTTTTCAACAAACGGCAGGGTCACGCTCGTGGTGTTAACCGGAAACTGAGATAACACGGCATGGCCTAATACTTCGGCTGTAATTGCTGTCCCGTCGGAAATGTAGAAAACGCTTCTGTCGGTGGTCATAAGTCGTGCCTCGGGCAGGGAAGTCGTAAAAACAAGTGAGATAATATAAGCATGCCTTCAGGGGCAAGTGTAGTCTGGGGCATCGTTTCCCTCTCGCTTTTGCATCATGACGTCACCTGTTCCCTCTTTTTTTTTGCGCCATTAACACCGCCTCAGGTGACAGACAACGCCTGTGTTTGTTGCGCAACAAAAACGCCGCATAACAGGCAGTAAAAAAAATAATGAGCGAATTATCAGCGTATTAGCAAAAAATAAGGGCCTTGCGCAACGCTGAAAAAAACCAGGCGCAATTCTGAAACTGTGTCTGAGAATCTGCTTTAACGATTCAACAGATCGTGTTTAATCAGACGTTATGCCAGGCTGGATTTGTTAATAGCAGGATTTTCCATGTGCCCATTCATTAATAAAGGATCAGTTCAATGTCCAATAAAGGCGAACAGCCGTTAGTACTTTGGTACAACCAGCTTGGCATGCATGATGTTGATCGGGTGGGAGGCAAAAATGCTTCTCTGGGTGAGATGATTACCAATTTGTCATCTCTGGGCGTGTCCGTTCCCAACGGTTTTGCGACCACCTCCTGGGCCTTTAATCAGTTTCTTGAGCAGAGCGGTCTGAACCAGCGTATTTATGCTTTGCTGGATGACACCAATATTGATGATGTGGATCAACTGGCGAAGGCGGGTAAGCAGATACGCCAGTGGGTAGTCGAAACCCCGTTCCAGCCTGAACTGGAAGCCGCGATTCTTTCGGCCTATGAGCAGCTCTCTGCCGACGATGCTGAGGCATCCTTCGCCGTGCGCTCATCCGCCACCGCCGAAGATATGCCTGACGCGTCCTTTGCCGGCCAGCAGGAAACTTTCCTGAACGTGCAGGGCATCGAGTCAGTCATGGTGGCAGTGAAACACGTTTATGCCTCACTGTTTAACGATCGCGCTATCTCCTATCGCGTCCATCAGGGTTACGACCATCGCGGCGTGGCGCTGTCGGCGGGGATTCAGCGCATGGTGCGATCCGATCTGGCGTCCTCAGGGGTCATGTTCACCATTGATACCGAATCGGGCTTTGATCAGGTGGTGTTCATTACCGCCGCGTTGGGCCTGGGCGAAATGGTGGTACAGGGCGCGGTGAACCCGGACGAGTTTTATGTGCACAAGCCGACGCTGGCTGCGAAACGTCCTGCTATCGTTCGCCGCAACATGGGCTCGAAAAAGGTGCGGATGGTTTACGCCGACTCGCGTGAACATGGCGAGCAGGTGCGCATCGAAGATGTGGCGGAAGCCGAGCGCGATCGTTTCTGTCTGAGCGATGCCGAAGTGGAGGCGTTGGCCCATCAGGCGGTACTGATTGAGCAACACTACAAGCGCCCGATGGATATTGAGTGGGCCAAAGACGGCCACACCGGGAAGTTATTTATTGTCCAGGCGCGCCCTGAAACCGTGCGTTCCAACGGTCAGGTCATGGAGCGTTACAGCCTGCAGGGACAGGGCAAGGTGGTGATTGAAGGCCGTGCGATTGGTCACCGCATCGGCGCCGGTACCGTCAAGGTCATTCACGATATCAGCGAAATGAACCGCATCGAAAAAGGTGACGTGCTGGTGACCGATATGACCGATCCCGACTGGGAACCGATCATGAAAAAAGCCTCCGCCATTGTGACGAACCGCGGCGGCCGTACCTGCCATGCCGCGATTATCGCGCGTGAGCTGGGCATCCCGGCGGTGGTTGGCTGTGGCGATGCCACCGAGCGGCTGAAAGAGGGACATACCGTTACCGTATCCTGTGCTGAGGGCGATACCGGCTATGTCTACGATGAACTGCTCGACTTCGACGTCACCAGTTCGCAGGTTGATACCATGCCGGACCTGCCGCTTAAAATCATGATGAACGTGGGCAACCCGGATCGCGCGTTCGATTTCGCCTGTTTGCCAAACGAAGGGGTTGGTCTGGCGCGGCTGGAATTTATTATCAACCGCATGATCGGCGTGCATCCAAAAGCGTTGCTGGAGTTCGATCAGCAAACCCCTGAACTGCAGAAGCAGATTCGTCAGATGATGAAAGGTTTTGACGATCCGGTTGAGTTTTACATCGCCCGTCTGACCGAAGGGATCGCGACGCTGGGCGCGGCGTTCGCGCCGAAGCGCGTTATTGTCCGCCTGTCGGATTTTAAAACGAACGAATATGCCAATCTGGTGGGTGGAGAACGTTACGAACCCGAAGAGGAAAACCCGATGCTGGGGTTCCGTGGCGCAGGCCGCTATGTCTCCGAGAGTTTCCGCGACTGTTTCGCGCTGGAGTGCGAAGCGGTGAAGCGCGTACGCAACGAGATGGGGCTGACCAACGTGGAAATCATGGTGCCCTTTGTGCGTACGGTCGATCAGGCTCAGGCGGTGGTAGAGGAATTGGGTCGCCAGGGACTGAAGCGCGGCGAGAACGGGCTCAAGGTCATTATGATGTGTGAAATCCCCTCGAATGCCCTGCTGGCCGAGCAGTTTTTACAACACTTTGACGGTTTCTCCATCGGCTCTAATGATATGACTCAGCTGGCGCTGGGGCTGGATCGCGACTCCGGCGTGGTATCGGCCTTGTTTGATGAGCGTAATGAGGCGGTCAAAGCGCTGCTGTCCATGGCGATTCAGGCGGCGAAAAAACAGGGCAAATACGTAGGAATATGCGGTCAGGGGCCGTCAGATCATCAGGATTTCGCGGCCTGGTTGATGGAGCAGGGCATCGACAGTCTGTCTCTGAATCCGGACACCGTGGTGGAAACCTGGTTAAGCCTGGCGGCGCTAAACAAACCCGCCTGAGGTGATGGATAACCTCCGATGCCAGAAGGCCAGCGCAAGCTGGCTTTTTTTTTGCTTTTTGACAGGCAAAAAAAAGCCCATCACAGGGGATGGGCAAAGACTACACACAGCAATTCTTTACGCTACTCAGGGGAAATTAGGGCGTTTAGAAATCAGTAACTTGATTTCCAACATAGGAAACATGGTATTCACACGGCTCGCTGGCGTCTTTAAGAATCCTCTTATTAGTTTAAAGGAAATAATATTTTGACGGCTAGGGAGAGCGTTTCGGACCGTTATTATGTTTAGAAAGTAATCATTTTAAGGCGGGAGAGGGGCTAAAGGCGTAAAACATGCGTTTTATCTTAAAGTACGCTAATGAAAAAAAGGCTGGCGATATCTTAATCAGCCAGCCCACTTAACGAGTACTAATCATATAAAAGGAGGGATCAGGGCTTTTGCTCCGGTGATTCACTTACCACGCTTAGCGGATCGGCCTGCGGCGCAGGCACTTCATGCATCCAGACAGAGACCAGTCGGTAAGAGACAGCCAGCACAACCGGCCCGATAAACAGGCCGATCATACCAAACGCGATTAATCCCCCGATAACGCCGGACAGAATCAGAATCAGCGGCAGATCGGCGCCCATACGAATCAGCACCGGCCGCAAAATATTGTCCAGCGTGCCCACCACACAGCTCCAGATCAGCAGTACCGTGCCCCAGGTGGTGTCTCCACTCCAGTAGAGATAAACAATCGCGGGCACCAGCACCAGCAGCGGGCCGATCTGCACCAGGCAGCAGAGGATCATCAACACGGTCAGCAAGGTGGCGTAGGGGATACCGGAAACGGCTAACCCGATACCGCCCAGTACGCCCTGCACCAACGCAGTGACGACAACGCCCAGCGCCACCGCGCGTACTGCCTGTCCGGCCAGCAATACGGCAGCATCACCGCGTCGGCCAGCCATGCGCCAGGCAAAATGCCGGATGCCCTGTGCCGCCTGCTCACCGCGCCAGTAGAGAAGGACGCTGAACAACAGCATCACGGCCAGGTGAATCATAAAACGGCCAAAGTGCCCGGCCTGCGCCACAAAAAAACCGGTGGTACGGCCAACATAAGGTTGTAACTTCGCCATGATCGCTGCGCCGCCGCCCGCCACCAGTTTCTGGTAACTGGCATACAGTTTCTCACCCACCATGGGAATATCGTTGAGCCAGCTCAGAGTGGGTAACATATGTCCCTGAGTCGCCCAGGCGATGACCGGTGCGCTGTTATCTATCAGGCTGTTAACCAGCAGGGCAACCGGGATGATAAACAGCAGGAGCAGCAGGATAGTCATCACAATGACCGCCAGCGAACGCCGCCCCCACAGCAGGCGCTGTATCTTCAGCATCAGGGGCCAGGTGGCAATAACCACCATGCTTGCCCAGGCGAAGCCCAATATGAATGGCTGGACAACCCACAAGCACGCGGCGATCAGGAGTAAAATAAAAATCAGGGTAAATAACATCTGGGGAAGATCAATCTGCCGTTCCAGGCTTTTCATCTTGTGCGTTACCTCATTGGAATTCGTCAACTCAGGGGATGACGCTGCCCCGTAATCATGGGCTATTTCAGGGCGTTTAAACAGGCTTGTAAAGAAAAGGTTTCAGCCCTTCCTGAAAAAACGACAGCGCGGTGGGAAATGTGATAAAACTGAGGATTAAAGCAAGATACAGACGCAAACCTACACAACATCTTTGGTCACATACTCCATGATCCCACAGATTTCTCAGGCACCGGGTCTTATCCAGCGGGTGCTGACGTTTCTTGAAACCCTCAAAGCGCAGGGTTTCACCGGCGATACCGCCACCAGCTACGCCGACAGACTTTCGCTTTCAACCGATAACAGCATCTATCAACTCCTGCCCGATGCGGTGCTTTTCCCGCGCTCGACGGCAGACGTGGCACTGATAGCCCGACTGGCGGGTGAAGCGGCGTTCTCCAGTCTGGTCTTCACCCCGCGCGGTGGCGGCACCGGGACCAACGGTCAGTCGCTCAATCAAGGCATCATTGTGGATATGTCGCGCCACATGAACCGCATCCTGGAAATCAATACCGAACAACGCTGGGTGCGCGTCGAGGCTGGGGTAGTCAAAGATCAACTTAATGCGTACCTGAAACCTTTTGGTTTCTTCTTTTCACCGGAGCTCTCCACCAGTAACCGCGCCACCCTGGGCGGCATGATTAACACGGATGCATCCGGTCAGGGCTCGCTGGTCTACGGTAAAACCTCTGACCATGTTTTAGGGCTCAGGGCCGTGCTGCTCGGCGGCGATATTCTGGATACCCGACCGGTGCCTACCGCGCTGGCTGAAAATCTGGCGCAAACGCCCACGCCTGAAGGCCGAATTTATCAGCAGGTGCTCACCCGCTGCCGTGAGCATCGCGAACTGATTCTGGAGAAGTTTCCTAAGCTCAACCGCTTCCTGACCGGTTACGACTTGCGCCACGTGTTTAGCGATGACATGCAGACCTTTGACCTGACGCGGCTGCTGTGTGGTGCAGAGGGAACGCTGGCGTTTATCAGCGAAGCCCGTCTGGATATCACGCCGCTGCCCAAAGTCCGGCGCGTGGTTAATATTAAATATGACGCCTTCGATTCTGCGCTTCGCAATGCC
Organism: Pantoea sp. V106_11; assembly: GCF_029967885.1. Taxonomy (NCBI): domain Bacteria; kingdom Pseudomonadati; phylum Pseudomonadota; class Gammaproteobacteria; order Enterobacterales; family Erwiniaceae; genus Pantoea; species Pantoea sp. V106_11. Next base: position 602,389 of record NZ_JASCAK010000037.1, read on the forward strand.
CCCCTGATGGTCGAGGCGCAGGCGCTGTCGGTGGAAACGGTTGACTCGAAAGTGCTCAATCTGGCGCGGGAAGATATTGTCTGGCATTCCGTGCGCGAGCTGATTACGGCTATCCCGGATAAAGAAATGTTAGGGCTGAATATCGTTGAGTTTGCCGGGGATGATGCCGGGCAAATCGATCGGCAGATTACACAGCTTTGCGCCCGTCTGGATACGTTGATGACGCAGCAGCAGGGCGGGGTGATCGGCTATCAACTCTGTGACGATCTGGACGGTATTGAACGCATCTATAACATGCGTAAAAAGGCGGTGGGCTTACTCGGTAATGCCAAAGGCCGTGCCAAACCGATCCCCTTTGTTGAAGATACCGCCGTTCCACCTGAACACCTTGCCGACTATATTGTTGAGTTTCGCGCGCTTCTGGACAGCCATGGTCTGAGTTATGGCATGTTCGGTCACGTGGACGCTGGCGTGCTGCATGTCCGTCCGGCCCTGGATATGTGCGATCCCCATCAGGAAATGATGATGAAGCAAATTTCCGATGAGGTGGTTGCCTTAACGGCACGTTATGGTGGCCTGCTGTGGGGAGAACATGGCAAGGGATTCCGCGCGCAGTACAGTCCGGCCTTTTTTGGCGAAACGCTGTTTAACGAGCTGCGCCGCATTAAAGCGGCCTTCGATCCCCACAATCGTCTCAATCCCGGTAAGATTTGTACGCCTTTCGACAGCGAGGCGGCGATGATGCAGGTAGATGCGACGAAACGGGGCAGCTACGATCGTCAGATCCCCCTTCAGGTACGAGAAACCTGGCGCGGTGCGCTTGAGTGCAACGGTAACGGATTGTGCTTTAACTTCGATGCCCGCAGTCCGATGTGCCCGTCAATGAAAATCACCCGTAACCGCATTCACTCGCCGAAGGGGCGCGCGACCTTAACGCGGGAATGGCTTCGGTTGCTGGCAGAGCAGGGCGCCGATCCGGTGATGCTGGAGAAAAAGCTGCCGGAAAGTTCCCTGTCGCTGCGCGCGCTGATAAGCAGAATGCGCAATACCTGGTATGCCAATAAAGGGGAATATGATTTTTCGCATGAGGTGAAAGAGGCGATGTCCGGCTGCCTGGCCTGTAAAGCCTGCTCGACCCAGTGCCCCATAAAAATTGACGTTCCGGCCTTCCGCTCGCGTTTTTTACAGCTTTACCATACACGCTATTTGCGCCCGCTCAGCGACTATCTGGTGGCGGGCGTAGAAAGCTACGCGCCCCTGATGGCGAAAGCACCGGGGGTGTTTAACTTTTTCCTGAAACAGCCCTGGGCGACCTCATTCAGTAAGACACACATTGGCATGGTCGACCTGCCTTTATTGTCCTCGCCCACGCTCAAGCAGCAGTTGAGTGGTCATCCGGCGATGAATATGACGCTGGAGCAGCTCGAAGCGCTCAGTGAAACACAGCGAGCCCAAAAAGTGCTGGTGGTGCAGGATCCCTTTACCAGTTTCTATGAAGCCAAACTGGTACATGATTTTATCCGGCTGATTGAGAAACTGGGATACCAGCCCGTTCTGCTGCCGTTCTCACCCAACGGCAAAGCGCAGCATGTGAAAGGCTTTTTGCAACGCTTTGCGCGTACGGCCAGTAAAACAGCCGATTTCCTGAATCGCGTGGCAAAGCTGGGCATGCCGATGGTGGGGATCGATCCGGCAACGGTGCTCTGTTACCGCGATGAGTATCACCAGATGTTGGGCGAGGCCCGTGGCGATTTCAACGTGCTTCTGGTACATGAGTGGCTCCATCAGGCGCTGCAGGAACGTGAGGTGCAGGTCACCAGCGGAGAAGCATGGTATCTGTTTGCTCACTGTACCGAGGTGACCGCTCTGCCGGGCACGCCCGGTCAGTGGCAGGCGATCTTCTCACGCTTCGGCGCAAAGCTCGAAAACATCAATGTGGGCTGTTGCGGCATGGCCGGCACCTACGGTCATGAGAGCCAGAACCTGGAGAACTCCCTGGGAATTTATGCGCTGTCATGGCATCCGCAATTGCAGAAGCTGCCGCGCCAGCGCTGCCTGGCAACCGGTTTTTCCTGCCGCAGTCAGGTCAAACGCGTGGAGGGCAACGGCATGCGTCATCCTCTTCAGGCACTGCTTGAGTTAATCTGAAAAGGTGAGGCGACGCCGGACGCAGGTTGGATTAGAATATCCAGCCTGCGTGCCTGACGAATTCACTCTGCAATACGGTGGCTTGTTCCCATTCACCGGTTATCGCGAGTTGATGACACAGCTGAGTCAGGGAGAGTCGCGCCAACTGGTAAGCCTGGATGCGAAACAGCCGGTCACGATCCGGGTTTTGCATCTCCTGGACCAGCCGGTGGTGAAGTTTGCCCATGGCATGCAGATAACTCAGGTCATCGCCATTCAACTGGCAGATCTCTGCCATGTCTAAACAGGTATCGTTAAACTGACGCAGTTGCTGAATCGTACATTCAGCCCGGTTGAGTTTGGCCTGTGCCAGGTAAAAATCAACGGTGAGATCGCGAACCGAAAAACGGTATTCATCGAGTTTATGTTGAAGCCAGGCTGAAACCGATAACGACATAACGCGCCTCAATGTTGAATGATAATAATTATCATATTCAACTGGAGCGGGAATGCAATTCCCCGGCAAGAAATTTTTTTCGATTTATCTCACCTGTCGGTATAATCGGAAATAACAATCTGTTTACATGCCAGAAAGGCGTAACCTATCAATACAGGCATTATCGTAAAGGTGCCATTTAAAAATTTACGATTTATTAACAGGTTACAGAACCCGAATTCAGCGGGCGCTCGCCGATGCAAGCCTGGCTGCAGCGACTATGCTTAAGAAACGAGCTGTAAAAATAGCATCTTATGATTATCCCTGCAAAACAAGAGGTTGAAGTGATTTGTCAGATCACTACCATAGGGGGATAGCCTGAAAAGGTCCGGACTCAAGAGGTATCAACATGTCATCCGTGAATGCAGACTCTTTCTCACCCGACGAGTATGTGTGGAAAGGGTTAACGCTGACTGAAACCGCAGCGAAACAAATTCTAAATCTGGCCGCAGAAAACCCAGAAGTCAAGGGCCTGCGTTTAGCAATTAAACAATCCGGCTGTGCCGGTTTTGGTTATGTAATGGATCTGGTGAAGCAGCCAGAAGACGATGATCTGCAGTTTAGCTACTACGGCGCAACCTTGTTTGTGCCGCTTCAGGCAATGCCGTTTATCGATGGCACCGAAGTGGATTATGTTCGCGAAGGCCTGAATCAGATTTTTAAATTCAATAACCCTAAAGCTCAGCACGCCTGCGGGTGCGGTGAAAGCTTTGGCGTCGAGTAAGTGAAATATGTCACGACACAGCGAAACATCTGACGATGTACAAATGTGGGAAGGTAAGCTCAATTATAAAGAGGGCTTCTTTACCCAATTGCAAACCGAAGAATTTGCCAACGGCATCAATGAAGATGTGGTACGGGCAATTTCGGCTAAGCGTAACGAGCCAGAGTGGATGCTGGAGTTTCGTCTTAAAGCCTTTCGTGCCTGGCTGGAAATGGAAGAGCCGCACTGGCTGAAAGCGCATTACGAAAAGCTGGATTATCAGGACTACAGTTACTACTCCGCGCCATCGTGCGGAAACTGCGATGACACCTGTGCGTCTGAACCGGGCGCGACCCAGGCATCGGGCAGCGCCCCGGCCAGTGATTATCTGACGCAGGAAGTTGAGAACGCGTTTAATCAGTTGGGCGTTCCGGTACGTGAAGGTAAAGAAGTGGCCGTTGACGCCATCTTCGACTCCGTATCCGTATCCACGACCTATCGCAGCAAGCTGGCCGAGCAGGGAATTATCTTTTGCTCCTTTGGCGAAGCGATCCACGATCATCCAGAGCTGGTGAAAAAGTACCTGGGTACCGTGGTGCCACCCAATGATAACTTTTTTGCCGCGTTGAACTCTGCGGTAGCCTCCGACGGTACTTTCGTCTACATCCCGAAAGGGGTGCGTTGCCCGATGGAGCTGTCTACCTATTTCCGCATTAACGCTGCGAAAACCGGTCAGTTCGAACGTACGATTCTGATTGCAGATGAAGACAGCTACGTGAGCTACATCGAAGGCTGTTCCGCGCCCGTGCGTGACACCTACCAGCTGCACGCTGCGGTGGTAGAGGTCATCATTCATAAGAACGCGGAAGTGAAATATTCCACCGTTCAGAACTGGTTCCCGGGCGGTGAAGGCGAGGGCGGTATCCTCAACTTCGTCACCAAGCGCGCCTTGTGCGAAGGGGATTACAGCAAAATGTCGTGGACGCAGTCGGAAACCGGCTCGGCCATTACCTGGAAATATCCAAGCTGTATCCTGCGTGGCGATCACTCCGTGGGCGAGTTCTACTCGGTGGCACTGACCAGCGGACGCCAGCAGGCGGACACCGGTACCAAGATGATCCACATCGGCAAAAATACGAAGTCGACGATTATCTCTAAAGGTATTTCGGCCGGGAAAAGTCAGAATACCTACCGTGGCCTGGTAAAAATCATGCCCACGGCCACCAACGCACGTAACTTTACGCAGTGCGATTCCATGCTGATTGGTCCGGATTGTGGCGCGCATACGTTCCCGTATGTTGAAACCCGTAACAATACCGCTCAGCTGGAGCACGAAGCCACCACCTCACGTATCGGCGAAGATCAGATGTTCTACTGTCTGCAACGCGGCATCAGTGAAGAAGATGCGATTTCGATGATCGTGAACGGTTTCTGTAAAGACGTATTCTCTGAGCTGCCGCTGGAATTTGCAGTGGAAGCGCAAAAACTGTTAGCCATCAGCCTTGAGCACAGTGTGGGCTGATTGACGCCGTCACACGCGTTGCCGGAAGCAATGTGAAGGAATAAGCATGTTAAGTATTAAAGATTTACAGGTTAGCGTTGAAGACAAAGCGATTTTACGTGGTCTGAACCTTGAGATTAAGCCCGGCGAAGTTCATGCCATCATGGGACCTAACGGTTCGGGTAAGAGTACGCTGTCTGCGACCCTGGCCGGACGTGAAGACTATGAAGTCACCGGCGGTTCCGTAACCTTTAAGGGCAAGGATCTGCTGGAGCTGGAACCTGAGGAACGTGCAGGCGAAGGCATCTTTATGGCTTTCCAGTACCCGGTTGAAATCCCCGGCGTCAGCAACCAGTTTTTCCTGCAGACCTCCGTGAATGCGGTGCGCAAATACCGTCAGCAGGACGAGCTGGATCGCTTTGATTTCCAGGACTTCATTGAAGAAAAAATCGATCTGCTGAAAATGCCAGAAGATCTGCTGACGCGTTCCGTTAACGTAGGCTTCTCCGGTGGTGAGAAGAAGCGTAACGATATTCTGCAGATGGCGGCGCTGGAGCCGGATCTCTGCATTCTGGATGAAACCGACTCCGGTCTGGACATCGATGCCCTGAAAATCGTCGCCAATGGCGTAAACAGCCTGCGTGACGAAAAGCGTGCATTTATCATCGTAACCCACTATCAGCGTATTCTGGACTACATCAAGCCAGACTTCGTACACGTGCTGTATCAGGGTAAAATCGTAAAATCAGGCGATTTCTCGCTGGTGAAACAGTTGGAGGAGCAGGGCTATGGCTGGCTTACCGACGAAGAGTGATACCGCGCTGCAACAGTGGCACCACCTGTTTGAATCACGCGGTGAAATGCGTTCAATGCAGGCTCAGCAGCACTGGCAGCAGTTAATGCGTTTGGGCTTGCCCACCCGCAAACATGAAAACTGGAAATACACGCCGCTGGATGGCCTGCTGGCACATCACTTCGTGTTGCCTGAGGCGCACGAGCTCAGCGCTACGCAGGTTGATGCGCTGTCGCTCCCGCTGGATGCCGTACGTCTGGTTTTTGTCGACGGAAGATTCCAGCCTGGGCTGAGTAGCGGCGATACCGAACTGTTCGAGATTCAGCACAGCGTTGCGGCCGAGCGCCGCGACCTGCCTGCCGCCGTGCAGCCGGAGATTTTTCTGCACCTGACCGAAAGCCTGGCTGAAGAAGTCACGCATATTCGGCTGGCGCGTGGCAAGGCGGCGGCACGTCCGCTTTATCTGCTGCATATCACCAGCGGCAAAGACGACGGCATGAACACGGTTCATCATCGTCATCATCTGCAACTGGAAGAAAGCGCAGAAGCGGAAGTGATTGAGCACTTTGTCACGCTAAACGACAGCGCGCATTTTACCGGCGCCCGTTTCACCTTTGCCGTTGCGGACAATGCCAGGCTTCGTCACACCAAGCTGGCTTTTGAGAGCAGCAAAAGCTATCACTTTGCCCATAACGACATAGTGATCAACCGCGATGCGCAGGTGACCAGCACCAGCTTCTTACTGGGTGCTGGCCTGAGCCGTCACAATACCAGTACGCAGCTCAATGGTGAAAATACTCAGCTGTCCCTGAACAGCCTGGTGCTGCCGGTGAATCAGGAAGTGGCGGATACCCGCACCTATCTTGAACACAACAAAGGCCACTGCCTGAGTCGCCAGATGCATAAAACCATCGTGCGTGACAAAGGCCGTGCGGTGTTTAACGGTCACATCAAAGTCGCGCAGCACGCACTCAAAACTGACGGACAGATGACCAATAACAACCTGTTGTTAGGCCGTCTGGCGGAAGTGGATACCAAGCCGCAGCTGGAAATTTACGCGGATGACGTGAAGTGCAGCCACGGGGCGACCGTAGGCCGTATTGATGACGAGCAGATGTTCTACCTGCGTTCTCGCGGCATTGAACAGGACGCGGCGCAGACCATGATCATCCATGCCTTTGCTGCCGAGTTAACCGAAACGCTGGATAATCCAATTCTGCGCCAGGCTGTGCTGCAGCGCATCGCGCAGCGCTTCCCGGGAGGCGACTCATGATGAACTTCGATCTCGAGCGTATCAGGGCGGATTTTCCCATCCTGAAGCGTGAGGTCAACGGTCATCCGCTGGCCTACCTTGACAGCGCCGCCAGCGCACAGCGTCCTCTGTCGGTCATCAATGCCGAAAGTCATTTCTACCAGCACGGCTACGCGGCCGTGCACCGCGGTATTCACACGCTCAGCCAGCAGGCGACCAGCGATATGGAAAACGTTCGCGAACAGGTGGCACGTTTTCTCAATGCGGCATCATCGGAAGAGATTGTTTTTGTAAAGGGAACGACGGAAGGGATCAATCTGGTCGCCAACAGCTGGGGCGGCAGTCAGCTTCAGCCCGGTGATAATCTGATTATCACGCAGATGGAGCACCATGCGAATATCGTGCCCTGGCAGATGGTGGCAGAGCGCTGCGGTGCCGAGATCCGGGTGCTGCCGCTGACCGACAACGGTGAGCTGGCGCTGGACCAACTGGCTGGTTTGATCGACAGCCGGACCCGCTTACTGGCGGTGACGCACGTTTCAAACGTGCTGGGCACGGTTAACCCGGTGAAAGCGATCGTCGCGCAGGCCAGAGCGGCTGGCGTCGTCACGCTGATTGACGGGGCTCAGGCTGTGATGCATAACACCGTTGACGTGCAGGACATCGACTGCGACTTCTATGTCTTCTCCGCCCATAAGCTCTATGGCCCGAATGGCATTGGCGTACTTTATGGCCGCAAGGCACTTCTGGATGCCATGCCGCCATGGGAAGGCGGTGGCTCGATGATTGGTGAAGTCCTGCTGCCAACCGGCACCACCTGGAATACGGCGCCATGGCGTTTTGAGGCCGGTACGCCAAACACCGGCGGCATTATTGGGCTGGGTGCGGCGCTGGACTATGTGCAGGCGCTGGGTCTGGATACGATTCATCAGCGTGAAACCGCATTGATGAACTATGCCCTTGATAAACTCTCATCCGTACCTGATATTCAGATTTACGGTCCGCAGCAGCGCGCAGGCGTGATTGCTTTTAACCTTGGCAAACACCACGCGTTTGACGTTGGCAGCTTCCTTGATCAGTACGGTATTGCGATTCGCACCGGACATCATTGCGCAATGCCGTTACTGCGCCACTATCAGGTGCCGGCGATGTGCCGTGCTTCCTTCACCTTCTACAACAGTGAAGAAGAGGTCGATCGCTTGGCGGCCGGCCTGACGCGTATTCATCGTCTGCTGGGCGGTTGAGCAGAGTAAACGGAGTGATTAATGGCGACGTTGCCAGAAAAAGAGAAACTGGTGCGCAACTTCAACCGTTGCGCCAACTGGGAAGAGAAGTACCTCTACATCATTGAATTGGGTGCCAAACTTCCGGAATCATCTGAAACACTGCATCAGCCCGAACATGCCATTACGGGCTGCCAGAGCCAGGTGTGGATCAAGATGACACCGCAGGCAGATGGCACCATCGGCTTTGAAGGTGACAGTGATGCAGCCATTGTTAAGGGATTGATAGCTATCGTATTTAGTCTCTATCAAAACCTGCAGCCCGCTGACATTGTGGCGCTGGATGTGCGCCACTGGTTCAGCGAACTGGCCCTGGTTCAGCACCTCACGCCAACGCGTTCGCAGGGGCTGGAAGCGATGATTAAGTCAATTCGCCATACCGCTCAGAACCTCAGCTAAGATACACTTCAAAGACGCCATCCGGCGTCTTTTTACTATCTGACGAGAAAAACCGCATGAAACCTGCTTTGCGTTTAGCTGGTGCATTGCTGCTGACCTGTTTTGGGCTCTCTGCACCCGTTTTTGCCACGGAATACCCGTTACCGCCCGCCGACAGCCGCCTGATTGGTGAGAATGTGGTGACCCAGGTACCGGATAACAAACGTCCTCTTGAAGAGATTGCTGCGCGTTATCAGGTCGGGCTGCTGGGCATGTTGGAAGCGAATCCCGGTACCGATCCCTGGTTACCGAAACCGGGCACCCAGTTGACCATTCCTCTGCAGATGATTCTTCCGGACACGCCGCGTGAAGGCATTGTGGTGAACCTGGCCGAACTGCGGTTGTACTATTATCCAAAGGGCGAAGACAAGGTTATCGTGTACCCCATTGGCATTGGTCAGATGGGGATCGTCACGCCCATTATGGTGACCAGCATCAGCCAGAAAATACCCAATCCTACGTGGACGCCCACGGCGAATATCCGCAAGCGCTATGCCAAAGAGGGCATCACGCTGCCCGCCGTCGTGCCAGCAGGCCCGGATAACCCCATGGGGCTGCATGCGCTGCGTATGGCGCGTGGAACAGGCCAGTATCTTATCCACGGCACCAATGCCAATTTTGGTATCGGTATGCGCGTCAGTTCAGGCTGTATTCGTTTACGTACCGAGGATATCGAAGCGCTGTTCAATAGCGTGCCGGTAGGGACGCGGGTACAGATTATTAACCAACCGGTAAAGTTCAGCGTTGAACCGGATGGTAAGCGCTACGTTGAGGTGCATCAGCCGCTGTCACGTAATGAGAAGGAGGATCCGCAAACGGCTCCGTTAGCGCTCAGTGCGGACTTCAGATCCTTTATGAAGAGCGAGAAGAGTGACAGAGCGTTGATTAAAGCCACGCTGACGCGTCGCTCAGGCATGCCTGTGCTGGTCAGTGCGGGTGAGCCGATACAGGATGAGGCTGCGGCCTCTGCGTCATCCCAGCGCGCTGTGGGCGAGTAGGGTGGACGTCGTTATCCCGAACTGCAGACAAAAAAAATGGTGCCACAAGGGCACCATTTTTAAAACCAGAACTCTTACTTACGGTAAGAGTGAGCCTGGTTGTCCAGACGCTGGTTAGCGCGAGCTGCGTCATCTTTAGCAGCCTGAACGTCAGAACGCACTGCGTTCACGTCGTTGCTCAGCTGGTCAACTTTAGCGTTCAGAGTCTGAACGTCTGAAGACAGCTGGTCGATTTTAGCGTTGCTTGAGCAACCAGCCAGCAGAGTTGAACCCAGGATTACCGCGCCCAGTACCAGTTTAGTACGATTCATTATTTATACCCTCTAGATTGAGTTAATCTCCATGTAGCGTTACAAGTATTACACAAAGCTTTTTAACTTGAGAATAATTTTTTGATAAGAACATGCTTAAACATGATCGTTCGCTCAAAGAAGCAGCGAATTGAAGAACAACATAAAAAAATTTAGCTAAAACAGAGAGATTTAATCGGATTAACCTTAATTTGCAGCGCATTTTTATTGTCATTACGCGCTGGCTTTTTCCTGAATCTGTATTATGAAGACAATAAAAAAGCGCCTTTGAAGGCGCTTTTTAAAAAAGAGGCGTTAAACGCGATATTACAGAACGTGTACCGATGCCGTATTGGTCGTTCCGCTGGGTACCAGCGCACCTGAAACCAGCACAACAACATCACCTTTCTGAGCAAAACCGCTTTCCAGCGCCGCTTCTTTACCCAGGTGATAGAAATCATCGGTAGAGGCGATTTCGCTGACCATACGTGTCTCGATTCCTTTGCTCAGAATCAACTGGCGCGCCGTGGTGGCGTTGGTGGTCAGTGCCAGGATGGTTGCATTAGGGAAGTACTTACGCACGGCCTTAGCTGATTTACCGCCTTCTGTGGCGACTACAATCAGCGGCGCTTCCAGTTTTTCGGCTGTCTCAACGGCACCGCGGCAAACGGCTTCGGTAATGCGCAGCTTACGGCTGTCATTCTGTCCGTCGATGCGTGGCTTCATCACGCGGTCGGTACGCTCACAGATGGTCGCCATGATGGTGACCGACTCCAGCGGATAGCGGCCTTTCGCGCTCTCGCCAGACAGCATCACCGCATCTGTTCCATCCAGAATGGCGTTAGCCACGTCGCCAGCTTCAGCGCGGGTTGGACGCGGGTTCTTGATCATGGAATCCAGCATCTGCGTCGCGGTGATGACAACTTTGCGGGCTTTATTACATTTTTTAATCATCATCTTCTGCGCGAAGATCACTTCTTCAACCGGGATTTCAACACCCAGATCGCCACGCGCAACCATGATGCCGTCCGAGGCTTCGAGGATTTCGTCGAAGTTATTCAGGCCTTCCTGGTTTTCAATCTTGGAGATGATTTGAATGTTTTCGCCACCGTGCTGCTTCAGGTGTTCACGAATTTCCAGCACGTCTGAGCGTTTACGAATAAACGAGGCTGCAACAAAATCCACGCCTTGCTCACAACCAAAAATCAGGTCGCGTTTGTCTTTCTCTGCCAGGGCAGGCAGCTGGATGGAAACGCCAGGCAGGTTAACGCCTTTGTTTTCGCCCAGATCGCCGTTGTTCAGTACTTCACACACAACGCTGTTCTCAGTGACTTCGGTGACCTGCATGCCGATCAGACCATCGTCGACCAGTACAGTGTTACCAATTTTGAGATCGTTCGCGAAGCCTGAGTAGGTCACGGCAACACGCTCGTTGTTACCAATCACGCTCTGGTCGGTGGTAAAGGTAAAGGTTTGACCGGCTTTCAGTGACACATCGTTGCCACCTTCCAGCTTCATGGTGCGGATTTCCGGCCCTTTGGTATCCAGCAGGATAGCCGCAGGAATGCCGGTTTTTTTCGTCACGGCACGCATGTTGGTAATACGCTGACCGTGTTCTGCATAGTCACCGTGAGAGAAGTTAAGACGCATGACGTTCATGCCTGCTTCAAGCAGCTGAGTCAGCATCTCTTCGGATTCGGTTTTTGGGCCGATTGTACAAACGATCTTAGTCTTTTTCATGACGGGTTATCTGTAAGTTGTGATGGATGAAAAACAGGATTTCGATGACAGTGCACCGAAATGAGAACTCTGGTTGAAATCGAAAAGGGCAGTACAGGATAAGAATAGGTGACGAAGGCCAGGCGTGCAGGGAAGTTGCGTGGTTAGCTTGGTTAACCACCGGGACGTTGTTGCGCAAACAATCTTTATTATCGTCATAAGCACGTAGTCGCTGAAACCTTTCAAGTAGGACAACGCGGCCAGTATAATCACTAAGTATGCGAAAACCAATCGAAAAACAGTACGTAAAGGTAATGTAAATCAAGAAAAGGGTTGTTGCGCAAAAGAAGAAAGGACGTAAAAAGAGTGGTGCGCTCTAATGGACTCGAACCATCGACCCCCACCATGTCAAGGTGGTGCTCTAACCAACTGAGCTAAGAGCGCAACACGCTGTCAGGGCGACAGCGGGGACGAATATTAACGGCAGCGTAAGAGGCTGGCAAGGGGAAAAACGCAAATTTGCCAATGAATGAACATCATCTGCGCGATGCGCCGTTTTTTTGAACGTAACGGGCCTTTTCGGGCCCGTTCAGCGAGTTAGCGAGACGCGCGCGTAAGAATTAATTCCGCAGGAAGCTGCTGCAAACGTCGCACGCGCCACAGCATCATAACGGCGGCCGACGTCAGGCCAACGATAAATCCACACCAGAAGCCGGCTGGCCCCATGCGCGGCACCACCCAGTCGGTCAGTGCCAGGATGTAACCAGAAGGTAAACCCAGCAACCAGTAAGCGATAAAGGTAATGAAGAAAATCGATCGCGTATCTTTATAACCGCGCAAAATTCCGCTGCCGATCACCTGAATAGAATCTGAAATCTGGTAAATCGCAGCCAGCATCATCAGTTGCGCAGCCAGCGTGACCACCGCGGGATTGTCGTTATAAAGCTGGGCAATTTGATGGCGAAAGGTCACGGTAAAAATGGCCGTAATCACCGCCATGCTGACGCCAACGCCCTGCGCGGTCCACGCGGCGACCCGCGCCTGCTCTGTCGAACCCTGACCCAGCCGATAGCCAACGCGAATGGTGGCGGCAACGCCCAACGACAGCGGCAGGACAAACATCAGCGAACTGAAGTTCAGGGCAATCTGGTGCCCGGCGACGTTAACAATCCCCAACGGCGAGACTAACAGGGCCACCACGGCAAACAGGGTCACTTCAAAAAACAGCGCCAGCGCGACCGGCAAACCCAACCCTGTGAGACGTTGCAGGATAACGCGTGACGGCGCTGACCAGCGGCTCTCTACGCGAATGTCTCGCATACTGCGCATCCGTCGTACCCAAAAACGCATGCAGAAGAACATGGCCCAGTACACCGAGGCCGTCGCCACGCCACAGCCTACGCCGCCCAGCGCCGGCATGCCGAAATGGCCGTAGATAAAAATGTAGTTCAGCGGGATATTCAGCATCAGCCCAAGAAAACCCAGCACCATCGCGGGCTTGGTTTTGGATAGCCCCTCGCACTGGTTACGCATAACCTGAAAAAACAGGTAGCCTGGCGCGCCAAACAGCAGGGCATGCAGATAGCCCTCGGCCTTTTCTGCCAGCAGCGGATCGATATCATGCATCGAGCGGATAACATACCCGGCATTCCACAACACCAGCATGATGAGCAGAGAAAGGAAAAACGCCAGCCAAAAGCCCTGACGAAGTTGTTCAGCGATTCGCTCACGGCGACCTGAACCATTAAGTTGCGCAATGGTGGGCGTCAATGCCAGTAAAACACCATGACCAAACAGGATGGCGGGAAGCCAAATGGACGTGCCAACAGCAACGGCGGCCATATCCGTGGCGCTGACGGCGCCGGCCATAATGGTATCTACAAATCCCATCGCGGTTTGCGCCACCTGAGCCAGGATAACGGGGATCGCGAGGGCCAGCAATTGACGCGCTTCTGTTAAATACTTCTGCACGTAAACACCTGACTTATCTGATTAATAAAGAAATGAGGACTGCTTCAGACGAAGCAGGGCTTAGTGTAACTGGCGCGACCGATTTCTCCAATCTTTGTCACGCAATGCGTTTTGGACTTGTGCCGCCTGTCTCTCAGGCTGTTGAAACCTAACACTTAAGCATGGCTGTGTTAAACTGGCACAAATTTCGTAGAGGCAAAGACTATGTTTACCGGTATTGTGCAGGGCACCGCAGAAATCGTGTCCATTGAAGATAAAGGTCTGTTTCGCACCCATGTGGCCAGGCTTCCTGCTGACCTGTTGCCGGGTTTAGCGCTGGGCGCATCGGTTGCCCATAACGGTTGCTGCCTGACCGTCACCGAAATCAACGGCGATCTGGTGAGTTTTGACCTGATCAAAGAAACTCTGCGTGTGACCAATCTTGGTGATCTCAAGCAGGGCGATGTGGTGAATATCGAGCGGGCGGCAAAATTCAGCGATGAAATTGGCGGCCACCTGATGTCCGGCCACATCATGACCACGGCTGAAATCTGCAAAATTGTCCGCTCTGAAAACAACCGCGAAGTCTGGTTTAAAATTCAGGATCCTTTGCAGATGAAATATATCCTGCACAAAGGATTTGTGGGCATCGACGGTATCAGTCTGACCGTAGGCGACGTGACCAAAACAAAATTCTGCGTTTATCTTATCCCCGAGACGCTGGAGCGAACCACTCTCGGCGGCAAAACCTTTGGCGACAGAGTCAACATCGAAATCGATCCCCATACTCAGGCTATTGTGGACACGGTGGAGCGCGTCCTGGCCCAGCGTGAAGATGCCGCGCTCAGGGCACTGGCAGAGCAGGCCGATCAGCCCGAAACGGATCGGGATGAATAGCGGTAAATAACGCCAGCCGTGACCAAAGCGTTGCCCACAGGCCAGCAGGTTGCCGTGTCGCCCGCCGTTTTCCGGGACGACTGACGGCTGTGCAGTGTCAACCGCCCGGGCGAAGACGCCCGGCGCGAATGTGCTGCAGCCCTGGACTGCGGTTTAAGATCGCCATTTTCCCGTCTGCGAAGGTGGGGGCAGGCAGATAACGCGGCAACCGGGGTTACCGGCTGCCGTCCGCGTTCGGTCCGGACAGTATTGACCTTGCCACGGCGCGTCAACAGGCGCAATCATCGCGCCACCCGCAATCCCCCCTCAACGCCACGGCTGAAGACAACCTGCCAGAGCTGAATCTCACGGGCGCGAAACGCGCCGGCGCAGGCGTTCAGGTAGTAGGAGAACATGCGTCGGAAACGTTCTTCATAACGTCCGGCCAGGTCAGGCCAGGCACGCTGGAAACGCTCATGCCAGGCCATCAGCGTGGTGTCGTAGTCAGCGCCGAAGTTGTGCCAGTCTTCCATAATGAAATGCGGTTCGCTGACGTCGGCAATATGGCGTAAAGAAGGCAGGCAGCCATTCGGGAAAATATACTTGCCGATCCACGGATCGACGTGCATATCCGTTTTGAGCGCGCCAATGGTATGCAGCAGAAAAATCCCGTCTGGCTTGAGGTTGCGATTGACCGTGGCAAAGTAGGTTGGGTAGTTTTTCGGCCCCACGTGTTCGAACATCCCCACCGAGACGATGCGGTCAAACTGCTGATTCAGATCGCGATAATCCTGAAGCAGGATAGTGACATCCAGCCCTTCGCAGCGTTGCTGCGCCAGCTTTTGTTGTTCTGCAGAGATCGTCACGCCCTGTACGCTGACGCCATAGTTTCTTGCTGCATAAGCCGCCAGACCGCCCCAGCCACAGCCAATATCCAGCAAGGTCATACCGGGTTTCAGTTGCAGCTTGCGACAGATCATGTCCAGTTTGGCTTCCTGTGCCGCCTCAAGCGTCGTGGCGTCTTTCCAGTAGCCGCAGGAGTATTGCATGTAAGGATCGAGCATCAGGGTAAAAAGGTCATTACCCAGATCATAGTGCGCTTTGCCGACTTGCCAGGCCCGTTTTTTCGACTGCAGGTTAACCAGCCGGGCCAGCGCAATGCGCACGATATCCTGCACGTGATGAGGAAGCTGCTCATCAAGCTTATGTTTCAACGCCCGATGAAAAAACATATCCAGCCGCTCGCACTCCCACCAGCCGTCCATATAACTTTCGCCCAGCCCCAGAGAGCCCTTTTGCAGGACGCGTTTAAAAAAATCGGGATGTTTAACCTGAATGTCCCATGGGCGGGAACCGTTGATTTCGATGTCTGCTTTTTGCAATAACTCATGAACGATACGGTACCAATGGTTTCGTTCGATATTCACTTCTGCTACACATGTTGAACTCATAGCCACTCCATCACCAGAACTGTCAGAACCTGAGAAAGAGCAGGAGCCGTTTCTCAGGATTATGAGAAAAGTCACAGATGACGCCTTGCGCCAGACAACCTTAAGCGTACAGAGAAAGGGTGCAATGCAGGGGCCAGCAGAGTGCATTTGCCCACAAAGACACCTTCACAGCGATGAGGCTGCGTGAAACATTGTTATTATGATGGTACGGCGAATCAGGGCCCGGCACAGGAGGCGCTGGCGGGCCCGTCACGTGTTGATCACTCAGACGACAAAAGTCGTTGCCTCAGTGATTATCCTGGCAGGGATGTGCCGTTGAGGCAATATCAGTTTGTGCGCCGGTGCGGCGCTGCATCTGATAGCCTGCCAGCGCCAGTACAATCGTCACCGCCATGATGAGCGTTGTGGTGAACAGCGCCTGGGTCAGGCCCGCCGAGACGGCCAGGCTGGCGACAAAGCACAGGCCCAGCTGCAGCGTGTTCTGCAGGGCGGCGGCTCTGCCGGTCGCATGGGGGAAGGGCAGAAGTGCACTGGATACGACGATGGGATAAATCGCCCCGTTCGCCAGCGCCATGCCGCAAAACGGCACCAGCAAAGCGGTGAGTGAAACCGAGCCTGACAGGGCGACGGCAAACAGGGCCAGTACGCTAAGGCTATAGACGATGAGCAGCCATGGCAGCAACTGCGCCCCTTTGAAACGGTTAAGGAGCGCACGGCAGCCAAAACCGCCGACTAAGAAAGCAATGGTCTGCGGAATATAGCTTAAGCCGATATCAGCAGGCGACAGGCCAATCGCTGCCAGAATAAACGGTGATCCGGTCAGCCAGGCAAAAAAGCTGGCCGAGCAGGCAGAATACATCAGGACGTTACCGCTGTAGACGCGTGAACGCAGCAGCGTCATAAAACCGGGCTGTGACGGGGCCGGGCGGCGGGCTGTTTGTACCGATGGCAGGCGCAGCGTAATCAGGATCAGGGCTGCGGCAATCGCGGTCAGAACGACAAAAATTGAGCGCCAGTGAAAATGGCTAATCAGCCAGGCTCCCAGCAGCGGGGCCAGCGCAGGAGACAGCGCGACCAGCGGCATAATAGTGGCAAAGACTTTATTCGCGCGCGACTGAGGATAGCGATCGACCACCAGGGCCTGCCAGCTCACGGCAGCCGCGCACACGCCGATGGCCTGAATGAAGCGCAGCACCAGCATCAGTACGACGTCGTCCACCCACAGCATCCCCGCACAACCCAGCGCAAACAGGCTCAGTCCTGCCAGCAATACCGGTTTGCGGCCAATACGATCTGACAGCGGTCCCCATACCAGCTGACCACAGGCAAAACCCGCCAGGAACAGGCTCATACTGGCGCTGATCATCCCGGCGGAGGTGTTAAAACTTTGCTGCATGGCCCCGAAGGCGGGCAGGTACATATCGGTGGCCAGAAAGCCCAGCATACTGAGCACGGCAAGATAGGGAATGAATCCTTTAGAAGCTGACATCTGATTCTCATTTTTTGCAGGATAAACGCGGGGCAGTGTAAAAGCTGTACTTCATACTGTGAAACGGTAAAATTTGCCTGTTGCTGTTAAAAAATTTAAAGGCAGGATATGTGGTCTGAATATGCGCTTGAAGTGGTTGATGCGGTCGCGCGTGGCGGCAGTTTCAGTGCCGCGGCCCAGGAGTTGCACCGTGTGCCTTCTGCTATCAGCTATACCGTTCGCCAGCTTGAAACCTGGCTGGCGGTACCGCTGTTTGAACGGCAGCACCGGGAGGTCGTTTTGACACCTGCGGGCGAACATTTTGTGCGAGAAGGCCGCAGCGTCATCAAAAAAATGGATGCCACGCGCCGTCAGTGCCAGCAACTGGCCAACGGCTGGCGAGGGCAAATCGCGATTGCGGTGGACTGCATTGTGAAACCGCACCGAACCCGTCAGTTCGTCAGGGATTTCTATCGCCACTTTCCGGATATGGAGCTCCACATCAGTTATGAAGTGTTTAACGGCGTATGGGATGCGCTGGCTGACGGAAGAGTCGAGGTCGCAATAGGCGCGACTCAGGCGATTCCGGTGGGCGGGCGGTTTGCTTTCCGCGATATGGGAACTCTGAACTGGCGCTGCATCGTCGCGCGGGAACATCCGTTAACCCAGGTCGCCCGGCTGGATGATGAGGCGTTGCGCAACTGGCCTTCGCTGGTGCTGGAAGACACCTCGCGTGCGTTACCGCGCCGTATGACCTGGGCTCTGGATAATCAACGCCGACTGGTGGTGCCTGAATGGCAGACCGGGCTGGACTGCGTCCGGGCCGGGCTGTGCGTCGCAATGGTGCCGGGGCACTTAGCCCGCCCGCTACTGGACAGCGGCGAAGTGACCGAACTTAACTTGCCCCAGCCTTTTCCAGAAAGTCCCTGCTGCGTCAGTTGGGCGGAAGATCGCGCATCACCGGCATTGGGCTGGTTGCTCAATTACCTGGGTGATGCGCAAACGCTCAATCAGGAGTGGTTGAGCGAGGATTAACGACGGTAGTCGCGATAGGGACCGTAGCCTACAGAGCGTCGCTCAATCAGTGTCGGATGCACTTCGATGGTTTGCGACTCTTCACGCTTGCTGGTAATGCGGTCCAGCAACATTTCCAGAGCCTTCTCCCCGAGTTGCGCTTTTGGCTGGTGCACGGTAGTGAGTGCAGGCGTGAAATAGCGTGCGTTGCGCACATTATCGTAGCCAATCACCGAAATATCCTGCGGGACGCGCAGGCCCATTTCATCGGCGGCACAGATAGCGCCCATGGCCATAATATCGCCACCGCAGAACACCGCGCTTGGGCGCTGCTTCTGCGACAGAATTTGCTGCATAGCCTGATACCCGGATTCAGGCTCGAAATCGCCCTGCACAATCCACTCTGAACGCGGCTGAATACCGGCTTCTTCCAGCGCCTTGAGGAAACCGGCATGACGGCCACCACCGGTGTTACGTTCCATTTGCCCTGGAATGGCGCCAATATCGCGATGCCCGCGTTCGATGAGGTAGCGGCCGGCCAGATAACCGCCCTGAAACGCATTATCCAGCACCGTGTCAGTAAAATCGGCACGGGATTCGCCCCAGTCCATGACCACCATGGGAATATTGCGGTTGGCTTCCAGCATTTGCAGCAAATCATCCGGGTACTCAGAACACATGACCAGCAGCCCATCGACGCGCTTCTGCGCCATCATCGAGAGGTAGGCACGCTGTTTTTGCAGGTCGTTATGCGCGTTGCCTAAAATCAGGGTGTAGCCTTTATCAAAGCAGTGATTCTCCACGGCTTCAATAATTTCAGCGAAATAGGGCGCCTCGCTGGAGGTGGCCAAAAGGCCCAGCGTTTTGGTGTGATTCACCTTCAGGCTGCGTGCTACGGCGCTGGGTGAATAATGTAATTCCCGAATCGCTTCCCAGACCGCTTCGCGGGTATCTTCTGCGACAAAGCGCGTCTTATTGATGACGTGAGAAACGGTTGTGGTAGAGACGCCTGCACGTTTCGCCACATCTTTAATTGTTGCCATGAAAATCGAACTCCCGGGCTTATCTAACCTGTTGATAAGCATGTTGTTAAACGTTTGCGTCAGCGGACGGTTATTTCTGCAAAAAAATCGTTTTTCTGACCGGTTATGGGGCATCGGGGCAGGAAATAACGGTTGAAAAGGGTGCTGACGCAACCGATGTTGCGCGCTGTTGCGCAACAAAGAGGGGATTCTAACAAGGCTGCACGGATAAAACGAGATTTTTACCCACGCGTGTGGGAAAATGCTTAACCCCTACTAAAATTGTGCCTAAGGAGTTGTGATGAGTACCGATCTGAAACTGTCATTGATGACCACGGCGGCTGCACTGTTGATGATTATTGCGTTCAGCTTTACCGCCATTCTGAACTAATAAAAAAGCCGGGAAGGTTTCCCTGTCCCGGCTGCGTTCCGTCGGTATGACGGAGGAGTGACGTTTAGCGAACGGTTTTTGGCGTCATGACGCGACGCGCACCAATATAGTGGCGCTGCCAGTAATCTTCGCTTAACGCACTGATTTGAATGTCCTTTCCGGTACGCGGTGACTGAATAAATTTACCGTTACCCAGGTAAACACCCACGTGGTCGGCCGTGCCACGTCCGTTGATGCGGAAAAACACCAGATCGCCTTTCTCCAGCGCTTCCCGATTCACCGGCGCGGCATCCCGCAGGTGATACATTTCATTTGCAGTACGCGGAATTTTAAATTTCACCACATCTTTGTAGGCGTACCACACCAGGCCGCTGCAGTCGAAACCGGTATGCGGCGATTTTCCGCCCCACTGGTAGCGCTTGCCCAGCTGTCCCATCAGTTTCGCCATCGCCGTTTCACGTGCTTTTTGATAGCGCTGACGGTGTGCGTTGCTCATTTTGATGGTGCCGGTATCCTTGCTGTCCGCTTTCGCCACCTTCACCGCGCGTTGATGACCATAGCGTTTCTTGCTGGTGGCGTTGGCGGCCACTTTTTTGGTGAGCTTCTTGTGTGAATCAGTCGCTTTGGTCAGGGTTTTGTGAGAGGCAACCGCGTGAGAGGGATTTTTACTGGTTTTAAGCGTTTTGCTGGATTTCTGCTCTGCGGAGGAACGGCTTTTTTTCGCCGACGCTTTAACCGTGCGTCGCTTGCGCCGCTCATCTTCGCGCGCACTTTTTTTCTCTACCTTATGCAAGCTGGCCTTAACCGGCGCCTGCGGTGATGCAGAGGCGACGTTAAAGAACAGTTGCGCAAAAGCCAGAATAAGAAGCGTAATAATTGAACGCATAGTCCGTTTACTGGTTAAGCTGTCAGGTTCAACAGATATCTGACAAGGTTAAGAAAAATCTGATCAACGATCAGCGCCGAAGACATTCTAGTCCAGTTTTTTTTAAAACAGTAAGTCCTTTTTTTATTAATTAATAACTTGGGTAAAAAGCAGGCATAAATAAGCAATTTCAGCAGGTTAACTCAGCAAAATTATTGCAAATTATTAATGCATTCACCTTTTGGATCCCGATGAGCGGGTGGATAGCGCGCAAGCGGACTTAACAAACATGGCGGTTTGCCCTAACGGGAAGAAAATCTCATTTTCAGTCCTGAAGGGAAGTCGCTACAATAAAGAAACACGAAGTGACGAATTAAGGAAGGCAATAATGAGTACTGTAGAAAAAATTCAGCGCCAGATCGCAGAAAACCCGATCCTGCTGTACATGAAAGGTTCGCCGAAACTGCCAAGTTGCGGTTTCTCTGCCCAGGCGGTTCAGGCGCTGTCTGCCTGTGGTGAGCGCTTCGCTTACGTGGATATTCTGCAGAACCCGGATATTCGCGCAGAGCTGCCAAAGTATGCTAACTGGCCAACCTTCCCTCAGCTGTGGGTCGATGGCGAACTGGTTGGCGGCTGTGACATTATTGTTGAGATGTTCCAGCGTGGTGAATTACAACCGCTGGTCAAAGAAACCGCTGAGAAGTTTAAAGAAGCGGAATAATAAAAAAGGCCGACATCGTCGGCCTTTTCTTCGTTTAACGGGCCTTTACTCCGCCGCGCCCTGATCTTCTGTTGCCTCTTCCGCTAGAGCCAGCGGCCAGCCTCCCAGACGTTTCCAGCGATTGACCAGTTCGCAGAACAGCGTGGCCGTTTGCTGCGTGTCATACAGCGCAGAGTGCGCCTGACTGCTGTCAAATTCCATCCCGGCCGCTTTGCAGGCTTTGGCCAGTACCGTCTGACCCAGCACTAACCCGCTCAGGGCGGCCGTGTCGAAAGTGGCAAAAGGATGAAACGGATTCCGTTTCAGGCTGGCGCGTTCGGCGGCGGCATTCATAAAATTAAGATCGAAGGTCGCATTATGCGCCACCATGATCGCGCGATTGCACCCGGTATCTTTAATGCCTTTGCGCACCAGTTTAAAAATGGCATGCAAGGCTTCGTATTCGCTCACCGCGCCCCGTAACGGATTGCTGGGATCGATGCCGGTAAAGGCAAGGGCTTCCGGATGCAGCAGAGCGCCGACAAAAGGTTCAACATGAAAATGCAGTGTCTGGTCGTGATGAAGCCAACCCTCGTCATCCATTTTCAGCGTAATGGCCGCGACTTCCAGCAGCGCATCGGTTTGCGCATTGAAGCCCGCCGTTTCCACATCGATAACCACGGGATAGAAACCACGAAAGCGTTGATTGAGTGCGTTGGGGGAAGACGATTCAGACATCAGGATCTCATTGCAGAAAAAGGGCAGCGCGTAGTATGCCAAAAAAGCGCCCCGTCTGCAGCAGGTACAGGTAAGGGAAGCGAGAATCAGCCCGCGTTGCGCGGGCTGATGTTGACGGCTTAGCTGCCGAGGCCGTGTCCGGCATGTTTATTTTCGATCAGTTCGATTTTATAACCGTCTGGATCTTCAACAAAGGCAATGATCGTGGTGCCACCTTTGACCGGGCCGGCTTCACGCGTCACGTTACCGCCGTCGTTACGGATGCGCTCGCAGGTTGCGGCAACATCATCAACGCCCAACGCGATGTGACCATAAGCGTTACCGAGATCGTAGCTGTCAACGCCCCAGTTGTAGGTCAGCTCAATAACGGCACCTTCGCTCTCTTCGGTGTAGCCCACAAACGCCAGGGTATATTTATATTCAGCGTTTTCGCTTTGGCGCAGCAGGCG
The DNA here is from genome assembly GCF_029967885.1 of Pantoea sp. V106_11. Classification (NCBI taxonomy): domain Bacteria; kingdom Pseudomonadati; phylum Pseudomonadota; class Gammaproteobacteria; order Enterobacterales; family Erwiniaceae; genus Pantoea; species Pantoea sp. V106_11. The sequence continues at coordinate 624,913 of NZ_JASCAK010000037.1, forward strand.
CATGCCCAGCACGCGAGTGTAAAAATCAATGGAGCGTTGCAAATCGCCAACGCGCAGCATGGTATGAAGTAAACGCATAGCTTCCTCTTTTGAAAAACGTCATCCCCGGATGACACAAACACTCAGTATAGCGACGATAATCGCCAAAGAATAACCGCAGCCGTGAAAGACTCACGGCTGCCTGCGTTTTACAGTGCAGGATAGTCAGTATAGCCTTCAGCGCCGCCACCGTAGAAGGATTCGGGACGCTGTGGATTCAGTGGTGCATCTTGTTGTAAACGCTGGGCCAGATCCGGGTTAGCGATGTAATCCCGACCAAAGGCAACGGCATCGATCAAGCCGCGGCTGATAAGATCATCCGCTTTCTCAACGGTGTAAGCGCCAGCGCCAATAATTACGCCCGGGAAGGTATCACGGACTTTCTGACGGAAGGCGTCGCTGTAAGGTGTACCGCCTGCCCAGTCAGGTTCTGACATATGCAGATAGGCAATCTTGCGTTTCGCCAGTTCAGCGATGTACCACAGTGCATCTTCTTCTTCGTTCGGGCCATTATCCAGGTTCTGGAAGCTGCCGACAGGAGAGACACGGATACCAACACGATCCGCTGACCAGTTGGCAATCGCGGCATCGACCACTTCAAGCGCAAAACGTCCGCGTTTCTCAACGCTGCCGCCGTACTCATCGGTACGCTGATTCGAGGACGGTGACAGGAACTGGTGCATCAGATAGCCGTGAGCGGAGTGCAGTTCCAGCATGTCGAAGTCTGCTTCCCGCGCATTGGCAGCGGCCTGACCAAAATCGGCAACGATTTGCTGAATTTCACTGATGCTCAGTTCGCGCGGCACTGAGGTATCTTCGCGATACACGCTGCCGTCTTCGGCACGCAGGGAAGTGCGTGTGCCTGCAGGAATCGCCGAAGGCGCAACCGGCGCTTTACCTTCCGGCTGGACGCTGTTATGTGAAATACGGCCGGTGTGCCACAGCTGTACGGCACTGTGTCCGCCTGCCTGGTGGATACCTTCGTTAATATTTTTCCACGCGGCGATTTGCGGCTGGGTGTGTAAACCCGGCGCACCCGCATAACCTTTGGCCTGGAAAGAAATCTGGGTAGCTTCGGTAATAATCAGGCCCGCCCCCGCGCGCTGACGATAGTATTCGGCCATCAACGGCGTCGGGATATCGCCTGGCTCAATGCTACGCAAGCGCGTCAGCGGGGCCATAAAGACACGATTAGGCACGGTAATTGCGCCAACTTTTAGCGGACGAAACAGCTGAGTACTCGCCATAACAACTCCTTTTAAGTAGACCGGTCGTCTACAAATTGTGGTTTTTTTAAACCAGTGGCGCTTTCAGCCACTGTTCGATGGTAATAAACGCCAGCCGCAGGGGCTGTGCCTTACGGGAAAGCTTGCTTTGCAAACTGGCACCGAGCCACAAGACATAGAGTAGCTCTGCCAGCTGTTCAGGCGGATGCGGCAATATCAGTCCTTCTTCCTGCTGTGCCGTCGTTAAGGCGCGGCTATAAGCCGCGATAACATGACTGGCACCGTGCTGCAGGGCACCGCGCATGGGTTCAGACAGGTCGCAAACTTCAGCCGACAGTTTCACACTCAGACAACCGACGATGTGCCCCTGTTGTTCAAACACCGCAAGCGCATGTCTGAAATGGTCTAACAATCGTTCTCTCACCGTGCCCGCTGGCTGAGACAACTGTTGCTCTACCTCATGCAGGTAGCGGACAAAGTAGCGCTCAAGCAGGGCAACGCCAAACGCTTCTTTTGACGGGAAATAGTAATAAAACGACCCTTTCGGAATGGCCGCCTGTGTCAGCAGCTGACTCAGCCCCATGGCGGTAAATCCGCGCTGCAGGCAAAGCTTCTCGCCCGTTATCAGCAGGTGTTCACGTGTTTCATGACGTTGTGGCATCTTGTTCATGGGCTTTATCCTGGTAGACCAATCGGTCTAATGCAAATTTTAATCGCGGGACAGGCACAGAGTGTTAAATCATCACGTATTGAAAGTGAATAAATCGTCCTTGTTGTGATTATTTCTTGCACAATCGCACCAGTCTGTCTTCAATAGAGGGATGCACGTTTTAGCGGGGGCAGTTGTGGCAGAGCAGCTTGAGTTTTTTCCGGTTCCCAGTCCATGCCGGAGTATTTGTCAGACAGATTCACGTGGCTATTGTCTCGGTTGCCTGCGCAGCCGCGACGAGCGTTTTAACTGGATGCGCTATACCGACAGCCAGAAACGTGACGTGCTGCGCCTTTGCCATCAGCGCCGCCTGCGTATGCTGCGTCAGCAGCATAAGGATGAGCCTCAGGAACCCCAGCAACCGACCTTGTTCTGACCCCCGCACGATTTCCGTTATACTCCCTGACAGACAACCAGCCGCTTTTGTGTCAAAGGGAGAACACGATGTTACAACCGCAAGCTATTGCGCCACAGGGCCCTCACTTTTCCCCGCTGATTATGGGCTACTGGCGCCTGATGGAGTGGGACATGACGCCACAGCAACGGGTCGCCTTTATTGAACACCATCTTTCACTGGGAATTTCCACGGTCGATCATGCTGATATTTATGGTGATTACCGTTGCGAGGCGGCGTTTGGTGAAGCATTAAAACAGGCACCCTCGCTGCGCCAGCGGCTTCAGATTGTCACGAAATGCGGCATTGCGACGCGCGCCAAACCCGAACATCAGATTGGCCATTACATCACCGATACCGCACACATTCTTGCCAGCGCAGAGCGTTCGCTGCAGGCTTTTCACACCGATTATCTCGACCTCCTGTTGATTCATCGGCCCGATCCCCTTATGGACGCCGATGACGTTGCCGATGCGTTTCTTCAACTGCATCAGGCCGGTAAAGTGCTTCATTTCGGCGTGTCCAATTTTACACCTGCGCAGTTTGCCCTGTTGCAGTCGCGTCTGCCTTTTAGCCTGGTCACTAATCAACTTGAAATCTCTCCCGTTCAGCAAAACGTGCTGCTGGATGGTTCGCTGGATCACTGCCAGCAGCAGCGCCTGCGCCCTATGGCATGGTCCTGTCTCGGGGGCGGACGTCTGTTCAGCGATCCCCATTTCCAGCCGTTACGTGACGAGCTGGCGCGGGTCCGAGAGGAGACAGGCGCATCCAGTCTGGAACAGGTTGTCTACGCGTGGGTGATGCGCCTGCCGAGCAAGCCGTTACCTATCATCGGCTCCGGCAAAACCCAGCGCGTCACCGAGGCGGCGGGGGCCGTGGATCTGTCGCTCAGTCGCCAACAGTGGTTCCGTATTCGTAAGGCAGCGCTGGGCTACGACGTACCCTGAGCGTAAACATTCGTCAATTTGCGGCAATCTTTGCGCACTGAGGCCAGGCTTAAGCTGAACCCAGAGCACTAAGGAGCCACAATGAAAGTGAAAACTATCGCGTTGTTGACGCTGTTAACCTGCGGCGCAGCCCAGGCCGCCAGTGAAGAGGTGACGATTCATGAGGTGTCGCCGCAGGGTATCGGCAAATCTGTTGGCACGGTGAAGATCGAAGAAACGCAATATGGTTTGCAGTTTACGCCCATGCTGGCGGGGCTAAAACCGGGCATCCACGGCTTCCATGTCCATGCGAAAGGCAGCTGTGAACCAGGTGAATCAGAGGGGAAAACGGTGGCCGCGGGCGCGGCGGGTGGTCATCTGGACCCGGATAATACCGGTAAACATCTCGGACCCTACGGTGAAGGTCACTTAGGGGACCTGCCAGCGCTCTACGTGGATGACCAGGGCAAGGCCAGCTATCCCGTGCTGGCACCCCGGATCAAAAACCTGAGTGAGATAAAAGGCAAGGCACTGATGGTTCACGTGGGCGGCGATAATCACGCGGATCACCCGAAACCGCTCGGCGGCGGCGGGGCACGCTTTGCCTGCGGCGTAATCTGATCAGACAGTCTGGCGGCATCGGTTGCCGCCAGCATGGCTTTTCGTACGTTGAAGATTTGTTGTAGCATCATGCCTTCATTCCCCCCTATGATACTGATTCCCGTCATAAAGCCTGACAACCTGAGGAGCAGGGTAAATGAAATGGAAGGGCGCATGGTTACTGTGCCTGCTGCTGGCAGGCTGTGATAAACCCAATGATACGCAGTTGGTAACCGAAACCGGGCGAGAGCTCCAGCGTACCATTGATACCAATCCTGCACGGATTCGGTGTGAACATATCGCGAAAGGCCGTGAGCGGCTGAGTCGGGACGTGGTGCAAAAACTTGAAGCATCGCATTGCCAAAATGTTCTGCGTAGCGCCACGGAAACCAATTTCACAGATACCACGATCTATCACCACAATACGGTGATGATTTGCGGCGGCATCACGGGGAAAAGCTTCACTGGCACCTTCATTTCCCGGCGCTTTATTTTCTCCCCGGATGAAAAAGCGCTGGTTATTGAGCCGGTTTCTGAGGCGGATAAGACGCGATTCGAAGGACAAAAAACGGTACAGCAACTGCAGGATGATTTTAACCGCCAGCATCAGCAGTACTGTCAGTAGTCAGTCGGGAATGGCCTGTTTCAGCTGTTCCAGCGAACAACGTAAGCGCCACAACAATCCGGCAAGCGTTCCGGCTTCCCGGGTATTTTCCCTGATCGTTTCATCTGTCATCGTCTGTAGCGCATCCAGTGCCGCATCAAGTTGCCGGTGCTGAACACCGCGAAGGCTCATCACATGTTGCAGATCCTGCATCGCGCGCACGCGATACTGATTCAGTACGGCGGATTCGGTGGTCCACTCGCGCAGCTGCCAGACGAGGTGTGAGCAGTTGAGCAAAACCACGCCCCAGCGCAGTAGCCAGACGCGCGCTTTTTCATCCCGACTGCTGCTGAGCTGGCCGATCTTGTGATAGATCAGCGACTCGAAGCGGTTTTGACTCAAATGGGGCCGGGGGCGAAGCTGATCGAGAAAAGCCATGCGCAGAGACTGAATATGGCGTCGGCTGCGGCGGCTATCCGAACTGGGGCGCAGTAGCTGAAACGCCAGCCAGGCAAGCAGTACGCCGCAAATTTTGGCGATATTGCCGTCAAAGAACGTTTGGTAGTCCCAGTCTGGTGGATTGGTCACGGCCAGAAACGATCCCAGAAAAACAATAAACTGTCCCCACATGGCGGCCCGCTGTTTCTGCTGCACCCGGAACAGTTGCAGGGTCAGCAACAAGGGAAATAACACCGCCAGCAGTTGCCATAGTTGATTAAACTGCACCATCAGCCCGAATTTAAACACAAAGCTAAATGCAAACAGCCACAACAGCGTTTTCAGTAATAACGTAATGCTGCCTGTGGGTGAGGGAGCCGAGGCGTAAAGCACGCAGGCGATCGCCGTGAAGGTGAGCGCCGATGCGCCCGAAGACCACTGCGTCGTAATCCAGAATGCGCAACCCGCGACCACGACAGTAAAAGTGCGCAGTGCACTCCAGCCTGCCTCTGCGCTATCGCTCTCACTGGCCAGCGCAGATACGGCCGGTGGTTGAAAGCGGGTATCCGCCTCGGCGTGCTCCAGCAGTCGTATCCAGCGCAATACGTTGAGGTACATCCAGCAGAAGTAGCGCAGCCGCTGACAGAACGCCCGCTGTCGATAATCCCCTTCGCTGGCAGGCGTAATCGTGCGCAACAACGCCGCGAGCCGATACTTATTGCAGTCCGGTTTGGCCAGTTCCTGCATGATAGCCTTCAGCACCTCAAACAGCGCCTCAGGTGCATCGGGCCAGTTCAGCAGCATACGACGAAGACTGGACAGGACGCTGGTTAGTCTCAACTGCTGATGCAGGATGTAATTCAGCACGTTATTCTGGCGGCGAAAGCGATAATGGCTCCAGAAGGCCTGGATGCGTAATAAGTTCATGGTCAGGATCTGACCAATCACCGTTTCATGGGCGCTGCGTATCTCGTCATTACGGGTGTCCTGTAGCAGGCGCGTGGCATGTTCCAGTAGGCGGGCGTGCATCTGTTTTAGCGCGTGGATGAGTGCATCGCCGTCAGAGGTGCTGGGTAAGAGCATCATCATAAAGCCCGCGCACAGCAGCCCGGAAATCACTTCACATACCCGCGCCTGAGCAATCTCCCACAGGCTGGTGATGTCCGTCAGGTTGACACAGCTGAAGGCAATAATGGCTGCGGTATAACCCGCCAGCGAAAAACCATAGGCCACGTTATTTTGATAGTGATTTGCCACCCAGGTGCACAGCGCCAGCCAGCCGGCAATATAAAGGGTGAACAGCCAGGGCTCGTTTAACGTATGGCCTGCAATCAACAGTGCAGCGGCCGCCCCCAACAGGCTACCCACGATGCGGCCCAGGCTTTTACTGATCACGCCGCCAAGGGTAGGAAAACTTACCACGGCTGCTGAGGTCATGGCCCAGTAAGGCTCGTCCAGGTTCAAACCATAGGCAATGCTCAGCGCAAGGCACATCGCGCCTGCATTGCGTAACGCATAGCGCCATTGATTGCGATCCGCCTTTACCCAGGGAAGGTTTCCCCAGGCCAGCCCGTTGAGATTCATGGTGCTATCGTAATCGTGCAGGTTGTACCGGCGATCAACAGCGCGCGATCGGGAAGCGATGTGAGGCGGATACGGACAGGGACACGTTGCGCCAGACGAACCCAGGGCACGTTCGGTTTAATATCCGGCAGTAAACCGTTATCTGCCTCCAGACTTTGATCGTAGATAGCCCGCCCGATGCTTTCTACCTGACCGGTCAACTGCGCGCCGCTGCTGTAAAGCACCACGTTGGCTGCGGCGCCAGGATGAATGTGGCGCAGCTTGGTTTCTTCAAAGTAGCCGACGACGTAGTAAGAGTGGTTGTCGACCAGGGCAAAAAGCGGCGTACCGGCGCTGGCGTAGTTGCCGGGGCGCAGGGTTAAATTACTCACCCAACCGTCCGTGGGGGCGGTGAGGGTGGTTTGCTGCAGGTTCCATTGCGCCTGATCACGCTGTGCCTGTGCCGCCTTCACGCTGGCCAGTGCGGCATCGGCGTTCAGACGGGCAACATCCAGATCTTCACCTGAAATGGTATTGCGCGGCAGCCGGCTTCGCCTGCTGAACTCGTTTTGCGCTTTAGCGAGATCGGCTTTTGCCTGGCTAAGCTGCGCATCGGCTTTATTCAGATCGATTTGCCAGGGGACGGGGTCCAGCGTCAACAACGTTTCGCCTTTGTGAACAAACTGATTATCTGTCACCTTCAATGCCACAATGCGTCCTGAAATCTGCGGCGTGATATCCACTAACTCGGCACGCACTTTTCCATCTCGTGTCCAGGGCGACTGCATGTAGTAATTCCAGGCCCACCAGGCACTGAGCAGCGCAAGGGTAAAAACAATCAGCGTTGAAAAGTACTTTAATCCGGAAAATTTCATCGTTTTCATCCGTGATCCATCAGCCAGAGTGAGGCCGTCACGCACAGCACAAATAAGGAAAGATCAAAGAGTGTGGGATGCCAGACGTCGCCAGAGGCGAGCCAGCCGCGCAGCAGTGGGTGAATCAGCAGCCAGAGAAAAAAACCGGCTAGCACCGCTTTAAACAGGGGAGGAAAGTAAAGTGACGCACCGAAAATCAGTTCCGTAAGCGGGTGAACACTGAGAAATCCGTTGCTGATGATATCCATTATGGGGATGCACTCTGGAACAGGTTAGTGAAATATTTTCAGCCGAAACTGTCTACTTAGTGATTAGTAATTTAACTTCCGGCTTGCAAAATACTATACAATGCAGCCTGATAGCTAGCCGACTAATTATAAGGAGATAACATGGATACCCCACTCGGAACGGACCTGTCCAGACTGGTGCGCATCTGGCGGGCTCTGATCGATCAACGCCTGAAGCCACTCGATTTAACCCAAACGCATTGGGTTACGCTGCACAATATCCATCAGTTACCGCCTGAGCAGTCACAAATTCAGTTAGCCAAAGCCATCGGTATCGAACAACCTTCGCTGGTCAGAACCTTAGATCAGCTTGAAGAAAAAGGGCTGATTACCCGAACCACCTGCGCACATGACCGCCGTGCCAAACGCATTAAGCTGACACAACAGGCTGAGCCGGTTATTCAGCAGGTCGAACACGTGATTGACATTACCCGTGACGATATTCTCACCGGTATCAGCCGCGATGAGATCAATCAGATGGTCTCGCTGATTGCGCGCCTTGAGAAGAATATTCTCGAACTACAGAACAAAGAAAAGTAATACCGACGCACAGTGCCAGTCACCGGCGTCGGTGGGTTACTGTATTAGCGTGGAGAAACGGTGACCTGGCTGCCATCGGTCGCCATCGCTACGCGCTGTCCTACAGAGTAACGGCTGGCGGCCTGTTTCTGCACCACCATAATGGTGTTGCCGTCATCCTTGCGGATTTCCAGTTCAACACCGTCTGTTTTGTTCATCGCACCTTGCACGCCCTGGCCCGCAACGCCACCCAGTACGGCACCGCCGGCTGTTGCCAGGCTGCGTCCCGCACCGCCGCCAATCGTGTTGCCCAGGAATCCACCCAGTACGGCACCACCGATAGCGCCAATGATATTGCTGTCATCGCCGCCCTGAATTTTAACCGGACGTACGGACACTAAGGTACCGTATGAAACGCTCTGGACCTGTTTGGCTTCACTGGCGCTGTAGGTATCGCCCGACAACGTATCGGTATTGCTACAACCTGCAAGCATCACTCCAGTCAAAGCGACCACAATTACACGCTTAATCATTTGAAAACTCCTTTATTCAAGAATGCGCCTATCTCTCGCGAAATCCTGTAAACAGTATAAGACAGAAAACTGGAGAATTGACCTTTGCCGGTATAAAACATGGCTGACGCCAGCATAGACCGTTAAATTTTAACAATGATTCAATCGATGAGAAAAAAAGTTCCAAGGCGTTAACTCACAGGCAATTTATTGATTAAAAACAAATTAATCATGGATTTAACCGCAATTTTTTGTCAGGCTTAACGCGCGTAACACCATTTTCACCTTAATGAAAAGGAACGGCTATGAAATCAGGACGCTACATCGGCGTGATGTCGGGCACCAGTCTTGATGGTGTGGATGTGGTTCTGGCGGCCATTGACGAAAATATGGTGGCTCAGCAGGCCAGCTACTGTCATCCCATGCCACCGGATTTGCGTCAGGCTATTCTGGCCATTTGCCAGGGACAGGCCCTGACGCTATCGCAGTTAGGACAGCTTGATACGCGGCTGGGGCAGCTGTTTGCTGAGGCGGTATTGACCCTGATGCGCCGTGAATCCCTTGAAGTTGGCGATATCACGGCGATCGGTTGTCACGGGCAAACCGTATGGCATGAGCCACAGAGCGCAGCGCCGAATACGCTGCAAATTGGCGATCACAATCAGATTGTTGCCGCGACCGGCATTACTGTCGTGGGGGATTTCAGGCGGCGTGATATGGCGCTGGGCGGGCAGGGCGCTCCGCTGGTGCCGGCCTTCCATCAGGCCTTGATGATGGATGCCACCGAACGTCGCATGGTGCTGAACATCGGCGGGATTGCGAATCTCTCCTTACTCATCCCGGGGCAGCCTGTTCGCGGGTTTGATACCGGGCCTGGCAATATGCTGCTTGATGCCTGGATATGGCGTAATCAGGGCAAAGCTTACGATAAAGATGCCCAGTGGGCGCTGAGTGGCAAAGTCAGTCATACCCTGCTTGATACGTTGCTGCGCGAGCCCTGGCTCGCGTTGCCGCCGCCTAAAAGCACCGGACGGGAGCTGTTTAACCTGGGCTGGCTTGAACAACATCTGCGTCATTTTCCCGGCATCGCCGCACAGGACGTTCAGGCTACGCTTAATGAATTTACCGCCGTCAGCATCGCGCAACAGGTGCAACTCAATGACGGATGCGATCGTTTACTGGCCTGTGGTGGGGGAAGCCGCAATCCGTTACTGATGGCGCGACTGGCGGCGCATCTTGCGGGTACCGAAGTGACGACAACCGATACGATCGGTATCAACGGGGATGATATGGAAGCGCTGGCGTTTGCCTGGCTGGCGTTTCGCACCCTGTCCGGCCTGCCCGGAAATTTGCCTGCGGTCACCGGCGCACGCGAAAAAAGCGTGATTGGCGCCATTTATCCCGCCAATCCGTTGTTCATGCGACAGGGGAAAGGGGACTGAATCTGTCCCCTTTTAGAACAGCGTAAAACGAATCAGGCCACGCCAGGCAGATGCGTTAACTTGCGCACGCCCGTGATGACGGTTGCCACGATGGTTTCACGCCGGGTAATGACTTCAACCTGGTAGTATTTGCTGCGATAGGCAATTGAATAGATAACCGGATGGTATTTATTTCCCTCACCATAACGAGACATATGGGCTTCCAGCGCGCGCGAGGCGGCAACGATATGGACGGGTTCTTTATCACCGCGGATGATTTGCTTCATTCAGTCCCTCAAATGCTATACCTGTGGGGCACGCCTTAACAGGGCGCGTTGCGTCGGTCTTTAACACTGAACATCTGACTGCTTAACATCATCGATAATTTAAAAAACAGCGTGCACGTCTAATATTGCAGCGCAATGACACAATCTGAAACGTGCTACTAATATTTAGCAGCACGTTTTATGTCCGGCAAGAGAGAATGAAAATTTATTGTGTTGCGGGAGCCAGGGTTTATTTAAGCTCGGGCCAGGAAACGGAAGATACGCCATTTAATTTCGGCCAGGAAAACAGGAATCCCTGAAACTGTGAAATGCCGGCGGCTTCCAGCCACATCCACTCTTCGGGCTGTTCAATCCCTTCTGCAATCACGGTAATTTCCAGCGATGAACAACATTTTAAAATCGCGTGGACGATAGCCTGCTTCGGGCCACTCTTGTGCACGTTACTAATAATACTGCGGTCGATTTTAATTTTATCGGGCTGGATCTGGGTAAGCAGTGATAACCCGGCATAACCCGCGCCAAAATCATCGAGCGCGACGCTGATACCGGCGGCTTTGAGCTGTTTCAGCGCGGCGGCAAATTCGTCAGGACGAGAGATGATCTCATTCTCGGTAAACTCAACGACAATTTGCTCCGGCACCAGCTGGTGGGCATGAATTTCCGTCAGCAGAAAGTCGACCGCGTCGGGAACAAGCACCAGCGACATCGGCAGCAGATTGATCGACAGCACCATATCATCCAGGCCGAGCGCCTTTGCCTGTGCAAAGGCCGTGCGTTTAGAGTGCAAATCGTTGCGGTAGATATCATCCGGATCAAGGCGGGAAAAATAGTGCTGTTGCGTTTCACCCTGATTGCCGCGAAGCAGCGCTTCAAGGGAAACAATTTTGCGTGCAAAGGGATCAATAATGGCCTGAAAAGCAAAATTTACGCCTTCCTGATTCAGCATGGCAACATCACCTTCGCGGGTTTCGGCCTCATCCTGAATAAAATCCCAGCTGTCTGCTGAGGGAATTTCAAAATAATTTTCTTTCTCGCGCGCTTCAACAAAGGTACGCAAGAATTTAAGCGCCCGATCTTCATAGGTCAGCTGGTATTTGGTGGTGCCTTTTTCCAGCACCGCATTAAGCACCGTGGTTTTATCGTATTGCCGCAGGTCAAACAGCTCCATGCCCACGTTGCCGAAACGTCGCGCAGGGGCATAATCGCGCATTAATTCCACAATATTATGATGGCTGGTATCGCGGCAAATACGTTCGTAAACCGCCAGCACATCACGTTCAGGACCTTCAAGGAGCTGAAAAAAGTGGGTGCCATTAAACAATAAAATACCGGTGACGCTGGATGATTCATTAATTTTGTTAGCCTTGGTGACTAATCCCTCCAGCATCTTAAGCGGAACATGGTCAGCGATGTGACTGCGATAGATAATTGTAGACAACATAAAGTCTTCCAGATTCTTGTTTTTTTACCGCACACATTGCCAGATCGCTTATCAGGCGGAGCCTAATCCTGCTGTAATACCATCGCAAAATGTGTCCTTGCCGTGCATTTCTCCAGCACGGCACAGGGGGCGCTTACCTGTGATGTTCCGTTGTCACAGAAGGTTTAACACGATCGATCCATGGGGTGGATAACAGACCATGGCGGGGGCAAACAGGTTTTTTATTATTCTGTTCATTACCAGCGTGTTACGCATTGTTTCTATTATATCAGCACTTCAGTGGTTAGGTATTGAATAGACGTATCTTTTTTGCAGGTTATGGTCCGTTAATAAATGACACCGATGAGTATTATTCTCAGGTTACCTGGGGTAATCAAATTATCCTCGTTCCCTGACTGCTACTCTTGAAAAGAAAACAGCAGTAGCCTGATTTGGCATGTTTTTTTAACCAAAACGTCGAAGGAGAGAGGTAAACACAATGATTAAAGTATCAACTCTGATCTTGCACCTGGCGCCTTTTTCAGCAGCCAGAGTCTGATAAGATGCTAACGTAAGTCAGTGACCCCGCTGCGAATAAATCTCAAAACCCCTGTTTTGTCATTATCCCTGTGGTTTTAGGGATAATTCTCAGCTAGGGTTAACAACGCTACATTATTAAATAAAACCTTACATCACTCTTTTTATCGTCCTGATTGACACAGCGACCAGCAGGGGCAGTCCTATGCTTAAATCAAGCTACTATTACGTATGTCCTTTTACCCGAGGCGGATGGATAATTCATAAAGAAGGTTGTAGCCAGCTGGATAACAGCCGTGGAAGTGAATTTATCGGTTCACTCTACACCCGGCAACAGGCCTTAACGGTCGCGAAAATCCATCACCCGGATGCGATTCTCTGCACCGCCTGCCTTAGCCCTTTCGTCTGTCCCACTGCCGGGCGGAGTCTGGCATCGCGCAATCGGGCCATGCCGACGCGACATACACCTAAGTCTTCCTGAATATTACGGACGTCAGCGCCAACGTTACGCGCGGCGGAGATATCGGTTTACTGCGCCTGAGGCGTGAGCGCGATATAAAGAAATAATGTGTGAAGGTGAAATAATAATAACCGCGAAGAAGGGTGCACATTATTACCTGGTTAACAGGCGTGACGCTCACGCCTGTTAATATTAACGCCGAAAATTACAGCTTAACGCCGAAAACTACGGCGCTGTGATGATTACGCCTGTTTAGGCTGTCCGTTCGAAGCGGTCAGGCCGCCATCAACCGGCAGATTTGCGCCGGTAATATAACGTGCGTCATCGCTGGCGATAAAGGCAATGGCATCAGCAATATCTTCAGGCTCACCTGCGCGTTTAAGCGGAATGCGGTCATAGAAACGCTCAAGCAGGGCCTGATCGTTTTTCACCGCTTCCGTCAGCTCGGTGAAGGTAAAGCCCGGGCAAATCGCATTCACTCTCACGCCGTCCGCGCCATAATCCATGGCCAGTGACCGAGTGAAGTTGGTAACGGCGCCTTTGGCCGCGTTATAGACGCTCATGCCCCAGTCGCCACCTAATCCTGATACCGACGAAATATTCACTACGTTGCCTTTCGATTTCAGCAGGGCAGGCATAAAGAAGTGCACACAGTGGAATACGCCGTCGAGATCGACGCTCATCAGCTTCTTCCAGTCAGCGGGTTCGATCTCGTGGATGCGTCCCTGAACGATAATCCCGGCATTGTTAACCAGCACGTCCATGCGGCCATATTTTTCTTCAACGCGGGCGGCCAGCGCTTTTACCTGATCGGCCTCAGCCACGTCGCAGGCCGCTGCCATATGGCCATCGCCGGGCAACTGTGCCAGGACTTTTTGCAGCTTATCCTGATTACGGCCAACCAACACGACAGATGCGCCTTCTTGTGCGAAGCGTTTGGCGCTTGCTTCACCAATTCCTGATCCGGCTCCTGTCACTACAACGATTTTACCTGTAAATCTGGACATTTTGCCTCCTTAATGGCGTCGCTTACTGTTTTAACCCTGTTCAGCCTGGCAGCCCTGCGGCCCAGGTCAAGCGCAACGGTACCGGATGCGTATTGTTTAACCGTTACGCATCCGGTTCGCGCCGCGCCGGGCGTCCTTAAGGCCTTCTGAACAGCGCCATACTGCGGCCTTCCAGTTCAAAGTCCTTCTCTTTGGTGATCACCATCCCGTGTTTGCTGGTATCGCTGGTGGTAAGTTCCAGCACCCAGCCGCCCTCACCGAACTGAGGGATCTGGAAGGGCACATTACCTTCAAACGGGTTGATGAGCATCAGCACGTCATACCAGACGCCATCCTGATGTTGCAGATCGGGTCGGCCGATGTAGACACCGAGCGTTGAACCTTCGTCCCACTGCTCAGCCTGCTGCAGGCCGCCGCCGGCATTGAACCACTTGATTTCCATCCCGTCGCGCCAGCTTTCACGCCGTAACAGCGGCTGGGTTTTGCGCAGTGAAATCACATGACGGGTGAATTCACGCAGGGCTTCGGCCGAAGCGGGCAGGTTATCCCAGTGAACCCATGAAATTTCACTGTCCTGGCAGTACCCGTTGTTATTTCCCATCTGGCTGCGGCCAAACTCATCGCCTGCCAGCAGCATCGGGGTGCCGTGGGAGAAAAACAGCGTGGCCAGGAAGTTACGTTTCTGGCGCTCGCGAACGGCGTTAATGCCTTCGTCGTCAGTGGGGCCTTCCACGCCATAATTATAAGACCGGTTATCGTTGTGACCGTCGTTGTTGTCTTCACCATTGTCGGCGTTGTGCTTCTCGTTGTAGGAGACCAGGTCGTTCAACGTAAAGCCATCGTGCGCGGTGATAAAGTTAACGCTGGCCCAGGGACGACGTCCGCGCTGATCGTACAGATCGCCAGAGCCAAGCAGACGGGCGGCAAAATCGGTCGGGACATTGTTTCCTTTCCAGTAATCGCGCACGGTATCGCGATACTGATCGTTCCACTCCGCCCAGCCCGGTGGAAAGCCGCCGACCTGATAACCACCGGGGCCAATGTCCCAAGGCTCACCGATCAGTTTTAAGCGTGAAAGCAGGGGATCCTGCGTAATGGCGTCAAAGAAGCCGCCGCGGGGATCGAAGCCTTCCGGTTCACGGCCCAGAATGGTGCCAAGATCGAAACGGAAACCATCGATATGCATAGAGTCCGCCCAGTAGCGCAGTGAATCCGTCACCATCTGTAACACACGCGGATGAGAGGTGTTTACGGTGTTTCCTGTGCCGGTATCGTTAATGTAATAGCGATGCTGATCGGGTAAGGTGCGGTAATAAGAGAAGTTATCAATACCTTTAAAGGACAGCGTTGGCCCCAGTTCATTGCCTTCCGCAGTATGGTTATAAACCACGTCAAGGATCACCTCAATGCCCGCGTCGTGGAAGGCGCGGACCATATCCCGGAAACCCTGAATGCCTCGCGGACCAAAATAGCGTGTCGCCGGAGAAAAAAAGTTCAGCGAGTTATAACCCCAGAAATTTTTCAGCCCTTTATCCAGCAGGTGCTGATCGTCCGGAAACCAGTGCACCGGTAACAGTTCGACGGAGGTAATACCCAGGCTCTTGATATAGCCCACCGTGGACTGATGACTCATGCCGTCGTAAGTCCCGCGCATTTCAGGCGGCAGCGCCATGTTCAACTGGGTAAAGCCTTTCACATGCGTTTCATAGACGATCGTTTCAGACCAGGGAACCTGCGGGCGGTTTTGGTCCTGCCAGTCAAATTCGTTGGGGTCGATCACGCGACATTTTGGCGTGAAGGGGGCGCTGTCGCGATCGTCGAACGTCAGATCTTTGTCTTCGTGATACAGGTCATAAGCGAAGTGCGCCTCATTCCATGCGATGTCCCCGGCCAGTTCGCGGGCATAGGGATCGACAAGGAGTTTATTCGGGTTAAACCGATGGCCGTTTTCCGGATCGTAAGGACCGTAAACGCGATAGCCGTAGAGCGCGCCGGGCTGCAAGCCGGGCACGTAACCGTGCCAAATCTCATGTGTGAACTCGGGCAAATCCAGTCTGGCTATTTCATTTTTTCCGCTTGGGTCATAAAGACACAGCTCCACGCGTTCTGCATGGGCAGAAAACAGCGCAAAGTTTACGCCTTTGCCATCAAAGTTCGCCCCAAGTTGCTGGCCCGATCCCGACGTAATTTCAAAACGATGATTTGACATCTGTCCCTCTCAATTAACGAACCCCGTTACGGTGTTTCAATCCATGTACTGACCTGCTTTCAGCAAGCTAACAATGCCAGTGCCCAGTAGTTATTTAACGTTTCCAGCGAAATACGGTCGGTCAGGTCGATCGTTTCGCCGCTCAGCACATTGCGATAACGGCGATGTGCCAGTTCATCCGGCAGCACGATCTCGGTGGCGGCCCAGTGCATCGCTGGGGGCGCTTCCAGCTTGAGCTGCGCGTCGAACACAAGTCGGGATGTCACCACAATAATGGCCTCACTGCCCTGGGTTCGCGCAAACGCCAGCAGCCTGTCGGACTGCGCGCCCTCAGCCGTAAGCGGCAGATAACTGCCCCGGGCAAAGAGTTCAGGCCTGTCCCGGCGTAAATTGAGCAGCGCCAGGGTGGCAAGCTGGTTAACCTGACCGCTGAGCCAGCTATCATGGCTACCGGGCAGGGCCGTCGTGGCAGAACGTAACATCGCTTCCAGGGCGGCATAATCCGGTTCGCGTCGGTTATCAGGATCGACCAGGCTGAAGTCCAGTGCTTCGCTTCCCTGATACACATCCGGCACCCCGGGCGCGGTCAGCTTAATGACTCTCTGGCTCAGGCTGTTCACCAGGCCGGCACGGATAAAGGGTTGCAGCGCCTCAACGAAATCCTGCAGGAAAGGCTGATTTGCAGGTGAGAGCAGGTGACGCGCGTAGCCCAGCACGGCCTGCTCGTACGCGGTGTTGTTCTCGGTCCAGTCAGTACGCAGTTTGGCTTCACGCAGGGCTTTTTCGACATAGCCTGCGAAGCGTTCGGCAAGGGCATCCAGCCCCGCACTGTCCCGGGGATCTAAGGTGGGCGGCCAGACACCGGCGAGCGCCTGATACAGCATCCACTCCACGGACGGTTCCGGCGCAGGGCCGTCCTCAAGGGCACCCACGGCCTGGCGATTGAGTTCGCGCCAGCGCGCCACGTTCTCGGCCCAGCGCTGGGGGGCTTCCGTCAACGTGTAAAGCCGCGCGCGCGCGTCTTCGCCTCGCTTGGTATCATGCGTCGAGCTGGCGGAAAGGGCGTCCGGCTGACGCGCAAGACGCGTTGCCATCTCATGGTGAAACTGCTGCGGGGAAAACTGCGTCTGTAAGGGTTCCGCGCCCACCTCATTTAACGCCAGCGCGCTGTTCTGTCGGTAAAACAGCGTGTCTTCGATGGATTTCGCCATCAGCGGACCGGTGAGCTGCTGGAAGCGGGTCCGGAAGCTGTTCGCCAGCGCGGTGGACTGGCTGGCGACGTCGCCCTGCATGATCTGCAGCAGGAAATCGAGCATGTGGCTGTCAGGTGCATGTTCCGACGCCCTGACGCCGTCAGCGACGGCCTGAAGACGTTGTTGGTCGTTGGCAGGCAGGCCCTGCGCATTGCCGTAGGTTCGATAGACCGGGAACGCCACCAGCAGTTCGCGCAGTGCGCTGCGGAGCCGCTCGGGATCAATCGCGATGTGTTCCCCCTCGGCAATGGCGCTGGCCAGGTCCATCAGGCGCGAAAATTCCCCGGCAAAATTGCGATCTGCCATCAGGCATTTTGCCTTACGAAGTTCGTCGTCCACCTGCACGACCTGGCCGCTGACGCTTTCACAGGCCTGGCGGAGGGCGTTGAGAGAGTGATTATCAACCAGCACATGCGACAGCGCGGCGATAAACTCATAGCCTGTGGTGCCGGAAATTGGCCAGTCGCTGGGGATCTGCTCGCCTTCACCCAGGATTTTCTCAACGGTGATATAACATGCCTCGCCGGCCTCGCGACGCAACTGCGTCAGATAACCTTTAGGATCGGCCAGTCCGTCAACGTGATCGACGCGCAGGCCGTCAACCGCGCCGCTGTGGACCAGTTCCAGAATAAGCCGGTGTGCATCCCTGAAGACGGTGGGATCTTCAACCCGTACGCCAACCAGCCCGGTCACCTCAAAAAAGCGGCGGTAGGAGAGGTCCCGTGCGGCATCGCGCCACGACATCAGCCGCCAGGGCTGCTGTTGATGCAATGCATCCAGCCCGGCTTTGCTGCGCAGCTGGAGCACGGCTTCTTCCTGTCCCTGCCAGCTTTCCGGCGTAAGCGGATAGTAACTTTCAAAATAGGCCAGCGCAGGCTTGCCGGTCTGGGGATCGCGTTTAACGGCAAGGTCGCCGTTCTCCAGAACGGTATCAATATCATCACCCAGAAACGGCAGCGTCAGACGGCGTGACCAGTCGATGTCGAAGTAGTCGGCATAGCGACTGTCTTTACCGTGTTCAAGCACGTCGTGCCACCAGCCGTTCTCCAGCGATGCCGCCATGTGGTTGGGGACGATATCAATGATAAGCCCCAGTCCGGCCTGTTTTAACGTGCTGACCAGACGATCAAACCCCGCGCGTCCGCCAATCGCCGGGTCGATTTCATTAACATCGGTCACGTCATAACCGTGAGTGGAGTCACGGGTGGCGGTAAAGATCGGTGAGGCATAGAGATGGCTGATCCCCATTTTTTTCAGATAGGGCACCAGCGCTGCAGCGCGATCGAAGGTCATGCCATTGCGGAACTGAATACGGTAGGTGGCGGTTGGAATGCTCATTTAGGTTCTCCGGCAGCCAGACGAACAACGATCGCGTTTTGAGGGAGCGCATCGGTGGATTCTGGCCAGGCGAAGATCGTTTCGCCCGGCATCGCCGGCAGGGCGCGATCCTGTTCGCCGATGTTGAATGCCATTGATAACGTGCCCGCCGGGAAACGCCAGCTCACGGCAACAAATCCCTCTGCGGTGTCCAGTACCTTTCCGCTGTTTCCACCCGCCGTCGCCAGCAGCGGCACAATATGCTGCTGCCGGAGTGCCAGCAGTGAGCGGGTCAGCTTCAGCCAGCGTTTTCCTTCTTCGCTCTCCAGCTTGCTCCAGTCCAGTTTTGAACGGGTAAAGGTCGCTTCATCGTTAGGATCGGGAACGCTCTCGCCCTCATGACCGGCATGTCCTTCAAACTCTTTCGCCCGGCCTTCCCGCACGGCTTTCGCCAGATCGCCATGGAAATCGGTAAAGAACAGGAAAGGATGGGTTTCGCCGTACTCTTCCCCCATGAACAACAAAGGGATATGGGGCGACAGCAGCAACGTTGCCAGCAGCACCTGAGTACGTTCGGCACCGGCCAGAGAAATCAGCCTTTCTCCCTGCGCACGGTTGCCAGTCTGATCGTGGTTCTGGATAAAGTCCACGAATGCCACCGGCGGCTGTCCGGTACTGTCAACACCGCGCGCTTCACCAGACTGCACTGAGACC
Organism: Pantoea sp. V106_11; assembly: GCF_029967885.1. Lineage (NCBI taxonomy): Bacteria > Pseudomonadati > Pseudomonadota > Gammaproteobacteria > Enterobacterales > Erwiniaceae > Pantoea > Pantoea sp. V106_11. The sequence continues at coordinate 644,230 of NZ_JASCAK010000037.1, forward strand.
TCGCCCTGGTAGACAAACCCTTCAGCCAGCGCGCGTGCCACACGTTTTTCCGGCCGATCGGCAAAATCTTTGTAATAGGCATGCGTTTCACCTGTGGCAAACACATGAACGGCATTATGAAAGTCATCATTCCATTCGCCGGTGAACAGTGGGGCGGTGCCATCTTCCGCTCTGGGATGCAGGAAAATCACGTTGCGACAGTCTTCGGTGGTGAGATGGATCTGGCGCTCGGGAATATCTACGCGAATGCGTTCAGCGATGTCGATCAAAACAGGCGTGTCGGAAACGTCTTCAATCTGGTCGATGGCATCGAAGCGCAGGCCGTCCAGGTGGTATTCCTGCAGCCAGTAGAGCGGGGCTTCAACAATATAACGTCGTACCGCATCCACATCATAGGCAATGCCGGCGCCCCATGGCGTCATCCGGTCTTTATGGAAGAAGTCAGGTGACAGTAAGGGCAGATAATTCCCTTCCGGGCCGAAGTGGTTAAGCACGATGTCCAGAACAACCGCCAGGCCATAGCCATGAGCCGCGTCAATAAACGCTTTAAAGTCATCGGGCGTGCCGTAAGCGGCATGTGGCGCGTACAGGAGCACGCCATCGTAGCCCCAACCGCGCTGCCCGCCAAACTGAGAAACGGGCATGACTTCAATCATGGTAATGCCGGTTTCCGCCAGATAAGGCAGTTTCTTTATCGCAGCCTGGAACGTGCCTTCTTCGGTGAAGGTACCCATATGCATTTCATAAACCACGCTTTCCTGCCACGGGCGGCCTTGCCAGGTGGTGTTCTGCCAGCGGTAGTGAGCAGGATCGACGACCAGAGATGGGCCGTTAACGTCATTCTGTTGCGCGCGTGAAGCGGGATCGGGAATCACCGTGCCATCGTTCAGCACAAAGTTATAGGTTGCCCCCGCCTGTACACCGCTGACCTGCAGCTCAAACCAGCCGTCTCCGGCGGGCGTCATGGCAAGATCTTTATCCGAAAGTCGTAAACTGACCTGCTGTTGACCCGTTGCCCAGACGCGGAAACGCACGTTGCCATCGGCCAGATATTCGCTTCCCCAACTCTTAAAAAAAGATGTAGATACCATTCCGTTGCCTCTTTAACCAGAAAGTACGCAATAAGCACCACCACGCTATCGGTAAGCCGATGATGCGAATGCAAAATGATGTTAGCGAGATCAGGTGCCCGGGAGGTCGGTGCGCCTTAACAGCCTTTCCCCGTGCCATTATTCAGATATTGTTATGTGTAATACCGCATGAGGCACCCGGCAGTGCCTGCTTCACACAACACTCTCAACAAATAATCATAGACCAGGTTCCAACATTTACTGCCGCCGCGCGCAATGTACCCTGTGGCTTTTCCCCCCAGCGAGGCCGGGCTGTCCGATGAGCCCGGCCTCCATTTACCTCTGCACAGGGGAAATCAGAAAAAGAGCACGGGCATCAGGCAGAAAAAAACCGCCTTTAACAGCGGTTTTGACGCAAACAGACCAGGTGGACGCCCATTCTGCGTGCGTTTAAGGTGTCAGCTCTCCCGTGGCAGGGCGGGCTGCTCCTGTCATCAGGCCGGAATGGATTCGGCCTTCTGGCTACGCGACCAGACGCGGTGTTCTGCCATCGCAGCAGTAAAATCATTCATCAGCGCGATTTCAGCATTATCGGCTTCCACGATGCCTTCCTCCTGCTGATTTTCATCCAGATCAAACTGCGCTTTGAAACGGCGTGCTTCACCACTCAGGCCAATGACTTTCAAATGTTTGTAAGCCTCCAGCAGGAAGTAGCGTGCATCTCCGCTTTTCAGCAGGGCATCAACGTTACCGTCGGGGACGATCACCGCATCAAAGGTCAGCGAAGGTAGCCCGTTAAACGTGGCATCGATCGGCAACAAAGAACCATCGTCCGCGCTGACCTGGCCCATATGCGCCGCCAGCAGTTTGGTGTGCACGCCAGCAGCGGTGAGATGCTGCAGAATAGCCAATACGTCGTCGGCTTTTACGCCTTCGCTCAGCAGCAGCGCGACCTGACGGCCTTTGATGTCGGCATCGGGAATGGCATACAGGCTCAGGCTGTCATCGCGCTGCAGGCCATTGACGTCTTTTGGCGGGGCGGTGTTGAGCTGCTCATCGCTGAGATCAATCCCGAGGTTGGCGGCCACCCCTTGGGCCAGTTTGACATCGATGCGCAACAGATGGTCCACCACGCGTTCACGGATGTAAGGGCGGGCCACCTTACTCAGCTCAAAAGAGTAGGCGGCAATGATGTGCTGCTGTTCAATGTCAGTCTGGCTGTTCCAGAACAAACGCGGCTGGGCATAATACTCACCAAACGAGGGGCTACGTTCGCGGACTTTGTGGCCTTCAACGCGCTCCTGATAGCTTTCGAAACCGCCCCCTTTTGCGGCAGGCGGTGTTTCCCGTGGCCAGTTGTCGTTGATGGAGTTGGGTTCGTAGTTGGCCGGATTCGTATCAATATCCATCCGGTGCATGCCCTGGCGCTGGAAATTGTGGTACGGGCAAACCGGGCGGTTGATCGGGATTTCGTGGAAGTTTGGCCCACCGAGGCGGCTGATTTGCGTATCGGTGTAGGAGAACAGACGGCCCTGTAACAGCGGATCGTTAGAAAAATCGAGTCCCGGGACGAGATGTCCCGGATGAAAGGCAACCTGTTCCGTTTCAGCAAAGAAGTTATCCGGATTGCGGTTCAGCACCATTTTGCCGACGCGCACGACGGGCACCAGCGCTTCCGGAATCAGCTTGGTGGCGTCCAGAATATCGAAGTCGAACCGGAACTCATCTTCTTCCGGGATCATCTGCAGGCCAAGCTCAAATTCCGGAAAATCTCCCGCTTCAATCGCTTCCCACAGATCGCGGCGGTGGAAGTCGGGGTCGCGACCGGTCAGCTTCTGGGATTCATCCCACAGCAGCGAGGCTTTGCCTGCCAGCGGTTTCCAGTGGAAACGAACAAATGTCGCTTTGCCTTCATCGTTAATCAGGCGGAAGGTATGAATACCAAACCCCTCCATCGTGCGGTAGCTGCGCGGAATACCCCGGTCAGACATCGCCCAGATCACGTTGTGCAGAGTTTCAGGCTGTAGCGACACATAGTCCCAAAACGTGTCGTGAGCACTCTGTCCCTGAGGGATTTCATTATGCGGCTCAGGCTTTACCGCATGTACAAAATCGGGAAACTTGTGGGCGTCCTGTATAAAGAACACCGGTGTGTTGTTACCGACCAGGTCGAAAACGCCTTCATCGGTGTAGAACTTGGTAGCAAAACCACGAATATCACGCACCGTATCCGCTGACCCCGCGCCGCCCTGGACCGTCGAGAAGCGCACAAATACTGGCGTGATCTGCTCTGGCTCACTCAGGAAGTGCGCCTTAGTTACATCCTTTAGTGAGCAGTAGGGCTGAAAGTAGCCGTGGGCGGCTGAACCGCGCGCATGCACGATGCGCTCCGGAATGCGCTCATGGTCAAAATGCGTGATTTTCTCCCGCATGATGAAGTCTTCAAGCAGCGTCGGCCCACGTGAGCCGGCGCGTAATGTGTTCTGATCATTTGCAATACGGGTGCCCTGATTGGTCGTCAGCGGGCTGTCCGTTCCGTTTTTACGGTTCGCTTCCAGTTGATCGAGTTTCGTGCTGTGCGTGTCGGGTGCTTTAAGGCTACCCGGCGCGGTGGGTTTTTTACCCGGCGGCGTCGGTTCGGCTGGGGGTTGATGTGAACCCTCTTTAGGTGCCAGCGAGCCCAGTCCGGGTTGTGAGGATTCCGGACCCGTTGTGGGGGCTGGGTGATTCAGAGGATTATTCTTTTTCTCATTCGACATGACACGTTGCTCCAGCTTTTTTTTACTACTTGAGGTGCCAGTAAATATAGAACAACTTAATTAATAAGCTTATAAATATTGCGTTTAATGGCGCTGGTAAAATAATTATCGGATGGCGTAACGCAAAATCAGGGAGATATTAAGAAAGGAGAAAATAATTTAATGATGAAACTAAATGGTTATTTAAGCGTGGCGGTGGTGATTTAATATATTGATATTTATCGGTTTGTTATTTATTAGTCGGGGAGGTTATTGTGTATTGATGGCGTGAAGCTGTTTTATCAAACCAGGCCTTTTCTGAAAATGCGGGGATTAAGTCGGTTACGCTTCGCTAAAGTCGGCTGAGTTTTATTTTTTCCGTTGCGCTTATTAACGCGCAAGCGAAGCCGATATTATCCGTGAGCAATCGGTATTTAAACATGGGGATCGTTATCCTTAACGGGAATAACAGGCAGGGGTGAGAAAGGGTGAAAATCGCCAGTCCATGGCGTATTACCTCCTTAAGGCGCCTTACTCAGATCTACTTAGAGGTGCGACGGCTGTTTTTGCCTCCTTTCCGACCGGCCTCCCTGGCTCTTTCAGGATCGTTTTTGAAATTACCTCCGCTGGCTTTGCCTCCTGCACTGCCCGCTTCACTGGCTCGCTCAGGATCGTTGGCAAAATTACCGGCACCACCTCTGTATTTCTGTTGTGTCATAGACAAGACCTCATATCAGGGTTCCTTAGATAAGAAGGACTAGCTAGTCACAGCGGTAAGTTTAGTTCTGATACGAAATTATGCCACTTTGTCATCCCTTGTTCCTGGACGAAATGTAAGGGTATTTACTTGTAAAATCAGTGAATAAATTCTGCCCGCAGGCTGAACAGGTCGGGCGCCGCAATGTGCTGTTATACGTCATCCGTTACACTCTGCCCGTCAGTGCGAAATTATTGGTAAAATCAAGCATTAACTTATTGATAGTTATGCTCTAAATGGCGAAATTTGAATTAGCTGTTACACTTTCTGAATACCGTTCAGGAGTGTTTATGAAATTAGGCTTTGCATGTAAGTACTTAAACGAACAGGGCAAGCAATATTTTCCCTTCCGCGCGACCACGCGTACCCGTTTTCTCGGTCTGGATGAGGCCCAGCGCACCGCGCTGATTTACGAGATTTCAAAGACAAATTTGCAGAACCTGTATCTGACGCTGGAAGCTATTGCGGCACTGCCAGAGGCGTTAAGGATGATGCGCATTGGCAGTGATTTACTGCCGCTGTATACGGTGCCGCAGGCAAAGCCGTTATTTGCAACGTTTTTACCCGAGCTGTATCCGCTGTTCGCCCGCTGCGGCGAGCTGGCGCGGACGCATCATATCCGGCTGTCATTCCACCCGGGACAGTACAGCGTGCTGGCGTCGGATAATCCTGATGTCGTGTCACGTGCCTTAGAGGATGTGGAATATCATGCTCTGTGTGCCTGCCTGATGGGCTACGGCAAAACCTTTCAGGATTTTAAAATCAACATTCATATGAATGGCAAACTCGGGTTTGAAGGATTCAGGCAGGCATTTCAGCGGCTCAGCCCCGAAGCCCGGCTGATGCTGACGGTGGAGAACGATGAGATATCGTGTTCGCTGGATGATGTGCTGCAGGCCCGGTCGCTTTGCCCTGTGGTGCTGGATATTCATCATCACTGGGTTAAAGAGAATCAGTTTATTCAGGCCAGTGATGCAAGGATGGCGCAGATTATCGACTCCTGGCGCGGCGTACGCCCGGTGATGCACTACTCGATTTCGCAGGAGGGAATTATTCCGGCCGAAGGCTTTCCGGACCAGCAGGATCTCAGTGTGCCGAAAACCAAACTGCGTGCGCATTCTGATTACTATTTCAATGCCACGCTCAACGGCTGGGCCTTGTCCTTCGGTGACTTCGATATCATGTGTGAGGTAAAAATGAAAAACCTGGCGCGTGAACAACTGTATGACTGGGGCAGGCGTAATAGCCTGATTGCCTGAGACGTGCCCGTTGCGGGTCTGAAGTGACGTCAGCGGCGGGCACCGGCTTACCCGGCCAGCAGCCCGCAGTGGCTGTTGCGCTTTGATCGCGACGGTCGCAGCGCGATCGGGAACGCCAGAAAATCGTTCAGGCCGGTATCCTTTGTCTGAGGATAACGCCGCGTAGCCAGCACCTGACCTGTTGCTTCGGCGATAACCTCTGCCGGCAGATCCCATTGGCTAAGGGCGCATATCAAAAGGCCTGCCGTTCGCCTTGACGGGCAGGGCCGATGAGAGGATCCGGGATGGGTTTCTGCCGCCAGCGAGTGTGTCCTTCGCTGGCGTTTCCCGACTGGCAGCCTAACGAAGGTGGCGATTACTCTTCGTACAGCTTGATGAGTGACGAAACATGCTTCTCCCGGACGTGATTAAACCCAACGGCAGGAAAATTCACAGAAACGGGCGAAAGCTAACGCGCGACGAGCAGGGTTATCACGCCCTCTTGCTCAACTATTGTCGTGAAAAGATTGCCAGACAGGCATAAAAAAGCCCCTGAATCAGGGGCAAATTTTTAGGGAAGGCAAAGCGTCCTTGCTAAGTAGCGTGTCATCACAACAAAATTAAAAACGAGCCTCGCCCGGCGTACGCTGAAGCACAATCTCCAGGGCCTGACGATAGATATCCTGTTTGGTCGCGTCGGTTTCGCTTTCCAGTTTATGGATTAAGCCCAGCACCATATCTTTTTCAGAAACGTGTGCTTTAAAGGCCGCGAGTTCTGACCAGGTCTCTGCAATCACATCTTTTTCACTGGTGAAATGCTCACCCGCATTCATGAAATATTCAGAAATCTGAGACTCGGTATTGGTTGTCGTTTGCATAGTAGCCTCAAAATCGTGGAAACCGTTTTCTGCCCGTGGCAGAGAAAAATTTTGCATCTGAAGGTGGAAATCCACTCACCTTCAGATGCGGTGCAAGGCACCTTTCGTTACAAGTGACTTAACATCACGCCGTAAAGTTATACAAAAAAATTACCTTTGTACAATTTTTTGCGAAAAAAAATCGGTGGTCGGAGGAGTTTTTTCACCGTCAGTAACGCTGTGTAATGGCTCTGTTAGGTATTTTACTTTGATTTATAAGAATTTTTTTCATATTTTCGCGTTTCTTTTTCCTCCTCGCTGTTGTACAAGACTGTACAAAGTTGTACAGATTGAGCTGTATAACCTGGAATAAAACGGCATCAAAACGCTGCCCGCCAGGAAAAATCTGTACAACATTGCGCTGATAAAGCCGCGTTGAGCGCGATCCCTGTCCGCTGGCCGGTGAGATAATCTGTCAAAGCGACAGGATGGCGTTGCGCTGCCGGGTGGTGAGATAGCGTCAGAGATGACGTCCATGTTGCATGCGCGTCAGAAATCAGAAAGAGGGCAGTAACAACCCTGTTTGTGCGTTACAGGGGCTTAATGCTGGCTTTGTGGGCGGCGTTGCAATAATTCACTTCCTTCTGCCCCCGCAGGACGTTAAGGTTTACGCCTCTCGAATCAGAAGGAAATGATAATGGTTAACGACTATTTTTCGCTGCCGCCGGCAGGCATGACACAGGAACAGCATAAACGTACGGTGGCGGTTGCGGCGGCACTGGCGGTGGCAAAAGAGTCCGTCAGCGCTTCAACGTCTGCGAATGGCTCGAAAGCGGCGTGGGATCTGCAGGCCGTGGCAAACGAAATCGCCAATCTGGCCGATGCGATTCAGGACGCGCTGGAGTCCGATAACGAAGTATAACGGTGTCAGTGCGCTGTCGTCAGGGCAGCGTCCGGCCCCTGGATTAGCCGCCGGGGCTCAGGTTGTCCGGGCGGCGCAGCCCGTCAGGCGTTGACGGCGATCCGCATTATTTCGCCGCGCGTTGTGTGGAGAAATAAGCCAGCAGGCGCGTCATCTTTTGCTGGGGTGAGGTGTCAGTTGCGCCACTGTCGCTGACGTCGCCCATCCAGCGCTCATCCGCTTCCGGATGCGGCCCGGTTAACACAACTGTCCCTTTGCCGTAGACGTAACGCGCCATCGCCACATCGCCATTACGGTAAAAAGCCACAGGTGTAAAACCGTCCTGCTGTGTCTGACCAACAAGATAAGGGCCATCCTGATAATAAAAGGTTTCTTGCCTGTGATCCCAGGTCACCGCGATCGTGTAATCACCCTCATCCGCGATGTGTGAGCCCGGACGTCCCACTTCAGAGTCAAGGGGCGAGGCGATGAGCCCCAGCCAGTTACTGTCCGCCAGGTAGGCTCCCATGCACAGACCGAGATAGCCTTTGCCACTGCGGACAAAATCCCGCACGGCACGGGCCCCTTCATCACCGAGCGCGTCATAGGCAGCGGGGATGTCCTGGCCGCCGCCGGGCTGGATATAAAGATCAAACTGACGCAGGTTCTGTGCATTCAGCTTTCGTTTTTCGTGCTCACCGATATAGGCAATGCTGAGTGGCATCGCGACGCCACGAAGCGCTTTCACCACCATTTCAGAACAGCCCTCACAGCCTGCCGCACCGCGATAAACGGCAACGTTTAGCGGAGCCTGTGCCGCCAGGCTAACGCCGGATGCGACGCTCAATGCAAACAGCATCGCGGTGAAAATCCCGCGTCGATAGCGGACATGTTGTAATGCGTCAGAAGCGAGGCGCATGTTGCATTTCCTGTCAGAAAAAGAAAGAGACGATTTCCGTAACGGCCGCTGCCGCAACGGAAAGCAGGTTGGCTCAGGCAGCGTGCCAGGCCGACATCAACATACCGCAATCTGATGTTCTTGAGCAACTGCTCAATTCAGGGCGGTGATTATCCCGCACTAACCCTTTTGGCCGACGAGGCTCTTGAGCACACCGCCGCCAGCGGGGTGGCGGTGTGCGCAGTCGCGCGCTGAACGCCCTTATTTGTTGTACCCTGAGGCGACAATTTTCGCTGCATCCGCCAGCACATCTTTACGCGCAGCGGCGTGCTTATCAGGCTGGGTGTAATAGGTTACCAGCACCAGCGGTGCATGATGCGGTGGCCAGATGACGGCAATATCATTGGTGGTGCCGTAATCACCGCTTCCGGTTTTATCTGCAACCGTCCAGCTGGCGGGCAGGCCAGCGCGTATGCTGTTAGCACCCGTTGTATTGCCTTTCATCCAGTCGGTCAGTTGCTGACGTTGCGCGGGTGCCAGCGCCTTGCCCAGCACCAGCTTTTTCAGGCTTTGCATCATGGCATCAGGCGATGTCGTATCACGCTTATCACCCGGGATAGCGGTATTCAGCTCCGGTTCTTTGCGATCGAGCCGAAAGGTGCTGTCGCCAATGCTACGTGCAAACGCATTGACCTGCTGCGGGCCACCCAGGCGGGTCAGCAGTGCGTTCATGGCGGTATTATCGCTGTATTGCAGCGCCGCCGCGCTGAGTTCTGCTACCGTCATGGTGGCGCCGACGTGTTTTTCAGTGATGGGGTTATAGTTAACCAGGTCGGCTTTATGAATGGCGATTTTTTCACTCATCAATCCGTCCGCGCTTTCGCTTTTTTTCAGGATGGCCGCAACGGCGAAAACTTTACTGGTGCTGCATAGCGGAAAGCGCGCATCTCCCCGGTAGGTGAAAACGGCGCCATCGGCGGTGTCGGTTACCGCCACACCCAGTCGTCCGCCCGCGTTTTTTTCCAGCTGTTGGATGCCGCGTTGCAGTGCGGCTTCGTCAAAGCCGGCCTGGGCGGCAAGCGGCATCGCGAGTGCCAGCAGGGTAACGGCCGTGCTGGCGCGTCGTCTGAACAGATGAGTCATAGTCAATCTCCACTGATGAATGCCCGCCTCGCTGAACAGAGGCAAGGCATAACGGTTAGCCGCATCGTTGCGCGGTCAGGATTAAACGAAAAGTTGCCCTTCAGCCCCTCGTTAAACTTATGTCGCTTTAAAAGATGTCTCGCGCCTGGGAAGCTGTTCGCTGAGGCCTGCATCCTGCTATAGCACGTTTTTTCTGAAGAAAAGTGTTCGCGGAGGAGATGGTAGGGGATTTCAAAATTCCGACAAGCGAGATAATTTGAGAGTAGCCAAAAGAATTTCTGGGGGTAAATGTGAAACATGATGTTCCGCTTAACGCACTTCGGGCTTTCGAAGCCTCCGCCCGCCACCTGAATTTTACCCGCGCGGGCCTGGAGCTGTTTGTCTCTCAGGCCGCCGTCAGTCAGCAGGTCAGACTGCTGGAAGAACGACTGGGCGTCGTCTTATTCCGCCGGTTGCCGCGCGGTCTGGAGATGACGGATGAGTCCAGGCTGCTGTTTGCTGAAGTGTCAGAAGCCTTCACGCAGCTTGAAAACGCCTGGCGTCGTTTCGAAGGGGGCGAATACCGAGAGGTGGTGACTGTCGCCTGCGTGGGGACTTTTGCATTGGGCTGGCTGTTACCCCGGCTTGAGGCGTTCCGTCATCAGCATCCGGCGCTGGAACTGAACGTACGCACCAACAATAACGTGGTCAACCTGGCGGGCGAGGGCGTGGACTATGCGATTCGGTTTGGCTCTGGCGCCTGGCCCGCCACGCAGAATGAACGGCTGTTTACGGCTCCGCTTACGGTGCTTTGTCGCCCCGACGTTGCCCGCCGCCTGCAACAACCCGCCTGCCTGTTACGGGAAAATCTGTTACGTTCCTACCGGGCTGATGAGTGGGACAGCTGGTTTACGGCAGCGGGGATCACACCGCCCAGGATCACCGGCCCGGTATTTGACTCGTCACGTCTGATGATTGAGGCCGCGTTTCATACGGGCGGCGTTGCGCTGGTACCGGCGTGCATGTTCCAGCGTGAACTGGATGCCGGTACGCTGGCCCGTCCTTTTGCGCTAGAGATTGATGTCGGCAGCTACTGGCTAACCTGGCTCCGTTCAAAGAAGATGACGCCATCGATGGAAATATTCCGTGAATGGATAGGGCGGCGGGCAACAGGCGAAGGCGAATAGCCGGATAAGCCGGACAGCCTGTTGTGAATAACATTACTCGGGTCGAGGTAACCCGCGTTAACCGGATTAAGAGAGCAAGGCGGCCTGTGAGCCGCCAGCGGTTTTTTCACTGGCCCCCTTCGTCACAGGTGTAAAAAACAGGGATTCATTTTATTATGCCCACTCTGCGTTCAGGAATGCTCTGCGCCGCTTTTTCATTTTAGCTGGTTTCCCGGTAATTAAGAAACCAGATGATAAACTCACTGTTATTTTTCACGCCAAGTTTTTTCATGACACGTTGCTTAATATAATATGCAGCGTGCACGGGAAGCGCCATCCAGTCTGCTATTTTATTCATTTCCATTCCCGTCATAAAAAACCACGTTAATGAAATTTCATCGGTTGTTAAAGATACTTTCTGTCCGTGACGGTTTTTTAATTCCATGCTGTGCTCCTTTCCCTTATAAGGCTGTCAGGTCAGGGCGCATCATAGCGCTGGGCGGCGGTGAGAACACTTCACGTATTCTTTACTTATCTTAATAATTATATTAACAGTTAAATCAGGTGCTTATATGTCTTCATCAGATCTGATCTACGCAGGCATGATCAGAAGCAGTCAGGAAAAGCATCTCTTACCGCACCGCGATATCGGGCCCGCCCTGTCCGGGGCCAGCTGAAACGGCTTATCACTGACGGGCCAGGTTTCTGTGATTCCGCTTTATCGAACGGTGTGCTGTGCGTGCGGGGATAAATACCCTGTCCTGGCATCAGGCCGGGAAGAATAATAAAAACGGCCGGAGGTTAACGCAACAGGCGGCGCCTTGTGTCTTTCATGTTGTGTCTTTCATCAAATCGCTATCTGAATAGCGATACGTCGGCATGAATATAAGGCATAACGACAATCATTATTTGCAGTTTATTATTGGCAGAAAATTAAATCAGTCAGCGCCAGAATACAAATGCTGTCGATGTTTACGCTGCCGTTCATCGGGACCAGACAGAAAAGCGCGTTAATTAACGGCAAACATGCAGGTGAACGGCCCACTGAAATACCGTGCGTGTAACCGTTTCAGGGTCGTGAACATGACGCAGCCACGGCGTCAGACAAAAAGCGCGCCACGAACAAAACAGGTTAAGGCGCAGAGAAAGCCGCAGGTGAAAGAATGACCTGAATGCAGGATTGCTGAACAGTTGCGTAAAACCTGCCCGGCGCGGCTGCAAAAAAATCTGTATCCACATCAACCGCTTCATATAAACCCTTGCCATTTCACTTGATCAAACCCGTTGATCGCGATTACTGTAATTATATACAGTTATTTTGGAAGGGAGGTAAATGTGGAGCTTATCAGGCCAGCAAACGTCAGTGCGTTACTCGCGTTGCCGCTGTTTATGGAGCGGGTGCCATGTGGTTTTCCATCGCCGGCTCAGGACTACGTAGAGCAACGTATTGATTTGAACAAGCTGATCGTTCAGCACCCCAGTTCGACCTATTTTGTACGGGTAAGTGGAGAGTCGATGACCGGCGCAGGCATTAATGACGGCGATATGCTGGTGGTGGACAGCGCGCTAAGAGCCTCGCATGGCGATATCGTGGTCGCCTCTGTCGAGGGGGAATTTACCGTTAAGCGTCTTCAGCTTCAGCCCTGTCTGCAACTGATGCCGATGAACCGGCAGTTTAAACCGATTGCGATTAGCACGGAGGATGCGCTGGAAGTGTTTGGTGTGGTGACCTATGTGATCAAGTCGGTTTATTAATCATGTTTGCGCTGGTAGACGTGAACAACTTTTATGCCTCCTGTGAAACGGTGTTTCGGCCCGATCTAAAAGGAAAGCCCATTATTGTGTTATCTAACAACGATGGCTGTGTGATTGCACGCAATGCGGAGGCAAAAGCCCTGGGCATTACGATGGCCGTGCCCTTTTTCAAAATGCGGGAGATTATTGCCCGTCACAACGTGCAGGTTTTTAGTTCCAACTACGCCCTTTATGCGGATATGAGTACCAGAGTGATGACGCTGCTGGAGGAAATGGCGCCCTCGGTAGAGATTTATTCCATTGACGAAGCCTTTCTGGATCTGACGGGCGTCAGTCACTGTATGTCGCTCGACACCTTCGGCCGCGAGATCAAAACCCGAATAAAAAAAGAAGTTCATCTCAATGTGTGCGTCGGCATTGCCCCCACCAAGACGCTGGCAAAGCTGGCTAACCATGCCGCAAAAAAGTGGAGTAAGACAGGCGGTGTTCTGGATTTGTCCAACAGAGATCGACAGAAAAAGTTGCTTTCACTTGTGCCGGTCGCCGATATATGGGGCGTTGGCAGACGGCTCAGCCAGCGACTTGAGGAAATGGGGATTAAAACGGCAGATGATTTAGCCTGCCAGAGCACCAGCCTGATTCGTAAAAATTTCAGCGTGGTGCTGGAGCGCACCGTAAGAGAGTTGCGCGGCGAACCCTGTCAGGATCTGGAGGCGCTCGAACCCACCAAACAACAGATTATGTGCTCACGCTCCTTCAGCAGTCGCCTGTCAGACTATACGCAGGTGCGGCAGGCCGTCTGCACCTACGCCGAACGTGCGGCCGAAAAACTTCGCAAAGAAAAACAGTACTGCAGACAGATCGGTGTGTTTTTGCGCACCAGTCCACACGCGCCCGGCGAAAATTTTTACGGTAATCAGGCCACGGGGCTACTCCTGACGCCGTCTCACGATACGCGCGACATCATCCGGGTGGCGACCGAGATGCTCGACTATATCTGGATAGAAGGGCATCGCTATATCAAGGCCGGCATTGTCCTGAGTGATTTTTTCGACCATGGCGTAACGCAGCTGGATCTGTTCGACGAACGATCGGTTAACCCCGGCCGTAACGATCTGATGCAGGTGATCGATTTGATTCACAAAGAGGGCAAAGGAAAGATGTGGTTTGCCGGGCAGGGGACGGAAAAACGCTGGGCCATGAAGCGCGAGATGCTGTCGCCGGCTTACACCACCCGCCTCAGCGATTTGCCCGTGGTGAAGTGACGGCGGCCGTCGTGACATCGGTTTCAGGCGCGGTCATAAGACGGAATGCTCTCATAAAGGGTCCGTTTTGTGCTGCCGCTCTGCGTAAACCAGGCTTTCTGGTCTAGGATGAAACAGGTATTCATTCGCCCTTAAGGAGAGCATTGTCATGTCAGAACTCAGTAAATCTCCAGTGGCCGATCAGGCTGAACATAACGCGTTTTTCCCGTCAGCCTATTCTCTTGACCAGTTCACCAGCCCTAAATCCGATCTGAGCGATGCTGAATACGCGCAACCGTACTCAGGGCACAAAAAAATTCTGGTCATCTGCGCTGACGAGCGCTATCTGCCGCTGGATAACGACACGCTGTTTTCAACCGGGAATCATCCCATTGAAACCCTGCTGCCGCTGTACCACCTGTATCAGGCCGGCTTTCAGTTTGACGTGGCCACGCTGTCCGGACAGATGGTGAAGTTTGAACACTGGGCAATGCCCCAACAGGATGAGGTGGTGGTCGGATTTTACAACCATTGCCTGGCGCTGTTCCGTTCACCTTTAACGCTAAGCGACGTGGTGGCATCACTTACGCCTCATTCAGACTATGCCGGTGTGTTTATTCCGGGGGGGCACGGTGCGTTGATTGGGCTGCCAGAAAGTGAGGCGGTCGCAGAGGCGATTCGCTGGACGCTGGCAAACGATCGTCATCTGATATCGCTATGCCATGGCCCGGCAGCGTTTCTTGCGCTGGGTAAAGGGGAAAACCCGCTTAACGGCTACGCTATCTGCGCATTCCCGGATTCAGCGGATAAGCAAACGCCCGATATCGGCTATATGCCGGGGCATTTAACCTGGTATTTTGGCGAGAAGCTTCAGGCAATGGGGCTCACGCTGGTCAACAGTGATATCAAAGGCACCGTACATAAAGACCGTCGGGTATTAACCGGCGACAGCCCGTTTGCCGCCAATGCGTTGGGTAAACTGGCTGCAGAAGCATTACTTAACGCTAACCGCTAAAGGCTCGCACGTGCGCCCTGAGCGGTCGCCTGCAATGCCTTCGTGCAGGCTTCTGCATCAGGGCTGGGATTCGGGGTATACTTGTGATCCACGCCTGAGATACAATCACGGGTGCATATCGTTTTCGGCCAGTGCCGAAGATGTCGCCTTTCACATTGGTCGTCATGAACAGCCAGCTATCTACAGCCTGTAAACACAGAGAACGCGGTCGGCCCAGAGAGTTCAATATGGAACAGGCTCTGGATAAGGCAATGATTGTGTTTCGGCAAAAAGGCTATCATGCCGCATCGCTGGCCGATCTCGGTGAAGCAATGAACCTCTCTGTTGGCAGCATCTACAAGGCTTTCCAGGATAAGCGTTCATTGTTTTTGCTGGTCTTTCAGCGCTATATCGCCGTTCGCAATGCGGATTTGCGGGAGCGGCTGGCTCAATACGCCACCGGCCGCGCGAAGCTAAGCGAGCTGTTGCAGTTTTATCTGGACTCCTCTCGTGGTGGTGAAGGGCGCACCGGCTGTCTCGTGGTCGGCAGTGCCATTGAGCTACAGGTGCTCGACGCAGAGCTGTCGCAGTTGGTTGCCCAGGTGATCAACCGCAATAAGCACTTTCTGATGTCATTACTGGAAGAAGGGCAGCACGATGGCTCAATATCCGCCGATCTTGATATTGAAACGGCCGCAGGCCTGATTTTGCGTATCGCATTTGGCATGCGCGTCACGGGCAAGGTCGCCGATGTTGCCAATGAGCAAGCGACCATCGCCCTGGCCTTGAAAATACTGGATTAACATTTGTCTATTTAGGAAGCGAATATTTCCTAAATTATAGCGCGAAGATGACAGCTAACGCATGCGATCTGATGCGCTAACAGGACGAATGGAAAAGCGCCATTTTGATAAACGAATGAATATTAAATGAAAAGTAAAGTTTGAGGAAAATGCGTGAAACAAAACAGGACAGAGATCGGTGAAGAAATACACGCGCTTTTAGGAAGGATTGTGTCAGGTATTCTTCAGCCCGGAGAAGCGGTGACGGTACAGGACATTATCAGCGCGCTGCACCAGCAAAGTCTTCAGACGGCGTGCGAAAAGACCAGGCTGACTTGCGAACAGGCCATCCGCATCCTGGCGCATAAACTTCACTAGCGTGTGAGGATCATTTGCCGGACAGGGTTCTGCAAAGCAGCGGAAGCAACAGAAACAGTAAAAGTAGTAGAAACAACAGAAACAGTAACAGCACCAGAAGCAGTAACAGCGGTTATGCCGCTACTGCTCTGACAAAGATGACCCGCCCGAATAACGGCAGTCAGTTGCCGTGTCACCGCCCAAACAGCAACCCAATCAATTCACGACAAAGACGCTCTTCTTCCTGACTTGCCGACAGCTCAAGGCGGCGCAGCAGTTTAGTACAGATAGATTTACGGTTTACGTTCTGACCTGCGCGTAAAATATCAACAACGATCTGTCCCAGCAGCTCTTGCTGTGAAGGCAGGTTCGCCGCAGAAAAATAACGTGAGATATCGTCGGCGCTCTGAGGTAGGCGATGATTGTGTTGCATAGGTGCTCTCGCAGTGGTCCAAAAGTCGTCAGTTGAAAGTAGCATAAAGTTATACAATAAAATAAAACTTGTACAGCTATTTCGATGTAAAAATGAACGGTTGCTGGCGGAGAGGGAAAAAGCAGGCTGCAACAGCCCGTTGACAAGGGAAAACAAAGAAGAGAGCAGGGCCGGACCAGGGTAACGCGGACGCACAGTGCGCCCGCGTAGAGGGATAACCCACTGACCGGAGGGTTAGTGTTCGGTCAGGTTGGCAGGCACCTGGCCAGTAACGGCCATCCAGTTGAGCTCTGCCCGCTCCCGTGTCGCGACGTTAATAAAGCTCTTCAGCCATTTACGGGCATCCGCGATTTGAATGACCCGCTCGTCGTCGATTTCATTATCCGCCATAACGCTCAGCTGACGGATCAGCGAAACCACAGTTATCTCCTCATCCTGTAGGGCCAGGTTCACCGCAGCTTCACCAATAATCTTATGGCCGGTAGCTTCATCGTGAAAATACATATGCACCTCCTGAGTGAGTGAGAATGTCGTCGACCCAGTAATTAGTCTAGTAAAAGAAATGCATAGTGAAAGCCTAATTTCATTAGGCATTACCTATCAAAGAAAGCCGTGAAAAAAGTGAACTTTGTGATAAGCGCGCTAAGCTCTTAAAAAGCAGGGAAAAAGCGCAATCAGAGAGGTTTTCCAGAAAGAAATTGAAGTGATTAAAGCACTAGATACGCGGTCATTGGCCTGAAATTAAGATAGGTGCTTGACAGTTAAAGGCCGAAATTGCGGCACTATTCGGATCGTAGCAGGTAAATAAACCTGTTATGAGGCCCTAAAAGCGTTAAAAAAAGATCGCCAGAACGGCGAAAAGTCAGACGCAAGATGAAAAGTCACCTTAAGCTGGAAGCAGATAGCAGATAGCAGATAGCAGATAGCAGATAGCAGATAGCAGATAGCAGATAGCAGATAGCAGATAGCAGAAAACAGAACGGGTCTGACGTCACCCTGTTTACATTCGATTCTGACATCAGAATAAACCGGAGCGTGAGCGGCGTATTAACGAGCAGGGGAGACGATAAGGCGAGGGGAAACAGAACAGGGCTGCGGGCAATAAAAAAAGCCGCCCTGTTCGGGGCGGCACATTTATTAGTTTGGAACTTCTGAAACGGCTTTAACGTCGGTTTTATTAATCTGCTGTTTCACACCGTTTGCATCGGTGTAGCCCAGTAAACCGGCGTCAGATTCAGAAGGTTTGCCGTCACTAATAATGGTACGGCCATCGTTAGTGTGAATGGCATAGCTGGTACGAGTACAGCCACTTAATGCGGCCATGCCGATCAAAACGGCCAGCGGTAAAATCAGCGTCTTCTTCATAGTCTTCACCTTATATCCATGATGGAATTAATTAGTTATCAAGTTCACTCATGTTGCTGATCTGATCGCGATTAATTTGTTCGGTTTTGCCTGTTTGTGCATCACGATAAGAAACCAGCCCCGTATCGCTGTCAATTTGAGGCTTACCGTCGGTCACTATCGTGCGGCCGTCTGATGTTTTAATAGATTGGTTTGAAGAGCAACCTACTAACGTTGCCAGGGACAGAGCAAGTAAAACGGCGGCTGAGAAGGATTTAGTATGCATTTCATCTCCTTGAAGTGGACCTTGAATTAAACAGCATAGACGCTTTTGAGATTTTTGCAGGCCAAAGCGCGAAACGACATAAATGATGAAAAGAAAATAGCGCGAATAGCTAAAACAGAGCAGGAAAGCATCCTGTCTCTCAGAAAATTCACATTTAACGCCTGTCGTTAGGTATTTCATCGGGCGCTCTGTAACCTTGGTAACAGGTTAACTAAATAAAGGAATCGACAATGAAATGGCAAATGAGTGCAGTCGCAGCGTTATTAATGGGTTCAGTGAGTGCTTATGCAGCACAATCAGACAGCATGAAAAATCCCCTGAGCGTTCATGTATTAAATCTGGAGTCGGGCACGCCAACGCCGGGTATTTCCGTTGACCTTGAACATAAAGAGCAGGATAAGTGGGTAAAACTTTCCTCCGGTGTTACCGATAAAAACGGCAGAATTAGCGCGCTGTTTCCCGAAGGGAAAAAAGTTGAAACAGGCGATTACAAAGTCGTCTTTAAAACAGGCGATTATTACCAGAAAGTTCAGCACAAATCCTTTTTCCCGGAAATTCCGGTGATATTCCACATGGAAAGCAGCGAGCCTCATTACCATATTCCGTTACTGCTGAGTCCCTATGGCTATTCAACCTATCGCGGTAACTAATCTCACTCGGCAGCGTCACTGCTCAGAGGCACTGCCGGCCCAGTGAAGGTCATTTCGCGAAGGTAGCATGCCGCTGCTGACCCTCTACCTGCCGCCCTGCGTCTCCTGCAGGGTGGCGGAACGCGCCCGCCGTATTCGTCTTTATTCCACTGCCTTATTTAAACACTTTTGCTGATGCCCAGGCTATCATCGGTTAAATTGCCCTGACAGGCCGGTGCGCCCGCGTGGCTCTCCGGCGAAGGTCAATGACACCTAATCAAGCAGAACGCCCCATGCCCTGCTTTCCGTACAGGAGAATCGCTGATGTTAAAAGGATTAACCGTGGCTGCTGTGTTAGTGCTGTCGGGCTGTAGCCTGATGCACAAGTCGTCGCCCGCGCCAGAAACGTTACACTACCGCTGTGGCACATTGCCGCTCACCGTGACGCTGGATAATGCCAAACAGCAGGTAAGCTTTATCATGGACGGCAAGCCGCTGACCCTGACACAAACGGTTTCCGCTTCCGGCGCTCGCTACAGCGACGGTCACTACGTTTTCTGGTCCAAAGGAAACGGCGCCTTTATTGAGCGCAATGATAAGATCGTTGTAAACGATTGTGAGTTGCAACCTGCCCGTTAACGTTACCGGAGTGAATGTGCATCATGAGTGACAGTGACATGCTACAAACTATTGCCCATCTGCGCCGTGAATATACGCGAGGTGGGCTGCGTCGCAAGGATCTACCCGACAATCCGCTGGCGCTGTTCGAAAGCTGGCTAAAGCAGGCCTGTGAGGCGCAACTGCCCGATCCCACCGCCATGACGGTGGCGACCGTGGACGAGCAAGGGCAGCCTTATCAACGTATCGTGCTGCTCAAGCACTACGATGAGCAGGGCATGGTGTTTTACACCAACCTCGGCAGCCGTAAAGCACAGCAGCTGGGTCACAACCCGCGTATTTCGCTCCATTTTCCCTGGCACTTTTTAGAGCGTCAGGTGATGGTGTTGGGCGAAGTCGAGAAGCTGTCGCCGCTGGAGGTATTGAAATATTTCAGCAGCCGTCCCCGTGACAGCCAGATTGGCGCCTGGGTTTCCCGACAGTCGAGCCGGATCTCTGCCCGCGGCGTTCTGGAAGGCAAGTTTCTGGAGCTGAAGCAAAAATTTCAGCAGGGTGACGTGCCGCTGCCCAGTTTCTGGGGCGGTTATCGGGTGAAATTTAATACGATGGAGTTCTGGCAAGGGGGCGAACATCGTCTTCACGATCGTTTCCTCTATCAGCGAGATAACGACGGCTGGAAAATTGACCGACTCGCGCCGTAAAACTGCGTTTTCCCCCTCATCAGCGCTGGCACAGAAGGCGTCAGCGCTTTATGCTATAGCCCTTAATTTTTCCTTCCGCAACTCAGCGGAAAGCTGTGTACCAGCATAGGTGCAGCCTGATCAATTTGGAGTCAGTGATGACCAGCAGTAACCTGATACAACAATTGCAAGAGAGGGGCCTGATCGCCCAGGTGACGGATGAAGACGCGTTAGTAGAGAAACTGGCGCAAGGGCCAATTTCGCTCTATTGCGGCTTTGACCCCACTGCTGACAGCTTGCATTTGGGCCATCTGGTTCCACTGCTCTGCCTCAAACGTTTTCAGGATGCCGGGCACAAGCCGGTTGCGCTGGTAGGCGGCGCCACGGGCTTAATTGGCGATCCCAGTTTCAAAGCTGCAGAGCGTAAACTCAACACCAGCGAAACCGTCGGTGAGTGGGTAGAAAAAATCCGGACGCAGGTCGCACCCTTTCTGGACTTTGACTGTGGTGCCAACAGCGCGATTGCGGCCAATAACTATGACTGGTTTGGCAATATGAACGTGCTGACTTTCCTGCGTGACATCGGTAAACACTTCTCTGTTAACCAGATGATCAACAAGGAAGCCGTTAAACAGCGCCTGAACCGTGACGACCAGGGGATCTCGTTCACCGAATTCTCCTATAACCTGCTGCAGGGTTACGACTTCGCCTGTCTGAATGCGCTGCACGGCGTGTCCCTGCAGATTGGCGGATCTGACCAGTGGGGTAACATCACCTCCGGTATCGATCTGACGCGTCGTCTGCACCAGAACCAGGTATTTGGTCTGACCGTTCCGCTGATCACCAAATCGGACGGCACCAAGTTCGGTAAAACCGAAGGCGGCGCGGTCTGGCTGGATGCGAAGAAAACCAGTCCCTACAAGTTTTACCAGTTCTGGATCAACACCGCAGATGCGGATGTTTACCGCTTCCTGAAGTTCTTCACTTTCCTGAGCATTGAAGAGATTCATGCCCTGGAAGAAGAAGATAAAAACAGCGGAACCGCGCCGCGCGCGCAGTACGTGCTGGCCGAGCAGGTCACGCGCCTGGTGCACGGCGAAGAGGGGCTGGCTGCCGCGAAACGAATCACCGAGAGCCTGTTCTCTGGCGCGCTGAGCGATATGACAGAGGCCGACTTCGAACAGCTGGCGCAGGATGGTATGCCGACCATCACGCTAAGTGCCGAAGACGATCTGCAACAGGCTCTGGTCAAAGCTGAGCTGGTGCCTTCACGTGGTCAGGCTCGCACCATGATTGGTTCGAATGCCGTATCGCTGAACGGTGAAAAGCAGTCTGATGCTGAGTACCGTTTCAGTGACAGCGATAAGCTGTTCAACCGCTTCACGCTGCTGCGTCGTGGTAAAAAGCATTACTGCCTGATTAACTGGCAGTAACCTTTCAGGGCCGGTTTCCGGCCCTTTTTTATGGCAAGGCACTACAGGGCAAAAAAGTGAAAAACGTTTTAGCAATTCAGTCGCACGTGGTGTTTGGTCACGCGGGCAACGCGGCGGCAGAGTTCCCGATGCGCCGTATGGGTGTGAACGTCTGGCCGCTGAATACCGTGCAGTTTTCTAACCATACGCAATATGGCCACTGGACCGGTACCGTGATGCCGGCCACGCACTTAACCGATATCGTCAAAGGCATTGCCGATATTGACCGCCTGAAAACCTGTGATGCGGTACTCAGCGGTTATCTGGGCTCGGCCGAGCAGGGCGAAAACATTCTGGAAATCGTGCGCCAGGTAAAAGCCGCGAACCCGGAAGCCTGGTATTTCTGCGATCCGGTTATGGGGCACCCGGAGAAGGGCTGCATCGTTGCACCCGGCGTGGCGGAGTTCCACTGCAAACTGGCGCTTCCCGCCAGCGATATCATCGCCCCCAACCTGCTGGAGCTGGAAATGCTCAGCGAACGCAGCGTAACCAGCGTAGAAACGGCGGTTGACGCGGCACGTATGCTGATTAGCCAGGGGCCGAAAGTCGTGCTGATTAAGCACCTGGCGCGCGCAGGGCGCCGCAGCGATCGGTTTGAGATGCTGCTGGTGACCGCCGGTGAAGCCTGGCACATCAGCCGTCCGCTGGTGGATTTTGGCGTTCGTCAACCGGTGGGCGTGGGCGATCTGACCAGTGGCTTGTTGCTGGTCGATCTGCTGCACGGGCTGTCGCTGCAGGCGGCGCTGGAACACGTCACTGCTGCGGTCTATGAAGTGATGCTGAAAACGCATGAGATGGGCGAGTATGAACTGCAACTGGTTGCCGCTCAGGATGCCATTGTCCGACCGACGCACGTCTTCCCCGCTGAGAAGCTGTAAAAAAGGGCCGGTTACGGCCCTCATCGTATCAGTTAAGTCCTTCCGCTTTGAGCGCGGCCTGAACCGACGGCCGCTCTGCAACGCGTTCAAACCAGTGTTGCAGGTGGTCCCGCGCGGCCAAATCCAGGTTCAGCGCTTTTGCCCAGCGGGTAACCACAAATAAATAGGCATCCGCGACGCTGAAGTGCACGCCCATCAGCCACTGTTTGTCTTTGAGCTCATCGTTTACCCAGGCAAATTTCGCCTCCAGCTGGCGGCGCACCAACGCTTTGTACTCCTCAGGCGCATCGTTGCGAAACAGGGGAGAGAAGCTTTTGTGTAACTCGCTGCTGATATAGCCGAGCCACTCAATGGTGTGATAACGCGTCAGGCTCCCCACCGGGGCCAGGAGGTGACGATCGGGTTTAAGATCGGCCAGATACTGCACAATCGCCGCGCCTTCCGTTAATACATTCCCATCGCTCAGCTGCAGGGCCGGCACCTGACCTTTGGGGTTGATCTGGCGAAAATCTTCACCGCGCTCGGTGAGCTTAGTCTGCAGATCAACATTAACCTGCGTAAAGTCCAGACCACATTCACGCATGACGATATGCGGTGAAAGGGAACAGGCACCAGCTTTACAAAACAGTTTCATAATGAGGCCACCATGTTGCGAATCGTGTTTGCATAGTAATCTCATGGCGCGGAATTGCCAGTAATAAGGCGCAGGAATGTGCGAGGCATTGATCGGCGACAAAAACAAAAAAAACCGGGCAGGCCCGGTTTTCGTGAAAAGTCATGACGTCAGTCAGGCTTTGTCTGCTGCCGTATCTTGAGTCATGCGGTTCAGCAGAGGGGCGGTAATCAGCATCAGCACGGCGATGACCGCCGTCGCGATACCAATCTGCTGGAAAACTCTGCCGTAGGTGGCCAGGGAGATCAGCGGATCGGTAACGTTTTCAGGAACGGCCATCAGGTTTGCCACTTTACCGGCAATGACCGCAGCGCCCGCCGTCGTCAGGAACCATGAACCCATGATAAAGCCCATCAGACGCTGCGGAACCAGCTGCGCCACCATGGCCAGGCCAAGACCGGAAATCATCAGTTCACCAATGCTCTGCAGGCCATAGCTGAGAATCAGCCAGTTAACAGACACAATCCCCGCATCGCTGGCAAACTTCGCGCCGACCGGTAACACCAGGAAGGCTGCGGAACACAGCACCATACCGATGGCGAACTTGTGCGGCATGGGCAGTTTATCGCCCAGCTTGTTGTAGACGGCTGCCAGAATCGGGCTGGCAAGCATGATCCAGAACGGGTTCAGCGCCTGGAATTGCTCAGGGGCAAAGGTGATACCCAAAATGCTGTGCTCAACGTTGCGAATCGCAAAGAAGTTAAGCGACGTTGGCATCTGCATATAGAGCACGAAGAACACGATGGCTTCCACCATCAGCAGGAACGCAACAATCATACGACGACGGGCTGCGCCGTGAAGGGCAAAGGCTTCTTTGGCAAAGATGACAAAGATACCGAACGCTATCACGCCTAACAGCACGCGGGCGATTGACTGGTGGTGCAGCATCCAGTTTGCCAGGGCGACCAGGACGACAATTCCCACCAGAGTCATCAACAGTTTGCCGAACTGAAGTGGGGCAAAGTCCGGTTTAGAGCCGAAGTCTTTCACCAGGCGTTTGCAGAACAGGAAGTTAAGCAGCGTGATGACCAGGCCGACAACCGAGAGCGAAAACGCCACGTTGTAGCCGTACTTCTCCGCTAACCACGGAGTCAGCATCATTGAAAACAGCGAACCGATATTGATGGACATGTAGAACATGGTGAAGGCCCCATCAATACGGGGATCGTCTTTGTCATAGCACGTCGAGAGCAGCGAAGAGGGGTTAGCTTTAAACAAGCCACTTCCCACGGCAATGGTCGCCATACCAATATAAACGATACTGACGTTGTGGCCCGAGAAGGCCACCAGGGCATAACCTATTGCCAGAACCAGCACGCCAAGAACGATAACGCGTTTGGTCCCGAGGACTTTGTCACCCAGCCAGCCACCGATGGCGACAAGGCCATATACCAGGGCGCTAAATGAGGAGAACAGGGTAATAGAGTCGGACTCGGACATCCCCAGTTGTCTCACCAGGTAAACCGCCATAATGGCCTGCAGGCCGTAGTAACCAAAACGTTCCCATAATTCGATAGAAAAGATCAGGTAAAACGCTTTGGGCTGTTTGAACGCGTTAAGGCTGACGGCCTCGTCGGTGTGTTTGTTTGCAGTTGACACTTGTACCTCTGTTATTTCATATCCTGTGTCGCGACAGGAATTAAGTCCGCGCCATGTGATCAGACCATGGGCCAGATTTTTATTAGATGGGAAAAACGGCGACTAATTTGGCTGAATAAAGGCGACAGGGCAAGCGTTTTCTACCTTCTGCCGGAAAGCGATCGTGTGGCGTGAAAACCTAAATAAATATTATTAGTTGGAATTTAATTCTGATTTTAAGCGTTACTGTGAAGTAATGGCGTCACGTTAGGGTTTCAGGAGTGTTAATAATGACATTAACTACTAAAACGGCGTTACGCCGAGCTTTACAACGGAAAGTGATATTTTCTCAGGACAATCTGGCTATAAAGCAGGTTTTGACGCCGATTTGATGAAATAGTCTGCGTATTATGACGTTAATCTCCACCAAAGGCGTAAAAAGGTTGATTAAGGTCACATTTTTGCCTGTTAATTCAGGCAGAGAAAAAAGCTTATCTGGGTACGGCGTGCCCGTAGCGCTTCGCTGTATAGGGTGGGAGACACGACAGAGCCGCACTTCGGGACTCGACATCCGTTGCCCCCTGCCGTAGCATCCTTATTTCGTTAAGAGGAATTTTGCTATGCCGTTACCTTTACGTCTCGCGTTAGTCGGCGACTATCGTCCGGAAGCCGTTGCGCATCAGGCTATTCCCCTGGCGCTTTCCCGTGCCGCTGCCCATCTTGCTATCGATATTGAACCTGAGTGGATCCCAACACCTGAGCTGGGCGATTTAACCGCCATCAGGCAAAGCCATGCCGTATGGCTGGTGCCGGGAAGTCCCTATAAAAATGATGAGGGCGTCTTCAGTATGCTGCGCTGGGTACGGGAAGGGGAAAAACCTTTTCTGGGTTCCTGTGGCGGTTTTCAGTATGCCGTTATCGACTATGCACGTCACGTACTGGGCTGGCATGATGCGAATCATGCAGAAACCAGCGATGAAGGGCGGATGGTGATTGCGCCGTTAAGTTGCTCGCTGGTGGAGCAGCGCGGTGAGGTGACATTTGAACCCGGTTCACGTATTGCCACCGCCTACGACAGCCTCTCCAGCGATGAAGGCTATCACTGCAACTTTGGCGTTAACCCGGACTTCAGTGCAGCGCTGGAAGGCAACAATTTGCGTATCACCGCCTGGGATCTCAATGGCGATGTACGCGGCATAGAACTGACCGATCATCCTTTTTACGTTGCCACGCTCTTCCAGTCCGAGCGTGCAGCCTTACAGGATAAGGATTCTCCGCTGGTGATTGCCTGGATGCAGGCGGCTCTGGATCAGCGTTAGATCAGAAAATAAAAAGCCTGTGTGTTCACAGGCTTTATCAGACAACATCTTCGCGTTATTCCACTTTATCCGGGTATTCGCACAGGTCCTCAATCAGACAGGCGCCACAGCGCGGCTTACGGGCCACACAGGTATAGCGACCGTGCAGAATCAGCCAGTGGTGGCAGTCCACTTTGAATGCCTTAGGCACAACCTTTAACAGTTTTTCTTCGACCTGCTCGACATTCTTGCCGGGGGCGAAATTTGTCCGGTTGCAGACGCGAAAAATATGGGTATCCACTGCGATGGTGGGCCAGCCAAAGGCGGTGTTGAGTACCACGTTTGCCGTTTTACGGCCCACACCGGGCAGCGCTTCCAGGGCTGCACGATCTTCGGGTACCACTCCGCCGTGCTGTTCCAGCAGAATGCGGCAGGTTTTGATGACATTTTCTGCCTTGCTGTTGAACAGTCCGATCGTTTTAATGTATTCCTTCACACCGTCCACGCCCAGCGCCAGCATCGCAGCGGGCGTATTCGCGACCGGGTAGAGCTTTGCGGTGGCTTTATTCACGCTGACGTCGGTGGCCTGGGCAGAGAGCAGAACCGCAATCAATAATTCAAACGGCGAGCTAAACTGCAGCTCGGTCGTAGGATGAGGATTAGCCTGCTGCAAACGGCTGAGGATCTCGGTACGCTTTGTCTGGTTCACACGGCTTTTCCGGTATTGCCTTGCGGTGCAGCCAGCGCCTGCTCTTCAGCACGGCGCACAGCACGCTGCTTCATTTTTTGATCGATCAGGTATTTACCCGCCAGCATCATGCCCAGACCAATAAAGGCGCCAGGTGGTAACATCGCCAGCAGCATCGGTGAATCCAGATGAATCACCTCAATTTTTAATGCTTTGGCCCACGGGCCTAACAGCTGGTCTGCACCGTTAAACAGCGTCCCGCTGCCAATAATTTCACGGAGGGAACCCAACACCACCATTGCGCAGGTTGCGCCCATCCCAATGGCAAAACCATCAAGGGCTGCAAGAGGGATGCTGCTTTTCGATGCGACGGCCTCGGCACGGCCTACCACGATACAGTTGGTCACGATAAGCGGAATAAAAATGCCCAACGACTGATACAGGCCATAGGCATAAGCATTAATCAGCATCTGTACACAGCTCACCACGGACGCGATGATCATCACGTAAATGGGGATGCGAATCTCCGAGGGCACCCAACGGCGCGAGGCGGAAATAAAGCTGTTGGTCAGGGTCAGCACCAGCGTGGTGGCCAGCCCCAGCCCCAACGCATTGGTGGCGGTGGCGGTCACCGCCAGCAGCGGACACAGGCCCAGCAGCTGTACCAGCGCCGAGTTATTTTTCCACAGCCCGCCTACCAGCAGGTTTTTAGCTTCACTCATTTGCGTCTCCACATTCGGGTAACGAAGAGAGTTTCCCTTTAAGGGATTCAATTAATAATGCCGTACGTTTGGTGGCATTCACGACGGCTCGTGGGGTAATCGTGGCGCCAGTGAACTGATCGAATTCGCCACCGTCTTTTTCAACGGCAAACGCTTTATCATCCGGACCTGTTACCACTTTGCCATTAAAGCTGTTAATCCAGTCAGAAATGCGCAGTTCTATTTTATCGCCTAAACCGGGCGTTTCATGATGTTCAATCACGCGGACGCCCAGCACCTTACCGTTAAAGTCAGCCCCGACCAGCATCTGTATCGCGCCGGAATAGCCGTCCGGTGCCGTCGTTTCCAGCGCCGCGGCAACAGGCTGGTTACCTTTACGTGCCAGATAAAGATGGTGAGGATTAGCGTTACCCAGCGCCGGATCAGTGACAACGTAACATTCCTGCTGAATGTGGTTATCGTACATATCGGTCGGCACCACCTGGTCCAGCAAATTTTTCTGCTGCAGTTGCGTCTGATGCTCAACGGTTGGCTTAGTGACCGTATTCACTATGGCCGTCACGCCGGTCGTAATGGCGGCAAACAGCGCCAGCGTCACGCCATTTTTGCGTATCGTGTCCAGCATCATTTAATCCTTTTGATGGCCGTAAACACGCGGCTGAGTGTAATAGTCAATCAGCGGTACGCATA
Source organism: Pantoea sp. V106_11 (assembly GCF_029967885.1). Taxonomy (NCBI): domain Bacteria; kingdom Pseudomonadati; phylum Pseudomonadota; class Gammaproteobacteria; order Enterobacterales; family Erwiniaceae; genus Pantoea; species Pantoea sp. V106_11. The sequence continues at coordinate 672,098 of NZ_JASCAK010000037.1, forward strand.
TATTAGCCAGCAATACAGCGAAAGCAACGCCGTCCGGATATCCGCCGAAGCTGCGAATTAACCAGATCAGCAGCCCAATCAGCGCACCGTAGAGTAAACGACCACGGTCGGTCGTGGAAGCGGTGACCGGATCGGTAGCAATAAAAAATGCCCCAAGCATAGTGGCACCTGAGAACAGATGAATCACTGGGCTGTTGAGCGTAGCGGGCGAGAACAGCCAGCCCAGCGTTGCGCAGAAGGCCAGCGACAGCAAAATGGCAGCCGGGATATGCCAGCGAATGGCGTTTTTCCATAGCAGGAACAGACCGCCCACCAGATAACCCAGGTTAACCCACTGCCAGCCGAGACCCGCGAGCACACCACTGTAAATGGGCTGGGCCAGAAGTTGCGCGGCGCTGTGGCCCGCGCGCAGGCCGGTTTTGAATGTATCGAGCGGCGTGGCCTGGCTGACGCCATCGGCACCGAGCTGCAGCTGCTGCATCGTGTCGCCCGCAAGAGTATGGCCGGTAAAAATCATACTGAGTGAATCGAGCATCCCCGGTTTAATCATCTGTAACGCGTCCGGCGGCATCCAACTGGTCATCTGTACCGGAAACGAGATCAGTAGCACCACATAGCCTACCATCGCCGGATTAAAGGGATTTTGTCCCAGTCCACCGTAAAGCTGCTTGGCGATCACAATCGCAAAGACTGTACCGATCACTACCAGCCACCAGGGCGCCAGAGAGGGGATGCTGATTCCCAGCAGAATGGCCGTCAAGAGGGCTGAATTATCCGCAAGGTTGGCAGCAACCGGGCTTTTGCGTAAACGCAGGATGGCCGCTTCGGTAAGCAACGCCGTTACCGAGGCCAGAATCACCTGCAACAGCGTGCCCACGCCAAAGAAATAACACTGCGCTGCAAAGCCCGGCAGCGCAGCCAGCACCACCAGCATCATGATGTTGCCGGTGCTGCGCCGGTTGTGGGTATAAGGTGAACTTGCTATACGAAAAGCCATTTAGTCCTCAGGTGTCAATGTCGATTGCGCTTTACGCGCTTTGGCACGTTCGATAGCAGCCGCAATAGCGGCTTTGCGCGCGTCAGTAGGGTGCTCAAGTTCCGGCGCATGTTCGGCTTCAGCATTCGCATTATTGGCTTGTTCTTGCGCCATTTCCGCCTGCTCGACGTCACGGTGCGCCTCTGTTGCAGCCAGTGCAGCATCGCGAGAAGCGTCCTCCGCGCGAGCCAGGGCGGCGGCGGCTTTCTTCGCTTTGGCACGCTCCACGGCGGCGGCCACGGCGGCCTTGCGCGGGTCCTCCGGCGGGGCGGGCTGCACATCCTCAGTACTTTCAGCGGCGGCGACCTGCGCGGCTTTCTTCGCTCTGGCGCGCTCCACGGCGGCGGCCACGGCGGCCTTGCGCGGGTCCTCCGGCCGAGCGGGCTGCACATCCTCAGTACTTTCAGCGCTGGCGGCCTGCGCGGCTTTCTTCGCTCTGGCGCGCTCTACGGCGGCCACGGCGGCCTTGCGTGGATCCTCCGGCGGGGCGGGCTGCACATCCTCAGTACCGTCAGCGGCGGCGGCCACGGCGGCCTTGCGCGGGTCTTCCGGCGGGGCGGGCTGCACATCCTCAGTACCTTCAGCGCTGGCGGCCTGCGCGGCTTTCTTCGCTTTGGCGCGCTCCACGGCGGCGGCTACGGCGGCCTTGCGTGGATCCTCCGCTACCTCTTCAGACGCGTCCGGAACGGCTGATTTTTTTGCTTTAGCACGCGCAATAGCGGCTTCAACCGCCGCTTTGCGTGGATCGGTCGTCTGGCGGCTCAGTGCCTGGGTTTCCGACTGGGCTTCAGCCTGGCGCAAGCGAGCCTGAGCATGGCGAGCCTCGGCGACGGCCTCTTCGTTTCCACCAGATTTTGCTTTCGCACGTGCCTGAGCCGCAGCCAGTTCAGCACTGTCGCTGCGCGCTACGCGCTGCTTCGCCTCTGCATGGCGTGCTTCACGTGCCTGTTTTTCCCGTTCGAGTCGTGCCTGACGCGCTTCAAACCGTGCTTTCGCTTCCAGCGTCCGTTTGGCTTCCAGATCGATAGCCCGCAACTCGGCTTTTTCCTGGCGGTAATACTGCACCAGCGGGATGTTGCTGGGACAAACATAGGCGCAGGCACCGCATTCAATACAGTCATCAATATGGTGCGCACGGGCTTTATCATGATCGCCGCCCTTGCTGTACCAGTAAAGCTGCTGCGGCAGCAGCTTAGCCGGGCAGGCATCAGCACAGGCAGAGCAGCGAATACAGGACTGCTCCTGCTCGTCGTTGCCCATTTCCGTGCTGGACGGTGCCAGAATACAGTTGGTGATTTTAACCACCGGGACATCCAGTGACGGCAGGGTAAAGCCCATCAGCGGGCCGCCCATAATCACCATCTGGCGTGGTGAGGGATGAAAACCGACCTGATGAAGCAGATGACTGATTGGCGTACCCAACCGGCTCCACACATTACGTGGCTGGGCGATGGCTTCACCTGTCAGGGTGACTACGCGCTCGGTGATGGGCTCGCCATTAATGATGGCGCGCTTAACCGCCCAGGCCGTGCCGACGTTTTGCATCAGCACGCCAATGTCCGTCGAGCGTCCGCCGTGCGGCACTTCCATACCGGTAAGAATTTTGGTGAGCTGTTTGGCACCGCCCGAAGGATACTTGGTTGGAATGACGCGAATCTGGAGATCGCGCTCACCGCCCAGCGCCTGCTTCAGAGCGGCGATGGCTTCAGGTTTGTTATCTTCGATGCCAATTAAAACGCGATCTGCCTGTAAGACCCAGGCCAGAATCCGGCTGCCTTCCAGCACTTCGGCTGCGTAATCCTGCATCAGCCGATCGTCAGCGGTGATATAGGGCTCACACTCGGCGGCATTGATAATCAGCGTTTTAACGCCCCGCAGGCCGCCTTTCAGCTTAGTGGCGGTCGGGAAGCCTGCACCGCCCAGGCCGGCGATGCCGGCATCGTGAATGCGTTTCAGGATGACGGCTCGTTCATGCTGGCGGTAGTCCGGCAGCGGTTCCAGCGGCATCCAGCGGTCCTCACCATCCGGCGTCAGGAAAATACACAGCTCTGACAGGCCCGAAGGGTGAGCCGTCATGTGCTGGGCAATATCCTCGATGACGCCGGACGTCGGTGCGTGCACCGGCAGCATTCTGCCCTGGCCAAACGTCAGTGGCTGACCGCGCAGTACGCGATCGCCGGGCGATACGCAGATCTCACCTTCATGACCAATATGCTGTTTCAGCGGAATAATAAACCGGTGCGGCAGCGGCAGCTCGGCCAGCGGCGTACCGTTAGACTGGGTTTTCATTTCAGGCGGATGAATGCCGCCCTGAAAATCCCAGGTTTTCTCTTTTTTAAAAAAATTTAGCAGATTAAGCATGACTCTCTACCGGGATCACCCGAACAGGAATGGTTTCAAGATCCCATTTCCAGTTGGCCGTGGTGGTGGCAACCGGACGCATCTCAATACAATCGGTAGGACAAGGCGCGACACACAGGTCGCAGCCCGTACACACGTCGCTCAGCACGGTGTGCATGGCGCGTGTTGCGCCAACGATGGCATCAACCGGGCAGGCCTGAATACATTTCGTGCAGCCAATACAGTTCGCTTCATCTATCCATGCCACGGTGCGCACGGGCGCTTTGGCTTCTTCGTCACCATCAATCGGCTGCGGCTCAACGTTGAGCAGGGCCGCCAGCTTCAGCATGGTCTGTTCGCCACCGGGCGCACATTTGTTGATGGCTTCACCGTTATTGCCCACCGCATCGGCATAAGGACGACAGCCAGGATAACCGCACTGGCCGCACTGGCTTTGTGGAAGAACAGCATCGATCTGCTCAACAATGGGATCTTCTTCAACCTCAAAGCGTCGTGAGGCGTAACCCAGCAGGGCGCCAAACACAAGGCTCAGGGCGCTTAATACCGCAACCGCTATCCAAATCGCACTCATCAGAATTTCACCAAACCGGTAAAGCCCATAAACGCCAGTGCCATCAGGCCTGCGGTGATCAGCGCAATCGAGTTTCCTTTGAACGGGGCAGGCACGTTTGCCAGAACCAGGCGCTCACGCATACCGGCAAACAGCACCATGACAAGCGAGAAGCCCAGCGAGGCGCTGAATCCATACAGCGCCGCCTGCAGGAAGGTGTGGTTGAGGTTAACACTCAACAAGGGAACGCCCAGCACCGCGCAGTTGGTGGTAATCAGCGGCAGGAAAATACCCAACAGTCGGTAAAGCGACGGGCTGGTTTTGCGCACCACCATTTCGGTGAACTGCACAACCACGGCGATCACCAGAATATAGGCCATGGTGCGCAGGTACACTAAGTCCAGTGGCACCAGAATAAGATGGTTCACAAGCCATGCACAAATAGAGGCCAGTGTGATAACAAATGTGGTGGCGAGGCCCATGCCAATCGCCGTTTCCAGCTTTTTGGAAACGCCCATAAAGGGACACAGGCCGAGGAACTTCACCAAAACGAAGTTATTCACCAGCACAGTACCCACAAAGAGAAGGAGATAATCGGTCATTTTTTCGCCTGAATACCAGAAAGCGGCTTATTATCATTGATAAAACGCTGTATCACAACTGTGACACAACATTGTCTACGGACAACCGCACTCAGGATTAAACTGTTGGCGATAATTTTGGCCTCACCGCTGAGTAAACGTCGCTTTTACCCGTGCTGAACGCTTGAAATAAGGCACAAAAATTGCCGCTGCCGCCAGAGACAGCAGTAACGTCTGAATCGCCCGGGCGTCAGAAACCGGCGTAAAGGCAAACGTTTTCAGGGCCAGCAGCACGGTAATCAGCAACCAGACAATATAGTGGCGGGGCAGCCGGGAAGAGCGCTTAAAGAAAATCCACACAACCCACATGCTGTAAGCCCACAGCGCGGTGGCGGTGAAAAGCGAAATGGCCCAGTAGGTGGTGACGAGCGAACTGTGATTAAACAGGGTGGCGCGCCATTGTGTATCAAACAGCGGTGTCAGATACATGGCCATCACCAGCGCCGTGGTGAGCAACGTCATCAGCAACCATGCTAGCGGCACTAAAAGCCAGCCACCAATTCGGGGTGCGGCATCCTGTGTGTTCATTGCGGTTAATCCTGTCTCAATGTCAGAAGCGGCTCAGAATAGCATGTTAAGACAGAAGGGAAACATTATGGCTAAGCGCTTTCAGATAATATTCTGAACCTCAGAATTATACCACGTAGCGCCATACCGATTTAGGTACGCAGCCCAGATCAAACAGACGACCACCGGATACCAGCTCTGCGCGACGATGATCTGCAGCCCGGTACATATTGATGATATCGGTGTTGTCAGAAAGGGAATAATTCAGATGGTCGTAGAGTTTTTCCAGACTGTCGAGGTTATTCACTTTGCGGAATTTTAAAAGATAATCGTGCGCAGTCATTTTTATCGTAACGGATGGATGGGAAAGAATGCCAAGTATAGGGAGACACCCGGCCGTGTCCAGTTCTGCCACTTAAAAAAAGCAAAAATCAGACAATCACGAGAGATTGATCGCTAAACAACCTTTTTCATCATTTTCGTGCACAGTAAACGTCGCCGCCGTTATCAGGTCAGGTGCTGTACAGGGCGCATGTTGTTTGGGTTGATCAGACCAGGTAACTTTTTATTTGTTTATATGTACGAATCGACTGCCATTAATTCCCGTTTCCCGCGTCAGATGAAGAGAACGTCAGTAAACCCTCAACAAAGGCTTATAGCGGAATCGTTTCATTCGATATACAGGGCCGTGTAGGGATGTGCTGGAAATCACAAAATGCACTTTTTGTCGCCGAATAATTGCCGTAACTCATTCTGTACGCCTCCCTGTAATCGTTTTCAACTGGCCTACACTTAAACGATTCTGTTTATTACATTTATTTATCATAAGTTGAAAAAACACACAGGCGTTTTGTCCATAACCCCTGATGAAATGCCCCCTCATGAAACGCGTAACTCCTTTAAATCGCTCGATTTTGTGAAGCGTGTCGCCCTAATTTACTTTTTTTTACGTCAGTCTTAATGGGCACTTTACCCTATACAGCGAACGCCCTTCAGAGGAATAAAAACTATGTGGAAACGTTTACTCCTGACCACGCTGGTCAGCGCCGCATTAAGTGGCTCAGTGTTAGCGGCGGAAATGACAGTGGGATTCTCACAGGTAGGTTCGGAATCCGGCTGGCGCTCGGCTGAAACCAATGTGGCAAAAAGCGAAGCCAAAAAACGCGGCATCAATCTGAAGATTGCCGATGGACAACAAAAACAAGAGAACCAAATCAAGGCCGTGCGTTCATTTATTGCGCAGGGCGTTGATGCCATCTTTATCGCACCAGTGGTTCAGACGGGCTGGGAGCCGGTATTAGAAGAAGCTAAAGACGCGAAAATCCCGGTTTACCTGCTGGATCGCGCCATTGTGGTGAAAGACAACTCGTTGTACCAGGCTGTCGTAACGGCAGATAACGTGCTGGAAGGTAAGCTTATCGGTGACTGGCTGGTGAAAACGGTGGGCGACAAGAAGTGTAACGTCGTTGAACTTCAAGGCACGGTAGGCGCCAGCGTCGCCATCGACCGCAAAAAAGGCTTTGCCGAAGCGATTAGCGGTCATCCTAATATCAAAATCATCCGTTCTCAGTCTGGCGACTTCACCCGCAGTAAAGGTAAAGAAGTCATGGAAAGCTTTATCAAAGCAGAGAATAACGGCAAAAACATTTGCATGGTTTACGCCCATAACGATGACATGGCCATCGGTGCCATTCAGGCCATCAAAGAGGCCGGCCTGAAACCGGGTAAAGACATCCTGACTGGTTCGATTGACGGTGTACCTGATATCTATAAAGCCATGCTGGCAGGCGAAGCCAACGCAAACGTGGAATTAACGCCAAACATGGCAGGCCCGGCGTTTGACGCGCTGGAAAAATTCAAAAAAGACGGCACGCTGCCGCCAAAAATTATCAGAACGCAATCAAAACTCTTTTTACCTGCTGACGCGCAGGCCGAGTTAGATAAGAAAAAGAACATGGGTTACTAAGCCGCAGGCCGCCCTTCGGGGCGGTTTTCCATGATGTAGGGCGGAGTTGACAGCATGACCACACACAACGAACAACCTCTTTTAGCCATCAGCGGCGTCAGTAAAGGCTTCCCGGGCGTCAAAGCGCTGGACGATGTGTCTTTCAGCCTGCGTAAAGGCGAGATCATGGCGCTGTTAGGTGAAAACGGCGCCGGAAAATCCACACTCATAAAAGTCCTGACCGGCGTTTACACCCGGGACAGCGGCACAGTAACGCTAAACGGCCAGGCGATTTCGCCGCACAGCACCGCCGAAGCCCAGGATATCGGTATCGGTACGGTTTATCAGGAAGTTAACCTGCTGCCCAACATGTCGGTGGCAGATAACCTGTATATCGGGCGTGAACCGCGTCGTTTTGGCATGATCGATCGTAAGCGCATGGTTCGCGATGCCGATGCCCTGATGCGTAATTACGGTTTTGCCCTTGATGTCACCCGGCCCCTTGGCCACTATTCAGTCGCCATGCAGCAGATCATTGCCATCTGCCGGGCTGTCGATCTTTCTGCGCAGGTCCTGATTCTGGATGAACCTACTGCCAGCCTGGATGCCAGCGAGGTTGAAATGCTGTTTACCCTCATGACGCAGCTGAAAAATCGCGGCATGAGCCTGATTTTCGTCACGCATTTTCTGGATCAGGTTTATCGCATCACCGACCGCATCACCGTACTGCGCAATGGTAAATTCATCGCCACGCATGACACGGCAACGCTGCCGCAGATTGATCTGGTGAAACTGATGATTGGCCGTGAGCTGATGGCGACCGCGCTGCAGCGTCAGGGCAGCACGCTACGCAGTAATCAGCCTGTGGTGTCTTTTGAAGATTACGGCAAGAAAGGCACCATCGAGCCTTTCAGCCTGCAGGTCAGGCCCGGCGAAGTGGTGGGGCTGGCCGGACTGCTGGGGTCCGGACGCACTGAAACGGCCGAAGTGTTATTTGGTATTCGTCGCGCCGATCGCGGTACGGCAAAGATCAAAGGCAAAGTTGAACACATTCGCACGCCTGCTCAGGCTTCACGCCTGGGCATGGGGTTCTGTCCGGAAGACCGCAAAACCGACGGTATCATTGGTGCGGCCTCGGTGCGGGAAAACATTATTCTGGCCCTGCAGGCGCAGCGCGGCTGGTTACGGCCGATTAAAAAACGGGAACAGCAGGCGATTGCCGAACGTTTTATTAAAAGTCTGGGTATTCGCACGCCGCATGCAGAGCAGCCCGTTGAGCTGTTATCGGGCGGCAATCAGCAAAAGGTTCTGCTGTCACGCTGGCTGGTGACAAAACCGCAGTTCCTGATCCTGGATGAACCGACGCGCGGCATTGATGTGGGCGCTCATGCGGAAATTATCCGCCTCATCGAGTCGCTGTGTGCTGATGGTCTGGCGCTGCTGGTTATCTCTTCAGAGCTGGAAGAGCTGGTCGGCTACGCCGATCGTGTATTGATCATGCGTGATCTGAAACAGGTGGCTGAAATTCCACTGGAGCAGCTTTCAGTGGCGGCAATCGTTAACGCTATTGCTGACGGAGGTACGCAGCATGCTTGAATCCCCGGTCACCGCGACCAAACCTCAACGTCGCAAGTTCAGGCTGCCGCCCGGCATGCCGCAGATTATTGCCCTGTTGCTGGTGCTGTTAGTTGACAGCCTGGTCGCGAATAACTTTTTTGCGATTCATCTTCAGGACGGACGGCTGTTTGGCAGTCCGATCGACATTATCAACCGCGCCGCGCCCGTTGCTTTACTGGCCATCGGCATGACGCTGGTCATCGCCACCGGCGGGATCGACCTGTCAGTCGGCGCCGTGATGGCGATTGCCGGCGCCACCGCCGCTACGCTGACCGTCGCCGGGCACGGTGTATCCTTTATCATTATGGTGACGCTGGCCAGCGGTCTGGCCTGCGGCATATGGAACGGCATTCTGGTGGCCTTACTCCGTATCCAGCCGTTTGTTGCCACGCTGATTTTAATGGTCGCCGGACGCGGTATTGCTCAGCTTATTACTCAGGGGCAAATCGTAACCTTTAATAATGACAGCCTTGGCTGGTTTGGGAATGGGGCGCTGTGGTTGTTACCGGTGCCGGTCTGGATAACGGTGGCGGTTGCGTTGCTGGTCTGGCTACTGGCGCGTAAAACCGCCCTGGGGCTGTTTATCGAAGCCGTGGGCATTAACCTGCGCGCCGCGCGCAATGCAGGCGTGAATGGCTGGCTGGTGGTGATGTCCACCTATGCCATCAGCGGCCTTTGCGCGGCGGTAGCCGGCCTGATTGTGGCGGCGGATATTCGTGGCGCAGATGCTAACAATGCCGGATTGTGGCTGGAACTGGATGCGATTCTCGCCGTGGTCATCGGCGGAGCGTCCCTGATGGGCGGCCGGTTTAACATCGTGCTGTCATTGATAGGTGCGCTGATTATTCAGTCGATGAACACCGGTATTCTACTCTCTGGCTTTCCGCCAGAGTTGAATCAGGTGGTGAAGGCGATAGTGGTCATGTGCGTTCTGCTTCTGCAATCCCCGCGCTTTATTGCGATGTTTAAACGGAGACGTCCATCATGATTAAACGTCATCTGCCTCTAATGATCACCCTACTGGTGTTCGTCATGGGCTATCTGTTTTGCCTGAGCCAGTTTCCCGGCTTTGCTTCCACGCGGGTGATCTGTAACATTTTGACGGATAACGCCTTCCTCGGCATTATCGCTGTCGGTATGACCTTTGTGATTTTATCGGGCGGCATCGATCTTTCGGTGGGGGCCGTCATTGCGTTTTCGGGTGTATTTTTGGCAAAGGTTATCGGTGACTATCACCTCAACCCCGTCCTGGCGTTTGCCCTCATCCTGAGTATGGGAGCGTTGTTTGGTGCCATGATGGGCTGGCTGATTGATGCGCTGAAAATTCCCGCATTTATTATCACCCTGGCGGGCATGTTTTTTCTGCGCGGCTGCAGTTACCTGGTCTCTGAGAATTCTATTCCGATCGATCATCCTCTTTACGCCACGCTGTCCAGCATGGCATGGAAGGTTCCGGGGGGCGGGCGGCTCAGTTTGCTGGCGTTGATCATGCTGGTGGTGGTGGCGGGCGGGATCATTCTGGCGCACCGCACTCGCTTTGGTAATCAGGTTTATGCGATTGGCGGCAGCCTGACCTCCGCGCAACTCATGGGCGTTTCAACCCGCGCCACCACCATTAAGATCTACATGCTGTCGACTACCCTGGCGACGCTGGCCGGCATTGTGTTTTCCATCTATACCTCGGCGGGCTATGCCCTGGCTGGATTGGGCGTGGAACTGGATGCGATTGCCTCTGTAGTGATTGGCGGAACCTTACTCTCGGGTGGCGTAGGCACGGTGCTGGGCACCTTGTTCGGCGTGTTAATTCAGGGGCTTATTCAAACCTGGATCAACTTTGACGGCACGCTCAGTTCCTGGTGGACCAAGATTGCTATTGGCATTTTGCTGTTTGCGTTTATCGCGTTACAGCGCCTGCTGACGGTAATTTGGGATCGTCAACGGAACGCGCCGGTGAAACGGCTGATTCAATAAGCTAAGGGCGGCGCTGATGCGCCGCTTTTTTGAGTAGCAGGTGGCGCAACCCATAATCGGTAATGGTAGGTGAGAGAGCGTGAGTGAATAAGCATTGCCTGAACAGGGATTATTCATCGTGTGGGTGCATGCGTTGTATCACATCATGCCAGCCTGCATGCTTTCTCAATCACGGATAAAGCATGTCCATTCCCTCTGCGTTATGTCAGTTTATTATTGCTAGCAGGTCATAACGTATTTGCAATGAATGCCTGTCCTGTACGTATTTGGCCTGTTTCAGAAGACGTTAACGACGGCCCGCCTCTTTTTTCACGGCAGAATAAGGTTAATGATGGAGAAGAGGGTGCCAGCGGTATAACTGCGTCACCGGATTGCCAGTCTGGCAAGCGCTGGATTTACGCCTTTATCAGCGCGATGTCGCTGATTAGCGAGAGTAAGAGGGTGACGTTTAGCCGTGAAACGCTTTGTTTTTTCCAGGCAGTGCTAATATCTTTGAAATAATGATGGCAAATAACAGAGACCTGCTGTGGGAATGAATAAAACCTATAAACCCTCGTTAAAAGGGCTTCTGTGCCTGCATTCTGTTGGTTGCATAGTCATTACTGCACTCATGCTGATATTGGTGGTGGGCGTTGTTCTTAAGGTTCTGACTGAAAAAAGAATTATTGAATCTAACACCGCCTATGCCCGTAAGCTTGCTGATATGACCGACAGTACATTCAGAACGGCACAAAAAGAGCTTGCATACAGTGCCACTCAGATTAAACGTTTTGAAGACAAACAGGCACTACAGCAAGAAGCTGACAGATTAAGACTGCAATCGGATATGTTCAGTTCAGTCGTGATGCTAACGCCAGACGGTTACGTTGCGGCATCCTCTCCACCAGGTTTACTGCCTGTTGGTACGTCTTTGAATGTTGCCCCTGAGCAGTTGATGGCGGTAAAAAAGGGGGCGTTCGTATCAGAACCCTTTACACCTTCCACAGGTAACTATCTCATTTTTTTGTCGAACCCGATCTATTCCTCTTCGGGGGCGTATCTGGGTTATATTGCAGGATCTATCTACCTGAAAAGAAAAAGTATTTTAAGCCGCCTCATGAGCCATCATTTTTACACTGATAAAACAACGATCAGCATTGTTTCAGATACTGGAGAAGTCATTTATTCACCTGATGAGATGCTTACAGGAAAAAACAATCCTTTGACTACCAGCCTGACGACGCGGCTGAATCAGGCCAGCAGCGGTGGATTAAAGACAACGTTAGAACAACGCGACTGCCTGTTAGGCTATTCAGACGTTATCAAAACCAACTGGCACGTATTCGTATGCGTTTCGCCTGACGTGGTCAGCACGACACTCACGCTTATCGCTAAAGATGTGTTGGTTTATGGACTGGTGATAGCATTGCTATTGGTCGGTGTGAGCATCTTTGTTTCCACGCAGATTTCCAAACCGCTCGAAAGACTCGCTGGCCTGACCCGGTCTACTACAACGAAGGATTTGCCTCCCAAAATCAAGGGTATAAAAACGTGGTATAAAGAATCTGACCGGCTGAAAAAATCTTTTTTGGCTTATTCGAACACAATTAATAAAACGTTGGCCATATTACGTGATGATGCAATAACCGATCATCTGACCAAACTGTATAACCGACGTGGATTTGAGCAACTTACCGCGCCTTACCTCTCTGCTAAAAAAGAACATAGTCTTGCCTCTTTCGATATCGATTACTTTAAGCGCATTAATGATCACTATGGGCATGATATCGGTGATAAAACGTTAGTGGCCGTCGCGATGTTTTTAAAAAAAGGCTGCCGCACTAACGATATTGTTTGTCGGTTTGGTGGCGAAGAATTTGTTGTTTTCTTTCCGAATACACAAATCTCAGAGGCTGAATCTATTGCAAATCGTATCCGTGAACATATCGCATGTGCGCAATTTAGCGAAGTAGGAAAAATGACAATATCAGCTGGCGTGGAGAGTTTAGCTCACCATAACAACGATATTGAGGAAACATTGCTTTCCGTTGACCAATGGTTGTACCAGGCAAAGCATGAGGGGCGAAACAGAGTTGTTTCTGCCAGAAGTAAACTGATTTCGTCGTAAAAAATGCACTGCACGACGTCAAGATTATCAACATTGAGATCTCAGCGTCGTGCAGTGGACAAGGGTGAAAAATCGTTAAAAAAGCTAACTACTTCTTTCACAGACGAAAAGTGGCGTAGTCTCAGAGTAAAAAAGCCAGGCTTTATCACCGTAAGGCCTGATTTTCAGCAGCAGAGGCTTCCCTTTTTCAATAAAGAAATCAGGTAACCATTTTCTTTGATCCTGAACGCTCATGGTCATTTGTGGCGAGTTGATGACCAAATCTGAGTTAAGGTGATAATAATAGCCCTGTTCTCGATAGGAGAAAGATATGGTTTTACTTAAATAACCATCGGCTTTATTTTTTTCATGAAGCGTACCCGAGAGAGCCAGTATCCCTTTGCCATTCTGGATATTTTGAGAAATGAATAAATTTAGCGTGCTATCTTGCCACTGATAAGAAATATCCGCTTTACATGATATACGGTGTTCCCGGTTTCCACTAAATGGATACAATAAAAGAGCGATAAAGCATAGCCCTGTCAGAACCAGAATTTTATTCATCGTTGAAATTCTTAACATAATAATGAGAGAGACAGTTTGCTCGAATTGTAGCGTGCAAGGGGTGCTGGCATTGAAAGTAAGAGAGTCTGTCAGCATTTTTAAAAGATGTCATATAGATATATTGACTGTCTTTACAATTGATATCCAAATCATCTACGCGTTTTTTTAACTCAGCGCTATTGAGCCAGGCGTCTGAGTTATTAAAAATCACGCAGCCTTTATAGTCCATGCTGTGAGCGAAAACGGGCTCTGCCGATTGCGGTTCGACTTTGATAAAAATAAAAATACAGCAAAAAGAAACGAAAGTGATGGCGGTAAAAAACACATTTTTAAAAGAGAGTCGTGCTAGCAACATTTCTGTTTTGGGTAACCATGGCGAGTGATCACGTTGACGAGTTGAGGGTAAAACCGTCTTATGATCTTTATCATCTTCGACATCTGCGTGCTGTAACACGGCTGGAGATGCTCCCTCGTGGGATTCTGTGTTTTCTTCTGACGAAAAAGGTTCATAATTTTTCTCACTCAAGACAGCTGCTGAAGAGGCTGTAACGGTATTTTCTTTCATCACCACGGTTTGTGGTGACAGGATAAAACCACGCCGGGGCATCGTTCGAATGATGTCTTCCTGCAGTCCGGCTTTACTCAGTGCGCGCCTGAGGCTGGATATATTCTGATAGAGGGACGTAGAGGTCGGCTCCATGCCAAAACGACGCCATGCATAGTCAAAAAACTGTTGATGAGTGACTAACTCACCGACATTTTCAATGAGCAACTCGAAGCATAGTGATGCTGAAGCACTAATGATCGCCGGATTGCCTCTGCCAGTAATTCTTTTTTTCTCGGGTTCAAAAACCAGAAAGTGATTAAGTGTAATCTTTCGGCTCAAAGTGCTCTCCATCTGTACCAAAAGAAATGGACATGAATACCCATCTATTGAAAGGAATTAATAGATAAAAATTTGTTATCTGAATCGACATCAGCATAGTGCTGAATAATTTCCAAATCAAATTAAATAAAAGAGTTTTATTTGCATGCCTTTGGCTTTTTTAATTTAAGTGGAATATAAAATACATGATTTAAGTTGTAAGTAATTGATTCTATTGTTTATAATTTTAAATTTAATTTAATAAAAAATAGTAATGTTTTTAGAGGGAACCTGAAGCGGGTTTAGGCTTCTTATGTAGCCCGCTGTCGCACGCGAAAGACAGCAGATAACGATGTTAAAACGCGCAATTAACTTCTCAAAAATTTCTCTAATAGTAATTATATACATTCTCATTTGCCCTGTCAGTCAGGCGTTCTGGTCAACGGCAGGTTTCAGATTCATTTGAACTCTCATTGGTTTACGCGCTTGCTGCCGTTCACGGCATCATTCAAAACAGACGTTGTTGTCAGCATACGCACTCATATGAAAAACGCACATACATACGTCTTTTAATAAGCCGTCAGCGCTATCCACATCAGAGGTAGGCGTAGCTGCATGCGCGCAATCCTCAGGTCGCGCAGACAGACATCATGCGACCAGGGGGGTTGGGCGAGGATAAAATCTGCAAGAAAATAATGTGCAGGGTTGTTAAACCAACCAGATTAAGCCCAGATTGCAGACTGAGCGGAACGAATACACCCTCCATTTTCAAAGAACCTCTACCTCAATGATACTCATCGTCACTGCAGCCTGAGATCACGCATCAGCCGTTGTTTAAGTAAATCACGCGAGAATTCCAGGTGGGCATCACAGAATCTTACGTTGCTTCGTTTAACGTTAAGGTATTGCATTTCAATGGGGCGTTGATGATGTTTTTAACTGCCCTCACTTACCTGTGTCATTCTGTATTTATCCATACCTGCGACATTATGGCTTAGCAACGCATCGTAGATATCATGTAATCAATATCCCGCTGTAACAAACACCACTCTCATCGACCTGACAGAATGTCTGTCGTTTCCTGATCTCCTGACGTTAAGTATCGAAAGTGCGCAACCCAAGCCTCTGGCCCAATGTTCTAAGAGCGTCACGGTTTGCACCGCACTTTCTTTTTCAAACATATTGCTGATTTAACGGGGAGGTAGGATAAAACGGTAAGCTTTTCTGGTACGACTATCTGACTAAAAGATATGGCTGTGAGTCAATGTAAACCAGGAATGAACTAAAGGAATGAAAATGGTCAGGAATGATACATCTTAAGTAATTCATTCAGGTCGAGTGACTAACGACAACGTCAGGCTGAACGTTTGTCTATTTTAAACGTGATTAGTAGGGCAATGAAACAGCGTCAATCAGATGTGACGGCATGGCGTTGTGTGTACTGACGCTTCGACACAGAAAAAAGTATGAAAAGGGACTGGAAAGGGCAGGCTAATCCGGCAGGTGTCCATTGCAATCTTTAAAAGACGGGTTTTCACTCAGTGATAAGTAAATATTGGGAGTTGATGTGTATGTTCTTTTCTGAATTTATTTATAAATCAATCAAAAAAAATATTGCTTTAAATGTGGCATAGAGTATACGTCTATCTTATTGATTTTTAACAATAAAAAACAAAAGATTATTTTATAAAAAAAGAGATTAATTCATATGGCGATTTCAATATTTAACGTTATATTTCTCACCGCATTAAGCCTGAGCGGCTTCTGTCGATTTTTTTATACAGAGATAAGGAAGAATAACGTGTCTTTTAATAAAACAGTATTAGCGTTAAGTTTCACCACCAGTGCATTATTTTGTCATACAGCCATGGCGGGAACGGATATTAATGTTCATGGCATCATTGCGCCGAACGCCTGTACAGCAAATGTTGTAGGCGGTGAGGCTCTTGACTGGGGGATTACTCAGCACGAAGATCTTAATCAAACTGAGCTCAATACATTTGCAGCGAAACAAGTGACATTACAGGTAAGTTGTCCCTCAGAGCAGAAAGTGGCATTCTGGGCGACCGATCCCAATGCAAGTAGTGCTCTGTTGGGTGTGAATACCAATAACAGAAAAGGGCATGCAGATAGTACGCGTATTTTTGGTTTAGGGATGGATCCGGTAACGGGAAATAAATTGGGGAATTTTACCATCAGCCCTGTTTCATCAACGGTAGACGGCGTGACCAATACGACCTCTTTCGGTTACCAGAATGGTGGTGCGCATAACAGTACTGCGTTTAGTCGTGTGTTAAATGCCGATTGGAGTTATAAGATATCGGAAGACTGGACACCTTGGAATGAAACGACCAGTGCACCAGCCTCAGGGAAAGTTATTTCATGGGTATTTGACGTCGAACCGCAATTAAACGCCGGAAATATGATAACCAATGCGCAACGGGTTGACTGGCAGGGTACTGCACAGATTAACGTACGTTATTTCTAATTTATTTTTTTGAGAGCGACAGCAGGCATCTCACTATGAGGTGCCTGATTTTGACATGCAAAAAATATATTATATTGTTACTGTTATTTTCTTTTTAAATTTTATAGCACCAGTGCGGAGTGAAACGCTACATTTTGATTCTAATTTGATGGCTGCGAATGGTATCACTTCTGCGCAGCTTGATAATGCACTTAATCAGCATGTTATGCCAGAGCGAGAAACGGAATCTGATATTTACATCAATGGAAAATATATTTTATCAGGAAGGGTTTTTTCGGTTAAAAATGCAGCGGTTTATTCGCAAGACATAAAATCAAAAGCAGGAATAAAAGCGTTAGCATGGACGCCCTACAAAGCGAGAAACGGCAGTAAATATTTTTATCTGGATAAACAGATTCAGGCTAAATTTGATCGCGCTAATAATACCTTACGGTTATTAGTCCCTGTAAAATATCTGATTAATCCAGAGGGGAAGCAAAGGTTGAGTGGCGGGAACGGGGCATTTATAAATTACAATACCTATGCCTATCGCTTTTCAGGAGGAGAAACCTCCCTCAACAGTATCAATACAGATTATGAAGCCGGAATTAATATGAACAATACGATTATTCGCTCACATGGTTACTACAGTTCCTTTAGCAACCGTAACGCACGTACGGCGGTTAACACGATACGTGATGGCTATATTGAGCGAGACTATCAAAATGTTCGCGTCCGCGCAGGACGAACAATCGTTAGCGATGGTGGGTTTGGCACTGGCTATATTGATGGTGCCATCATCTCCTCCGCCAACGGCAACGCGACGGCATTTGTGAACTTTAATTATGAAGCTGCAGAAACGCTGACTGTCGAGTTCTGGCAAAATAACTTGCTTCTCTGGAAACAAATCATTCAGAAAGGCCATGCGGAACTGCGTAATATTCCGGTAGCCGGCTTTACTGATGACGTCAGGGTATTAATTAAGCGAGACGGGCAGATCGTTGACTCGCGCATCATCTCACGCGCGCAAATCACCTCTGACCAGGATGGTAACGCGGGCTATTATGCTTTTACGGGACGTACCGTTAGCGGCAGCAGAAGCACGGTAAGCGGCGCCGGTTTCTCCAGAACGCTAAATTCAATCTTCGCCCCATCGGTCGCTATGGTCACTGCGTCAGGCTATCGCGGGCTTACGGTCAGCAATACGGCTTTCGAAAAAGATTTTCGCTTTCGCTCCAGCCTGACAAGCGTACAAAATGAGAAAAACCAGAAGGGCCTGAGTTTGGATGTTTCAGGCAGCTATAAAAATACCAGCCTTAATTTTAGTCGTAACAGCCGGCATTTTAGCTACATTGGTCAGGCACGACTCGGGAATTACAATGCACAGCGGAGCAGCATTGGTTTAACGCAGACGCAGCAGTTTTCCTATGGCGTGACAGGAAGTATCTCGTTAACACATTATCGTTTCTACGATGCGCCTGGTTTCAATTCATTGTCAGGCAGTCTGAACTTACCTGTGGGAAAAGCTTCGTTGGGCGTAGGTGTCTCCTACATGTCATTAAGCCCCGGACAAACGCAAAAAGATAAGATCAGCCTCAATCTTTTCTTGAGCCTTCCACTAAGTTTCAACAAACACAGCGCTAACTGGCGAAGTCAGTATTACACGTACGGTAACAGAGCGCGCCTGTCGAATTCGCTCAGTGCGCCGGTATCTAAAAACTATACCGTGACTGCCAGCCAGATGCGTACGTTGGGCGCGGGTCGTTCAGAAAGCTACTCGCTGGATAATGCCGTCATTACACCTTACACCACTGCGGATGTCTCGCTCTCCCAGGGACGAGATGCCGGAGGCGTATCGCAGACCACCGCGGCATATTTATCCGGTGCTGTTGCCATAAGTAAAGAAGGCGTTATTTTCTCACCAAACCGTATTGGCAATACCTGGGCGGTGGTCGACACAGGCGTCCATCATTATCTTGATGTCGCCTCATTACAAAGTAGCGCGGTCACCAATCATGATGGAAAAGCCATAATTACGCCTGTCGCTGAAGGACGAAATGATTTTATTCGCGTTAGCCCGGAAGGTCTGCCATCAGGTGTAATCATTAAAAACAACGTCAGAGATTTTTCAGCTGTTCGCGGCTCGGTGCCGTTCTTTAAATTTGGCATAGCGGATAACCGTTCAATGCTGTTGAAATGGAGCCACAAACCTTCTGACATTCATCAGAGTGATCTTTTTTATGACGGTTCTGGAAAATTAATTGCCCGTTTCATCGACAAAGATATTCTTTTAATCGATGAAAAAGATATCGGAAAGCTGGAATCAGAAGGTATGTCGTCACCTACGCATTTAAATATGCAATGTAAACTTTCATCTCGTCGTCTGAATCAACAGGAGAGTATTAAAAATGTTATTTTCAACTGCCATGCTTCGTAACGTTTCTATGAGTGTTTTCATATTTACAGGTCTTATTCATGATGCCAGTGCCGAAATTCTTCCTTCATCATCAGCGGTGTTGATCGAGTCAGGTAAGCAGGAGTCGACTATTGATATTAAGAATAATGGCGATAAAAGTGTGCTGCTTTACAGCAAAATCCGGCGTCTACCAGACGATAATCTTGCCGGTGGCACACTGTATACTGAACCTCAGGCTATTGTAATAGGTCCGGGCGACATCCAGAGCATTCGGGTAATTTACCGAACCAATACGCCGGATGTAAAAGAGCATATCGCGCGCGTAGTATTTACAGGATTACCACCTAAGGATGAGGTCAGCGATGGAAAGGTGAAAATTCTCATTGGGCAAGATCTGCCGGTCGTAGTTAACGTCAGAAAAGATATCGAGCAAAAAGATATGTGGCAGCGCGTACAATATCAGTTAGTCCGGGGCGATCTCTGTATAAGTAATCCCAGCGCTAAAGTGTTCCGTTTATCACCTTTGGTTAATACAGATGAAGGTGGATCGAAAATCACTTTTACGAAGCCTTATGTTCTTCCGCAGGAGACGTTGTGCGCTACACCTTCTCATCCACTTTCAAAGGGTATGCATCTGAACATCACCAGCGTCAGTGACTATAATTATGAGTTAAAAACAAACAAAGTCACCCTGTAGTTTATTGCAGGCGCGCTGTTTGAGATTTTCTGATTCGCTATGGAGATAACATGTGCTTAGGGTTATCGGGAAACATGGAGAAAATGTTTTTTTAACGGACAAAGAAATTGCCGTAATAGGGTTTTACATGACCGGAATGAAATTACAGCAGATTGCGTGCAGGACAGGCATGGATGTGCTGAAAATTCGTTACCACAAACGCAGGGTGATGCGTAAATTAGGTGTGAAAAACAATAAGGAACTTATTCTCTGGTTCATCGCCAACCGTCCCTCTTTTAGTCTTGAGGAGAGGGAGGGTTAGTGCAAAACGAGGATTCATCCAATTAATAACCAACGGGTGTACGTGGTTTGAATATTTTGGCGAACGCTCTCGGAACTGTGCCGGCGATATGCCTTCCTCTCCGCAATGTAAGTGGGCAGGTGCAGGGAAGGTTTATGGCGTTGGAGGCGGTGCTGGCAAAACGTTGCGAGGAAAAGGGGGCTTTTGGCCGCTGTAGGGGGGAAAGATATTGCCGGAGGATTCTGCGCCTTTCTGTAACTGGCGGGGATGAGTTACAGACAGGCGCAGATAATACCCTTTCTGGTTGTGTAACGTCCTAAAATTGTTATCTCAATGTTCTGAGATGAACGCTTTATTGAATATGAAAATAGCGAGAGGCTAAAAAAACAGTACATCCGATATTCTGAGAATGGAGATCTGTTCTGTGTGGCTTCGTGCTTAGGGTTTCTATCAATTAAATGCGGCGTTTTTAGAAATTATGATGCCGGGTTGAGGGGGGCATGTTAATCCGGTACGTACAATCCGGAATTATCTTGGCTAGTCGTTCACTGAATACCACCAGGTTAGGGAAGGTGGCATTTTTATATGGCGTTGGGATGATGAATGACAGGTTGGGATTTGAAGTTGATTGTTAATTAAATATTTTTTTTGGTTGTTTGTGGAGAGATAAAAAATTATTGCTCCAGTGGAGGGGTTGTGACTTTTATGGATAATGCAAAACGTTGTCTGACATTTACTGAAAATGAAGTAGCGGTTACCTGGTTTTTTATGACCGGGATGACAGTAAGGCAAATAGCCGAATGGATGAGTATGCCGGAGAAAGCAGTCAGTTATTATAAACGGAGAGTGATGAAAAAAATCGGCGTGAAGAATGATAATGAATTCATTATGTGGTTTTTGGAAAACAGGCTTTCTTATCAGAGGAGCGAGATTGAATTTTCTATCCTCCGTCAGAATAAAAGAGCGATCAGGATAAAGTAAATGTTGCAAAAGGATTTAATTGATATGGGAATTAAAAAGAATGCAAGATGCATCCTTACCAGCCTGTTTTTACTGTTATCATTTACAGGTTGTAGCCATAGCATTTCGTCAAAAGCAAACAGGCAAGACTATACGCTGAGCCATGATTATTCTTCACTCGCCCAAAACGAACGTATTCGTTTCCTGGTTTTTCATTACACGGCCGCTGATAACGCGACATCGTTAAAACTTCTTACAGGTAATAATGTCAGCGCCCATTACCTTATTCCTGAGTCGCCTGACAATACAGCAGATAAACCCCTCATCTATCAACTGGTCCATGAAGATAAGCGCGCCTGGCACGCCGGTGTCAGTAACTGGAATGGGCGTGTCAATCTCAATGATTCTTCTGTCGGTATTGAGATTGTTAATCGTGGTTTTTCAGAAAATATGTTGGGACATAAAACCTGGTATCCCTACGATGAAAAACAAATCAAGGCGCTTGTCGCGTTGTCCAGGCGCATTATCCAGCGTTATAATATTACCCCTGATAACGTAGTCGGTCATAGTGATATCGCCCCCCTGCGAAAACAAGACCCCGGTAAGCTGTTTCCCTGGAAACAACTGGCTGCTCAGGGGATCGGGGCCTGGCCGGAAGCAGAGAAAATAAAAAAATATCTCAACGGTCGTCTGCCAACCGCACCTGTGAATGTTCATAAAATGCAGGTGCTACTTAAAACCTATGGATATGATGCTATTCCACAAACGGGTGTGCTGGACGAGGAGACTATAAAAACCATTCAGGCGTTTCAAATGCACTTCAGACCGGCGCTTGATAACGGCATACCTGATGCGGAAACAGAGGCAATTGCTCAGGCGCTTAACGAACAGTATCGCCCAAAGGCCATTGATTGAAGGGATCATCAACTCAAGGCCAGGCAGCGACTTTGAGCATCGGGCTGTTACGCATGCCAGTCACGCAGAGGGGTGTGCTGGGTGGGCGGCTAACGGGCAAACGTTATGTTTAGGCTGACTCCTTATAAGGGCTCCTGTCAGTTTGTGAACGGAGCCAGACGGAGATTCATATCGCAATTTTCCCGTGTTGGCTGTTGTGGATTTAACACCTGGTAAGGCATGTGGCGCGTTTCGCCTGTACTCGGCTTTGCCTTCAATATGTCAATCTGACGGGTTGAGGGCAGGAGCCAGCGCAATTGTTCGTTTTCACGCCCGACATGCTAGCATGCGATGCGCGGTCACCTGTCAGGCTTGCCTGCACCATCACATTTTCCAATGACGCGTCATCTTGTAACTTCTCAACTCGCGTGACAGTATCGTTACATGTATATACATGTACTACCGTTTACGCATCCATCCGTTCAACAATAGGTCTCAACGCACCGCGTATGCTGTGTTCCAGTGAGGAAACTATGCCAGCTGAATCACCTGCAGCAGATTATTCAGGCGCAAAGAAACCGCGCCTGTCAGAAACCCGTTCGATTGATTACATCCCGCCGCGCGAACGTCACGGGCAGCCTTTCAGCCAGTTTACCCTCTGGTTTGGCGGTAATCTGCAAATCACCGCCATTGTCACGGGCGCGCTGGCTGTGGTTCTGGGCGGCGATGTGGTGTGGTCGCTGGTTGGGCTGCTGGTCGGCCAAATCATCGGGGCGGGCATCATGTCGTTGCATGCCATTCAGGGCCCGCGCCTGGGGTTACCGCAGATGATCACCAGCCGCATGCAGTTTGGTGTATTCGGTGCGGTCATTCCCCTGGTGCTGGTCTGTATAATGTACGTCGGCTTTTCTGCCAGTGGTACGGTGCTGGCGGGACAGGCGCTGGCGAAGCTTATTCACGTCAGCAACGCGACCGGAATGGTGGTGTTTAGCGCCCTTATTGTGGTGATTGCGGTGCTGGGCTATCGTGTGATTCATCAACTGGGGAAACTGGCGAGCGTGATCGGCGTCCTGGCCTTTGCCTATTTATTCATCACGCTGCTCTCCACTCACGATTTATCGGCGGTATGGCAGAATCGCCATTTTACACTGGCTAACTTTCTGCTGGCGGTCTCGTTGTCTTCCTCCTGGCAAATTGCGTTTTGCCCCTATGTCTCTGACTATTCGCGCTATCTTCCCGCTGATGTTTCCGCAAAGACGCTGTTCTGCTCGGTGTTCTTTGGCAGCATGACCGGCACCCAGGCATCAATGACCCTGGGCGTGATCGTTGCCGCGATCGCCGGTAAGGCATTTTCAGGCAATGAGGTTGGCTATATTGTGAGTCTGGGCAGCAGCGCCACCATGGCGATGGTGATCTATTTCGCCATCTGCTTTGGCAAAATTACGTTCACCACGTTAAATGCCTATGGCAGTTTTATGTCTCTGACGACCATTGTGTCGGGTTTTCGCCAGCAAACCTCGCTCAGTCGGGCGGGGCGCGTTATGTTTGTCACCTCAATGGTGACGCTGGCCTGCGTGATTGCCCTGCTGAGTGAACCGGCTTTCCTGAAATCCTTTACGCACTTCCTGCTGTTTCTGCTGGCTTTCTTTGTGCCCTGGAGCGCGATAAGCCTGACTGATTTTTATCTCATCACCCATGGCAAAGTAGATATCCCGGCGCTGTCGCAGCCAGACGGGCGCTATGGGCGCTGGAACGGGGCCGGTATTTCGGTCTACTTTCTGGGCGTGCTGGTGCAACTGCCGTTTATCGATAACCCGCTTTATCATGGTTCGCTGACCTGGATCTTTGCCGGCAACGACATCTCGTGGATCATCGGCTGGATTGTGACGGCGCTGCTGTGGCTGCTTGCCTGCCGGTGGGATCGGCGGGGCAAACTTGAAGCGTCTGTCTGCCCGGCCGAATAACCGCGAGACGATCGCCAACCGCGGCGATTGTCTCGCATCATGTCCAACATTCCCGTCTGTCGCCGTCTGCCAGGGCAGGCTTGAACCTGTTACCCTGCGGGGAATTTTCCAGGTGTGCAGCCGATGACGCGCTTAAAGGCTTTTCTGAATGCACTTTCTGACTCGTATCCCAGCGAGGTGGCAATATGCAGTACAGAGTCATCAGTCTGTTGTAAGCGGTCGCAGGCCAACAGCATTCGCCACTGGGTGAGATAGGCAGCAGGAGCCATACCGACGGTTTGGCTAAAGTGTTGTGCGAACGCCGAACGTGACATTCCCACTTGCGTGGCGAGCGTTTCCACTGTCCAGCCCTGTCCGGGGGCATCGTGCATACAGGCTATCGCCGCGCTCAGCTTTTTATCGCGGAGAGCAAAGAGCCAGCCAGTGCGGGGAGTTTTGCTGTCATCGGCGTGCAATCGCAGGGCCTGTATGACCAGCATAAAAGCCAGTTGCTGCACGATAAGCTCGCTGCCCGGTTGAGGGGCGCGCACTTCCTGAGCCATCCGTTCAAGTGCCCAATACATCGCCTTTTTATCTGCGTCTCTGTGAAGATGCACCACGGGTGATAAGGAATGCAAAAGCAGGCGTGCAGCGCGGCCAGCCAGTAAAAAATGCCCGCCTACCAGAAAACAACCTGACGTTTCGTGCGTTTTGGTTGCGATATCGGAAATCATTTCAGTCCGGACGGTCTGAAAATCGACCGGTTTTTGCGTTAAGTCTGTTGCCAGTCTGAAAGGGGGGCCGGGAGGTAAAAGATAACACTCTCCAGCGGTGAGCCTGACGGGCTCTGCCAGTCCCTCAACGGACAGCCAGCAGGATCCAAACACGACGGCATAGCATTTGACCCCGTCATGAGCGGGCCACTGGACTGCCTGTGCAGGATCAAGAACAACACCGCCTGAAACGTAACTTTCAGTTTTGAGTAGCGATAACAACTGTGATAGCGGGTCCATAGTCTGCTCCGGACGATCGGACATAAAACAGCGACGTTCCAGCATAGAATGTATTACGCCTCCCGTCTAAATTAGCTGCATCGGGTTGTTAAATGATGGCTGATTCACAGTAAGGACGGACAGGATGCGAATTTTTCTTACCGGCGCGACGGGATTTATCGGCACCGCGGTTGCCGCTCAGCTTATTGCCTCCGGCTACCAGGTTTCAGGGCTGACCCGAAGCCAAAAAGGCGCGGAAGTGCTGGCTGCTGCGGGTGCCGAACCCTTTTTTGGCGACATTAACGACCTTCAATGCCTGCGGCGCGGCGCGTCACTAAGCGACGGGGTTATTCACACAGCGTTTAATCATGATTTTTCCACGTTTGTCGCCCAATGCGAAAAAGACAGGCTGGTGGTTGAGGCGCTGGGTGAAGCCCTGGCGGGAACGCAGCGGCCGCTGATCGTCACGTCCGCCGTCGCGCTGGGCTCAGCAGGGTCTGGCAGCCTGGCAGTTGAAAACCACGTTAACGTTGAACACCGCAATCCGCGTAAGGCGACAGAACGGGGCGTAATGGCGGTCTTAGAAAAAGGGATCAATGTTGCCGTCATCCGGCTCTCTCAGGTGCATAATCCCTTGAAACAAGGGCTAGTGACCTCATTGATTGAAACGGCCCGGCAAAAGGGCGTCTCGGCCTGGGTGGGCGAGGGTCAGAACCGCTGGTCGGCAGTACATATCAGTGATGCTGCACGGCTTTATGTCCTCGCCCTTGAAAAAAATCTGGCGGGCAGGCGCTATCATGCCGTAGCAGAAGAAGGTATTCCCCTGCGCAGCATTGCCGAAACGATTGGACAGGTGCTTGATGTGCCGGTGGTACGCATTGAGGCGAGTGAAGCATCAGCACACTTTGGCGCGTTGAGCAAATTTGTTGCAGAGGACATGTCTGCTTCGGCTGCAATCACCCGCAGGGATCTGGGCTGGAAGCCACAGGGGCCCGGCTTACTGGCTGACCTTGAGCAGGTTCGTCTGCGTTAAAGGGATAACAACACTGCTCTGCCAGGTCCGCTGCACCCTTAGTGGACCTACTCAACGTAATATGCCCCGCCAAAGCGACATCGTTCTGCGCGTCGCCGACCGCAGGCGACCAGGTGGTGTGCTTTCCCCGGGAAAAACCCCTTTTTCAACTGACGGGTAGGAGTGTTTGCCTTCTGCAAGATGACGGCTTTGCGTTTGACGTGGTGGTTGTGCGGCAATCGTGCCTGTCTCGCTCGGCAATGCTTTTGCACCGAAGCCAGGCCTTGCTGCGCTTTCGCGTATTTTCCCCGCTACCAGCAGAGAATGTCGGTTGAGTGAAACTGAGGGCGATATCTTGCTTGCCTGAAAGTAAATAAGTCTTATTTTCAGTCGGTTATGATCACAACGCCGCTAAAACTGGCCGCCTTTAACGGTTTTTATCCGATTAAAGAGGCAGTGGGTCAAATTTTTCATAGACTACTATACGTAATCACGTCGTTCGCAGATAACCGAGAAAACAGCGGTTACTGATTTTAGTGACCTTTCATACAGCCGAAGGCTGTCGATTGCTTGAGAAGGGAAAATGATGTCGTTGATCTTTGATGAGTTCTCAGGGGTGCCAACCTGGGTGCCTGCGGTTTTACTGGTTATCTTTTCGTTAATTGTGGGCTTTCTGTCCCGATTTGTTCTTTTTGTGTTTATTCGCTACTGGCAAAATCGCGACAGAAAACTGTTCAAATCGCTTGAAAAGCATCTACGTGGATCCCTGTTTCTTTTTATTCCCCTACTGCTCATCAATATCGGGGTGAATTATATTAATATCCCCCCAAAATCCCTGAATTTTATCACCGCCACCGCCAATATTTTTATTATCCTGTCGGTCTGCTCGGTATTGATTCGATTGACGAATGTGGCGCAGGATATGCTCTTTATCCGTTATGACATTAATCTGTCGAATAACCTTCGCGCCCGCAAGATTCGTACGCAATTAATGTATGTCAAAAAGGTCGCCATCGTCATCCTGGTGTTATTCTGTCTGTCCATGATTCTGCTGAGCTTTCCGGGTGTGCGTAAATTTGGCACGACGATTCTGGCGGGTGCTGGCGTAGCCGGAATCATCATTGGCTTTGCCCTGCAGAAGTCGCTGGTGAATCTGTTTGCCGGAATCCAAATTGCCTTCACGCAACCGATAAAAATTGACGATGCCGTTGTCGTGGAAAAAGAGTGGGGCTGGATTGAGGAGATCAATCTGACCTACGTTGTCGTGCGTATCTGGGACCTGCGCCGACTGGTTCTGCCCATTACCTACTTTACCGAAAATGCCTTTCAGAACTGGACGCGGAATAACGCGCAAATACTCGGCTCGGTTTTTCTTTACGTGGATTATTCCATGCCGCTGGAACCTCTCCGCCAGCATTTTGAAAAAGTACTCAGTGAAACGAGGCTTTGGGATCAGCAGACGCAGGTGCTCCAGGTCACCGATACCAGCGAAAAAACCATGACCATCAGGTTGTTAATGACCGCACAGAACTCTCCCACGGCCTGGGATTTACGCTGTTACGTACGTGAGAAAATGATTGAGTTTATTCAGCAACATTATCCGCAGAGTTTGCCGCATGTCAGAGCGACGCTGACCGATTCGGAGATGAACGGCCAGGAGGCCAGGTCGCAACCCGGCTCGCTTGGGTGACAGCGCACAGAATACAGATGCGCCGGACGGGGCATAAGCGCTATTGTGCCTGTGTCTGGCGCACTTGTGCAGCCAGTCAGCAGATTCATTCGTTCATCGATCGTTTATCTGTTGTTAGTGAACTGCTCTGAAATCAGGCCCTTACTGGCGAATTTATGACTCACAGGACGTCATGATGAAGAAATTTTTGGCTTTAGTGTTTGCGTGTACTGTCCTTGTCCCCTTGAGTGCTGAGGCCGACAGTACCTATGTTTTTTTTCGTCATGGCGAAAAACCCGACAACGCAAGTGGTCAACTGACCTGCAAAGGTCTCAATCGGGCCTTGAAACTTCCTGCAGTGTTGCTGAGCCGCTATGGAAACCCGGATGCGCTTTACGCCTCTGCACCAAAAGAGGATAAAACAGGGAGTTCGCTGCGGCCACTCTCCACTCTGATCCCTCTGGCGGTGCAGGTTTCCAGGCCTGTAATACTGCGCTTTCACGCGGATAAACCCCGTAAACTGGTCTCTGACCTTCTCAATGAGAAACGCGTTCCGCTGACCATGATCGCCTGGGAGCATAAAAATCTGGTCATTGCTGCCCGGACACTTGTTGAAAAAACGGGCGGAGATGCGGGGCTTGTACCTGACTGGCCGTCAGCGGATTTTGATTCAATTTATGTGGTGAAAATTGACGATCGCCAGCACTTCAAATCATTTACTCAGGATGCAGAGGGGCTCAATGACGTTTCATCCCAATGTCCTGACCAGTCATAATTGACCAAGCCGGGGTTTGCTGTGTGGCAGAATGGCATCCAACGCGTAAAGGTGGCGAGAGCCTGTTAATATTTTTGACAATCGGTTAAGCGGGATGCGTTTTGATGGACAAAAGTGATCTCACGGAAACGTCTCGGATCAAACATGGGGAAGAGGCGTTTGACGTCACCTTATTGCAGGTTAAGGGGGCGACGCGCTGTATCCTTTTTGCTGCGGGGCTGGGCGGCAGTCCGCTGCGCCATCTTGAACTTCTCCAGACCTTTGCCCGCCATGGCGTTTCCGTTGTCGCGCCACACTTTGAACGGTTGACCTCACCCGTGCCCGCCAGCGCTGAATTACTGGAACGCTGCCAGCGGCTTGCGCGGGCTCAGAATGAATTTTGTAGCGGTTATGCGTCGGTTACCGGTGTTGGCCACTCCCTGGGTAGCGTAATTTTATTGCTGAATACCGGGGCTGTAGCGATGACAAGCGCAGGGGAATCGGTTGTTTTCGCCGGCGACCGAATGTTGCATCGACTTATTTTACTGGCACCGCCCGCCGATTTTTTCCAGGCTCCGTCTGCGCTGGCAGCGGTGAACGTACCTGTTCACATCTGGGCAGGTGAAAAGGACAGCCTGACGCCCCCGTCCCAGGCCTGCTTTCTTAAACAGGCACTGGAGGGTTACACGCAGACTTATCTCTGTGTGATGGCAGAGGCCGGGCATTTTACCTTCATGAATACCTTGCCTCCGCAGGTAACCGATTCACATCCGTCGCGAGAGGCCTTTCTTTTAGATTTGGGCGAAAACATAGCCCGGCTGGTGACGGATTAGCACAGAGGGCGGGGCGATGAGATTTTTGCAGGGATAACCTCTTCCAGCTGATACGATTCAATCATACTCATCAAAAGCATCATTTCATCCTGTCTTAGGGGCTACTGTGAAACAGAAATCGAACTATCGCGTGGGTGACTGTGACGTCTTCAAGGTTTCGGAACTTGAGGCGTCATTATCTGTGAGCATGCTGTATCCAGACCAGCAGCTGGACGGCCTTTCTCCTGAAAATATCGCGCTTTCGGTGCATAGCTGGATTGTCCGGACGCCGGATAACGTCATTGTCATTGATACAGCGAGTGGTAATGGACGTGAGCGTCCCGGCTCTCCGCTTTCCCACCAACTGGATACGCCTTATGAACAACGTTTTCGCGAGACAGGCATTGATCCCGATGAGGTGGACATCGTTTTGCTCACCCATCTGCATGGCGACCATGTTGGCTGGAATACTCATCAGGTTGAAGGCAAGTGGACGCCATTTTTCAAAAATGCGCGCTATCACTGTTCCGCTATTGGCCTGAAAAGCTGGCAAAACGATCCGGCAAGAAAAACGGTTTTAGAAGACAGCTTTAACCCGGTGATCGATGCCGGTTTACTTGAGACGTTCGATGTGAGTCAAACGCCGCATTTCGCAGAAGTGTTACGCGTTGTCCCGACGCCGGGGCACAGCCACGATCATGCGTCGATTATCCTGCACAGTGCGGGGGAATATGCCTTATTCAGCGGTGACCTGATGCATAATGAGCTTCAGGTCAGGCAGCCTCATCTGGCCTCACGCTTTTGTGCCAATGCAGAGCAGGCTGAAGTTCAACGCCGCTGGGCGATGGAATGGGCTGTCGAGAATCAGGCGCTATGGTTCAGCGCTCACTTTGCCCGAAGTTCCGCCGGTTATATCAACAAAACGGCAAACGGCTTTGAATGGCGTTTTGTCTGAGCCGGTTGGGTTATCTCACGTTGTCATCCTTGCCTGACCTCAGTGCGCCCCAAGTTGAATGGCGGTGCCGGGGCAGGCGGCATCAATCTAGGATTTCCCCACGTTGCACGCGTCCCCGCGACGTTTGCGCGCAATGGAGAAACGGTTCGCATGGATGCGCCCGGACGCCTGACTATCGGGGTTAACGGTGTATCTGGTGCGAGCGATCTGACCCTAAAAGGCCAGGGCGTGACCGCGACGTTCGAAAACGGACGGCTGCCTCACGTTAAGACAGGCGAACTTATGCCGCTGCCTGACGCGTGGTGGGCCTTTTTTGCCTGCCCCTGGCGCTATTTTCCCCGCCGGTTGATGTCTGCGCCGTTGCGCGCAGTTATTGATTGTCTTAAAAAGGATCGCAAGGCTTCTGCGGATTCCGGCATGCGCTTAGGTTTCGCGTCGGTGGCGGGTAGGCGAGCGCTAAGGTGCAGCAAGGTTGTCGCAGTCCGACTGTTTTCGGCACATCGTAAAACGGCGACAAAAAGAGGCCGCAACAGCGGGCATTAAATCGTTTTTCCAGGCAATATCCAGGTCACCGACATTGTCACATGTCACACCTGCCGACACATCGCGGCAGCGGTGACGTTCGGCGGTCGTCATCGCACTTTGTAAACCGGTACTCAGATGGGATTGATAGTCATCAAGCGCATCACGAATGTCAGCCGGTGCGAGCCATTCAAGATGTTTAGCTGGGCACTGGCGAGCGAGTTCAGCCTGATAGATCTGCCAGACATTGGCAACGGGGGGCGCTGCCAGCGCAGCGGTTGTTCCTGCAAACAACAAGACAGCCATCTGATATCGCATGATCATTTTCACCGCTCAAAGCCTTAACGTTCGGCCTGGTTTATTGCGGATAATACCGCTGCATCAGGCTCATCCCTAAAGTCACCCTCAGCTACGGTCGAAAAGCCGGGGGTAACATGATGTGCCGTCAGCCTGCACAAGGCATTACGACCAGCTTGCCTGCCCGGTTGCAATCTCGCTCAGTGGCTCTTCGCGCCACTGCCAGGGTTGCCGAAGAACGACCCGGCTGGCGAATTTGGCAATACCGATCTCATCGTCCAGCAAACGATCCATCAGGTCCTGAAACCTGTGAAGATTCGGGGCGATGATTTTTAACAGATAGTCATAGCCTCCGCTGATGTTGTAGCACTCTACAATCTCCCGGTACTTACAGGCGCCGGATTCGAATTTGATAAAATCGGACGGGTAATGACTGTTCAGGGTGATTTCGGAGAACACAACCAGGTTATTACCCAGTTTGTTCAGCGTAACCCTGGCGGCGTAACCCGAAATAATTCCGCTCTGCTCCAGGCGTCGGGTGCGCGCCAGGCAGGGACTGGGGCTGAGGCTGATCGCCTCAGCCAGTTCCACTATCGAACACCGCCCCTCGCGCTGAAGATGCTCAAGTATTCTGATATCGGTACGATCGAGGGGTTTAATGTGCGTCATGGTCAGGTGATTACCTCAGAACAGACTGGGAAGCCCTGGCGGCCGTCGCTTCTGTCAGCGACTGATCGACGACATCGATTATCATTCCCGCCTGATCTGCCGTCAAGACCAGCGGTGGGCGAATTTTCAGCACGTTGTGGCCCATTGCGCATGCGCTCAGCAGCACGCCTTTTTGACGCATTCTGTTCACCACCTGACTGGTCAGCCAGCGATCCGGGGTGCGCGACAGACGATCGGAAACCAGTTCAACGCCAACGAAGAGGCCGGCACCGCGAACATCACCGATCGCCTCATGCTTTTTACCCAACGCGGTTATGCCATCAAGCAGCTGTTTGCCGACATCGCGCGCATGGGCAACCAGGCCATCCCTTTCAATGGTTTTCAGAACGGCCAGTGCGGCTGCGCAGGAAACGGTATTGCCCGCAAAAGTATTGAAATACCGTGAGCGTTGACCAAACTCCGCCAGCACATCAGCGGTGGCCAGCAGACCGGCAATCGGCTGACCGTTGCCCATCGGCTTGCCCAGCGTCACCATGTCCGGGATAATGCCGTGGCGCTGGAAGCCCCACATTGTCTCGCCTGTGCGCCCAAAGCCGGGCTGAACTTCATCGGCAATAAACACGCCACCGGCCCGCTTGATGGCTTCAACTGCACCTTTCATAAAGCCCACCGGACCAGGCAAGATGCCATCGCTGGTGAACAAGGAATCGACGATCAGCGCGGCGGGTTTGATGCCGTGACGCTGCAGGTCGGCGATAGCGTTTTCCACGTCGCGCGTGAAGCGCTCGCTAAGATCGGCTCCCTCAGCATGATAAAGCCGTGGGGCAGGAATCAGGCGCACATGGGCGCCAAGATCCACCGACGTGCCTAAAGAGGGCGAAAACTGAGAAACCGCGTCCGTGATGCCGTGATAGGCCGTCTCGGTCACAATAATGCCGGTGCCCCCGGTACGAACTTTGGCAATACGGTAAGCCAGGTCATTGGCCTCACTGCCTGTGCAGGTCAGCATCAGATGCGCAAGCGCGGTTTCCGGCACGGTGGCCAGCAGGCGTTCGGCCAGTTCCAGAATGGTGTCGTGCAGGTAGCGGGTATTTGTTGCCAGCGTCTGAACCTGCTGACAGATGGCCTCGGTGACGGCAGGATGGCAATGCCCAAGCGAGGTGACATTATTATAAATATCCAGATAGCGACGGCCCTCAGGATCGAAGAGCCACACGCCTTCACCGCGCACGATATGTAAGGGATGCTCGTACATCAGGCGATAGGCTGGGCCGAGCAGCGCATCGCGCCGTTGAATCATCGCGGCGGTGACCGGCCCCACGTCGACCTGGCCGGGGATATAGGCGTTTACCATATTGAGATCTGTCGTGCTTTTCATACAATTCTCCGGTTTCAGAGTTCAGCCAGCAGTCGGTCACGTGCCGTATCGCGAGACAGATCCGCCATTAAAGACAGCGCCTCCCACGCGGCTGGGTTGTGCCGCATGATATAGGCGCGATTGTGTGGATAGCGAACCGCGCGCCACTCGGTAATCAAAACGGTAATCAGATGACGGGTCGCCATCAGATCGGTCACGACCGCCTGCTCCAGATCGGTAAGCGGGAGCGTCTGGTGGTAGGCGCCGACAAACTGGGCGGCGCCGGCAAAAGGATCGACGCTGCCTGTCATCTGAA
The DNA here is from genome assembly GCF_029967885.1 of Pantoea sp. V106_11. NCBI lineage: Bacteria > Pseudomonadati > Pseudomonadota > Gammaproteobacteria > Enterobacterales > Erwiniaceae > Pantoea > Pantoea sp. V106_11. Next base: position 705,253 of record NZ_JASCAK010000037.1, read on the forward strand.
AGGCCGCCGCGGTTGCGACTTCGCCGACCAGGGGGGCATAAAGCATGTCGCCAAAATCGATAATGCCCGTAATATGATCCTGCGCCTCTGGCGCAACCATCACGTTGTAGAGATGGAAGTCGTTATGGATAACCTGCGCCCTCAGCGCCGGAAGGCGCGGCAGGATATGGGTGATAAAACGTGTCATAAATTTTTCAGCCAGCCTGCGACGGGTGGGATCCACGAGGTCTTCCAGCTTATCCATCAGGCGATGCGCGGCTGAAACGTTCCAGAGAAGATCGTGGCTGGCAGCGGGATGGCTGAATGCCTGTAAAGCCAGGTCAAGCCGGGCCAGACAGGTGCCCATCGCGCAACGCTGTGCTGGGGTTCTCTCCGTATCCTTAACCTGTATACCGTCTAAATAGGTCAGCATTCTGACGGTCGTTATTTCTCCTCCGTCAAGAGTGACGTTGTCACGCAGGGAGCCCTCTAGCGTTCGCACGACGCGCGGCGTGGACAGCCCGGGCGCAGCCTCGGCGATGTGATTAAGCGCGGCAATCTGAAAATCCACGATGGACAGCGCTTCAGAGGGATTACTGATCTTTAACACATAGCGCGTGCCGTCGGCCTGCTCGATGCAACAGTTCTGATCGCGCTCACTGGCCAGCGGCAGGACGTTGCCCTCAATGCCATATTTTTCAGACACTAAAGATTGGATAGCCGGCAGCGAAAGCGCTGGCGCAGCTGTGCTGAGTGCAACCGCCTTGGGCCTCTGTTCATCAGGCATCATATTTCCTCGTTTCTCCGCACCCAGAGACGCATTAAATACCAAGCAGGCCGGCAAGCTGGCGGAAGTCGGTGAGCCGATCAACGCCATAACCTTCTAAGGCGGGTTCATGCCCACGATCGATAAACGCTTTGGCCATAAAGCCAAGGTCGGATGCCGTCATCAGGTCATAACGGAAGCTGGAGGAGCAGTGCATCATCTGCTCGGGTCCGCAGCCCAACTGGTCAAACATGTATTCGAAAATCTGTGCACGCGGCTTGTAAGCCTGAGCCGCTTCAGCGGTGTACACCGCATGAAAAGGCGCTTTAAGATGGGCGACGCTGTGGGGAATAAGATCCACCATCGAATTCGACAAAATCACTAACGGAATATGTTGAGAGATCAATTCCAGCGTTTCCACAACGTGAGGATGTGGCTGCCAGGTCGGCACCGCGTTATAGAGAGTGAGTGCATCAGAATCGCGGTACTCCACATCATGCGCTTTACAGGCCCGCTGAATAGCGTTTTCAACGACCTGAAAAAACGGCTTCCAGTCACCCAGCACTTCATCAAGCCGGTAGAAACGGAAGCTGTCCAGAAACGCAGGCATTCGCTGTTCTGCAATCCGGTCGGCAAAAAGCCCCTTAGCGGTCGGCCCCATTTCAAAGTTTATGAGCGTTCCGTAGCAGTCGAAGCTGATAAATTTTGGCTGATAAATCATGCGATTAACCTCTTTAATTTGTTTTAAAGAAGTATATCGCTGTGACCGAACAGATAATTTCTTATTGACCCGGTAACGGAGTGGTTTTTGCTCAATTCACAGTGGGGGGCGGCATTATTCATCTGCCGCCAGCCACGCCCTCATGGTCTTCCCGACCTCTCTGCCCGAAAAGCTTAGGTGCAGAGCAGAAATTTATCGGCCACACTTAGCCCAAAGACGTAGTTTGCACCCGCATTGTGTTTTACACTGCGCGCTGAAAAAATTGAGTAGATAAACGATTAGGTAGGCGGTAATGGCGATGAATGGAACAATCACAACCTGGTTTCAGGATAAAGGCTTTGGCTTTATCAAAGATGAAAACGGTGATAACCGGTATTTTCACGTGATTAAGGTCGCCAACCCTGATCTGATTAAGAAAGATGCGGCGGTGACGTTTGAACCCACCACCAACAATAAAGGGCTGTCGGCCTTTGCGGTGAAAGTCCTGCCAGAGAGCAAATACATTTTTATCGCGGGTGAGCGAATCAAGCTCACTGCCATTAAGTCTTATGTGGTCTTCAGCGAGGAAGTGCCTGCCAGCAGCCGTATCGATAAAGAAAATACGGTGCTGTCTGTGGGCATCTTAATGAACAATATCAAACCTAAATCCGCAGCCCAGGCCGATGAGATGCGTACGTTGAAAAAACTGGCCATCACCACCTTTCAGGGCGCAACCCTAATCTTCTCTGAAGATGAGATAGACATTGATGCCACAGTAAAAATGCTCAAGGTCTGACATCATCAGACCTGTCTGCCAGTGCTCGCCTGACAGGGCGCTGGCGGCGTTTATCCCTTCTTTTTATCTCTCTTCGCGCTTTACCGCCTGTGACTAACAGGTTTGTTATATTCCAGTGCGCGTCTTGATAAGTTTACAGACTTCCCTCAACGTCGTCTCTGTTGCGCATAGCCGATTGCGTTAGCGAACCACCGGCTCCCTCTCAGCCAGCATCTGCAGGACGCTAACCCGGGGATGAGCGACTGACGGATACCGGACCCGACGTGGGGAACCTCACGACTTCGCGCATACAACGTCCGCTCGAGTCTTAAGTGCGCACTACATCAGCGTCTGCAATCTGCTATCGCCTCAGGTATAATCCCGCCCATTCCTCATCAGATTCAGAGAACAAGATGGCAAAACTCACCTTACAAGAGCAGCTGTTAAAAGCAGGATTAGTCACCAGTAAGAAAATGGACAAGGTCCAGAGAACGGCCAAAAAATCGCGTGTTCAGGCCCGCGAGGCGCGCGAAGCTGTAGAAGAGAACAAAAAAGCCCAGCAAGAGCGTGACAAGCAGCTTAATGAACAACAACGGCAGGCTGTGCTTTCAAAAGAGTACAAGGCGCAGGTGAAGCAGCTGATTGACATGAACAAAATCGACATTTCCCGAGGTGATATCGGTTTTAACTTCACAGATAACAACCTGATTAAAAAAATCATGGTGGATAAGCCCACCCAGGCACAACTTATCAATGGCCGTCTGGCGATCGCACGTTTGCAGGTTGATAACAGCGAAGAGAGCCATTACGCCATTATTCCCGCGAGCGTGGCTGATAAAATTGCCCAACGTGATGCCAACAGTATTGTCTTAAACAGTGCGCTGAGTCAGGAAGCCCAGGATGAAGACGATCCCTATGCCGATTTCAAAGTACCCGATGATCTGATGTGGTAATGATTGCAATCAGGCGGGATAACCGCTGAGCCTTGCTGCAAAGTGCTGCGCACTTTCGCCGCAGGGCTCGTGCCGTTTGCAGCCATAATCAAACCTGATCCGATCGCTTTCGGGATCGAAACGCCGCGACTTTCATGCGATTGCCACAGGTCGCCATGCTGCACCAGCGGCGGCGGTGCGATTTACTGAGGTCATGGAAAAGCAGGATACAGTCATGTGCTTCACACTGGCGCACGTAGGTAAAGCTGTCACTGACAACAAGCTCGACCAGTGCGTTGACCACCGGCCAAAGCAGGATGGCTATGCTTATCTCCTCGTGGCTAACCGCGATCTGGTATCGCTGCGCGTCATCATCCCACGCCAGTCGCTTCGTCGGGCGCCCGTCCTTATAGAGCCTGTTAAGAACAGTCAGATCCGCAGATAAGCCATTCATCGCAGCATCGACAAGTGCACGTGCACTGTCGCGCAGCGCCCGCGCTTCATGTAACAGCCCATCAGGTGCCTGCAAAGGCGCGCCATCCGGCAAGATCCCTGCCATCTCCAGCCAGAGCATCACGCGTCGATCGTCGCTGAAACAGTCATGTCGCTGCTCGTCCACGCCGTATTCACTATTGATAAAGTCCAGTGCGAGGTTATCCGCCAGGAAAAGGAAGTCGTGGGTGTTGAGATCTGAATTCATAGCTGCCTGTAACTGTTAAAAACATATTTGACAGGTTAGCAAAACAGATCGTAACCTTCAAATAATAACTTTAACGGTTACATCATAAGGAAACATCATGGCGGCTTCAAAATCCATTACGACGACAGACAGTTTGCGTACGCAAGACGTTAACGATGCACAGCAACGGGATGGCGTAAAATACCGCTACGAACAGGTTGGCGACGTCAATGTGTTTTACCGCGAAGCGGGCGATCCCAACAGGCCGACAATACTGCTGTTGCATGGCTTCGCGGGATCCTCGTTTATGTTCAGAGACCTGATCCCGCATCTTGCCGGGCACTACCACGTGATTGCACCCGACCTGCCTGCGTTTGGCTTCACGGAATCTCCGGCACGAGGCGAATACGTTTACGCCTTCAGCCAGCTGGCAATCACTATTGAGCAGTTAACGCAACAGCTTAAGCTGGAGCGCTATGCGCTGATGGTTCATGACTATGGCGCCCCCGTCGGCTGGCGGCTTGCCGTCAGTCATCCCGAACGGATTACGGCCATTATTTCTCAAAATGGTAACGCCTATGAGGAAGGACTGGGTGAGGGCTGGAAACCGATCCAGCGCTACTGGCAGGAGCCCAGCCAGGAAAACCGTGACGCGCTGCGAGACTTCCCAACGCCAGCTTCGATCAAATGGCAATATCTTGAGGGCGTGCCCGATAAAAGTCGTGTCTCACCGGATGGTTACACGCTTGAGGGTTTGCACATTCTTCGGCCGGGTAACGCGGAGATTCAACTCGATTTGCTGCTGGATTACGCATCAAACGTGGCGCTGTACCCGGCGTTTCAGAACTACTTCCGTCAGTTTCAGCCCCCCTTGCTTGCGGTGTGGGGGAAAAACGATCCCTTCTTCCTGCCGGCTGGTGCCGAGGCGTGGAAACGGGATCTGCCCGATGCGGAGATTCGCTTCTATGATACCGGACACTTTGCGCTGGAAACGCACGGCCTGGCGATCGCTGCGGCTATTACCGACTTTCTGAATAACCTGCACCTGAAGTAAACCGGTGCCGTGAGCCGTGACAACAAGAGGCGTTTGCGGGCTGAAGCGGCCTGGCACAACAATGTCAGCCGTGTTCCTGGCGCCAATGTAAAGGCGTTGCGTTAAAACGGACTGGGGCTGACGATGTGAAAGGGCTCACCGGTAACGGGATGAATAAACTGCAGTTCACTGGCATGAAGCATTAACCTTGGCGTCTGTTCCATGCCCGGCAGCAAAAGCCCCCCGTAGAGGTCACAGCCTAAAATCGGATGGCCCAGCAGTTGGCAGTGAATACGTAACTGATGAGTGCGACCGGTTTCTGGGATCAGCGTCACGCGCGTCAGGGGAATCACTCTGGCGTCATCCCGTTTAAGGTTAAAACGCTCAACAACCCGATAACGGGAACGGGCAGGCTTGCCCCATTCGGCGCAAATAGACATCCGTGGAAACCGGGCTGGGTCTTTCGCGATGGGAGCATCAATGATGCCTTCTTCATCCGGTAAATGCCCGCACAGCAGGGCGCTGTAGTGCTTAGCCACCGTGCGCGCGCTGAATTGCTGGCTGAGCGCCGCGTTAATGGTTTTGTTACGCGCCACAACCATCAACCCGGAGGTGCCAAAATCCAGCCGGTGCACCAGTGTGCAGCCGGGGAAGATCGTCACCAGGCGATAGTGTACCGAGTCCAGGTTTTGGGGGTTTTTGCCTGACAGGCTCAACAGCTCACTGGGCTTGTCGATCAGCACCAGATGGTCGTCCTGATAGAGAATGCGTATCTCCTCATGGCACGGCGGGGCAATAAAAGTATCAACAATCGTAGACATCAGTGGGCCTGAGGCGTGAACAGGCGCTGATGATAACGAATTTTCACCCCCCAGGCGAATGGGGCGCTATAAGCGTCAGCCCGGAAAGGAAAAAAGTCTGATACCGGCTTGCAAGATCGCGAGTCTCTGTGTCGACCCGGTATCACATCGCGCTATTCATTTGGTTTTACCCTGTTCCCGGCGGCAAACGGCGACGATCGTATCACGAAGCCAGCGGTGCACCGGGTCCGCGTGCAGTCTTGGATGCCAGATAGCCAGCACCTTTATCACCGGTGTAGCTACCGGCAGGTCGAAATGCACCAGGTCGGCGCGCCGATTGGGCCCGACCAGCGCGGATGAGGGTACCAGTCCAATGAGGTCTGTCTGACAAACAATATTGATGGCGCTGCTGTAAGTCGGAACGGACATCAGAATGTCCCGGCGCAGTTGAAGCGCATCAAGCGCGGCGTCAACAGGCCCAGAGCGGGCATTATTTCTGGACATGACGATATGCGAAAAGCTGGCATAGCGCTCTGCCGTCACGCCTGGGTTATCCAGCAGCGGATGATCGCGTCGGCAGATGCCCACAAAGTGGTCGCTGAATAGCAGCCTGGTTTTGAGTTCCGGCGCATCCGTACCCAGCACACCAATTTCAAGATCAATCTTGCCTTCACGCAACGCCTGCGGCGCTTTATCTGATTTATTGACGAAAATGAGTCGTAGCCTGGGCGCGGTCTGGCGAAGCTCGTTAAGCAGCGCGGCGGCGGTTAAATCGATAAATCCTTCATTCGCCCGTATAACGATGCTGCGCGCGGTTGTAGAAAGATCGAGGCGTTTATCTGCGGGGCGCAGCAGGGCGAACGCGTCCATAGTCGTCTCATGGACGCGCGTGGCCAGTTCAGTGGCATAGGGCGTTGGAACCATATTATGCCCGGCCTGAACCAGTAGCGGATCGCCGGTCGCCAGGCGTAAGCGGCCTAGCGTGCGGCTCATGGCTGAGGTACTGAGCCCCAACCGTTTCGCTGCGCGTGTCACGCTGCACTCTGTCAGCAAAGCATCCAGCGCAGTGAGTAAATTCAGATCAATATCAGGCATAAAGTCAGACCCTTGCATCAGACGCAATCTATTATTGCATCCTGTGCGTCTGGCTCAACTGTTCTTTGCGCATTAAAGTCGTTATTTCCGCAACCAGCAGGAGTAACTCTTATGACGCTTCATTCATCTCAGGCCGACAAGCCCAAAATGTTATTAATAGGTGCCTCACGAGGTATCGGGTTGGCCATGACCAGTGAGCTGCTCAGCCGCGGCTGGGAAGTGACGGCAACGGTGCGTAACAGCCATCCCGAGGCTATGCAGGATTTGTCTGCACGTTATCCGCATGCACTTACCATTGAACAACTGGACATCAACGATACCGATCAAATTTCTCAGCTTAATTCGCGGTTGCAGCATCGTTGCTATGACGCGCTTTTTGTGAATGCCGGAACGGCGAATCCCAACCAGAGTGAGACGATTGGAGAGGTCAGTACCGAAGATTTTATTCACGTCATGGTAACGAATGCGCTTTCGCCAATGCGGGTTGTTGAAACCTGTCAGGATCGGGTCAGAGCCAACGGACTGATTGGCGTCATGTCATCCGGTCAAGGTAGCGTGGGGGATAATGTGAAAGGGGGAAGAGAAGTGTATCGCGGCTCTAAAGCCGCGCTGAATCAATATATGCGAAGCTATGCGGCACGGCAGGCGCGCGCTCATCCGGACCGGGCTTTATTACTGCTGGCACCGGGCTGGATCCGCACGGCTCTGGGCGGTGAAGAGGGGGCCTTTAGCCTTGAGGAAACCCTGCCTGATATCGTGAACGTCATCGAGCACAAGCGGGGCCGACCGGGGCTGGAGTATCTGGATCGCTTTGGCAAGCCGGTGACGTGGTAAACCGCCATTCAGTGATGGAAAGGGTGATATTCAGGCCTCTTCTGTGAGGGCATCCGTGGGCACTGCTGAACCACAGGTGCCCGTCAGCTGCCTGAAGGTTCCCGCGTACCATCATGCTTAACCGACACTAAGCCATGAGTATTCATCAAAAATTAATGAAAAAATCCTAAAGCTTTTTCCCTTTTACCCGTTATAGAAGCTGGAATCCGGTTGGAAATCCTTAAAGAGACAATCGGAAACAAGGGCTTTTTACGTAAAGGGAATGCGATAAATATGAGCAAGTTATTAATAACGGGTACGTTGTCATTAGTCTTTCTGGTGGGATGCGCAGGTAAAAATAATGCTCAGGTCGTTAAGGCCGATAACGGCAGCACGCTGACTGTTGAGACGATTTATGCGCCAGTGGATATGAATAACAATCATTACTCAGACGTAAAACTGCGCGAAGTCACACCGGTGAGTACGGGTGCGGGTGTGGGCATGTCTGTGCTAACGGCAGTGTTAGGTGGGGGAATCAGCACCGGCTCCTTTGACAAAAACAGTTATAAAGGCACCTCTGTTGATGCGCTGCCCGAACCTACGGCGCACTATTTTACCCCAAAAGCCGTAGTGAAAATAAAAAGCTGGCTCGATAAAAATGGCAACGGATATGCTTATACACAGCCGCTGTTCATTGCCGCGGCGCAATGGTCACTGGTTTATAGCGATATGTCGGCCAATAACAGCAACTACGATTTAACCTACCGCGTACTGTTCTATAAACGTCCGGAAGGCGGCAATATTCTCAGCGCCTATGTGGTATCAGAGTGTGCACCGAAACCGGCGACAGCACCGCTCAGTGACTGGAAGGCCAACAATTACGCTAAAGTGACCCAGGAAACGCAAAAGATGATGGATGCCTGTATTCTTGAGCTTGATAATCAACTGCCACGTTTATTGAAAAAATAAATCCAGATCTGCCTGCCGCTGTAACGTGGCAGGCAATGAGTGATCCAGGCCTGTGCCCTTTGTACAAAGAACCTCTTGCCCGTATGTTAATTTCTGCTGCCAGATAACCCTTTTGCATCAGCCTACTGACTGCACAGAAACAGGCTCGAACTGACGCAGAACCTCATAACGAGACAGAGACGAAAGAAGAGCAAAGCCGTGACGCAAGGCATACTGATCCGATTGTATTACCTCGGGTGATTCACGGTTGACCGCCTGAGTTGATAAGGTCGGCGGCAAGCCATAAAAAAACGGGCCAGCAAGCTGGCCCGTTCGCAACGTCTCAGCAATCTTAACGCTTCATATGGTAGTACGCATCGTTCCAGCGCAGGGCATCCTTAAACGCAGGCAACTGGGTATGTTCGTCAATCACCAGCACCTCAATGCCGTGCATCTCACCGTACAGATACATATCATCCAGGCTCAGTGCCTGACTGAACACGGTATGGTGCGCGCCGCCCGCCAGGATCCAGGCTTCAGAGGCCGTTGCCAGCGATGGCTGAGCTTTCCACAGCGCACGGGCCACGGGCAGTTTTGGCAGAGGTTTGGGCTGCTCAATGGCGTCCACTACGTTCACCAGCAGACGGAAGCGGTCACCCATATCGATCACGCTGGCGTTGATGGCACGGCCTGCCGGTGTTGAGAAGATCAGTCGTGCCGGATCGGCTTTGTTGCCAATGCCCAGGAACTGAACGTCAATCAGCGGCTTCTCTTCCAGCGCGATGGACGGGCACACCTCCAGCATATGTGAACCCAGTACTAAATCGTTGCCCGGTGAGAAGTGGTAAGTGTAATCCTCCATAAAGGAGGTTCCGCCGGGACGATCGCCCGCCAGCACTTTGAAAATGCGCAGCAGGGCGGCCGTTTTCCAGTCCCCTTCGCCTGCAAAACCATAGCCCTGGCCCATCAGGCGCTGTACCGCCAGGCCGGGTAGCTGGGTCATGCCATGCAGCGTCTGGAAGTTGGTGGTAAATGCCATACAGCCTTCATCGTCCAGAAAACGCTTCAGGCCCAGCTCAATGCGCGCGGCATCCAGAACGTTTTGCCGCTTTTCACCGCCGACGGCGGCGACATCGGTAAAGCGGTACTGGCTCTCATACTCATCGACCAGTGCATTAACATCGCCATCGCTGACGCCGTTAATCACTTCGACCAAATCGCCCACGCCCCAGCCATTGACGGCATAGCCAAATTTGATTTGTGCCGCGACCTTATCGCCTTCCGTTACGGCCACTTCACGCATGTTATCGCCGAAACGGGCCACTTTCAGGTGCTGACTGGCCTGTTTGGCCAGCGCGGCACGCATCCAGTTGGCCACGCGCTGTTGGCTGTGTTTATCCTGCCAGTGGCCGGTCACCACGCTGTGCTGCAGGCCCATACGTGCGCCGATAAAGCCAAACTCACGACCGCCGTGAGCGGTCTGGTTCAGGTTCATGAAGTCCATGTCCATGCTGTCCCACGGAATTTCGGCATTAAACTGGGTATGAAACTGCAATAACGGTTTCGTTAATACGTTTAAACCGCCGATCCACATTTTGGCCGGCGAAAAAGTATGAAGCCAGGTAATGATGCCCACACAGTTTTGATCGTGACTGGCGTCACGGCACAGCGACAGCGCTTCATCTGGCGATTTCACCAGCGGTTTGAGTGCCAGGCGCACAGGCAATCCCGCCTGATTCAGACCTTCCACCACCTGACGGGCATTCTGCTCAACCTGACGTAACGTTTCCGCTCCGTAGAGGTGCTGTGTACCAATGACAAACCACACGTTGAACTGTTGCATAAACCACTCCTTTACTTAGCGGAAGCGGAACGTGCGGCATAATGAGGTTCTGCCGTCACGCACCATTGTTGATAGCGTTGATAAAGTTCCTGATAGCGCGCGACGCGCTGCGGATCGGGCTGCAGCGTGACGTCAATCGGGCTGGCCATCACGTTCTGTGCCTGCTCGACGTCGCGGTGAACACCGGCGGCCACGGCGGCGAAGATGGCGGCGCCCAGGGCGCAGCATTCATCTGAAGAGACGATATCCAGCGGGCGATTCATCACGTCGCAGCAGGCCTGCATAATGGCGGGAGACTTACGGGCAATGCCGCCCAGGGTCAAAATGTTCTCAACCGGAATATCCTGCTGCTCGAAGCACTCCATGATGGCGCGGGCGCCAAATGCGGTCGCCGCAATCAGGCCGCCAAACAGGGCAGGCGCATCGGTGCCGAGATTAAGATCGGTGATCACACCTTTAAGGCGCTGATTGGCGTTCGGTGTGCGGCGGCCATTGAACCAGTCCAGCACCACCGGCATATGATCCAATTGCGGATTGGCGGCCCAGGCGTCAGTCAGGTTTTTGATCAGCGACTTTTGCATCTCTGCCAGTTGCGGTTTTAGTTCAGGATGGTGCTGCGCCGCCTGCTGTAACGGCCAGCCGAGCAGACGACTGAACCAGGCATAAATATCGCCAAACGCCGACTGTCCGGCTTCCAGACCCATGGCGCCCGGCACCACGCTGCCATCGACCTGTCCGCAAATGCCTTTGATCGCGCGGTCGCCCACCTTCTCAGTATCCGCAATCAAAATGTCGCAGGTGGAGGTGCCAATCACTTTCACCAGCGTGTAGGGCCGTGCGCCTGCGCCCACTGCACCCATATGACAGTCAAAGGCACCGCCTGAAATCGTCACCTGCTGGGATAAGCCCAGGCGCTGTGACCACTCGGGACTCAACGTGCCCACCGGCAAATCCGCGGTCCAGGTGTCTTTAAACAGCGGGGAGTCAAGCTGCTGAGTAAGATGGGGATCGAGCGCATTCAGAAATTCCACATCCGGCAAGCCGTTCCAGTCGCCGTGCCACAGTGCTTTATGACCGGCGGCGCAGCGTCCACGGCGCAGTTTTTCTGGGGCAACGGTATCGCTGAGCAATGCCGGTACCCAGTCGCACAGTTCAACCCAGGAGACTGCGGCCTCGCGCACCGCTGCATCGTGACGCGTCACGTGAAGGATTTTTGCCCAAAACCATTCAGAAGAGTAAATGCCGCCAATGTAACGGCTGTAGTCGGTAAAGCGGCCGCTACGGCACAGCTGATTGATCTCTTCGGCTTCTTCAATTGCCGTATGATCTTTCCACAGCACAAACATCGCGTTCGGGTTTTCAGCAAATTCAGGCCGCAGCGCCAGAACCTTGCCGTCACGGTCAACAGGCGCGGGTGTGGAGCCGGTACTGTCAACGCCGATACCGACGACGGCAGCGCGTTGTTCTTCACTCAACGCATTTAACACCTCGAGCATCGCCTGCTCCATGGCATCAATATAGTCTTGTGGATGGTGACGGAAGCGGTTGCTGTGAGGATCGCTGTAAAGGCCTTGCTGCCAGCGTGCATAGTTTGCCACGGCACTTTGCAGCTCCTGACCAGAGTGACAATCCACCGCCAGCGCACGCACCGAATCACTACCAAAGTCCAGTCCCAGGGTGATGGCTTCAGTACGCATTTGAATCTCCTGTTATGAATAAACCTCCTTATCCTGTGATGTGTAAGAAATAACGGTTAGTCACGGCTGGCTGAGAATATGCACTTTTCTGCCATCAGCAGTGAAATTGTGATCCATTGCAAAAGTTAAGAGACGGTTAAATTCGCTGAATATATGGATCATTCTGTCGTGATTTTAAGATGTGATACCGCTCTACATTTTTCTTCTCCATTCCCGCTAAAAATAGGCCAACGTTTAAGCAGGCTACCATCGCGGCTCGCGCTAACGTCCTGATTTAATTCTGTACCCCTAAAAGAAAGTTAACTGGTAGCGTTTACACCAATTCGTTTTTAACAGCGATAAAACAACTAGCGCCGGAGAGCATCATGCATAAATTCACTAAAGCGTTGGCAGCCATTGGGCTGGCAGCGGTTATGTCACAATCAGCTATCGCCGAGACCATGAAGCTGGGTTTTCTGGTCAAGCAACCCGAGGAGCCGTGGTTCCAGACGGAATGGAAATTTGCCGATAAGGCCGGAAAAGATCTGGGCTTCGAGGTCATCAAAATTGCCGTTCCGGACGGTGAGAAAACCCTCAATGCGATAGACAGCCTTGCGGCAAGCGGCGCGAAAGGTTTTGTTATCTGTACACCGGATCCCAAGCTGGGCTCGGCCATTATGGCAAAAGCACGGGGCTACGGACTGAAAGTGATTGCGGTGGATGACCAGTTCGTCAACGCCAAAGGCAAACCCATGGATAGCGTGCCGTTAGTAATGATGGCGGCGACCAAGATTGGTGAGCGTCAGGGTCAGGAACTCTATAAAGAAATGCAAAAACGCGGCTGGGACGCAAAAGACACGGCGGTGATGGCGATTACGGCGAACGAGCTGGATACCGCCCGTCGTCGTACCGGGGGTTCGATGGATGCGCTAAAAGCCGCAGGATTCCCGGAAAAACAGATCTACCAGGTGCCGACCAAGTCCAATGATATCCCTGGTGCATTCGATGCGGGTAACTCTCTGCTGGTTCAGCACCCGGAAGTGAAACACTGGTTGATTGTCGGCATGAACGACAACACCGTGCTGGGCGGCGTGCGCGCAACCGAAGGACAGGGCTTTAAAGCCGCTGACGTCATCGGTATCGGTATTAACGGTGTGGATGCGGTGAGTGAACTGTCGAAGGCCAACGCAACCGGCTTCTATGGATCTCTGCTGCCAAGCCCGGATATCCACGGTTATAAGAGCAGCCAGATGCTCTACAACTGGGTGAGCAAAGGTCAGGAACCGCCGAAATTCACTGAAGTCACCGACGTGGTGTTAATCACCCGCGACAACTTTAAAGCCGAGCTGGCGAAGAAAGGGTTGATGTAACAGCAGGCTGCTGAGGCAGCACAGGTAAAGTCATTATCGGGCCACAGAGAAAGCAGGGGTTTTACAGCGTTACCCAATGGGTAACAGGATAAATCCTTAACTGCCGGTGGCCCGAATCATCAACGCCATTTTTTGGAGAAACCATGAACACTGATTCAGCCTTTCTGTCGTTTCATGGCATCAGTAAAACCTTTCCCGGCGTCAAAGCGTTACAGGACATCTCTTTTGAGTGCCACGGTGGTCAGGTGCATGCGCTGATGGGAGAAAACGGTGCCGGTAAATCGACACTGCTTAAAATCCTCAGTGGTAGCTATCTGCCGAGCGGCGGTGAAATTCGTATCAAAGGAAAGCCGGTTAATTTTCAGCACACCACTGACGCGCTGGACGCGGGCGTGGCGATTATCTACCAGGAACTGCATTTAGTCCCCGAAATGAGCGTGGCAGAAAATATTTATCTCGGTCAGTTGCCGCACAAGCGCGGGCTGGTCAACCGAAAACTGCTGCGTTACGAAGCCGGACTGCAACTGAAAAACTTAGGCATGGACGTTGATCCCGACATGCCGCTGAAATACCTGTCTCTGGGGCAATGGCAGATGGTGGAAATTGCCAAAGCGCTGGCGCGCAATGCGCGCATCATCGCGTTTGATGAGCCCACCAGTTCACTGTCTGCACGGGAAATCGATAACCTGTTCCGGGTTATCCGTCAGCTGCGGGCAGAAGGGCGCGTGGTGCTCTACGTTTCGCATCGTATGGAAGAGATCTTTGCCCTCAGCGACGCCATCACCGTTTTTAAAGATGGCCGCTATGTTCGAACCTTTACAGACATGGCCAACACGCATCACGACGATCTGGTTCAGGCGATGGTCGGGCGTAATCTGGGCGACATTTATGGATATTCGCCGCGTGAAAAAGGCGCCGTGCGGCTCGAACTGCAGAATGTGGAAGCGAAGGGCGTCAGAACGCCGATTTCGCTCAATGTGCACGCGGGCGAAATTGTTGGCTTATTTGGCCTGGTTGGCGCAGGGCGCAGCGAGCTGCTGAAAGGGCTGTTTGGCGCAACGCGACTGCGTGGCGGTCAGGTGCTGCTGGATGGCGAACCGCTGAAGCTCAGCGCCCCAATCGATGCTATCCGTGCTGGCGTGATGCTCTGCCCGGAAGATCGCAAAGCCGAAGGCATCATTCCGGTACATTCGGTCCGCGACAATATCAACATCAGCGCCCGTCGCCATAACCTGACCGCCGGATGCCTGATTAAAAACGGCTGGGAAGCCACGAACGCTGACCGTCATATTCGTTCGCTCAACATCAAAACACCGAGTGCCGATCAGCTGATCATGAACCTCTCTGGCGGCAACCAGCAAAAAGCCATTCTGGGGCGCTGGCTGTCAGAGGAGATGAAAGTGATCCTGCTGGATGAGCCCACGCGCGGCATTGACGTTGGGGCCAAGCACGAAATTTATAACCTGATTTATGCGCTGGCAAACAAGGGCATTGCGGTGCTGTTTGCTTCCAGCGATCTTCCGGAAGTGATGGGCCTTGCTGACCGCATTGTGGTCATGCGTGAAGGGGCTATCGCCGGAGAAATACTGCATGACGAGGCTACGGAGCAGCAGACGCTGAGCCTGGCTATGCCTAAAACGACACAAGCGGCCGCCGTGGCCTGACAGGAGAGTACCGTGACTTCATCCACGACATCTAATACGCCGCCAGCAGCGCCACGCCGTGGTCTGCATTTTGGTCGCATCTGGGACAATTTCGGCATGCTGGTGGTCTTTGCACTGCTGTTTATTGCCTGTGCTGTGTTTGTGCCCAACTTCGGCTCCTTTATCAATATGAAAGGCCTGGGGCTGGCCATGTCGATGTCCGGCATGGTCGCCTGCGGCATGCTGTTCTGTCTGGCATCCGGCGATTTCGATCTCTCGGTTGCCTCCGTTATCGCCTGTGCAGGCGTAGTAACGGCGGTGGTCATTAACATGACCGAAAGCCTGTGGATTGGCGTGGGGGCCGGGCTGCTGCTTGGAATGGCGACCGGCTTTATCAACGGTTTCGTGATTGCACGACTGAAGATTAACGCCCTGATTACGACCCTGGCGACAATGCAGATCGTGCGTGGTCTGGCCTACATCTTCTCCGATGGCAAAGCGGTCGGCATCGAAGACGAGCGCTTCTTTGTACTGGGCTTCGCCAACTGGCTGGGCGTACCTGCACCCATCTGGATCACCCTGGCCACCATGGTGATTTTTGCCTTCCTGCTGAATAAAACCACGTTTGGACGCAACACGCTGGCTATCGGCGGCAATGAAGAAGCCGCGCGACTGGCAGGCGTGCCGGTAGTGCGGACCCGTATCATTATTTTTATCCTTTCAGGTCTGGTTTCCGCCGCGGCGGGCATCATTCTGGCGTCCCGTATGACCAGCGGACAGCCGATGACCTCCATCGGTTATGAGCTGGTGGTCATTTCTGCCTGCGTCCTGGGCGGCGTATCCCTCAAGGGCGGAATCGGTAAAATTTCCTACGTGGTGGCGGGCGTGCTTATTCTTGGCACCGTCGAGAATGCGATGAATTTGTTAAATATCTCGCCATTCTCACAGTATGTTGTGCGTGGTTTGATACTGTTAGCCGCGGTGATATTTGACCGCTACAAACAAAAAAATAAAGTCTGATTTGGCGTGAAACCTTCCCGCGGACGCGAAAGGCGTCCGCGGGTGATCACTCAACGACGAAGTGAGGACATTATGTATCACCGTGAATTACCGGCAGAGCAGCAAAATCCCCTGCTGCCCGGATACGCGTTTAATGCCTGGCTGGTGGCGGGGTTAACGCCTATCACCGCGGATGGTCCGCTGGATTTCTTTATCGATCGCCCGCACGGCATGAAGGGCTATATTCTTAACCTGACCATCAAAGGCAAAGGCCGGGTATTCGATGGCGAAAAAGCCTTTGATTGTGAACCCGGTGAAATGCTGCTGTTTCAGCCGAAAACCGCCCACTATTACGGTCGTGCCCCCGACAGCCCGCAGTGGTTTCACCGCTGGGTCTATTTCCGTCCGCGCGCTTACTGGCATGACTGGCTGCGCTGGCAGGATGAGCAGGAAGGTGTAGGGCGCCTGCGGTTGCCTGAATCCCTGCGTGGCGAATTCGATCGCCTGTTTGCCACCATTGAACAAACCCATAACTCCTCACGCCGCTTTGCCGAAGAACTGGCGATGAATTTGCTGGAGCGCCTGTTGCTTCGTGCGGTGGAGGAAGATCCGCGAAATCACCAGCAAATTCGCGATCCGCGCATCATCGAAGCCTGTCAGTATGTGAACAATCATCTCGCCAGCGAGGTGAAAATTGAAGAAGTGGCTCGCCACGTCTGCTTATCGCCTTCGCGGCTGGCGCACCTGTTCCGTGAGCAGATGGGCGTGAATCTCCTTCGCTGGCGTGAAGATCAGCGGGTGATACGGGCCAAGTTGCTGCTGCAGACCACGCAGGAGCCGATTGCCAGCATTGGTCGCGAAGTGGGCTATGACGATCAGCTTTATTTCTCGCGCGTCTTCCGTAAACGCGTGGGCGTCAGCCCCAGTGATTTTCGTCGACGTAATCAGGACGTGCACGATAATTTAGCCAGTCAGCACGCCTGGACAGTCGCCCGCAGCACAGTCTCCTGATTTTAAGGGGAATCCTCCTTGTCCTGACGAGACTATTAGTCTTAAATCAGTCTGGTTAGCGAATAGAGAGGAAAAGGAATGAGCGAGAAACTGCGAGTTGGACTCATTGGATATGGCTTTGCCAGTAAAACATTTCATGCCCCGCTGATTGCGGGAACGCCGGATGTTGAGCTGGCAGCCATTTCCAGCAGCGATGCCAGCAAAGTCAATGCCGACTGGCCCTCCGTAAAGGTGGTGGCCGATCCTCAGGCGCTGTTGGACGATCCCACCCTACAACTGATTGTCATCCCCACCCCCAACGATACGCATTTTCCCCTGGCCAAAGCGGCACTGAATGCGGGCAAGCACGTGGTCGTTGATAAGCCCTTTACCGTGACGTTGTCACAGGCGCGCGAGCTGGATGCGCTAGCCAAAGCCAAAGGGTTGTTGCTGTCTGTGTTCCACAACCGCCGCTGGGACAGCGATTTCCTGACGCTAAAAGCCTTACTTGCCGAGGGCGAGCTGGGGGAGGTGCGCTATTTTGAATCGCACTTTGACCGCTTCCGGCTGGAGGTTCGCCAACGCTGGCGTGAAATGAAAGGGCCGGGCAGCGGCATCTGGTTCGATTTAGGCCCGCATCTGTTGGACCAGGCGCTGCAGCTGTTTGGACCACCGGTGGCGATCAATGTGGATTTAGCTGAACTGCGTCCCGGCGCACAAACGACCGACTACTTCCACGCCACGTTAACCTATCCGCAGCGACGCGTGGTACTCCATGCCAGCATGTTAGCGGCGGCAGAGTCACCGCGCTATACGGTTCACGGTACGCGAGGCAGCTACGTGAAATACGGTCTGGACCCGCAGGAAGATCGTCTTAAAGCCGGTGATTTTCCGCCGAGCGAAGAGTGGGGCTACGATATGCGCGATGGCACGCTGACGCAGGTTGAGGGTGATAGCATGACCGAGAAAACCTGCCTGACACAGCCCGGCAACTATCCGGCCTACTATGCGGGGATCCGTGATGCCATTAACGGACGAGGCGCGAACCCGGTCACTGCTGAAGAGGCAATTCAGGTGATGGAGCTGATTGAGCGAGGGCTACAGTCTGCAGAAAAACGCCAGACGGTGTCTTTAAAATAGTCAATACGCAAAAAAAAGGCCGCTGAATCAGCGGCCTTGTTGTTTACTGCACCTTCGCCCGAATGGCCGCTTTTTCCGCCTCATTCAGGAAGGCAATCTTCAGGCCATTTTCCTGGGCCTGTCGCATCTGTGCCTGGCTTAGCCCTGCCGCCGGGGCGGCATGCAGGTATTCATGGGCCAGCTCAATGCCTTGTACCGCAGGATCGTCGGTGTTAATCGTAGCCAGAACGCCGTGCTCCAGGAAGACTTTCAGTGGGTGCTGGGCCAGCGAGGACACGGTACTGGTTTGAATATTGGAGGTCAGGCAGGATTCGATGCCGATCGCGTGCTCCGCCAGGTAATCCATCAGCGCGCGATCTTCAATTGCTTTCACGCCGTGACCGATACGTTCAGCGCCTAATTCACGAATGGCCTGCCAGATGCTTTCCGGGCCTGCTGCTTCACCAGCATGAACCGTAATGCGAAAACCGGCATCACGCGCGCGGGCAAAGTGGCTGAGGAATTGACTCCCCGGCGCACCCAGCTCGTCACCGGCTAAGTCGACGGCGGTGATATGGTCGCGGAAGGCCAGTAAACCGTTGAGCTCATCCAGACAGGCCTGTTCGCCAAACGTGCGGCTCATGATGCCGGTTAAACGCACGTCGATATCATGCTGCTGGCATCCGGCTTTTATGCCATCAATGACCGCCTCGACCACGCCTGCAATCGGCAGATTATGGGTCATCGCCATGTAGCCCGGCGAGAAACGCAGCTCGGTGTAATGAATGCCTGCTCTGGCGGCATCTTCCACGTTCTCTCGCGCCACGCGCTGGCAGGCGTCAAGATCGCCCAGCACTTTTACGCCCCAGTCCAGCTTTTGCAGAAAGCTCACCAGATCCGGCTGTGTTTCCGTTACCTGCACATGCGGGCGCAGGGCTTCAAGCGTAGTGGCAGGCAAGGACAGGTTAAACTGGCGGCCTAAATCAAGAATGGTTTGTGCACGGATGTTGCCATCAAGGTGGCGATGAATGTCGGTAAGCGGAAGTTTTGAATCAATCATGGAGTGCACTCGTCCGGGTATCTGTAAAGTGCAGAGCATTATAAAAATATCTTGCGCAACAACGCCAGCAATTTGCGCAACAAGTGAGTCAGGTGCTGATAAATTGCGCAAAGTTGCGTGATGGGCACTGAATGAATTTACCAGCAGCGGCACACCCGCCAGGCATTGGCATAAAAAAGGCGGCCAAAGGCCGCCTGATTCCAGAAGATAACGCTTACTCTGGCATGCCTTCGTTGGTTGGCACGCCCAGCATGTAACGCGACATAAACTGTTCCAGCGTCATTTTGTCGCCGTTCATATTTACCTGGCCGTTAGCATACTGCAGGCTGGTGACGATATTGTTGTCCTGGGTTTGTGTCAGACGGAACATCTGTCCCATCGCTGCCAGGCCTTTGACCTGCTGATCCGCCAGCTTCTGCGCGTCGTCCGCCTGATAGCCCTCAGCCAGGCCAATATGGCGCATGGTTTCGGTTGCCATTGGCATATTCACAGAGAGTTTTAAATCCAGCGTTTTCAGCACGCGATCAACCGATGCGGCCAGCGTCTGCGGCTCGCCCGTTACCGTCGACGGATCGTTAAAATTAACGTTCAGATTAAAGGTGCTTTCGCCTTTATCGTTCTTCCAGCTCAGCGGTGCAACGCTAACGGTAGGCGCACCTTTTAACAGGGTAGGCAGATTATTCAGCAGAATGGCACGAACACCGTTCTGGAAACGAACCGGATCATCTTCCACGCCCGGCTGATTCATCAGCGTTGTCAGCTGTGCGTTGTAGTTGTCAGAGAAGGTTTTTACGCTTTGCGCATCGAACTGAGACAGCTTCATTTTTAATGCGAACTGGCCCAGATTTTGTTTCTGCACTTCCACGCCATCAATTTTATAGTTGATGTCGCCACTGATTTTGCCCGCTTTATTATCAAAAGCAGAATCACCGACCATCTTATTGAGGATCACCGCGTCCTGTCCGTTTACGGCGGCAGCCAGTTTATCCACGCTGATTGACTGATCGCCAATGCGAACGCCTTCGCTGGTCAGGTGCGTATCGGCTTTAAGCTTCAGTCCGTTTAACGTAAACATGACCGGCTGATCGACCTGGTTTTTGCTGGTGATCGCAATACTGTCGATGTCGCTGTCCAGCGAAACTTTATCGCCTTTGTTATCTGCGCTGATATTCACCGTGCCGCCGCTGGTGGCCGCACGCTGCGCCGTTTGTGCATTTTGATAATCGATGGGCAGAATATTCACCGCGGTATCGGTGCTTCCACTGTATCCCACGCGAGTTTCAGCATTGATAAACGACTGGTTGTTAGTCAGCTCAAACAGTTTTTTAACCGCATCGGTATTTGCCAGCGTGGTGTGAACAGAGGCCATGCTGGGAATGAGGTTGAATTTTTTCAGCTGGGCAAACGGGAAAGGACCGTGATCGATCTGTTCATTCAGAATGATGCTCTGGCCGGGTTTTAGCAGCGGGTTGTCTTCCGTCTGCGAGCTCGCCTGGATAACCACATTCATTTTACTGCTGAAAATGCCGCGTTGATAATCCTGATAGCTCACTTTAAGACGACTGTTCGGGGCCATCGCCGTTAACTGGGCATTGGCGTTCTGGATCATCTGATCCATATTGCTTTCCAGCTTTTTGCCGGTAAACCATGCCGCACCTGTCCAGACTACGCCCAGAGCAACTACCACACCAACGGCAACTTGAGTCTTTTTCATTGCTGAATCGTCCTTATCCTTGATTTCACCCGCCTGACAGACCGCGCCAAACGGCGGATGAAAAAGCGCCCACAGGCATTTTTAGCTAATAGATTGAAATAATAGCAGTTAAGCGCGGTGACGTCAGCCGTCTCAGCTTAACTCATTAAATACGCGTGCAACACGGCCGTGACCTGCAATGGTCAGAGACGGATCGCTGGCTGCCACGAAACAGGATTCGCCAGGTTTGAGCACCAGCTGCTGCTGACCACAGACGAGCGTCGCCTCGCCTTCAACGCAAAACAGCAACGCAGCGCTGTCCTGATGGACAGAAAGCGGCTTATCAGTAAGCGCATGAATAGAGAACGAAAAATCCTCCACGGGTACGGGGAAATGCAGGCTGTTTTCGTGCTGCTCGGGTTGCGTGAGCAGTTGACTGGCCGGCTTTTCTTTAAATGCAAGGTTGGCCATCAATTCTGGGATATCGATATATTTCGGCGTCAGGCCCGCGCGCAACACGTTATCAGAGTTGGCCATGACTTCCAGCGCGACGCCGTGAAGGTAGGCGTGCGGGGTTTCGGCAAACAGGAACATGGCTTCGCCGGGTTGCAGCGTGATCACGTTAAGCAGCAGCGGTGAAAACAGGCCGCTGTCTTGCGGATACACTTCCGCAATGTCGTTGATAGTCTGCCATGGCTCGCCATGATGCTGCTGTGCGGCGGTCATCAGTACGCGCAGCGCCTGAGTTTTTTCATCATCCTCAAGGGAAAGCAGGGTGGAAAACAGCTGGGCAAGATTCGCCAAAGTGGGCTGGCGCAGGAAATGGGCGATCTGCGGGTGTGCCTCGGCAACCGGCTCCAGCAGCGAAACCATTTCGTTCAGTTCGCGAAAACCGTTGATGGCTTTGAAGGGCGTCAGCGCATAGACCAGTTCGGGCTTGTGATTAGCGTCTTTATAATTGCGTTCTGCGGAATTGAGAGGGACTGACGCGGCATTTTCACGCGCAAAACCCTCTTCGGCGGCGCGTTTGCTGGGATGCACCTGAATGGACAGCGGCTGATCGGCACACAGCACTTTAAACAGAAAAGGCAGCTCACCAAAGCGCTTAGCAACGGCATCGCCCAGCATCTGCTGCGGATTGGCCGCAATCACATCACGTAACGAACGGGGCTTGCCATGTTCTTCCACAGTCGATGGGCTTTTAGGGTGCGCACCCATCCACAATTCAGCCATCGGTAACTGCTTTGGATTGGCTATGCCATACAGCGAGGTTAAAGCGGTTTTACTGCCCCATGCATAGTTTTGCAGGGAGTTAATCATTTTTTTCATTTTTTTAATTGCCTTACTGGCGGAAAAAGACTGCGCTTATTAAACCAGAAACCGCCATGGAAAATACATATCCCGCGCAAGAAGGATGCTAAGCTCGGAGGATGTTAAAAAATTGTGTAAGTTTAACCGCGTCAGACAGGGGCTAATCGACAACCGATGACGCTAAGTCTTATCTAAAACTGTGCTAAGGAGAGAATCATGGCAGCCAATCGCGTTGAAAAAGATTCAATGGGGCCAATTGATGTACCGGCTGAGAAACTTTGGGGCGCTCAGACACAGCGCTCACTGGAGCACTTCCGCATCTCGACAGAAAAAATGCCTGTCGCGCTGGTTCATGCGCTGGCAATGACCAAGCGCGCCGCCGCGAGCGTTAACCGGGATCTGGGCTTATTACCGGCCGAGCGGGCGGAAGCGATCGTGAACGCCGCCGATGAGGTGTTAGCGGACAAGCACAGTGACGAATTCCCCCTGGCAATCTGGCAGACCGGTTCAGGTACCCAGACCAACATGAACATGAATGAAGTGTTGGCTAACCGGGCCAGTGAGCTGCTCGGCGGAGAGCGCGGTATGTCGCGCCTCGTGCATCCTAACGACGATGTTAACAAGAGCCAGAGTTCGAATGATGTGTTTCCCACCGCCATGCACGTGGCGGCCGTCATTGCGGTGCGTGAACATCTGATCCCACAGCTGAACGTGCTTAAACAAACGCTGAGCGCCAAATCTGAGGCGTTTAAAGACATCGTTAAAATTGGCCGCACCCATCTCCAGGACGCCACGCCGTTAACACTGGGACAGGAAATCTCGGGCTGGGTTGCCATGCTTGAGCATAACCTCAGGCACATCGAACAGAGCATTCCGCACCTTGGAGAACTGGCGCTGGGTGGAACGGCGGTAGGAACCGGGTTGAATACGCATCCTGAATATGCCGTTCGCGTGGCTAAAGCTCTGGCCGACCTGACCGGACAACCCTTCGTGACCGCGCCCAACAAATTTGAAGCGCTGGCAACCTGCGATGCGCTGGTGCATGCGCACGGCGCACTTAAAGGGCTGGCGGCGTCGTTGATGAAGATTGCCAACGACGTGCGCTGGCTGTCATCGGGCCCACGTTGTGGTATCGGTGAAATCGCTATTCCGGAAAATGAACCGGGCAGCTCCATTATGCCGGGCAAAGTAAATCCAACCCAGTGTGAAGCCCTGACAATGTTGTGCTGCCAGGTGATGGGAAATGATGTAGCGATTAACATGGGCGGTGCGTCAGGCAACTTCGAGCTGAACGTTTATCGTCCGATGATTATTCATAACTTCCTACAATCGGTTCGTTTACTGGCCGACGGCATGGACAGCTTTAACCACCACTGCGCGACCGGTATTGAGCCGGTGCGTGAGCGAATTGAACAGTTACTCAACGAATCGCTTATGCTGGTTACCGCGTTAAATACCCACATCGGTTATGACAAAGCGGCGGAAATTGCCAAGCAGGCTCACAAGCAAGGCTTAACGCTTAAAGCCTCGGCGCTGAAACTGGGTTATCTGACTGAAGACGAGTTTGATGCCTGGGTTCGCCCGGAAGAGATGGTTGGCAGCATGAAGCAGTGAGTCAGGCACGTCAGGGCCTTCACGGCCCTGATATCACACCAGACAATCAACCCATAAGTGCAGCCGGGGGATCAGCAAAGACAGCGGTTCGGCGGCTGGTTTATAGCGATGCGTAATATTGTCGGCATCATAATTCAGCAGCTCACCCAACTGCGGCACCTGGCTGCGGTCGCGGCACAGCACCAGAATCGGTGACGGGCAGGCCAGCTGGGTTTGCTTTTTCTCTTCTGCGCGCCAGATACGCGCAATAGGCTGCACTTTCACCGGGCGTTTAATCTTGAGACGTGCTGAGGCGGGCAGGGCGCGGACATCTGCCAGCTCCTGTTGAACCTTTTCTGCCCACTGTTCTCGTGTCCAGGGCGCCTGGGCGCGGCCTGCTTTCAGGCTTCTTTCCAGTTGGGCAACGATCTCTTCCCGTTTCACGTTTTTAATCACCTGCTTATTGGCCCAGCCAAAACGTACACTTTCCGGTGCCGGGATCGCAGTGATGGTCCGGTAGGCATTCAGGGTGATTAGCCCTCGCAAATGCTGATGGACAAACTCAAAGCGGGCTTCAGAGGGCAGGCCGGACTCCACCGTAATCAGGTGCTCCAGTCGGGCTTTAAGGTGATTGATTCCCGCGATGCGCTCAGTGAGCTCCGTTTCTTCCTGTTCGCTGCACGCAAGACAAAGCGCACCTGGCAAGCGCACGGCGGCTTTAGTACTGAGCTTTTCCGACTGATGTTGCATAAACAGCCGGCAGTAGTGATTCATGGCCATGTCTCGCGCCTGAATGCCAAGCAGCTGCTCAACGGCAAGTTGCGTCACAGGATCGTGCTCATGACCTTTTTCGACGGGCGGTAAACGAAAGACCCGGGCAATCAATAGCGGTAGCGACTCAATCTGCTGCCGCAAGGCACCTAACGCCTGCTCAAGATCTTTTACGCATTGCTGCATATCAGTCACTAAATCGTAGCGCGCCATTCTGTTCTCCATAGTTACAACATGCTCAATGTGGCAGAAGTCGCAAGGCGCTGCAATAGCGAATGTAGTTACAACATACTATTAGTCGTGTTGTTAAAACCGTGCCGCCATTCGGCGCAGGCAGGAAAAAGTGGCCCCCGTTTTTTCCATTGCATTAACATGTTATAAAAACGCTTCGCTCGCTAACGGATTCCCGACATGGACGTAATCAAAAAGCCCGGTTCATTCAGCATTGTCCTTATGGGGCTGGTTCAGATCCTCTCCTGGGGCGGATCCTTTTATCTGATGGCGGTGATGGCCGCGCCCATCGTGGCGGAGACCGGTTGGTCGCAACAGTGGGTTTATGGTGGGCTCTCGTTAGGCATTCTGGTTTCCGGGCTACTGGCCCCGCGCTGTGGGCACATGATTGCCCGGACCGGCGGGCGTTTGATGCTGGCGTTAAATGGCTTTGTGATGGCGGCAGGGTTGATCCTCATGGGGTTCAGCCATCATTTACCTGTGTTTTTATTGGCCTGGGTCATCATTGGCGTGGGCATGGCGATGGGGCTGTACGATGCGCTCTTTGCCACCTTGGGCACTCGCTATGGCGGACACGCGCGCAGCGCGATAACCGGCATAACGCTTATTTCCGGTTTCTGCACCAGCCTGGTCTGGCCGGGAACGGCACTGCTGATCCACTGGCTTGACTGGCGCGGCGCCTGTTTTGCCATCGCCGGACTGTTACTGGTTTGCGTTCTGCCCGTTTATCTCTTTGCACTGCCGCAGAGCAGTCTGCCCGTAGCGGTTAAACGTCAAAGCCTGCCTCCCGCTGAGGCCGATTTGCCTGTGGTACTGTTTCGCCTGCTGTGTGCCATTTTCACCCTGGCATCGGTCATCATGACGGCCATCTCCGTGCAGCTTATTACCCTGCTGGAAGCGAGCGGTTACAGCCTGGCCTCGGCGCTGGCGATCAGCGCCATACTGGGGCCGTGCCAGGTGGCTTCGCGGATTATCGATATGGTTTTCAAAGGGAGTCACCCCATCTGGACCACGTTTTTTTCTGTTGGATTCGTCGCGTTGGGCCTGGTGCTGCTGGCGCTGTTTCCTCAAACGGCGTTGTTCAGCATGATCCTTTACGGTGCAGGCAACGGCCTGCGTGCGATAGTGCGGGGCACGTTGCCATTGGTGATGGTCAAGCCGGAAGCCTATGCCGTGCTCGCAGGCAGAATGGCGCGCCCGGCGCTAATGGGCCAGGCAATAACGCCGCTGGTGTTTGGCTATATGTTTGCCACCCTGGGCGCAGACGCCACCTTATGGCTGCTTTGCACGCTCGCCGTGCTGAACCTGCTGCTGGTGGTGGCGTTAAAAAAACGGCTTCCCGCACCGGTCAACGCAGCGCCTTAAGCGAATCGGCAAGCAGAATGGCGGTAAGCACCTTGTGCTGTTGACGGCTTCAGTGTGGTGAATATGTGCCTTGTCGCGGGCCTCTTGCTTCTAAAAACCCACCGCCTTTGTTATATTTACAGCTGATTCATTGTTCACTCATGCGGCAATACAACAACAAAAACGCACCGCAATTCAGGATACAAAGATGCTTGATTATCGCTTCCCGACAGCTTTGCAAATGGTTCTGAGCGTGGCGATGGCGGAGCAAATGGGAAAACGCTCTACCAGCGCGATTCTCGCTTACGGGCTTGAAGCAAACCCGAGTTTTATCCGCAAGTTGATGGTGCCATTAACGCGTGACGGCATTATTGTGTCTACGCTGGGACGCACCGGCTCCATTCATCTTGGCCGACCGGCGGCAGACATCACCCTGCGTGATATTTATGTTTCCGTCACTGATGATAAAAAACTCTGGGCTGCGCGCCCGAACGTCGCGCCGCGTTGCCTGGTCAGCGCCAACCTGTGCTGGTATTTTAAATCTATCGCAGAAGAAGCCGAGCAGGCCTCACTCGCGGTCCTGGCCAAACGCACGGTGGCCGATGCCTTAAATGAGCTGAAAACCCACGATACCAGCAACTGCACCGCCGTACCGGAACCGGATGTGGTAGAGCCTGAAAGCGATTGCAAAAAAAGCCGCTGATGCGGCTTTTTTTATGTGTTGATTGTCCCTCAAGGAAACAGCGCTTTGCCGCGCGTCACATTTTGCCTGTCACCATGATTATCCCCCCTGTTACAGGGCACTTTCCTTTCTGCCCGGCCCATCATTTTTTTAGCGTGCAGGCTTAGCGTAAAACAACCGCATCACCGATGGCATACAGCCTGCAACTGCCTTTATCACCACGGTTAAAGGTATTGCAATATTCGAGGGCGATGCTGGCCGCATCGTCGCCGGTTCTGGCCCAATAGGCGCTTCCCCATGCGCCTTCCGGACCGATCGCGAAGGCTTTTTCATACAGACGGGACGAGGTGTAATGTTTAAACGCCTCCGCCCCGGCTTTATTTAACGCCGCAGGCACGGGCAAGGTGGTGTCGGGAAGAGAGACAACCTCTTGGTAAGGCAGATGATTCGCCTGTAGAAACGCGGAAACCGTCTGCCACCAAAATGCTTCAGGCGCACTATCCATGAAAACATGCCCATTCTTACCAAAGGGGGGCATTTCACGAAATTCAGCGCTGCCGCCCTGACGTCGATAGGCGTCATAAAACGTTCTTCCCATGTCAGGCGAGAAATCCTGATCGTTGGCAGAGTAGAGCCAGAGCGAGGGGAGACGTGCCGTTGCACCGTAGCGTTCGAATGCGGTAAGCAGACCCGGTCCATCACAAAGCGATTTATCTTTATTCGCGCCCCGGCCGCCGTCAAAATTAATGACCGCGCTAACGCCAGGCGGATTCGCCGCGCTGGTTGCCAGAACGGCAAAGCCGCCGGAAGACATGCCAGCCAGAATCGCGTTTTCCCGCGATGCCCAGGGCTGTCTTTGCAGTACAGCCAGCGCGGCCAGCAGATCCATCCGATCTCGCTGCCCGGCCAGCTGATGGCGCGGCTGCTCACATGAACCGCCCGCATATTCTGCGTTTCCGCTTGAGTGGCCATAGCCTTCGCGTAACACCACCACTGCAGCATAGCCGTGGCGTGCAAACGCCAGAGCCGTGCCTGACATACGGTTTGGATTCATGATGCCGCGATCAAAGGCCCGGGAGCCTTCAGTCCCGTTAGTTATCAAGACCAGCGGTGCGGCACCGGTTCCGCTGGGTCGGGTTACAAAGGCATCAAGCTCAGCGAACTGGCCATTGCTCAGCGTCACCTCAAGGGTAAGCGGCGCTCTTATCAGTCCATCAAATTGCTGGTATTGCGAAAGGGGCAAGCTAATTGAAGGAAGTGAAATCACAAGCAGGCTCAGAATCATCATATTGCGCTGAAAACGAAACGGCATTCTGAACATTTCCTTTTGCTTTTTGCTTTTGAAGGTCACAGGAGCGGGCGACAGATTATCAATCATGCGGGATATCGCGTCCGTCACATTATCAGCCATAACTATGTCATGCATGCGACGGCGAAATTCTGCCTCGCCCATTAACGGGGTTTTATTTTTAAAAGCAAAAGCGGTGCGCTAAGCAGGTGGGAAAGCATGAAGTCGGAGGGATGACAGCAGGCGGTTTTTCATCGCCTGCTGTCGACTCCGTTATGGTGCGTTCTGTAAGCGCTGCTGAGCGGCTTTACGCGTCACCAGCTTGCGCAGCGTCACGTAGAACACCGGCGTCAGGAACAGGCCAAACAGCGTAACGCCTAACATACCGGAGAACACGGTAACGCCGGTAACGCCACGCACTTCAGCACCCGCACCTTCACCCAGAATCAGGGGGATCGTGCCGGCAATAAAGGCGATAGAGGTCATTACGATAGGACGCAGGCGCAGACGGCAGGCTTCCAGCGCCGCTTCTGTAATGCCTTTGCCCTGAATCTCCAGTTCGCGGGCGAACTCCACAATCAGAATGGCGTTCTTACAGGCCAGCCCCATCAGCACGACCAGTCCAACCTGCACGAATACGTTGTTATCCCCACCGGTTAACCAGACGCCCACAAGGGCAGACAGCATGGTCACCGGCACAATCAGGATCACCGCAAGCGGCAGCGTCCAGCTCTCATACAGTGCAGCCAGCACTAAAAACGCCAACAGGACAGCGACAGGGAAAACAATCAGGGCCGTATTACCCTGCGTCGCCTGCTGATAGCTGAGATCGGTCCATTCGATATTCATGCCGTTCGGCAGCAGCTGACCCGACATCGTTTCAAGTTGACGCATCGCCTGGGCCGATGAGAGCACGCGTGGATCGGCATCGCCGATCAAGTCAGCCGCCGGATAGCCGTTATAACGAATCACCGGATCGGGGCCGTAGGCCGTGGTGATATGCACCATGCTGCCAATCGGCACCATCTCACCGCGGTCGTTACGGGTACGCAGGTTCGCGATGTCCTCAACGCTGTCGCGGAATTCCCCGTCGGCCTGCGCCATCACGCGCCAGGTGCGCCCAAAACGGTTAAAGTCATTAACGTAGGATGAACCCAGATAAGTTTGTAGCGTACTGAACAGATCGGTTAACGCTACGCCCTGTGCTTTCGCCTTATCGCGGTCTACCTGCACCTCCAGCTGTGGCACGTTGGCCTGATAAGAGGAGATCGGGAAGTGCATGCCCGGCGTCTGCATAACCGCGCCCGAGAGGGTGTTAATCGCGGTCTGCAGTGCGCCATAGCCCAGTCCGGCCCGATCCTGAACGTAAAGGGAATAGCCCGAACCCTGGCCTAGCCCCAGGATAGGCGGTGGCATAATTGAAAAGCCAAATCCCTGTTGAATGCGGGAAATTTTCGCATTGATCTCCGCGTTTATCTGCGCCGCCGTTTGTTTACGTTCGCTGAACGGCTTCAGGCCAAAAAAGACCGTGCCGCTGTTCGGCGTATTAGTAAACTGCAACGCGTTCAGGCCGGGGAAGGCCACCGCATAGGCCACGCCTTCCGTTTGCAGGCCGATTTCGCTCATCTGACGAATCACTTCATCGGTGCGCGCCAGCGACGAGCCTTCCGGCATTTTGACGCCGCCGATCAGGTAAAGCTTGTCCTGAGTGGGAATAAACCCGCCCGGCACCGCATGAAACATCCAGCCCGCGCCAGCCAGTAACACCAGGTAAACACCAAACACCGCGCCGCGACGACGCAGGGTTTTCCCCACCATCGATTCATAGCCGTGCGCGCTACGCTGAAAGAAGCGGTTAAACGGGCGGAAAATCCAGCCAAACAGCCTGTCGATCAGGCGCGTCGGCATATCTTTGGGGGCCTGATGATCCTTCAGTAACATCGCGGCCAGTGCGGGAGACAGGGTCAGTGAGTTGATGGCGGAGATCACGGTTGAAATCGCAATCGTGGTGGCGAACTGTTTGTAAAACTGACCGGTCACGCCCGACAGAAACGCCATGGGCACGAACACCGCACACAGCACGAGGGCGATGGCAATGATCGGGCCGGATACCTCACGCATCGCCTGATGGGCAGCGGCTTTGGGTGACAGTCCCATCTCAATATTGCGTTCAACGTTTTCCACCACCACGATGGCATCGTCCACCACGATACCGATGGCCAGCACCAGTCCGAACAGGCTTAGCGTGTTGAGCGAGAACCCAAGCAGATACAGCACGCTAAAGGTGCCGACTACGGATACCGGAACCGCCAGCAGGGGAATAATGGAAGCGCGCCAGGTTTGCAGGAACAGAATCACCACCAGCACCACTAAAAACACCGCTTCCAGCAGGGTTTGCACCACAGCCTTAATGGAGTCGCGAACAAACACGGTGGGATCGTAAGGCGCAGCCCACTTCACATCGTTGGGGAAACGGGTGGCCAGTTCATCCATTTTGGCACGCACAGCGTTTGACAGATCGATAGCATTGGCGCCCGGTGCCTGGAAAATACCAATACCGACGGCGTCTTTGTTA
Source organism: Pantoea sp. V106_11 (assembly GCF_029967885.1). NCBI lineage: Bacteria > Pseudomonadati > Pseudomonadota > Gammaproteobacteria > Enterobacterales > Erwiniaceae > Pantoea > Pantoea sp. V106_11. The sequence goes on from NZ_JASCAK010000037.1 coordinate 735,961, forward strand.
TTGAGCTGCGAACGCAGGGCATAGCTGCCTGAACCCATTTCAATGCGCGCCACGTCACGCAGCCGGACCAGTGAGCCGTCCTCTGACGTTTTCAGAATGATATCACCAAACTGCTGCTCGTTTTCCAGCCGTCCCTGCATATTAATGGACAGCAGAAAATCGCTCTGTTTTTTTAACGGTTCCGCCCCAAGTTGTCCCGCAGAAACCTGTACGTTCTGCTCCTGCATCGCTTTCACAACGTCCGAGGCGGTTAAGCCGCGCGCCGCCACTTTGTTGGGATCGAGCCACACGCGCATCGCGTATTCACCCGCGCCAAAAATCTGGATTTGCCCCACGCCCGGCAGACGGGCCAGCTCATCTTTGACTTTCAACGTGGCGTAGTTACGCAGATAGAGCGAATCGTAGGTGTTATTAGGGGAAAACAGATGCACCACTAAGGTCAGGGTCGGCGACATTTTTTGCGTCGTGATCCCGAGACGTCGCACGTCCTCCGGCAACCGCGCCTCGGCCTGGGCTACGCGGTTTTGCACCTGAACCTGCGCCTGATCCGGATCGGTACCCGGGCGGAAGGTCACGGTGGTCACCAGCACACCGTCAGAACCGGCCACGGACTTCATGTACATCATGTTTTCAACGCCGTTAATCGCCTCTTCCAGCGGCGTTGCCACGGAGTCGGCGATGGCTTTCGGGTTAGCGCCGGGATATTCGGCACGCACCTGCACGCTGGGCGGCACCACGTCCGGATACTCACTGATGGGCAGCAGCGGGATGGCGATCAGCCCGGTCATAAAAATCAAGACGGACAGCACGGCGGCAAAGATCGGCCGATCAATAAAAAAGCGGGAAAAATCCATAACAACCTCAGGTTATCGCGCGGCAGTCGCGGCCATATCGACGGTTTTTGCCGTTACCGGCATACCAGGCATAAACACTTTTTGCAGGCCGGCAACGATAACCCGATCGCCCGCCTGCAAACCGGTGGTAACGATGCGTAATCCGTCCGCCATCGCGCCGGGATGAACATCACGACGTTGGGCTTTACCCTGTGCATCGACCACATAGACATACTTGCGGTCCTGATCGGTCAGCACGGCTTTGTCGTCGATTAACACGGCATTAAACTGCGCGCTACCGGGAAGGCGAACGCGGGCAAACAGGCCGGGCGTATAGGTGCGCTGGCGGTTGTCCAGAAGGGCGCGCATGCGGATCGTACCGGTGCTGGCATTAAGTTGGTTATCAAGAAAATCGACGTTGCCGCGATGTGGATAACCCTGTTCTCCGGCCAGGCCGATTTCAACGGGCAGGGCATGCCGCTGTTGTCCCTGACGTGCCATTGCCTGATAGTGCAGGAAGGTGGTCTCATCGACGTCGAAATAGACGAACATCTTGTCCTGCGAAACCAATGTGGTCAGTACGCTGGCGCTATCGCCAGCGGTGACAAGATTACCGGCAGTAATCATGGCCCGGCTGGCCCGTCCGTCAATCGGCGCGGTGACGCGGGTAAAATCCAGATTGAGTTGAGCCATGTCGACAGAGGATTCGGCGGCCAGGACATCAGCCTGAGCCTGACTGGCTGTTGAACGTCGCTGTTCCCACATCTCGCGTGACACCGCCTGTGTACCCACCAGCTTCTCGGTGCGTGCCGATTCGCTGCGTGTCAGGCTGGCCTGACTGCGCGCGCGGGCCAGCGTCGCTTTTGCCTGTTCCAGTGCGGCACGGTAGCTGCGATCGTCGATGGTAAACAGGACCTGACCTTTCCTGACCTCGTCGCCTTCATGATAATTAACGCTGTCGATATAACCCGAAACGCGAGGCCGGAGCTGCACGCTTTCTACGGCTTCCACGCGCCCGTTGAAGCTGTCCCATTGACTGACAGGCTTCACCAACACATCCGCAACGCTGACGTCGGGCGGCGGCGGCGGGGCATTTTTAGCCTGGCCCGTGTCACAACCGCTTAGCAGACTAACCAGCAGCCCCATTCCCAGCAGGGAAGATCCCTGACGAACCCAGTGAGTAATCATTTTTGTGATCCCGCGATGACAGTGAAATAAGGCCCGAAGGCCAATATTTGCAACTTCTATGGTTGCAATTTATCGCGAGGAGTGTAGGCTTGTGCGGCTAAGAACTGCAAGAATTACTGATACACTTTATGTGCGGTTTTCAACGCCGCGATCGGTGCATGACAGCAGCCAAAAATAAGCCCCATAAAAAGTGCGGCATTTAATGTATTAATTAAACTTGCATTAAATGGCATTGTCAGCCACGCTTTAAGTGTAACTGCAACTGATACTAATACTGTTCGCACCGCGACGGGAGAATAAACATGATGAGTAACGCTTTTATTCACGACCTGATTAGCTGGATCGATAACAATATCGAAGCACGTCTCGATCTCGACACCGTTTCTGAGCGCGCTGGCTATTCAAAATGGCACCTGCAACGGATGTTTAAAGAGCACACCGGCTATCCACTGGGTGAATACATTCGCATGAAGAAGCTGAAAAAATCGGCCGACCGTCTGACCAGCACCAACGAGCCTATCCTGAATGTAGCGATATCGCTGGGATTTGACTCGCAACAGTCTTTTAACCGCAGCTTTAAGCGTCAGTATGGTGTTGCCCCAGGTGCATGGCGCCGTCACACTGTGCCTTCGCAGTCAGCCATGCAGTAAAAGCAGTTTACCGCCAGGGCCAGGCAATCTGGCCCGCGCTTTTTTATCGCCCGCTAAAGCTGTTATCATCTGCATCCTGTTTAAAGGGATGCCATCATGTCAAAAAAAATGTGGGTTGGACTGGTTCTAATCCTTGTTCTCTGTTGGGTGGGGTTAAGACCTTATCTGACGTCTGCACCAGCCAAAACGTCGGCCTCGGATATCGCTGCCTTAACGGATGTGCGAACGGTCGCCCGTTGGGTGCTGCAGCATCAGCAACTGCCCGATTACTACATTACCAAAAAGCAGGCGCGTCGCCTTGGCTGGAATCCAGCGAAAGGGGACTTGTGTGAGGTATTGCCGGGGCGGGCCATCGGCGGCGATCGCTTTTCCAACCGGGAACGAAAATTGCCTGAACGCGCCGATCGCCAGTGGTTCGAGGCGGATGTGAACTACCGCTGTGGTCACCGTGAGGCTGACAGGCTGGTCTACTCCTCTGATGGTCTGGTTTTCCTCTCGACCGACCACTATCGCACCTTTAAGCCGGTTCAGTAACCATGCTGACCTTAAGCTTTGATCTGCGCCAGCTCATCGATCGCGAGGCTTTCTATCATGCGTTTGCGGCGCAGAGCGATTGTCCTGCCGGATTTGGCAATAATCTGGATGCGCTATGGGACTGGCTGACCGGAGGAATGGCGTTGCCCGCCACGATTCATCTGCTGCATGCAGAACGGCGCAATGAGGAACTGGCCCCCGTAGTGGCGTTGCTGGAAGAGGCGGCGCAGTCGCTGGCGGGCGAGCTGCGCCTGATTTACGGTTAGTGGCGCAGTGGCTTAAGCAGGGCTGTAAGTGACTCTCGCGCTGCCACCGGCAGGTCGCCCCCACCGGTATAGCCATTGTTTTCGATAATCACGGTGTTAAGCCCCACCAGCCAGTCGTAAATATAGTAGGCCGTATGGTTTGCTGGCGCGGCGGAAAGCTTCGTCAGGCGCTGTCCTGCACTGAAATTAACGCTGGGTGCCGGCGGGCGCGAGAAAACAGGCTGCCCGCGATTGACCCGGCTGCCAGGACGTTCCGATTCCGGACGCTGCAGGAAGCCCAGCCAGGCCACAAAATCCCCCAGCACCGTCATCGCGCGCGTGACCTGACGGTCAGCACGTGATTCATGCGTCATGCTCTGCGCATCGGGTTCATGCAGCGCCTGCTGCAGGGACTGCAGAATACCGGTACGAAAGCTGGCCGTGATCAACTCTTCGATCAACCACTCCATCGTGGCTTTATCAATATTCAGTAAAGCCAGGAGGCTCTGATTTTCCGGCAGCTGGCGCAGGTGGTTAAGCCACAGGCTAAACACCTGACGCGGGAACTGTGCCGAGCCCTGACCGAAGCTGGTCTGCTTCGGGGCGGGCTGTTCAACTTCGTTATCGCTGAACAAATCAAATTCAAAGCCAATACCAAACTGATTTTCCGGGGCCTGAATGCTGGACGTCGCCGCCGGAACGGATGAGGTGGACTGGTTGAGCCAGAGCTGACGTAGGGCCTCGCGGGAGGGCTGTAAGCGCTCAAGCAGTTCGCCATGTAAACCGGTGCGGTGTTGTAAACACTTCAGCAGTGTATCGGCGATGCTTTGCTTGCGTGCCGCCTGGTCGGGCGATGCACCCGCTTCCGTCCAGGGCTGAAGGCGACGCTCGACAACGGTGTGCTGAATTTGTGCCAGTTGGGCGATCAGCATATCGCGACGGGCTTCAGGCTGCATTTCTTCCTGTAGCCAGTCAGACATCCGGTCCACGCCTGCGCGATCCAGTGCCAGCATGGAACCCCATTGCTGACCCGGCTGCCCCACCTGACGCTGCACTGCCTCGTCGACGTTGATCTGCTGATGCCGCGCATCGTAAGGGGTAATAGCCCAAATCAGACGGGGTTTCTCGCCCGCCTCATTGACCGGCTGGTGACGCTGCCATTCCCGTAACGCCTGACTGGCGACGTCAACATCCTGACGCTGGCTGGCGGCGGTGCAGATTAACAGCAAATCGATACTCTGGCGGGCGGCATAAATGCCCGGTATCAGTGTACGTTTGTGCTCCAGCAGGCGTGCGCGTAATGCATCCTGCTGCTGCAGGCGCTGGCGCTCTTCGCGCAGGGCCGGATCGCTGGGCGTACCCGGTGCGGGCAGCTCCAGCATGTCTGCATCATCATAGAGCGCGGTGCGCGGGGTGGAGCTAAGGGGAATAGTGACCTCAAGCGTGAGCAGGGCAAGTAATCCCAACGCCACGTTCTGCGGTTTACCCAGACGGTTACTGTTTAACGGGCAAACCTCGATTGGCAGCGACTGATCCTGCTCGCTGGCGGGAACAATCAGCTGCTCCGCGGGCAACAGGGCGTTATCCGTCAGCAGGCTAAGCGGAGCCAGTACCCGGGTGCTGTTACGAAGCTGATGGCGCAGATGCAGTAAACTCCGCACCAGCTCATTCAGGGCGGGCTCGGCTGGCCACAGCAGTGAAAACAGCTGCACGCGGTCGTCAACGCTCAGCCAGGGTGCCAGTTCAACAGCCTGTGGCCAGAAGTGGCGATCCAGCTGTGCGTCATACAGGTGATGACGACGGCACCAGGACCAGAGCGTGACCAGCGCGTCGCTCTCCAGACCCGGCAGTGGCGTGGTTAAGCGATGGCGTTGCAGGCGTTGCAACACGCTGTCAATTTTTGCGGTGTCGGGCTGGGTGACACCTCCACCACAGGAGATGGCCAGGCGCAGCACGTCGGCCTCGCTTAGCAGCGTCAGCTCAACGGGCCACTCTGAAGAGAGGGGTTCCCGCTGGTGGGTAAAACGCGTTGCGGTGGCGAAGTCGAGATTGCCGGGATTCACATTCTGAAAATAATTCACCGGTTTATCACTTAACGCGGTGATCAACTGGCCCTGTGCATCGGCCACCATTTCCGTCAACAGCCAGGCTTTACCCGCCTGGGACTGGCCAAACAGCGCCAGCGTCACCGGGCGCGCAACCTGCTGCGCCAGGGCCTGGGCCTGTACACGAGCCTGCCTTAGCTGCAGGGTCAGGGTTTCGGCTTCCAGAGCCAGACGGGGCGACTGCTCGCGGGTATTCTCAATCCAGGCCAGGCTGCCGTTCAGGGCGTCCTGCAATAAACTCAGGCGTTTTGCCAGCGTCTGCGGCTGGCGGGGTTTTACCGATCTCATCGTTTACACACACTCCCGCTGTCAATCCAGTATTGCGCATTGGCATTGCCCGTGGCGGAGAGAGTATTGAGTTTGAGGCTCAGATGTTCAAGCGGAACACGCGTGCCATCATCCAGTTTAGCCTCGCTTAACACCAGATTTTCAGGGCCGGGCGCACCCGGACCGGCCTTCACGGCGAGCTTGACGCGCAGGACACTTTCCCCCGCAACCTTACGCGCCAGCGCCGCATCATCGAGCGTCAGGCTGTAGAGGGGCGAGGCAGGCCAGCGCTCATTATCTAACTGGCGGAATCCCAGGCACACGTTGCCGCGAATACGAAAGCTGGTTTTGCGATCCAGCGAAAACTGCTGATCGTCGAGGTCGATTTCGCTGTAGCACAGGTTTTCGTCCGTCAGCGCCTGATTTTCGTCCAGCATACCGAGATAACGAATGGTTGAATAAGGCTCAAAGTCGCCTGCACGGAACCAAAAGCTGCTCAGGCGCAAATCCAGCGCCAGCAGGCACAGCATTGCGCCGACCGCGGCGGTCGATTTGGGGTTATCAATGCGACCATGTTTATTAAACGGATACCAGTCGCTGGTGTGATAGCCCTCAAGCGATAAAATACGGCTGCCCGGCAGCGGCTGCAGATGACGTACCAGCGCCTGAATGCCGGGGAAGCGCGAAGGACGTCCGGTCAGCAACAGGACGTCACACTGGTAGAGTGACACCACTTCACACATAGAGCGCAGCGCCGGAATGATTGCCATGCGATGTTGCATAAACTCACCGTGCAATTGAGCCATGCTGACCACCAGCGGCACCTCAAGCAGATCAAAACGGCTGTTGCCGCCGAGTTCACGCTGAATTTCACCGTTAACAAACGCCAGCACCGCATCGGCAGGGCGCTGATCGACCAGTTCACCGAACAGCGCATTGATCTCGGCGTGGCTTTCCAGCGGATCCCAGTTTTCGTAGCGCTCCAGCACCGCCTGAGCCAGCGGGATAAACAGCTGCAGCGTCGCCTGCTGGCGTAACGTGGCCTGTCCGTCCATGCGGCTGTCGTGACCAAACAGCTTGTTGATCAGCGGCTCCGCCAGGGTCAGCCCGGCTTTTTGCAGGCTCTGTTGCAGAGCGGGTAAAATCCACAGCTGGATCACGTCCAGCAGAATATCGTCACCGGCGACTTTGAAGCCTTCACGGAACAGCAGGCGCGGGGTGATCTTGACGTTATTACCCTGGCCGTCGTCAAGACGATACTGGGTAATCGCTAAATCGGTGGTGCCGCCGCCTATATCAATAGAGGCAATACGCAGGCTCTTGCCCGGCAGTTCATCCACCTCACGCGGGCGGTCGGGACGTGCCATGCTGCTAAAGAAATCTTCTGCCCGTCCGGCAAAGTTCACCTGTGTTTCATTAAACAGCCACACCATCTGGCCACAGGTGGCTTCGTCCCACTCCATCTGCACATCCGGTACGGGCTTGCTGCTCTGGGCCTGGCTCTGCTCGGTAAAATCCTCATCGGCCGGGTGCCAGCCCTCGGCTTTCCACACCAGGGCGATGGCTTCCTGCATGCGGCGGCGGAAGATCTCCCGTTCAGGTTTTGGCATGGCGGACGGCAGGGTCAAAATAACGTGGCGCAGCTGACGCGGGGCATGGCTTTGCGGCATACGTTGGCGCTGTGCCGCACTGTTCATTTGCATTAGCGCCTGAGCCAGCAACTCACACAACATAAAGGTCATCAGCGAACTGCGGCTGTAGTGGGCGGAGAACACCGGCAAGCGTTCATCCACGGGCAGGGCGTACAGCGGCTGACCTTCATCATTCATTAACGAGGTAAACGGCGCGGCGCAGGCCTGAGGTTCCCCCTGCGGGCTCTGCTGATTAAAGCGCCAGCCCGGCTGATAGCGTGCCTCATCCCACAGGTAACGGCGTGGACTGGACAGGCCGGTACTGCCTTCCAGACCGGCGCGTTGCAGGGCCAGGCGACTGGCTTCACGCCCGACGCGGGTTAACGAGGGCCACATAAAAGCCTGCTCGCGGCCGCTTTCCAGCGAAAAATTGGCTTTACCAAAACGCGCTTCGGCAAATTCCAGCCGGCTGTCGAACAGTTCGTTATACACCCGATGTGGCTGAGACAGGTCGCGCATTTGCAGTTCATAGGTCTGCTTCAGGCCGTTGCTCTCTTCCGGATGGTCTTCCACCAGAATGCCGCAGGTGTGGGAATTCCCTACGTCGAGAATAATATCGACGTTGACCGCCGGGGTTTGCAGCGTGGCGGCCTGAATGTGGATCTCGGTCAGGTTAAGCTGCTCGCCCAGTAATTCCAGCAGGTTAAGGTAATGCGCCTGATATTCAAACTCGCGCAGTGCCTGGCTGATTGCCTGCTCCCGGCGATCGGCTACGCGGTCGGTGAAGGACTCACGCAACCAGCCATCAACCCAGGTATGGTCAAGGAATTCGCCCAGCTCGTAGTTATGCCAGGCCAGCGCAAAGGTCACGCCGTTCTGCGCATCGGAAGGCGTGAGTCCGAGTTGCTCGCCGCCGTCTTCATCAGCGACACAGCGGGTATCGAAAGCCAGCGTGACGCGGTGCGTATTGCCGGTGCTGTCGGGTTTATCCAGGGCCACCAGACGCATGCGCGCCCAGTTTTCAGGGCCGCCAATAAAGCGGCGGCCCGATGCGCAACGCAGCATCGGCAGGGGCAACCAGCAGGCTTCCAGCAGCGTCAGCGAGTCTGACAGGGCGATGTCGGTTTCAGGACGAACCACTTCAGGCGCGCCACCGTCCTGTGGGTAAAGTAAAAATTTGCCGCTGTTGCCGTCCACGTTCAGTCGCAGCAATGGGCCGTTTGCCGTCTGGCGCACAAACTGGCGTCGTGCCTGGGGCGCGGAAAGCTGCAGACCAAAATCCAGGAACTGCACGCCGCTGTTCTCAATCAGAGAAATTTTCTGCTTATCATCGATCAGGGGAGCCAACATAGTTACTTACTCTCACGCTTAATCGTAATGGGATACACACGATCCGCACTGTACTGCGCTTCACAGACGGCCGCGCCAATGCTGGAATGACACACTAACAATGGCATACGGTAACGGGATTTGTCCGCGCACCGGGCAGTAAAGCGGCTCTCAATCACCAGGTTTCCTGCGCTGGTCATCGCGGCCGTCACGTCGGCCTTACAGGTGGTATTGCCCTGGCTGATCTGCACGCTGCCTTTCCCTTTATTGAACTGGAAACGCATCACCGGCGGTTTACCGGTCGGGGTTTTGATCTGTTCAATATCCACACGCCAGCGGCCATCAATGACCTGTACCTGTCCATCGCGCACGGCATCCGGCGTCACCACCAGATCGTCGGGTTTGGCGGGCACAGCAGGCACCACCACATTTGAAAGGGTTGATGAGGGCGCGGGCGCAGCGGAAGTCGGTGCAGCCGCAGTTGATGCATTTGCGACCACCGCCGCCGGTTTCTGTGGCAGCGTGGCAGACAGTTTTTCAGCAGACGCGACGACCGCCGGTGGCTTAGTGGCGGTAACCGGCGCGGGAGCCGGGGTGTTTTGCGCGACCGGTTGCGTGACCGTCACCGGTTCTGACTGAGGCAGATGCAAGATCACAGCGGTCGCTGTTGCCGCGGCAACCGCCAGGGTTGGAAGTAAATACCACAGGCGGAAAGGCCGACGACGCGCTGTCGCCGTGGGCGTAGGTTCTGGGGCCTGAACCGCGCTTTCCTGGACCGGCGGCGTCACGATCTCCGGCTCCGGTGCGATAACAGGTTCGGGTTCGGAGGCGGCAGGGATCGTCACCGGTTCGGGCGGCGGTTCAACCAGCACGGTTGGCAGCGACTCTTCAAGACTGTCTCGCAGGCAGGCCAGCGCATCGTCGCGATTCCGCTCCTGCGCGTCAACAAATCCCCAAAAGGTAATGACGGGTTTGCCGTTGACCAGATAAACATATTGCTGATTGGGAAACTGCAAGCTTTTGCCTAACAGCGCGCCGAACAGGCGCATTGCCGGATTGGCCGCACCGCTTGCGCTGGCGCTGATGGCTTGCAGATCCTGCTGACAGGCTGTGAGATGTTGTAAAGCCTGGCGGCGTTCATAATCGCTGGCGCCCATCCAGGACTTAACCTTGCCCGGGAAGGGCGAGTACCAGTCAAGCCGGTCGCCACGTTCGTTCGTTTGTGGAATCGCCAGGCAATTTGCCAGCGCGCTCTGACGGCGCAAACGCAGGGTTTCACGGATTTGCAGGGCGGACGCATATACAGGCTGGCCGTTCTCGCCCAAAGCCAGAACCGCATCCAGATTGCCGCTGCGCAGAAAAGTTTTTGCCACCTGTTAAGCCCTTATCGGTCGTTGTCTGAGGCAGAAGATCGCGTGTTATCGTCGATTACGGTGATTTTACGTGGGACAATGGCAAATCAAACCGCTGAAAAAGGGGATAAATGCGTGGTTTTTTGACCCGCTGGCGGGAAAATAACCAATGCCCAGATGATGTTACGCTGTTTTACGCTTTAATAACAGATGTGCAACCACACCGCCGACCAGGCCCCAGAACGCCGCGCCGATGCCGCAGAGCGTTACCCCGGATGCGGTGATCAAAAAGGCTATCAGGGCGCTGTCCCGCTCCTCGGGCTGCTCAAGCGCCCGTTGCAGACTGCCGCCGAGCGTGGCAAGCAGTGCCAGCCCCGCCAGCACCTGCACCATTACCGCAGGCAGTGCGCTGAATAACACGGCAATTAACGCGCCGGAAAAGCCAGCCAGCAGATAAAAAAAACCGGCCAGCGCGGCAGCTATCCAACGGCGACGGGGATCGACATCCACATCTTCTCCCATGCAAATGGCCGCCGTAATCGCCGCCACACATACCGAAAACCCGCCAAACGGTGACAAGACCAGGGCCAGCAGTCCTGTCCAGCTCATCAACGCGGAGACCGGGGGGCGGTAGCCATGGGCGTGCAATGTGGCGATGCCCGGTGCATTTTGTGACGCCATGGTCACCAGAAAATAGGGAAGGCCAACACCGATGAGTACAGGCCATGAAAAGGTCGGCCAGACAGGGCCGGGAAGGCTGAAACTCGCCGCATGCGCGGGAAAATGGAGGCTGTTTTGCCCGTATGCGACAGCCAGACCTGCCAGCAGCGCGATTAGAATGGCGTAGCGGGCCAACCACCGGCGTGCCAGTAGCCAAACACAGCACATTGCGCCCGCCAGGGTAAAATTTACCGCTAAATCGCTAAACGTCTGCAGGCCAAAGCGCAGTAAAATCCCGGCCAGCATGGCGGCGGCCAGCGAGGCAGGGATGTAGTTCATTAGTCGGGCAAACAGGCCCGTCACCCCGCACAACACAATCAGGGCATTGGCAAAAACAAACACGCCGACGGCTTCGTGTATCGATGCGCCCTGTAGGCTGGTGGCGAGTAATGCCGCGCCCGGCGTGGACCAGGCGGCTAAGATCGGCATCCGGTACGCCAGAGAGAGCCCCGCTGAAGCAATGCCCATCGCCAGGCCAATGACGGAAAGCCAGCCGGCAATTTGCGCGGATGAGGCGCCCGCGGACAGGGCAACCTGATAGATAATCGCACCGGTACTGCTGTAGCCGACTAATACCGCCACCAGGCCGGAAACGGCCATGGGCAGGGTAACGGGAAAGGGTGCGCGGCGTGCTGACATGGTGTAACCCTCTTGTGCGTTATAGCGCACATCCTCGCACAGGGCGTTATAACGCACAAGTGTTACACTAGAGCGGTAAAGCAGGAGATAACATGGAAAATTTGCATCAATATCTTGGCGATGGGCTAAAACAATTGCGCCAAGCCAATGGCTGGAGCCTGAGCTTAACCGCAGAAAAAACGGGCGTCAGTAAGGCGATGCTGGGCCAGATTGAACGCGGCGAGTCCAGCCCCACGGTCGCGACCTTGTGGAAAATAGCGACCGGCTTCAACGTTCCGTTCTCATTTTTTGTTCATTCCGGGACACATTCCGCAGGCGAGGTGACCTGTTACCGGCAGCAGAATGCGCAGATGGCGGTTACGCCGCTGCTGCCTTACGACGCCCGGTTGCGTTTTGATTTACTGGCGGTTGAGCTGGCAGCGGGTGCGCAAAGCGACTCCACTGCCCATGAGAAAGGGGTGATTGAGCAGGTGGTGGTACTGGAAGGGGAACTGTTGTTAGGCGTGGAAGAGACCTGGCGACGGCTTAAACAGGGCGAAGCCTTTCAGTTCCGAGCCGACGTTGCCCACAGCTATCGTAATCCCCTTGACCGCCGCCTGCGGTTTCACAGCCTGATCCACTATCTGGGCCGAACCTGAGCTTACAAATTGAAACCAGCCGCGTCTGTTCAGGCCCGACCGGCATTTGTATACTTCGTTTCCCTTGTATGGCGCGCTTTGCAGGGTATATCAACCCCCGGCGTCTGCGCCATACTGACGCTTTATCTGTTACCGATTTGTGAGGAATGACTATGGCTATAACCACACTTGATGCGAAAACCGCTCTGATCGTCATCGATCTGCAAGAGGGGATTGTTGCGCTGCCAGTTGTGCACGAGCCACAGCCGGTGATTGAACGCTGCGCACGACTTGCCAGCGCTTTTCGTGAAAAGGATCTGCCCGTCGTGCTCGTCAACGTGGCAGGCGGTGCGCCTGGTCGCAATGAACAGCCGCGTCACGAAGGCGAGCTGCCTGCAAACTGGGCGACCCTGGTGCCCGCCATGACACCGCAGCATAACGATCTGACCATCACCAAAAAAACCTGGGGCGCGTTTCATGACACCGCACTGCATGATGAACTGCAAAAGCGTGGCATTACCCAGGTGGTCATTTGCGGCATTGCCACCAGTATTGGCGTGGAATCTTCGGCGCGTGAGGCGTATGCATCAGGTTACAACGTCACGCTTGCAGTGGATGCGATGACCGATCTCAATAGTGATACGCACGAAAACAGCATCAAGCGCGTCTTTCCCCGCCTGGGTGAAACGGGCAGCTATAATGATGTGATTGCCAAACTGAACGCACTGTAAACCCTGTCATGCAGGCCAGGGATTGAGCAGCATCACGCCCAGTCCCTGGAAATCGTTCAGGTTACGTGTGACCTGAATGACATCGTGCTGTAGCGTCGTTGCCGCGATCAGCGCATCGGTTGCGGAACGTCAGTCGGGCAGGTGCAGCATGGCGCACCGGCCTGCGAACAGGCCATCGATCGGCAACCTTCGCTGGCGATCCGCCTCAGGCTCCTGCATCTGATACCCGTGGCGCAAACGTTGTGCCTGCTCCCCATTCCGCCGTTCAAGACGCAAAATACCTGTCTCTGTTTCCAGCCGCGTCAGGGCTGAAATGAACGTGCTGTCAAGGTCAATAGCATTAGCCCTGCCAGGACATGGGGATCAATACGCGGCGTGCCTGCCTTACGCAACCCAGAAGATAGGGTTATCCGGCAGATAACGCATCAGAAGCCGGCATCTCGTCCGGTGATGACAGGCCGTTCAGGTGCGAAATCGACATCTGCCGTTTCAGGCATTGCCAGCGTCATGGCCAGTTTTTTTTACCGCCTGTTAACCTCGGATATGCCTCAACCGTTAACAGGACATGAGCGGGTTTATCGTGATCGGTGATGTACACTGGACCTTCCTCCGCCTCTTTTTTCGCATTGGTAACATCCTGATTAAAGGCACGACTGAAACAGATTTTACTGCTCAACGTGCGTGCTCCTTATGATGTCGTTACGTTACTGCATGGATTTTAGGATCGTGGACTTTGTTTGAGCGAGTTTTGAACAAAAATTCGAGTGCTTTCGCAAATAGGTATTCTGGAGGCCGACGTTGACGGCGAAAGAGGGTAATGCGTCAGGGGATTGTGCCAGGCGCGATGAGAATAACCTGAGAGGTCGCCACGCTGCGCCGCCGCGTTGTGCTCACGCGGCGGCCATGTTCACTACTGGAAAGCGTAACTGACCGTCAGGCCCACGCTGTAGTTGCGCCCCGGAGCCGGTTCAAAGTAGCGACCGTTGCTTTCATTGACGATCACCGAGCCAACGTAGTTGCGGTCAAACAGGTTATCCACCCGACCAAACAAATCCAGCGTCCAGGCATCGACAAGCCACTTATAGCCGCTGTTGACCGAGGTGATGGCATAGGAAGGCGCACGGACCGCATTGCTGTCATCCGCTGCGATGTTGCTCATATAACGCCATTCCGCTCCGGCATAAAAGCCTTCTTCAGGTGCATAAGCCAGCCCGGTATACAGCATATTGCGCGCAATGCCCGGAATACGGTTGCCGTCGCAGCTGGCGTTGCCGCAGGCATTACTGCGATAGCGCGCATCCAGCAGCGTATAGGCCATTTTCAGTCGCCAGTCGTAGTTAACCTGCTGATCGAACGCCAGTTCGAGGCCACGCCGACGGGTTTCTCCGGCATTTTTGTATGTGGTGCGTCCGCCGCTATTGCTGTCGACAACAATTTCATCCTGAGTATCGGTCTGGAAAACGGCAGCGCTGAGCAGGCCATTGCCCAGACGTTTTTTGCTGCCTAACTCAACCGTGTCGCTGGTCGCGGGTTTCAGCCCCAGATTCAGGCCGGACTGATCGTCTGAACGATAGGACAGCTCATTAATCGTCGGGGTTTCAAATCCACGGCCGGCAGATAAATAGGCATTCCAGCTGTCGTCAAACGCATACTTCAGCGCGGCGGCGGGCAGCCATTTGTGATAACGGGCATCGCCACTGTCATCGCCGTTGCCTGGCGTGATGTAAAAGTCGTTGGAGTCAAAACTGACCGTACTGAAACGGACGCCTGCATCCAGCGACCATTTTTGACTGAGCTGCCAGGTGGTCTGCAAATAGGGATCAAGATTCCACATCAGGTTACGTTCGTTGCGCCGCATATTTCCCTGCTCACCGAACTGCGTCACGCCGTTGGCCGTAGTGAAATTCTCAAAACCTTTGCGCTGTTCGCTCATGGTTTCGTAATCCAGCCCGGCAGTCAGCGTGACCGGAACCGAAAACAGATCATCACGGTGTGTCCAGCGGGTATCAATGCCCTGATAGTGACGGGTCAACGCGATCACGCCGCCGGGATGCGATGGGCTTCGCTGCACGTTGGCAGGAATGGGCTGGAACTGCGTCGTTTCACGCATCCCGGCATACATCATCACGCTCAGGTCGTCGTTTTCGCTCATCCGACGCTGATAGTGCAGGCCGCCCTGGGTTTGATCGACGGTTTTGCGGGTGTTGTAAAGTGAGACATTACTAACAACCTGACGGGGATTCGCGCGCCACTGGTCAGGCGTTAACCCACCCGGGTCCTGCGCGTCGATATGTACGCTGTTAAACAGTAAGGTCAGGGTGCTGACGTCATCAATGCGTACGCCCAGCTTTGCGTTACCCAGATTTTTTTGCGCGGCGCTGTGGTCGCGATAACCGTGAGTGGTAAAGCGCGAGGCGGAAAGCGTGTAATTGACATCGCCGGCTTTTGTGCCGTCGCCGGTGGCGCCGCTGGCTTTCACGCTGTTGCGCCAGCTACCGTAGCTGCCAAACCAACTGCCTGCTTCAAGCGTGGGGGGCTGCTGACCGGTCTGAGTGGTAACGTTAATGACGCCGCCGGAGGCATTGCCATACAGCGCAGAAAACGGCCCACGCAGCACCTCCACCCGATCGACCGAACCGATATCAATATTGGACGTTTGTCCCTGACCATCCGGCATGGTGGCCGGAATGCCATCGACATAAATGCGCAGGCCACGGACCCCGTAAGTCGAACGGGAACCAAAGCCGCGCACGGACAACTGCAGGTCCTGTGCATAATTTTGCCGGTTTTGGATCTGCAACCCCGGTACGCTGGTCAGGTTTTCTGACAGGTTAACGCGCGGGGCGGCCTGACGCATATCGTCGCCGTTTACCACGCTCACGGCGGCAGGCGTATCAAGTTCATTAAGGCCTTTTGCTGGCGGCGCGGCGCTGACAACAAGGGTATTACCGCCATCTGCCGCAAACAGCGGCAGCGGAAAGAGGGCAGGCAGCACTAATAACGGCAGGCTTGCCTGGCGTGATCGCTTAATATTCATCGGTATTTGGCCTGAAAGCGTGGATCCCTGGGTATATGTCGCCTGCCAGAGTGACGAAAACAACGGTGGCTATCGGCAGGTCGCGAAAATGGTGGTACTAAATGAACCAACTGGAACAATCGCGACACATGTTACTGGTTTTGTCAGAGGTTTGGAAAGCGTAAATGATTGGCCGGTTTATGTGATCGCATCGTCGCCAACCTTGTTATTCTCTGACCGGCTCGACGCCGCGAAGAGGCCTGTCGGGCCACGGTGTCTTCATGGCCCGTTACGCGCGGGTCACGGCGTGCCGACGGGACGCGCCGGGTAACAGATGCTACATTTGAGCCTGCGCCGTCAGGTATACAGAAGACGGATACCCATAATCAGAACGAAGGAAATCAGCATGAAACAACCTGATGTTGCAGTACTGGGATTAGGGGCGATGGGGCATGCCTTTGCCGCTAATTTACTGAAAAAGGGGTTCAGGGTGTACGGCTGGAACCGCACCCGTGCGCGGGGGGAGGATTTGATTGCGGCGGGGCTGACGTTAACCGATTCCGCAGCGGAAGCCGTGCAGAAGGCGGACGTGGTAATTGCCATGTTGTCCGACGGCGAGACCACAGAGCAGGTCCTGCACGAGGCGAAAGCGGCGCTGAAACAGGGCGCAACGCTGTGCCAGATGGGCACGATCGGCGTTGAAAAAACGGATGCGCTGATCACTTTCTTTGCTCAGGCTCGTCCCGATGTGGTGTTTATCGACGCGCCGGTTTCCGGTACCAAGGCGCCCGCAGAGAACGCCCAGATTCTGGTGATGGCCAGTGGCGATCGGTCCCGTGCTCAGGCCGCAGAGGCCGTCTTCGACGCGATAGGTAAAGGCACGCAGTGGCTGGGTGAGGCGGGCAAGAGCGCGCGCATGAAGCTGGTCATCAACAGCTGGCTGATTGGTCTGATGCAGAGCCTGGCCGAAAGTACCCGGCTTGCCGACCAGTTTGGTTTCTCAACCGACGATCTGTGGCAGGTGCTGGACGGTGGCCCGCTGGCGGCGCCTTATGCCAAAATGAAGCTGGGCATGATGGCCAGCGATGATTATACCCCGCAGATGCATCTGCAATGGGCGCTTAAAGACGCGAAGCTGGCACTGGACGCCTCAGACAATTCACTGCCCGCGCTGGAAAATATCGCCAGCGTCTGGCAGCAGGCCGTGGAAGCCGGTCATGGTGAAGAGGACTTAGCCGTGATCTATAAATATCTTAAGTCGCAATGAGTTCAAGGGTCAGTTTTGATTTCAGCACGCGCCCGCTGGTGCCGCTGGCGCACGACTATTCGCATGGTGCGACAGAACCCTGGCACCATCACAGCTGCGCGCAGCTTATTCATACGCTGAGCGGCGTCGTGCGCGTGGAAACAGAACAGGGCAGTTGGACCGTACCGCCAAGTCGTGGCGTCTGGCTGCCCGCTTTTACCCGTCATCGCTTGTACATTACCGGCGCAGTCGCCGCACGCACGCTGTTTATCGATCCCCTTGCCAGAGCCGATCTTCCCGCCAGCTGCCAGGTCGTGCAGATTTCAGCGCTGCTGCGCGAGCTGATCATCCACGCCATCGATTTGCCCGTGTCCTATGCGCCAGCCAGCCGTAGCGAACGGATTTATGAATTGATTCTGGATGAAATTCGCGGCATGGATGCGCTGCCTTATGCGTTGCCCCTGCCACAGAGCCCACGTTTACGGGCGCTGTGCATGCAGATTCAGGCCGATCTGGCGGGCGACTGGTCTCTGGCGGCGGCCAGCGCCAGGCTCAACCTGTCTGGCCGGACGCTGGCTCGCCATTTCGTGCGTGAAACCGGCCTGCAGTTCAGTGACTGGGTCCGGCGGGCGCGCGTGGCTGTTGCCCTGACGCGTCTGGCGCAGGGCGACAGCGTATTGCGCGTGGCTTTGGATCTGGGCTATGAAAGCCCGAGTGCCTTTAGCGCCATGTTTCGCCGTCTGCTGGGTGTATCGCCAACGGACTATTTTCCTACGGCAGAAAGTGGCTTGCCGCGTTAAGCAACGCCTGCAGTGCGGCGCGCGACGTATCATTGTCGATGCTGACGCCCCAGTGGCGTTCGCCCTGAAGGTTGATGCAGCTGACATAGGCAACTGAGCGGCTGTCGCTACGTTTTCCCAGCGTATGCTCATGATAATCTTCAATGGTCAGCGCCAGGTCGAGGGACTGACGGAGTGCCGTCACAGCGGCGGAAAGCAGGCCATTACCGCGGCCTGTCAGACGCAGAGTGCGGCCCTGATGATGGACGTGGGCACGCAGTTGCGTCTGCTCGCCCGACTCGCTTTGACTGTGCGCTTCCATCAGGCGCAGAGCGGGCTGCTCAATCTGATAGTGACGGCAGAAAAGCTGCCAGACAGCGTGCTGCGTCATTTCTTTACCGTGCAGATCGCTCTCCTGCTGAACGCAACGGCTGAAATCCTGCTGCAGAGGGCGGGGAAGTTGCAGGCCATGATTTTGCTCCAGCAACCAGGCGGCGCCGCTTTTACCCGACTGGCTGTTTACCCGAATTACAGCTTCGTAACTGCAGCCGATATCGGCAGGGTCGAGTGGCAAATAGGGGATCTGCCACTGCGTTTCCTTATGCTGGCGGCGGTAAGCGAATCCCTTCTTAATCGCATCCTGATGCGAGCCGGAAAAAGCGGTAAATACCAGCTCACCGGCATAGGGATGACGGGGATGAACCGGCAGTTTATTGCAGTCGGTCACCACCTCAATAACCCGCGCCATATCACTAAAGTCCAGTCCCGGCGCAATGCCCTGGGTATAAAGATTTAACGCCAACGTCACCAAATCAACGTTACCTGTACGTTCACCATTGCCAAACAGGCAGCCTTCAATCCGATCCGCGCCTGCCAGCAGGGCCAGTTCCGCGCAGGCGACGCCCGTTCCTCTGTCGTTATGAGGATGAACGCTGATACATACCGCGTCGCGTCGGCTAAAGTGACGGCAGAAAAACTCTATCTGATCGGCATAGACGTTGGGCGTATTCACTTCAACAGTGGCGGGCAGGTTGATGATCATGGGACGTTCCGGGCTGGGTTGCCAGACCTCTGCTACCGCCTCACATATCTCCAGCGCGAAGGCCGGCTCTGTAAAACAGAAGGTTTCGGGTGAATATTCAAAGCTCCACTGTGTGTCAGGCGCGGCCTCACATGCAGCACGAATCTGTCTTGCGCTCGTGGTCGCCAGCGCCACGATCTGTGTTTTACTCTGATTAAACACGCGTTCGCGAAATAAGGGGGCGGTGGCATTATACAAATGCACAATGGCGCGCGGTGCGCCTTCCAGTGCGCAGAATGTTCTGTCAATCAGGTCGTGACGTGCTGGCGTTAACACCTGCAACGTCACGTCATCAGGAATGCGCTTTTGTTCGATAAGATCCCGCACAAAGTCAAAATCCGTTTGCGAGGCAGAAGGAAAGGCGGCTTCAATCTCTTTAACGCCGCAGTCCAGTAATAATTGCCAGAACTGCAGTTTCTGCGCACGATTCATCGGTTCTGCCAGGGCCTGATTGCCATCCCGCAGGTCGGTAGACAGCCAGCGCGGCGCGCGGGTGATCTGCTGTGAAGGCCACTGGCGAGAGGCCAGATCAACGGACGGGAACGGACGATATTTCTCAGCCGGATGCATCAACATAGTCATCTCCTTGTAGGTGTTAATCCAGTGTGGCGTGGCGTTACGCCCGCCGCGCGCGGAAAACTGACAACCTGAAGCGCAAAAGTGACAATTTTGTTGACGCCTTGTGGCGCTGAGTGCGCAGGCGTTTGCTGAAGAGGAAAGAGAGCGGTAGCATAACCTGATGTTTCTCAAGGTGGTTCCCCTATGCTGGTTTTCGACGGGCACAACGATCTGTTACTCAATCTGTGGCTGTACCATCGCGATGCGCCCGCAGAGGCTTTCTATGCGGGCGTGCCAAAAGGTCACCTCGACTTTCCTCGTATGCAGCAGGGCGGTTTTGCCGGTGGGCTGTTTGCTGTTTTTGTGCCGCCGCAGGACTATCTCGCTCAGGTCGCCCCGGCTCGCGCCGCGCAAGAACCCTATGATCCGCTGACAATCATGTGGCAGCAGCTGGCGATACTGCAGCAGATCGCTGCGCAGTCAGCGGGCCGTGCCAGGCTATGCCACAGCGCTGCAGAGATTGAAGCCTGCCGTGCTGAGGGCGTGTTGGCGCTGGTGGCGCATATTGAAGGGGCCGACGCGCTGGATGCGGAGGGCGAAACGCTAAACGCCTTCTACCAGGCAGGTGTTCGCTCTATCGGCCCATTCTGGAATCTGAAAAATCGCTTCGGCGAAGGGGTTAACGGCAGTTTTCCAGGTTCGCCGGATACGGGGCCAGGCCTGACGGCAGAAGGGGAAGCGCTTATCAGGCAGGCCGCTGCCTTAAACATGATGATTGATGTGTCGCATATGAATGAAAAAGCCTTCTGGGATACGGCCCGGCTTTCCGCTGCGCCGCTGGTGGCCAGCCACTCTAATGCTCACGTTTTATGTGCTCAGCCGCGCAACCTGACCGATAACCAGCTTAAGGCGATCCGTGCCAGCGGTGGGCTGGTTGGCATAAACTTTGGCAATGCGTTCCTTCGTGCTGATGGAAAACGCGACAGTGATACCGATCTGACAGAAATCGTCAAACATTGCGATCACTTAATTAACATAATGGGCGAAGATCACGTGGCATTCGGTTCAGACTTTGACGGGATCTCGCCGCCTGAGGCGTTAGGTGACGTTAGCGGTCTGCCGCGATTGCTCGCCGTTTTTCGTGACTCGGGCTATGATCAACGCATGCTGGAAAAATTAACGTGGGGAAACTGGTTACGGGTTTTGCAACACACCGGACTGCACTAACACGTTTTCTTACGGGCTTTTCATTGATTTCACCTGGCCGTCTGCGTGAAAATAGTGTGACAAGGTTCGCATTTTAACCCCTGTCACAATGCTGTCTTGCAGTCATTCATTTGTCTGTTTATCTCAATCTATAAGGAAGAAAGTTATGTGGAAAAAACCAACGTTTGTTGACCTGCGCCTCGGTCTGGAAGTGACGCTGTACATCTCCAACCGCTAATCACTTGCCCGCCGTCTGTGCGGGCATTTTGTTTCAACACCTGGTTCCTTTCATGTTTATTAAAGTCCTTGGATCGGCTGCAGGCGGTGGATTCCCTCAGTGGAATTGCAACTGCCCCAACTGTGATGGTGTGCGTAACGGGACTCTGCAGGCCAGCCCGCGCACCCAGTCCTCCATCATCATCAGTGATAACGGTGAAGACTGGGTTCTCTGCAATGCCTCACCTGACATCAGCCAGCAAATACTGCACACGCCTGAATTAGTGAAAAAGGGCGTTCTGCGCGGGACCGCGATCGGCGGCATTATTCTTACCGACAGTCAGATTGACCACACCACCGGGCTGCTCAGCCTGCGTGAGGGCTGCCCGCATCAGGTGTGGTGTACACCCGAAGTGCATGACGATCTGACGACCGGTTTCCCGGTGTTTACCATGCTGAAACACTGGAATGGCGGACTTCAACACCGGCCCATTCGTCCGTTAACGCCGTTTAACGTGGATGTGTGTCCGGATCTCCAGTTTACCGCTATCCCGATCCTCAGCAATGCACCGCCTTATTCACCTTACCGTGACCGTCCGTTACCGGGCCACAACGTCGCGCTGTTTATTGAAAACCGCGCCAACGGCCAGACGCTCCTGTATGCCCCTGGGCTTGGGGAGCCGGATGCGGTGATCCTGCCCTGGCTTGAGCAGGCCGACTGCCTGCTGATTGATGGTACGGTATGGCAGGATGATGAATTACTGACCGCGGGCGTGGGTAAAAATACCGGCAAGGCCATGGGCCACCTGGCGCTGGCCGAAGAGCAGGGGCTGATGGCACTGCTCGCCCGTCTGCCAGCAAAACGAAAGATTTTAATCCATATTAACAACACGAATCCCGTTCTCAACGAACAGTCACCTCAGCGGCAGTACCTGACACAACAGGGCATTGAGGTGAGTCACGACGGGATGGCGATACATCTTCAGGACTAAACGATGCTGATTACGGAAACCCTGTCGCCGCAGGCCTTTGAACAGGCGCTGCGTGATAAAGGCGCCTACTACCATATTCATCACCCGTACCATATTGCGATGCATAACGGTCAGGCTACGCCTGAGCAGATTCAGGGATGGGTGGCGAATCG
Source organism: Pantoea sp. V106_11 (assembly GCF_029967885.1). NCBI lineage: Bacteria > Pseudomonadati > Pseudomonadota > Gammaproteobacteria > Enterobacterales > Erwiniaceae > Pantoea > Pantoea sp. V106_11. Next base: position 758,048 of record NZ_JASCAK010000037.1, read on the forward strand.
CTTTTACTACCAGACCAGCATTCCGCTGAAAGACGCGGCGATCATGGCCAACTGCCCCGATCCGGCAACCCGACGTAAATGGGTACAACGCATCCTGGATCATGATGGTAGCCAGGGCGAAGATGGCGGCATTGAGGCCTGGTTACGCCTGGGCGAAGCGGTGGGCTTAAGCCGGGATGAACTGGTCTCGGAGCAGCATGTCCTGCCGGGCGTCCGGTTTGCGGTTGATGCCTATGTCAGTTTTGCCCGTCGCGCAAACTGGCAGGAAGCGGCCTGTAGCTCGCTGACCGAGCTGTTTGCGCCTCAGATTCATCAGTCGCGGCTCGACAGCTGGCCGCAGCACTATCCGTGGATCAAAGAAGAAGGTTACTTCTATTTCCGTAGCCGCCTGAGTCAGGCCAACCGCGACGTGGAGCACGGCCTGGCGCTGGCGCTGGCGTTTTGCGACACCGCGGAAAAACAGAACCGCATGCTGGAGATCCTGCAGTTCAAGCTGGATATTCTGTGGACCATGCTGGATGCCATGACCATGGCTTACGAACTTCAACGCCCGCCTTATCATAGCGTGACGGATAAAGCGGCCTGGCACACAACCCGACTGGTATAACGATGAACGAACACACAATTGCCGCCTTTCGCCGGGGCTACCGTATGCAATGGGAAGCGGCACAGGACAGCCACGTCGTGCTTTACCCGGAAGGCATGGCGAAACTCAATGAAACCGCCGCCGCCATTCTGGAGCTGGTTGACGGCAAGCAGGATATCGCCGCGATCATTGCCATTCTGGATGCGCGTTTCCCCGAGGCCGGCGGTGTGGGCGAGGATGTCAAAGAATTCCTGCAGTCAGCCTATGAACAGAAGTGGATACAGTTTCGTGAACCAGCATAAACCCGGCGTCAATCCGCCCCTGTGGCTGCTGGCCGAGCTGACGTACCGCTGTCCGCTCCAGTGCCCGTACTGCTCAAATCCACTGGATTTTGCCCAGCAGGAAAAAGAGCTGAGCACTGAACAGTGGATCGACATCTTTCGCCAGGCACGCGCCATGGGCAGCGTTCAGCTCGGCTTTTCCGGCGGGGAGCCGTTAACGCGCAAAGACCTGCCCGACCTGATCAAAGCGGCACGTGACTTAGGTTTTTATACCAATCTGATCACCTCCGGGATTGGCCTGACGGAGAAAAAGCTTGAGGCTTTCAGCGACGCGGGACTGGATCATATTCAGATCAGTTTCCAGGCCAGTGATGAAACCCTTAACGCGGCGCTGGCCGGCTCTAAGAAGGCGTTTCAGCAGAAGCTGGAGATGGCGCGCGCGGTCAAAGCCCACGGCTATCCCATGGTGCTGAACTTCGTGCTGCATCGTCACAATATCGATCAGATCGATAAGATTATCGACCTGTGCATCGAGCTTGAAGCCGATGATGTGGAGCTGGCGACCTGTCAGTTTTACGGCTGGGCGCAGTTAAACCGTGAGGGATTGCTGCCTACCCGTGAGCAGATCGCCCGGGCCGAAGGCATCGTGAATCAGTACCGTGCGCGCATGAGCGACAGCGGTAGCCTCACCAATCTGCTGTTCGTGACGCCTGACTATTATGAAGAACGTCCCAAGCCCTGCATGGGCGGTTGGGGCGCGATCTTCCTGAGCGTCACGCCCGATGGCACCGCGCTTCCGTGCCACAGCGCACGCCAGCTGCCGGTGGCTTTTCCCTCTGTGCTTGAACAGAGCCTGGAGGATATCTGGTACCACTCGTTTGGCTTCAACCGCTATCGCGGCTATGACTGGATGCCGGAACCCTGTCGCTCCTGTGACGAAAAAGAGAAAGATTTTGGCGGCTGTCGCTGTCAGGCCTTTATGCTTACCGGCGATGCAGACAATGCCGATCCGGTCTGCAGCAAATCGCCGCACCATGGCAAAATCCTTGATGCCCGCCGTGAAGCCGACTGCAGCGACATTAAAATTGGTCAGCTTCAGTTCCGCAATCGCAGCAATTCTCAGCTGATCTATAAAACGCGGATTCTGTAATGCATTCACGCTGCCTGCAACTCAATGGACTGAACGTAACGCTGTGCCACCAGCCGGACGCCACCCAGGCGGCGGCGCTGGTCAAAGTGGCGGCAGGCAGCCATGACGAGCCAGAGCGCTGGCCTGGACTCGCGCATTTGCTGGAGCACCTGCTTTTTACCGGCAGTCAGCGCTGGCCGCATGATGGGCGGCTGATGAGTTGGGTTCAGGCGAACGGCGGACAGGTGAATGCTACCACCCAGGCACGCGAAAGCGCCTGGTTTTTTGAGGTCACCCCCGACAACTTCAGTGAAGGCCTGTTGCGCCTGCAGGATATGCTGAGTGCGCCGAGCCTGACCCGCGAGGCCATCAGCCAGGAAATCGCGGTGATTGATGCAGAGTACCGCCTGCTGCAGCGCCATGCTGCGGCCCGCGCGGAAGCCGCCATGTTTACGCCAGTGACGTCTCCGGCGCAGTTTAAACGCTTTCATGTAGGGAACAGGATGTCGTTCGGTGACAACGTCACTGATTTGCAGGCGGCGCTGCGGGCTTTTCATCAGCGCTTCTTTCACTCAGACAACCTGACGCTGTGGCTGCAGGGCCCACAGTCGCTGGAACAGCTCACCGCGTTGGCGAAGGCGTTTGCCGCTGCGTTTCAGCCACGCAACAGTGCCAGGCGGCCCGATGCCCCGGTAACGCTTTCGCCCAACAGGGCGCTGGCGTTACAGCAGGAAGGGCCATCAGCACTATGGCAAAGCTGGATTTTACCCGCGCAATTTCGTGACAGCGTCACTTTACTGCGCGAGTTTTTCCTTGATGATGCCCCTGGCGGGCTGCTGGAAACGCTGTATGCACGCACGCGGGCCAGCCAGCCTGACGTGAAATGGCTTTATCAGTCGGACGCGAACATCTGGTTGGCGGTCACGTTCGTCACGGAGGATCCGGCCGCTGTTCCGCCCCTGATCGCGTCCTTTCTTGAGGCGCTGCGCCATACCACGCTGGTGCAGCGGCAGCACTACTGGCAGCTGGCGCAGCAGCGCCTGACCGCACAGTCGCCCCTGCTGCAACTTCAGGCGCGCGCGCTGGGCTTTGCGGCCGTGGGCGACTGTCCCGACCTGGACGCCTTACTGAACGAAATGCACGCCGACACGGCGACCACGCTGATGTGCGCCGCCGAGGTGAAAGGTGAAACGCACAGGGTTCAGGGTTATGACCTGTCACTGACAGCCTGGCAAAAGCCCGTGATGAATTGCCCGCCCGTCAGGTGGACATTTTACCCGCAGCCGAATCCCTTGCCGCTGCGTGCAGAGCCGACCGGTCAGGCCGTGTTACCCCATATCACACCGGATGAGACGCAGGGCACGCTGGTGCTGCGTCCTGAACTTTATACAACATGGGCAGCCGGCGCGGCCTGCGAGCCTGAGTTACGCCCCGTGTTTGCGGTGCTGCGGCATTTTTCCGGCAGCGGAGAGTGGCGTGAGGTTCAGGGCGTCTGGCAACTCACCCTGCGCCTGCCGTCAGACAAGACGCTGCTCAGTGCGGCACTGGGGCAGCTTGTGCAATGCCTGATGCAGACACACAGCGTATCCACGCCGGTGATACCGGGCATTGCGATACGCGAACTGCTGCGCCAGCTGCCGCTCCGGCTGGCGACGTCACTCAATCCGCAATGCTGGCGTGCCGTCCTGCTCGGGGGCAATGCCGAACAGCATCGGCTCGTGTCCCGGCAGTTGAGTGTGCTGACGGTGAATTCACCTACGCGCCCTGAGTACCGCTGCGTAGGCGGTGAAACCTGTATTCCCCATCCCAGCGATGACAGTGCCGTTCTGCTGTTTATTCCCTTGGGCGACCCACAGCAGCTGGCCGCACTTCGCGCGCTGGCGCTGATCTGTGAGCCACGCTTTTATCAGCGCTACCGGGTAGAACAGCCGATCGGCTACGTCGTCAGTTGCCGCTACCATCGCAGTACGGATAGTGATGGTCTTCTCTTTGCGCTTCAGTCACCGGATTGTCCGGCATCGACCCTGATCCAATTCTGCGAAGACTTTCTGCGTGACATAGCGATCTACATTGCCCAGCAGGCAATCGATCCGCTCAAAACGCCGCTTTTGCAGGTGAAAGAAGATGCACGTGGAGTGGCGTTACGCCAGGCGAATGGGTTGCCAAACCTGGAGGCGGAGAAGATAGCCGCACTCACTGAGGGAGAGGTGAAGCAGTTACAGCAACAGTTACTGACCGATCGGCACCGCTGGCAGATCCTGTATGCTAAAGGTAAGAATTAGAATAATCACACATTGATATTGCTGAATAATTTTGATTGTTTACGCCAAATCTGTTCACTTTTACTTCCTGCTTATATGGCTCAGACTCAAGGTGATGTCATAAAATAAGGAAGTAAAAGTGAAGAATGTAAAACGTTTCACGCTGCCACTGCTCGCAGCTGCTGCACTGTATGTTCCGGTTTCTCAGGCTGAAGCCATGCATTATCAACTCGACCCGCAACATACCTCTGTTGTGGTAAGTTGGGAGCACTTCGGCTTCTCCCATCCGACTGCTGACATTCCAGACACGACAGGTTCTCTGGTTTTTGACAGCAGCAAGCCTGAGCAGTCGCGCGTTGACGTCACGTTACCGGTTAGCAAAATCGACAGCCATGTTCCTGCCCTGACCAAGGAATTCAAAGGCGCGGAGTATTTCGACGTGGCGAAGTATCCCAGTGCAACCTTCCGCAGCACCAAAGTTATTGCCAAAGGCGATAACAAATTTGATGTTGAAGGGAACCTCACTCTGAAAGGCATTACCAAACCTGTGACGCTGCATGCCACGCTGAATAAGCAGGGTGAGCATCCGATGGTCAAGAAGCAGGCGATTGGTTTTGACGCCACCGGTACCATTAAGCGTTCTGACTTCAAACTGGACAAATATGTCCCAGCAGTCAGTGATGACGTGACACTGACTATTTCTACGGAAGCGTACGCCAAGTAAATTCCGTTACTTTTCCGGCCCGGCACCCAGGTGTCGGGCTTTTTTTTGCAGCAGATTACGCCGCCGCCGGCCAGGCTAAGCGCCATTCGTCGTCCTTCCACTCACCCCTCGGCATCCTTTCGCCCTGCGACAGTACGCGCTAAAAAATGCATCTCATCATGGTGTTCCTGCGGATTCACCACGCCTTCGTCTGTTTCGGAAATAACAGATCGCCTGCCGAACCTAAAAAAATGAGGTCAGAATCACAAATTCACATCGAGATTTTATTGGCAACGGCGTAATGCCGTATTGACAGAAAAGTTATTCCGATCCCTATATTTAACCTGTTGTTTTATAACGTGAAGCTAATCGTCTTTCCTGAATCAGTAAATGTGATTTGTTTCACATAAATAAGCTGGTTCAAGGGGCTGTCAATATATTGCCTGCATAAATTCCTCTCGTTTTTGTGATCTCACTTGCAAATACCAGGCTGATATCCCGAAACAATAGCTTCAGACGCATTAAGCCAGAAGGATGTCAGGATGAGAATCGGAATGGTCATTAGCGGCGGCGACGTCACCGGCATTAATAATTTCATTTTCCAGATAGCCAGGATGACGCAGGCGGAGATGATATTATTTAACGGCGGCATTCCAGGCTTGCTGGATAATGTCTGCCAGGAAATTTCTCAGCGCGATTTAGTGGATTTTTCCATTACCTCTCTTCCGGTAATGCAGTCAGGCCGAACCGCGCGAAAATTAATTCGTAGCGAATATGAAACGATCGCCCGGCAGTTAAAAGCATTACGCATCGACGTATTAATTCTGGCTGGAGGCGACGGATCGCTGCAATTTCTGCATACGCTCAGTGAATTTGGTGTGAACTGTTTTGGCATCGGCATGACGATTGACAACGATGTCTACGGCAGTGATTACACGGTGGGCTTTTCCACCGCCTGTGAGCAGGTTTTAAAAGAGGTGGCAAAGCTCAGAAACACCGGTCGGGCATTAACGGGCCGGGTATTTATGGTGGAACTGCTCGGCGGCTACTGTGGCGAATTGACGCTTCAGTCAGCGCTCAAATCCAACGCCGACTTTGCGCTGATCCCGGAATGCCAGATCCCCACAAACGTGCTGGCAGAACGCATCACTCAGCGCCTCAGCGAACAAAACAGCGTGGTAATCCTCTGCTCAGAAGGTTACACACGGGAATATTCACCGGGCTTTCAGGGGGCGATTGACACATTAATTAAGCAGCTTGAACCGTTGATCGGCGTGCGCATTCGCAAAACGATCGTCGGCTATGGACTGCGAAATGGCGATCCCACCTGTGAGGAAATTTATCAGGGCACCATTATGGCAAGTGAAGTGGTTCGTTGTATTCAATCCGGAATGCGCAATAAAGCCGTGATTATTAACGGCAGTAATAAGCCTATTCCGATTGACTTAATAAGCATGAAAAAACGCCTGGTCGATACAGAAGGGCATCATTATAAACTCGCTAAACAACTGCATATATTGTGAGGAGAAAACATGCTGAAAATTTTATGTGTCTGTGGTTGTGGTCTGGGGTCAAGTTTCGCTATCGAAATGAGTGCGAAAGCCGTTTTAAAAAAACTGGAGATTGACGCCGACATCGATCACACCACGATTTCAGAAGCTAACGCATTTAAATCCGACATGATCCTAACGCAAAAAGCCTTTGCGGATGTCTTAAATGCCGACGCCACACCAGAACAGATTAAACGCGTAATTATATTAAATAAACTCACCGATAAAGCTGAAATTGAGCAAAAAATCGTGGCTTTCTTAAAAGAGCGTAATGTGAAGGTTGCTAATCATGAATAGTGTAATTAATTTTCTGGTTAAAGACTTACTGGGGCAGGCATCCATTCTGATCGCGTTTATTGCGCTGATCGGACTGGTCCTGCAAAAAAAATCTGCCGGCAAGGTGGTAGAAGGCACGTTTAAAACCCTGTTGGGGTTCTTAATCATGATGGCCGGCATCAACATCATCGTGGGCGCGCTGACCTTCCTTAACAGCATCTTCACCCATGGTTTTGGGATGCAGGGCTACATCACCGACGTGGCGGCGATTGCCGGACTGGCAAACCGCGAGTTGGGATCGGAAGTGGCCATGACGCTGCTGGTGATCTTCATCGTCAACATCATCATTGCCCGCCTGACACCGTTCAAATACATCTTCCTGACCGGCCAGGCGCTACTGTGGATGGCCACCATTGGCGCGGTTATCGGCTATAAAGCCGGCCTCACCGGATTACCGCTCATTTTAACCGGCGGTATTTTTGGCGGCGTGATGGCTGTTGTGATGCCAGCGCTGGCGCAGCCGGTGGTGCGTCGTATCACCGACTCGGACGATGTCGCGCTCGGTCACTTCTGCACCATTGGTTACCTGCTCACTGCGGCAGTGGCGAAGGTGGTCGGAAAAGGCTCACGCTCGACGGAAGACTTAAAGCTGCCCGATAACTTTAAGTTTCTGCAGGACACCTATCTGTCCATGGCGGTGGTGATGGTGCCGATGTACCTGATTCCTGCCGTGGCGGCAGGCCCGGCTTTTATCGCCCAGTACAGCAGCGGCACCAACTACCTGATGTATGCCTTTATGCAATCCATCCAGTTTGTGGCAGGCGTGTTTGTGCTCTACAGCGGCGTGCGACTGCTGCTGAACGAACTGGTGCCGGCTTTCCGCGGTATTGCCATGCGGCTGGTGCCGGATGCGAAACCCGCCCTCGACTGTCCCGTTATGTTCCCTTATGCGCCAAACGCGGTCATTGTCGGCTTTCTCGCGACAACGCTGGGCTCTGTGGTGGGGATGCTGGTTTTCCCGATGTTTGGTCTGGCGATGATTTTGCCCGGTCTGCTGACTAACTTTTTTGCCGGCGGAACGGCAGGCGTGTTCGGTAACGCGCTGGGCGGACGACGCGGGGCGATGATCGGCGGATTCGTCCACGGCCTGTTTATCACTTTCCTGCCCGCCATTCTGGTGCCGATGCTGGAAAGCTACGGTTTTACCGGCGTGACCTTCAGCGATTCCGACGTCATTAGTACCGGCCTGGTGCTGGGACATGCTTTCCAGAATAACTGGCTGTTCGTTGCCGTGTTCATTGCTTTTGTTACCGCTATCGCCTGGTTTGTTAACGGAAAATCCACTAAACCCAGTGAGGAAAACGTGCATGAAACTTTATAACTTTACCGAATTGCTGAAAATTGCCAAAGAACGCCAATTTAAAGCGGTAGGGTCATTTAATTTACACTGCCTGGAAATGTTACCGGCTTTTTTTAAAGCTGCCGAAAATACCAACAGCCCATTAATGATTCAAATTTCAACCGGTACAGCGAAATATTTGGGACATGAATTACTGGTGGATGCAATTAAATCGCTGTCAAAGAGTAAAAATATTCCGACCTGTTTGCACCTGGATCACTGTTCTGATTTAGACGCGATTCAGACGGCAATTCAAGCCGGGTTCAGTTCGGTCATGTATGACGGGTCACATTTACCGCTTGATGAGAATATTGCCAATACCCGCAGGGTGATTGATATGGCCCGCCCCGTAAATGTCTCTGTGGAAGCGGAGCTGGGCGCAATTGGCGGCTCTGAAGACGGGAAATGTGTGGAAATGAGCGATATTGCGTTCACCACGGTAGAGGATGCCAAACGTTTTGTGAATGAAACCGGCGTGGATATGCTGGCCATTTCCATCGGCACGGTTCACGGGCTCTACACTGGCAAAGCCCATATTCAGCATCAACGGCTGGCGGAGATTACGGCTGCCACGGCTACGCCGCTGGTTCTGCACGGTGGTACCGGGGTCAGTGACGAGGACATGCGCCTGGCGGTGGGCAGCGGTATCGAAAAAGTGAACGTGGGAACGGAAATGAATGTGCAGTGGGTCGCCCAATGCAAGGCAACGTTTGAAAAAGGCAAAGTTAACGACAGCGTGCGTAATTTCCTTGTGCCTGCGAATAATGCAGTGACCAATGTATTAGTAGAAAAAATGCAGCTGTTCCGTTAAGCACTTTTATTATCCCGACGTGAATAAACCTGAAGTGCCCTGGCGCTTTTCGGGGCAGGAGACGCTATGTTTGGATTCATGAAAAAGAAAGTGGAAAATACGGCCTCAGAGGATGCAGAACGCGATCGTCAGGCAGAGCAGGTCAGTCAAAAAATAACGGCGCTGGAAGCAAAGCTGGCAGCGAATTCAGGCGACACTGAAACGCAAAAACAATTAATGCTGGAATATAACCGTGCATTATCATTGTTTGCGAAAAGTCGCCTTTACCGGGATGACATTGATCCTCTTTTTGTGAAAATTGATGAATTACGCAATCTGGTGCGTAAATCAGTTTAAGGAGCAGTAATGACCATTAAACAGTTATTACAGGAAGCCAATGCTGTTCAGGTAGGTATTGCCGCCAGGGACTGGCAGCAGGTTATCGCCATGGCGGCCAGGCCGCTGGTGGAGGGCGGCTATATTCAGGTCTCTTATCCTCAGGCGGTGATCGAGAATACGCTGACTCACGGTGCCTATTACGTGTTTGAAGAAGGTATCGCCATCCCGCATGCCCGCCCGGAAACGGGCGTGATTCGCGACTGCTTCAGCATGGTACTGCTTTCGGAGCCGGTCTCGTTTGACGGCAGCGACAAGGCGGATATTGTGATCATGTTTGGCGCCCGTGACAGTAATGCCCACATAGAGGAGGGGATTCGCGCGATTGTCACCCTGCTAGAGGATGAAGAAACGTTGGTCAGGTTACGTCAGGCCAGCAGCGTCGCGGAAGTGATGGAGATCCTATGACCAGTGAAACTGTCACCAAGCGGGTGGTGTTGGTTAACGGCATTCCCGCCTCAGGCAAAAGCACGCTGGCCCGTGCGCTGTCACGGCGTTTTTCCCTGCCGGTTCTCACGCTGGACAGCCTGAAGGAGCCTTTTATGTCCAGCTTTGCGCCGGTCGATCGCCAGCGTAACCGGCAGTTGGGCTGTGCAGCGTACCAGGCTATCTGGAACATTGTCGCTCAGTCCCCGGCTGATTGCGTCTTCCTGATCGATGCATGGTTTGGGTTTCAGCCCAAAAGCGTACTGGAGCAGGGATTAAAGCGGGCTGGCGTGAGCGAGGTGCTGGAGGTCTGGATGCAGATAGCGCCGGACGCCGCCGTCGCGCGCTATCAGTCACGGCTCACGCAGCGCATGCCGGGCCATCCGGGCGCCGAGTACCTTCCCGAGCTGCGTCGCCTGGCGGAGGAGGCGCAGCCGATGGCGCTGGGGCCGATGTTGAAAGTCAATGCCAGTGCCATTGACGAGCACGCGGTGGGCCAGTGGCTGGCTCAACATCTGAGGAGGGCAGGCTATACTGCTTCTGTTGAGGATGAAACAGAGGAAGAGCAGCATGCCACAGCCACCCTATCTGCAAGCGGGCGAGAGCGTCGTGCTTTATGATGGCGTATGTAAACTCTGTACGGGCTGGGTGCGTTTTCTGCTGCGCCATCGGCTGGCGCGGCAGGTTCGTTTTGCTTCCGTGCAAAGTGAACAGGGCAAAGGGCTGCTGAAATGGGCCGGCCTGCCCGAGGATAATATCAATACGATCGTCTATATCCATAGCGAGGGTCATTGGCTGCGTGCCCAGGCGGTGCTGCGGGTGATGCAGCAGTTACCGCTGCCGTGGCGGGCGCTGAGCGTCCTGCGCGCGTTTCCCGACCCCATCAGTAATTTTTTCTACAACGGTATCGCGCTCAACCGCTACAGGCTGTTTGGGCGCCATACCCTGGAACAGGCGATTACGGCCGATTATCCGGGGCGTTTTCTCTCATCGCCGCCTGACAGCGGTGTGGGTCAGGTTAAATCCGCGATAATGTGAATTAAAACCGCCATTTTTCTTCAGGTTTACTAATATTTTACAGGCAGGTTTACGGCGTGATGGAAAAGTAATGCGCTGTGCTTGAGCTGTAATATTATTCAAAATGGAGAAAAATATGCGCAATACCTCTGGACGTTCGGCCGTCGCCGTGACGCTGTATGCTCTTCTGGAGCCTGTACCGCTTGGCTTTTTCGTGGCGGCCTGGCTGTTCGATATCATCTATATGAAAACCTTTATCATTCTCTGGTCAATCAGTGCCAGCTGGTTAATCGCTATTGGCCTTGTGATTGCCATCCTGCCCAGAATAATTAGTCTGATTTATATGTTTCGCGGCAGCACTGCGCCAGAGAAAACCCATTTCTGGCTCTCTCTGGTCGCCATCATTCTGGCCATTGCCAATGCCTTTATTCACAGCCGTGATGCGTATGCCGTGGTGCCAACGGCGGCGATTCTGTCGACCCTGGTCGTGATACTTCTGCTGCTGGCGAACGTGCAACTTGCGCTACGTCAACGTACTGCTTAAGGAGAAGCCATAATGAAAATGCCGCAACAATCCCTTATTGCGCTGACGATGATGGCCCTGCTGGCGGGTTGTGATACCGGTGCGACGATCGATCCGCAAAAGCAAATCGGTGCCAATCCCGAGTTACCGGAAGCCAAAAACTTTATGGTGCCGCCCATGCAGGTACCGGAAGGCGCACCCTGGAAGAACGGTGAAAAGCCAACCGTGGCGCAGGGGCTGAAAATTGAAAAGATTGCCGACCATCTTCAGCATCCTCGTCAGGTTTATGTTCTGCCGAATAACGACATCCTGATCGCCGAATCGAACGGCATGCCAAAACCGACCACCAAGCCCAAAGAGCTGATCACCGGGCTGGTCAAAAATGCCTCGGGCAAAGGGGGCAAGGGCGGCAACCGCATCACGCTGCTGCGCAACGTAAACGGTAAATGGGAACAGCATCGCTTTATTGAAAACCTGAGTGCCCCCTTTGGTATGCAGCTGGTGGGGAACACGCTGTACGTGGCTAACGCAGACAGTCTGGTGAAATTCCCCTACAGCGAAGGGCAAACCGAAATTCGCACCGCGCCCCAGTGGGTCACCGAGTTACCTGGCGGGCCCATTAATCACCACTGGACGAAAGCGCTGTTGGCCAGCCCGGACGGCAGCAAGCTCTATGTCGGCGTCGGTTCCAACAGCAACATTACCGAGAACGGCATTGGCGCCGAATATCGCCGCGCCGCTATTCTGGAAGTGGATGCCGCCAGCGGCGCCAGCCGGATCTACGCCAGCGGGCTGCGTAATCCCACCGGCCTTGACTGGGAACCCCAGACGAAGCAGCTATGGGCGGTGATTAATGAGCGTGATGAAATCGGCTCTGACCTGGTGCCTGATTACCTGACCTCGGTTAAAGAGAACGGCTTCTATGGCTGGCCTTACAGCTATTTCGGCCAGCATGTTGACGTGCGGGCGCAGCCACAGCGGCCGGACCTGGTTGAAAAGGCGATTAAGCCTGACTATGCGCTGAGTTCGCATGTCGCACCGCTCGGACTGCTGTTCTATGGCGCTGAGAACATGCCACAGTATCGCGGTGGCGCATTTATCAGTGAGCACGGCAGCTGGAACCGCAAACCCCTCAACGGTTACAAAGTGATTTGGGTGAAGTTTGAGAACGGTAAACCGGTAGGGCAACCGCAAACCGTGGTATCCGGCTTCTTAACCCAAGACGAGAAACAGGTGCGTGGCTTACCGGTCGGTCTGGCCAGCGACAAACAGGGCGGTCTGATCATTGCGGATGACGCCGGTGATACAATCTGGCGCGTTAGTTCGGCGAACTAAGCTAAACTGCAGGTACAAAAAAAGGATTTGGCATTACGCCAAATCCTTTTTTTATGCGTTCGTTGCCCGGCGGGTAACCGGATGGCGAACGAGGTGCTCAGCACTCTCCACAAATTGATTGTAAAGAGGGCTGCGCAAGACTTCAAGTTTGGCGAAAATACTGTATATTTATACATGTGTTGAGTGTTGGGTATCGCCGCAGGGTTAACTGATTGCTTCCAGGGGAGCTCGGTAATGCAAATCCCGGCAGGTAACAGGTGGTGCTGACCTGTGGCTTAAACCCCGAGTGCCGCTCAGCCCTCTCCACAAAGTTGTGCTCAGGCACCTGGCGGGTAATGGTAAGGCCCTGGTTGCTGAACAGCGCGCTCCTGTTGCGGGAGAAGGAAAGTGATGGAACTGACGAAGCTGATTCTGGAAATCATCCGGATCATCTTGCAGATCATCGTTGCCCTTATGCAACTGACCGGTCATGCAAATTAACCGGAACTTTGACCAAGGCGGAGCTAACCACTCCGCCTTTTTCGTTGTCAATTGCCTGTCATCTTTCCCGGCTACAGTGGCGCGGCAATCGGGTGCCTGAAAGGCACAACTTATCCAGACATCAGACCAGTTCCGGGAGCCTTTTCATGTCACTTGCCATTGTCAAACCCGCCAAACTCCAGCAGACCGAAATTGACGCCAGCGTACGTACGCGCGAAACCCAGATTGGCTCACAGTGTGAAATTCTGGCGCACAGTTACCTTGAATTCAGCACCCTTGGCGACTTCTCTTACGTCGGTGAACACTGCTGCATCGCAGACAGCGCAATAGGCCGCTTCACCGCCATTGCCAATCAGGTACGCATCGGTGCACCTAACCATCCGATGGATCGGGCGTCGCAACACCGCTTTACCTATTGTCCGGAGTATTACGATGCTACGGCCACGCGCGACCACGGTTTTTTCAGCGCCCGCCGCGAAGACCGGGTGATCATTGGCAACGATGTCTGGATAGGTCATGGCGTGATTGTCCTGCCTGGCGTGACGGTAGGCGATGGTGCGGTGCTGGCGGCAGGTGCGGTGGTGACCAAAGATGTGGCAGCCTATACCGTCGTGGGTGGCGTGCCGGCTAAACCAATCCGCGTTCGTTTTCATCCGGCGATTGCAACCCGGCTACAGCAGATTGCCTGGTGGAACTGGCCGCTGGAAAAAATCATGGCTAACCTGGCCGATTTTCAGTCAGGGGATATTGAGCAGTTTTGTGCCAGACATGGCTGAGCGCGTTTGCGCAAAAGAGTAACGGTGGCTTACGCCACCGTCAGATGTGCGGGTTATCGCTTAGCGCGTGCTTCCTGCACCTTGCTGGCGATACGATCGCCAATGGTCTGGTCGATGTTGCGCCAGTACTGAAACGCTCGCGAAAGCACCGGCTCTTCAACCCCGTTCAGCAGATGACCGCTAACGTTGTTGACCAGCCTGTCGCGCGCGGCATCATCCATCACCTTGTTGATCAGGGTATTTGCCTGGCCCACGTCGTCATCGTCCTGACGCAGTGAGTAAGGGGCACGAACCATGTCGCCGCTGGCTGACCAGACCGAGTCGGTGGGATAGCGGTCGCCATCTGCCACCGGGCCGCCTTTGCTGTTGGGGGCGTAAACCGGGTCGGATACCGGATTCATCCGCATCGCCCCGTCTTTGCTGTAGCTGTTTACCGGCGACTGCGGGGCATTAACCGGGATCTGTTTATAGTTCACTCCAAGCCGTGCGCGATGGGCGTCGGCATAGGCAAACACGCGACCAATCAGCATCTTATCCGGGCTGAGCCCGATGCCAGGGACCAGATTATTCGGTTCAAATGCGGCTTGTTCAATCTGCGCATGGTTGTCCGTTGGGTTGCGGTTCAGCGTCAGCTTGCCAACTTTGATCAGCGGATAATCACTGTGCGGCCACACCTTGGTCAAATCGAAAGGATTGAAACGATAGCTGTCAGCCTCAGCAAACGGCATGATCTGCATGTACAGGGTCCAGCTCGGGAATTGGCCGTTTTTGATCGACATAAACAGGTCACGCGTATGGTAATCGCCATCTTCGCCTGCCAGTTTATCGGCTTGCTCCTGCGTCAGGTATTCAATGCCCTGGTCGGTGTGGAAATGGTATTTCACCCAGAACTTTTCACCCTGTTCATTGACCCACATATAAGTGTGGCTGGAATACCCATTCATATGACGCCAGTTTTTAGGAATCCCACGGTCGCCCATTAGCCAGGTGACCTGATGCGAGGATTCGGGTGACAGCGTCCAGAAATCCCACTGCATATCATTGTCACGCAGATTGTTATCGGCGCGGCGCTTTTGTGAGCGAATGAAGTGCTGAAACTTCATGGGATCGCGAATAAAGAACACCGGTGTATTGTTGCCCACCATGTCGTAATTGCCTTCGCGGGTATAAAACTTAATGGAAAATCCGCGCGGATCGCGCCAGGTATCCGGGCTGCCGCGCTCGCCAGCCACCGTTGAAAAACGCATCAGCACGTCAGTTTTCGTGCCCGGCTGAAAAACGTTGGCTTTGGTGTAGCGACTCACATCTTCAGTCACCTCAAAAAAGCCAAATGCGCCGCTTCCTTTCGCATGGGGCTGCCGCTCGGGAATGCGTTCCCGGTTGAAGTTGGCCATCTGCTCAATCAGGTAATGGTCGTGAAGCACCAGGGGGCCATCGGGACCGACGGAAAGAGAATGCTCATCGCTGGCCACCGGAATACCGGCATCGGTTGTGGTGGGTTTACGCTCATCATGACTCATCGAAATAGTCTCCATTTTTATAAGGGTAATGCATGGACTAAGCGTAGTGCATATCTGGCCATTGCATCGGCTAATCCTCCCGGGTTTTCACATTTACTGCTGCCGGCCATGGCTGACCTGGCGCAGTCGTCCACGTTTTACTGGCTGCTCCCGCAGATCGTTGCCCGCGCTGATTAATCCGTGACCGCTCTCGCATTTTGGTTATTTCAGCGACAACAAGGATTGCGTGTTCACGCCAGAAGCGTAAATTCTAATATAACTTCACAGTTAATTGTGAAAAAGGAAAGTACATTACAACCCTGTTACTAAGGATTGAGCCTCATGTCAGATTTAAAGTTTGCTACTCGTCTTAACTCCTTTGCTTCGGGGGCACATCTCTACTGGCCAGATTTGCAGGGCAAGCCCTCTGTACTGCAAATGGTGGCGCGCGCGGGCAAGGTTAAAGGCTTAACGCATTTGGATCTCAACTATCCCCAGCACCTCACCAGTGACAGTAAAACGCTGCGCCAGGCTATTGAGGATGCCGGGCTGGCGGTCAACGGCATGCAGATGCGGTGGGATGCACCGCAGTTCAAAATTGGCGCATTTACCCATCCGGATCCGAAAATTCGCCGTGAGGCGATTGACCTGACCAAGCGGGGAATCGATACCGGACGGGAATTTGGCTCCCGCTTAATGACGTTATGGATGGGCCAGGACGGTTTCGACTACTGCTTCCAGGTCGATTACAAAAAAATCTGGGAAGACGCCGTCAGCGCGGTGCGTGAAATCGCCGACTACGCGCCGGACGTGGATGTGAGCATTGAATACAAACCCAACGAGCCGCGTGCCTACAGCATTTTTCCCAACGTGACCACCTGCCTGCTGGCCGTCGAAGAGGCCGGAAGCCCGAACCTCGGCATCACGCTGGATTTTGCCCATGTCCTGTTCGCCAATGAAATTCCTGCCTGGGCGGCGGCCATGGTGGCGCGTCGTTCCCGGCTGCTGGGGCTGGATTTAAACGACGGCTGGGGCAAACGTGACGACGGACTGATGGCGGCATCGGTTAATCCGCGCGCCACGTTGGAGTTTCTGTGGCAGATGCAGCGTGATGGATATCAGGGCGCCTACTATTTTGACACCTTCCCGGATGCCAGCGGACTGGATCCGGTACGTGAAGCCGAAACCAACATTGCCACCGTGACGCGATTACTCAAGCTTTGCGACCAGCTTAATGATAATCCGGCGCTGGCAGAGGCGATCAGCCGTCAGGATGCGGTCGCCTCACAGCAAATCGTCAACGACATTATGCTTGCGCGTTAACGCAGGCCGCCGGCTGCAGAACAGCAATTTCTTACCCTACAAACGCAGAATAAAAGGCTGAAAAAATGAAAAAACGTTTACTCGCCGTTATCGCTTCGTCGCTCTTGTGTGCCAGCGTTTATGCCGCCGATCTGGCACCGCTTAAGTCCGACACGGAACAGGACCGCACCGACTGGTCAATGCTCGACAGTCGCTATGGCGCGATGCCGAAAGTTGATAAATCGCTCAAAATCGGTGGCGTATCCAAAACCCTGACCAATGAATACTGGCGTTTGCTGGGCGAAGGCTACCAGAACGCCGCCAAAAAATATGGCATCACCGTGGCTTATCAGGCTGCGGCAAATGAAGACGATCAACTGGGCCAGTTGTCGATTGCCGAAACCATGATTTCTCAGGGCTATAATGGCCTGCTGGTCTCTCCGCAAACCGACATTAACCTTGAGCCTGCACTGGAAAGCGCCAACAGTAAAAAAATCCCGGTTGTGAACGTCAATGACGCGGTGATGCCGAATGCGGAACACTACGTCGGTAATGTCCAGAAAGACAACGGCGTGCGCGTAGCGAAATGGTTTATCGAGCACCATCCGCAGGGCGGCAAGGTTGCGGTGATCGAAGGACAGCCTGGCGTCTATGCTGCCGGTCAGCGCACCAGCGGCTTTAAAGAAACGCTCAAGGCCAACGGCAAATTCAATGTGGTGGCCAGCGTACCGGCTAACTGGAGTCGTGAGCAGGCCTTTAATGCGGCGAGCACTATCCTGCAACAGCATCCTGACCTGATCGGTTTTTATGCCAATAACGACACGATGGCGCTGGGCGTGGTGGAAGCGGTACGCGCCATGGACAAAGCCAAACAGGTGGCCGTATTCGGAACCGATGGGATCTCCGATGCCTATGCCTCCATCAAGCGCGGCGAACTGACCGGTACCGTGGACAGCTTCCCGGTGCTGACGGGTGAAGTGGCGATGGATGTGATGCTGCGCTTGATTAACGGCCAGAAAATCTCACGCGTGGTGTCCACACCGCAGGCGCTCATCACCAAAGAGAATGCGGATGCGTTTTCCACTCAAGACATGGAAAAGCTGCGTCAACTGTTAGCTAAACAGTAAGCCTGGCGGAGAGCGTATGGAACAGTATCGTTTAATGATGCGCGGCATCAACAAAACCTACGGCAGCGCCGCAGCTTTACAAAATGTCGACTTTTTTGTGAAGCCCGGTGAAGTGCATGCCTTGATCGGTGAGAATGGCGCGGGCAAATCTACGCTGCTAAACATTCTCTCCGGCGTGCGCGGCGCGGACAGTGGCGAAATCAGCGTCAACGGCCAGACGGTGCAGATGAAAAGCCCACTCAGCGCGCGTCATGCGGGGATCGCGATGATCCATCAGGAACTGCAGCATGTTCCTGAGCTCTCGGTCGCGCAGAATATGTTTCTGGGCCGCCCACTGACCAAAGCAAAAGGCTGGTGGGTGGATAAAAAAGCCCAGCTGTCGCGTGCCGCGCTGATTCTGAAACGGCTCGATCCGACGATCGATCCCAACAGCCCGATTAAACATCTTAAGGTTTCGCAGCAGCAGATTGTCGAAATAGCCCGTGCGTTGCTGGATGACGCCAAAATCATCGCGATGGATGAGCCGACTTCCAGTCTGACGCCGCGCGAGTTTGACCGGCTGGCTGAACTGATCGCCGACCTCAAATCGCTGGGCGTCTCTTTAATCTATGTATCACATAAGATGAACGAGATTTTCAGAGTCTGTGACCGGGCGACGATCATGCGCGATGGCAAACAGGTTGGGGTGGTGAACATCTGCGATGAAGATGAAGAAAGCATCGTGGCTAAAATGGTCGGGCGCAAAATAGAACGGCTCGATCACAACGCCTTTGTCACCGCTCAGGAAGTATTACGCGTCGAAAATCTGGCGCGTGGCAATGAAATATCGCCCGCTAATTTTAGCGTCAACGCCGGGGAAGTGTTGGGCATTGCGGGGCTGGTCGGCGCAGGACGTACCGAGTTGCTTAAGCTGATTGCCGGTATCGACAGGCGCAGCAGCGGCACGGTGAAGGTCAATGGGTATTCCGTTCCAAACCATAATATCAGCGCGGCAATAAAAGCGGGGATTGGTCTGGTGCCGGAAGATCGTAAAAAAGAGGGCATCATTAAAGCCCGCCCGGTGAAAATGAATATGGCGCTGCCGTCCATGCGTCAGTTCACCCTGGGCGGCGTGATCAATAAGCAGCGGTTAAACAGGGCAGCACATGAGGTGATGAGCGATCTTAAACTGCGCCCCATGGATATTGAGAAAACCATCGGTACGCTCAGTGGCGGTAATCAACAAAAAGTCATTATCGGACGCTGGGTAGCCGCTGACGCAAAAGTCTTTTTATTTGATGAACCCACGCGCGGCATTGATATTGGTGCCAAGTCAGAAATCTATAATTTAATTGAACGACTGGCGAAGGCAGGTAAAGCCATTATTGTTGTCTCATCGGAAATGACGGAAATCATTCGTATCTCCGATCGTGTACTGGTTATGCGCGAAGGGAAAATAACCAAAGAGTTAAAGGGCGAGGCTATCACCGAAGACAATATTGCCCGTTTTGCCATTAAAGATGTTGAAACTGCCTGATCTCATACCTGTATATAAAGGCGATAACCATGACGACTGAAACGAACATGCAGCCGGTGAGCCGCGCCTCACCGCTGTTAAAATTTAATCTGCGCGATGCCGGCACGTTAATTGGATTACTGATTATTGTGGTGACATTTTCTTTTCTGTCGCCGGTATTTTTTACCGTTCCGAATCTGCTCAATATTCTGCAGCAGTCCTCCATTAATGCCTTAATTGCGCTGGGCATGACGCTGGTGATCATTTCAGGCGGAATTGATTTATCGGTTGGGCCAACGGCTGCGCTCTCTGCGGTGTTAGGTGCCACGCTGATGGTGTCTGGCGTGCCGGTGCCGCTGGCCATCATGGCCACGCTTTGCGTCGGCGCAGTCAGCGGGATATTTAGCGGGACGCTTATCGCTTATGCCGGCCTGCAACCCTTTATCGTCACGCTGGGTGGCCTGTCGCTGTTTCGTGCTATTGCGCTGATCTCCACCGGCGGTAATCCCGTATTCGGTATTCCCATGTCGTTCCGTAGCCTGATCAACAGCACGGTGTTCGGCGTGCCCACGCCGATCGTTGTGGTCGCCGTGATTGCGCTGTGCCTCTGGACGGTTATGAATAAAACCCCGCTGGGAGAGTACATTCTGGCGATTGGCGGTAATGAAGAAGCGGCCCGCGTGGCAGGTGTGCCGGTTAAGCGCACCAAAGTCACGGTTTACGTGATCTCTGGCATGCTGGCCTCTCTGGCGTCGCTGATTCTGATTGGCCGTCTGGGTGCGGCGGAACCCACCATCGGCAACCTGTGGGAGCTGGATGCCATTGCGGCCGCTGCCATCGGCGGTGCGTCACTGATGGGCGGCAAAGGCAGTATCTTTGGCACCCTGATTGGCGTGATTATTCTCGGGGCGTTACGTAACGGCCTGACCTTGCTTAATATTCAGGCGTTTTATCAATTGCTCGCTACGGGTCTTATTATTATCATAGCGATGTTGATTGACCGAGCGACCCGAGGCAAGTAATGAAGCAAGATCCGCGAGCCATTGGCGCTCAAATTCGTATGCGATTACCCCAACTGACGCCGTTAGAACGGCGAGTCATTGAGGCAATCATTGCCAGAACGGATATCACCGAACACACGTCTTTAAAAGAGATTGCGCAGGAAAACGGCGTATCGGAAGCCATGATAGTTAAGATCACTAAAAAGCTTAACTTCACGGGGTTCAGGAATTTCAGAAGCAGTTTAATTTATTATAACGCCTCTGAAGTGGCAGGTTTACATGCGGAAATTGAGCCCGATGATTCATCGGAACAATTACTGGCAAAAGTCTTCAGAACATCTATTCAGGCTATTGAAGAAACGTTGTCGATTTTAGATGTATCTGAATTTAACCGCGCAGCAGATATTATTTTTAAGGCGCGTCATATTGATCTTTATGCGGTAGGGGGATCGGCCACGGTTGCCCGCGATCTCTCCCACAAGATGCTGAAGATCGGCATTAAGTCCACTGCCTACGATGACGCCCATATTATGCTGATGTCTGCCGCCGTGTTATCTGACGATGATGTCGTGATTGCGATTAGTCACTCCGGTGCGACGCGTGCTGTTAACGATCCGGTTAAATTAGCCGGACGTAACGGTGCCAGAGTGATTGTGATTACGAATTACGCCGAGTCGCCTATTGCGCGTCATGCGCATGTGGTACTTAATTCAACTTCTCAGGGATCGCATCTGTTAGGTGAAAATGCCGCATCACGAATTGCCCAGCTGAATATACTGGATGCGCTGTTCGTGGCCATCGCGAAAAAGGATTTAACGCGTGCGGAGAAAAACCTGATGAAAACCCAGCATGCGGTTCAGGATCTGCGGGAATTCTGAGCATGAGTAAAATTGCAGTTACCGGCAGTCTTCACTACGACATTATGCTGGATGCGCATCATCGGCCTGAAAAAGGCGAAACGGTTATGGGAACCGCCTGCCACTACAAGTTTGGGGGCAAGGGCGGCAATCAGGCGATAGCGGCCGCAAAAGCAGGTGCAGATGTCCGTTTTATTGGTGCGGTAGGGGCCGATGAACAGGGCGCGTTTTTGCTGAAAACGCTGCGCCAGGCAGGGGTGAATACCGACGCGGTCACGAGGATTGACGATATTGCGTCTGGCATGAGCGTTGCCATTACCGATGCTGAAGGCGATTACGGCGCGGTGGTGGTATCCAACGCCAATCAACATATCGCTGCCGAGCCGTTCATGCAGGCCGGTTTCTGGCAGGATGTGTCCATGCTGGTGCTGCAGAATGAGGTGCCGGAAGCCATTAATCTGGTCGCGGCGCAGGCGGCGCGGCAGCAGCAGATTCCGGTGTGCATTAATGCGGCACCGGCCCGGCCACTCTCTCCCGAATTTGCGCGCTGCATTGATTTGCTGGTGGTGAATGGGGTTGAAGCCCGGGATATGACTGGCATCGCGGTGACCGATCTGGCCTCAGCCAGGCAGGCTGCAGCAGAGCTGGCACTGCGTTTTGACCGCGTGGTGGTAACTGCCGGAGAGCACGGCGTGGCCTTCAGTGAAGCAGGGGAAACGCAGGCTTTTCCTGCCCGTCAGGTCATCCTGGTCAGCACCCATGGCGCGGGCGACTGCTTCATGGGTGTGCTGTGTCAGGCGCTTAACGCTGGCGATAAACTTGCGGGCGCGGTCGCTAAAGCCAACAATGCGGCGGCAGATCATGTTTCCCGCCCGGCCTGATAAAAAAAATGCAACGTCAGTGACGTTGCATTTTGCCAGCCAGAGCGGGATTACGAGGCCACTTTAACGACCGTTTTCCCAAAGTTTTTGCCGTTCAGCATATCAATAAAGGCTTTAGGGGCATTTTCCAGGCCCTCAATGACGTGCTCGCGATACTGAATTTTCTTGTTCTCCACCAGCGGGGTCATGGCTTTCAGGAACTCCGGGTAGCGATCGCCGTAGTCCTGGAAAATAATGAAACCCTGCATGCGAATACGGCGTTTCAGAATGCCTGCCATAATCAGCGAGGTTCTGTCCGGACCGGCAGGCAGCTCTTTCTGGCTGTAGGCGGAAACCAGCCCACAGACCGGCACGCGCGCGGCAGTGTTCAACAGCGGGAACACGGCATCGAATACTTTACCGCCCACGTTTTCGAAATAGATATCAATACCGTCCGGGCAGGCGTTTTTCAGCTGCTCTTCGAAATCCTGACTGTGGTGATCGATACAGGCATCGAACCCCAGATTTTCAACGGCATGGCGGCATTTCTCTTCACCACCAGCCACGCCGACCACGCGGCAGCCTTTCATTTTACCTAACTGGCCCACGGTGGCGCCCACTGGACCCGTTGCGGCGGCAACCACAAGGGTTTCACCTTTTTTCGGCTGACCGATATCCATTAACCCCATATAGGCCGTAAAGCCGGGCATACCGAGAATACCCAGCGCCCAGGAAGGATGGGGCAGATCGTTATCCAGGCGGGCAACATCGTCACCTCTGGAAACGGCATATTCCTGCCAGCCGCTCTGTGAAAGAACCCAGTCGCCTTCTTTAAACTCACCGTTTTTTGATGCGACGACCTGACAGACCGTACCGCCTACCATCGGCTGATCCAGCTCTGCCGGTGGCGCGTAAGATTTTCCCTCGTCCATGCGTCCACGCATGTAAGGGTCGAGTGACAGATAAATCGTCCGCAGTAAGATCTCGCCCTCTTTGATCTCAGGCGTTGGCTGCGCAACATAACGGAAATTATCTTCCGTTGGTTCACCCTGTGGGCGTGAAGCCAAAAGCCAGGCGTGATTTGTTGTCGATTGTTCAGTCATAGTGTCGTCCTTTGCATGGGCAAACCGCTGAGGCTTGCCGGGAATGAATGGCTAAAGTGTAGATGAGTGAAAAAAGCATGCTTAACCCTGCTGGCTGTTAACCTGCCGGCGGGAAAGGGTCAGAAGGGCGCGCCACTAAGCGCAGCGCCTCTTTTACGGGGCATTCGGATTGCTCTGAATCCACGGCGTGGAGGCGGTGGTGCGAGTGCACTGCGCCGGTTGGCGGCTGTTTTTGCAGGAGATGATGGCGGCCGTCATCGAACGCATCCTTTGCAGGATTGTCTTTCGCGTGTGCCGGGGTTAATGATCAGCGACAGCGGCGAGAGCAGGGGATCTGCAGCGCCACAACTTTCGTGGCGCTGGCGGAAAGCTTAACTGAACCTTTCCGGGCGGAAAGCGGCAAGCATGGGATGTTTCGCACCGTGGAGCATTTCTTCCGTAAGAAGCTCGCCCAGGATCAGCGCCAGGGTTGCGCCTGAATGGGTGAAGGCGACAAAACATCCCGGTACTTTCTCTAATTCGCCCACCACGGGTTCTCCATCACCCGGAACAGGCTTCAGCCCGATTTTCCAGCTTCTGGCTTCGAGCGATGCGCCATCGCCAATCAGTTTCCCCGCCTCCGTCATTAACTCACGGATAACCGATTGATCAATACTGTACTGACCATCGGCATGTGCAACGATATCCTCTTCGTACCAGTCATGATCGACCGCCAGCGTGTTTCCCGGATTAGGCCGTATTGCTGCACGTGGGGTGTTCATCACCACCTGCAGCGCATGATCCTGTGCGGTGCTGGTGACCAGCATGGAGACAGGGGACGCGTTTGGAATACGCACCCCGAGCGGGGCAATGACCTCTGGTGTCCAGGGGCCGCAGGCGACGAGTACCTGGTCTGCATGGAATTCGCCCCGTTTCTCGCTGCGTACGCCCGTCGCCCGTCCGGCGGCCGTCAGCACGCTTGCTTTTCCCGCGTGCTCGATAACTTCGCCTCCTGATGCTTTGAATGCCTCAATGAGATGGTCCATAAGATGGGGCAGACTGACCCAACCTTCACCGGGATTAGCAATGGCTACGCTGGCGAGCGCGGTGCTGTTCACCTGAGGATCAACCTGATTCACTGTGGTTCGATCGAGAAGATGAGATGCGTAGCCATGCGCTTTTTCATAATCATGGCGTGCTTTTGTCCCGGCATCATCGTCTGCAGCCCAGAACAGCGCGCCATCGAAACGCAACCAGTCGCGATCGGGATAGCGCGCAAACAGGGTCCGGTATCGATCAATACCGGCCATTCTTAACGCATGATAAGGTTGCGAACGTTCACCGGCAGAGTTGAGCCAGGACAGTGAACGTCCCGAGGCACCTGAACAGAGTTCGGCTTCGGTGACCAGCGTGACGTTGGCCCCGGCGCTGACCAGTTGCCATGCCGCAGATACACCCAGGATACCGCCGCCCAGCACAACAACGCGTTTGACCTCAGATTTTTCAGTCATCATTGATTCCTTCTGTTAAACGTTTCGCCAGTCAGGCCAAACGTACGTGGTTTTGCCGATGGAGTTGATCGATAAGCGTCAGTACCGCAAGCGCCTCATCCGTCTCAACAGGCAGAGGGCCGCCATGTAAAAGTGCCCGGGCAAGCAGCTGATAAAATGCAGGATAGTTACCGCGTTGCATGACAACGGCATCGCTTTCGCCCGCTGTGCCTGCTCTGGCAGATTTTTCGGGCGGCGTAACGCCGTACTGGCTGTCAGTTGGTGACAAGCCCGCGGCAAGCTGGGGTTCCTGATTATCCAGCCCCCAGTGGGTAAAACCGCGTTTGCTGCCCAGCAGATGGAAGCGCGGCGCATTCAGTGCGGCCTGACCATTCATCCACAACCGTGAACGTACGCCGTTTTTATGCAGTAAGGAGACAAAGCAATCTTCATCACTGTCTGACTGCTGCCCTGAATAGCGGGCCAGCTCGGCACAGGCTTCCTGTACGGGGCCAAATAACTGCATGGCCTGGTCAATCAGATGACTGCCCAGATCCAGCAGCAGGCCGCCACCTTGTTCAAGTGAAACGCTGTCACGCCAGTTACCAAAGCCTTCAGGTCGCCACCACTCAAAGCGTGACTCAAAACTTCTAACCGTGCCAAATGCCGCTTCCTGCACCAGATGTTTAAGCGTCAGAAAATCCCCATCCCAGCGGCGATTGTGAAAGACCGTCAGTCGCGTATTGGCCTGTCGGGCGGCGGCAATCATTGCCTCTGCCGCCGCCGCGTCAGGTGCGAAGGGCTTGTCCACCACCAGATGCAGACCGCGGCGGATCGCCGCTAAAGCCTGATCGCGATGCTGGGCGGGAGGCGTGGCCAGCACAACAAGGTCCAGGGCGACTTCTCCGCTGTCGATAAGCTGCAGCAGTGAGGGCCAGTCCGGCACTATTCTTGCCTGCGGATAGCGCTGCTGTGCCGCTGCCACGCGTTGGGGATCCTGGCTGACGATGACCTCAAGCCGGTAATCTGCATTATGCGAAATCAGCGGGGCGTGAAAAACACTCCCCGCAATACCAAAACCCACCAGCGCCGTGCGAACGGGGCCTGAAACGTGATGATGTGCCATCAGAGCACCTCCGATAAAAAACGCTGTAAACGTGCAGACTGCGGACGTTCGAACAGTTGCTCGGGCGTGCCGGCTTCGACAATTTCGCCTTCATCCATAAACACCACCTGATCGGCAACCCGACGGGCAAATCCCATTTCATGGGTGACTACCACCATCGTCATGCCGCGCTGGCAGAGTTCGGCCATTAACGTCAGGACGCCTTTCACCAGCTCCGGATCGAGCGCCGAGGTTGCTTCATCAAACAGCATCACTTCGGGCTCCATCGCCAATGCACGCGCGATAGCCACACGTTGTTGCTGACCACCGGAAAGGTCGCGGGGGCGATGATCGGTACGTTGCGCTAATCCCACTTCGGCCAGACGTTGCAGGGCAATAGCCTGTGCCTCCGCTTTAGAGCGGCCTTGTACTTTCCAGGGGGCCAGCGCCACGTTTTCCAGCGCGCTGTGATCGGGAAACAGGTTAAAGTGTTGAAACACCATGCCGATGCGTAAACGCAGTGCATCGGGTTTGTCCTTTAATACCGAACGGCCGGCAAGCAACACATCGCCGCTCTTGGGTTCGTGCAGCCGGTTAATGCCCCGCAGCAAGGTTGACTTTCCCGACCCGGAAGGGCCGATGATGCAGGTGGTGGTGCCGGGCGCGACGGTTAACGACACATTGCGTAGCACTTCAATCGGGCCATAAGCCAGGGTCAGGTTACGCAGCTCAAGGCTGGCACCATGAAAAGCAGAAGACGTTGCCATATCAGTGTCCTTGTCCGCTGGTCAGCGAGGCCGTGGGTGCCACCGCCCGTTTCACATCGACTTCATCAATTTCCTTCAGACCACTTTGGGGAGCTGAAGCACGTCGGCGTCCGGTGCGGTAACGAACATCAATATGGTTTACCGCATGGGTGAGTGGCACGGTAATCACCAAATAAAACAGGCCAGCCAGCATCAGGGGAGAAAGATTACCGCTCAGTACTGCCGCGTCCTGACCAACCCTGAACAGCTCTCGCTGACTGCTCATCAGCCCCAGTAAATAGACCAGTGAAGAGTCTTTGATGATGGCGATAAACTGGTTAACGATGGCGGGCAGTACGCGCCGAATCCCCTGTGGAATGATCACCAGCCGCATTGCCCGGCCATAACTCATCCCCAGCGCCCGACAGGCTTCCATCTGTCCCTGTTCGATGCTCTGAATGCCTGAACGAAAGATTTCGCCCATATAGGCACTTGCGATCAGGCTCAGCGCAAAGATGCCGAGTGGATAAGGCGTGGGGCCGAACAGCTGATAACTGAAACGCGCAAGCCCCTGACCAATGAGCAAAATGGTGAGGATAGAGGGCAAGCCGCGAAACAAATCGGTATAAAGCCGGGCCGGTACGCGCAGCCAGCGCGACGGTGAGATCCCCATCAGCGCCAGGATCAGACCAAACAAGGTGCCAAGCAGCGTGGCCGCGACTGAAATGATAAGGGTATTAACCAGACCTGTTGCCAGCAGCTGCGGCAGAACGTCCATCATCGCAGGGATATCGAAGAAGGTACGCGAAAGAATAGTGATCAGATCCATAGCCGACTCTCTGTTGCGGGTGACAGGCCGAGCCCATCACCGGATGCATTCACACGCACAGGATGCGCGGGGATTATTGATGCTGAGGCAGATACTGTTTTGGCATCGGCGAACCCGGGAACCACTTCTCATAAAGCTGCTTCCAGGTGCCATCCTGCATTGCGTCTTTAATGGCTTTATCCAGAGCCGCTTTGAAGGCGGGTTTGTTTTTCGCAATCGCCACGCCAGCAGGCGCATCAAAAGAGGGGATATCAGCGGCGGTCACCAGGGAAAAACGCGTGGCATAATCTTTGGCGGCCTCGTAATCCAGGAACATGGCGTCAAGCGTGCCGTTATTGAGCGCAGATACGGCAGCGTTGTTATCGGGAAAGCGAACCAGATCGGTTTGTGTAAAGTGCTGCAGTGCATAGCTTTCCTGCAGCGTTCCCTGAATGACGCCGAGGCGCTTGTGGGCCAGCGTCTCAACGTTTTTCACGCCGGAATCCTTACGCGTTAACACCGTCAGGTAACCCGCCAGATAACCTGTTGAGAAATCGACCGTCTTTTCACGGGCGGGCGTGATGCCAATTGCGGCTACGCCTGCGTCATATTGCCCGTTGGCAACGGCAGGGAGGATGGCCGAGAAATCCTGTCCGACAAAGTCCACTTTATCGATACCGATCCGATGGGCGACATTTCTAAAAAATTCGACGTCAAATCCAGTGAAGTTGCCGTTTTTATCAGTAAAGGTATAGGGCTTAGCATCCCCCAGGCTGGCGACTCGCAGCTGTCCCGGTTCGATCAGGCCATAGGGATTATTATCACTTGCCGCGTGGGCGCTGAAGCTGGCTAAGAGCGTTAACGCCATGCCGAACAGGGCTGCGGGTAGAGGGGGAAAACGTTTATGCGATGTCATAAAGCTCTTCCAATTTTGCAGGTGAAACTTCAGAGTCCACTCAGTCGGTCACGTTATTTTGAGACCGGTCTCAGTAAGGGGCGAAATAAGACCGGTACATGTTGTGAGACCGGTCTCAAGTGGATACAATGATATTAAGCACACGCGTTAAACAGCGTCAATCCAGATGTTATCAACTTGTGATTCGAATTTATTATGACAACAAAAAAGCACCCGTTACGGGGAGCGACGGTAGCGGATGTCGCACGTCAGGCAGGCGTTTCAAAAGCCCAGGCAGCGCGAGCCTTAGGGGGCTACGGTTCCGTCAGCGAGGAGGTGCAAACCCGCGTGATCCAGGCGGCTGAAACGCTGGGCTACCGGCCAAACGAGCTGGCGCGCAGTATGAATACCGGGCGTTCAAACACGATTGGGGTCATCGTGGGCGATATCGAAAACCCCCATTTTGGCCTGGCGTTACGCGGTATGGCCGACGTTGCACGCCAGGCGGGTTTTCATTTGCTTCTGAGTAACAGCGACGAAACCGTGGAAGAGGAGCGGGAAGCCGTACGTGTGATGCTGGATAAACGGGTCGATGGGATCATCGTGGCCCCCTGTAGCTCCCTAGCCCATGACAACGACCATCTTAAGCAGGTACTGGCAGAAGGGCGTGCACTGATGACGTTTGACCGCTCAGTAGAGGGGCTGGAGGTGGAAACTATTCAGGCAAACTTTTTGACCGTGGCGAAAGAGGCCACGCAATTGCTACTGAACGCCGGTCACCAGCGTATTGCTTATCTTTCGAGTATGCGCATCGCTACAGCTTACTCCCACAGCGTGCCGCTGGGGCCGACGCCCGTCGCGCAACGTGTAAAAGGAATGATCGATGCGCATCATGAAGCCGGAAAAGTTCTGGATCCGGCGTTGGTTCGCCTGAATGCCATTAACAACGACGGTATTGAGCAACTATTAACGGAGCTGTTCGCCCTTCCTGAACCGCCCAGCGCGTTGATTGCTTCTGACAATCTTATCGCCATGGGAATATTACGCGGCTTGGCAAAGCGCGGGCTGCGCGTGCCAGAGGATATCTCCTTCGTCATGTATGATGATTTTCCCTGGACGGAACTGATGACGCCCGCACTTACGGTCGTGGCTCAGCCCGTTTATGAGATGGGCAGGGAAGCTGCGCGTAGATTGATTTGCCACATTCGACAGCAACCCGCCGGAGCACTACCTGTATTTGAAAGCTGGATGGTCGTGAGAGGCTCCATTGGTAAAAAACGGGCCGCTGACTGATTTGTACGCCGGTCAAGAACAAGCCGTGCGCTGATACCGCCAGGCCGTGACCTGGCGGTTATCATTAAAAACTGCACGCCCCTGGGGCGGTTTATCGCGTGATTTACCTCAACATCGGCGCCTGGCACAAACGCATCGTTATTCCTCGCCGGTGTTACCGCTTTCCCGACGCGGTCAGGCCTGAATCAGAGTGGCGAATAGCCACAGTGTGCAGAAAGCACTGCGGCAGCCTCGCTTATCTTCTGGCCCAGGCTCGCCAGTAAGCCCTCTCCAGCGTCGCTGCTCAGGACGCTGGTGCAATACCGGCAATAGCCTGCCCTGGTTTTGACTTCCCGGCCTGACTGACCTGTCCGGCCATAGCAATATTTCCTGTTCGATCACGCAAAATGCCGATCTCACCTTGGGGCTTTCCTGGGGCAAAATGCCGTGCGGGCGCGGTCTTCATCATTGATTTCGCGAATAATACGACAAGGGTTGCCTGCAGCAAGTACGCCTGACGGAATATCTTTGACCAAGACGCTTCCCGCCCCGATGACAACGTCATTGCCGATGGTAATGCCCGGAACAATGCTGACACCTGCGCCGATCCAGACATTATTGCCGATGGTCACGGGAAGCGCATATTCAAGTCCCTGATTACGGCGTTCAGAATCCAGAGGATGGCCTGCGGTATAAATACCGACGTTTGGGGCGAGAAAAACATTATCCCCGATCACCACGTCCGCCCCATCAAGAATAACAAGATGATGGTTAGCATAAAAATTGTCGCCAACCCTGATGTTAGCGCCATAGTCACAGTAGAAAGGCGGTTCAATAACAGGGTTGTTGCCGCACTTTTTAAGAAGCCGCTGCAGAATAGCCAGGCGCGCTTCCTTATTGTCGGGTCGACTCAGGTTATAGTCATAACAGAGTGCCTTAGCCTGATCCCGGAGATGAAGAATGCGCTCATCGTGAGTGGCATCGTAGAGATCACCATCAGGTACACAGGTTACATCGTTCATCGGCTTCCTTATCATTTTTTTGAAGATCGTTGTCCAGAAGACAGTGTATTCGATTTTTATTGCCTCAGGGACGAAAGGGCTACCCTGGCAGCACCAATGATATAACGTTGCACCGCAACGTTTTTAAAATCTGCATGTTATGCCCCATCCATAATCTATTGTGCGAAAATCATTTCGTTAAATCCCCGCGCATTTATCGGTATTTCATTCAAAGAAATCATTTAATCATTAACAACGTCATGCCTTACGTTTGAGATGCTGATACTCATGGGCAGGGGGAAATGCAGGCCTGAACAGCCGTTTCCACTTCGACGTATGAAGCGTAGCGACTTCGTGTCGCGACGCTGCGGGAGACCTGTGTCATTATGGGCGTGAAGGGCACGGATGCAGAGCACCTTGCCGCCTGCCATCAAGCCGATAAGACATAAAAGCGTTGTTATTTCAGCGAGTCATCTTCAATACTTTAGGACAAAAAAGGAGCGAGATATGCAGTCAGTGCATCTTATGGGAGAAGGCTATGAACCTCATGTCGATCAGGAAGGGGGCAAACTGGTCTACTCACTCCCTGTCGATTCGGGATTTATCACCTATGAATTTGCATTTGAGATTAAGCGGGAAGATCTTGATGTCCTGCTGACTGATAATTACCGACGCGCCGTTCTCGAAATTACTGCGCATACAGTGCTTCAGCATTCGACGCTAAAAGGAAATGACCGCTTAACCCAGCGCGATTTCGATAACCTCGTTGCCGACACGCTTCACTCAACACCCGAATTCCTGCAGAGCTTTATCTCTCAGATCAGTCATGATCACCATATTGGTATTGAAGGTTATGCACAAAACATCATGGCGCGACGTTCTTTGGCAAAATAACGATGTTGAGCACCGGGAATGCAGGCTTTATGATCCGTTCAGCATGGTCATCAAATACCGTTAGTGGACAGAGAACGATACCGGACAGCAGGTGGCACGCATCCTGCTGAAATAATATCGCTTTTGTTAACGGGCTTTTAATCAGAAGCCATGCTGCCAATGGCCTCAAGCCCCACTCGCTGTCCGTAAGAAAGCTCCAGCGTATTGCCATCAGGATCAGCGAAGAAAACGTAATAACCCACAGGATCACCCGCATTTTCAGGCTCTTTACGCAAAACACCTTCAGTGCGCGCCATTTTAATTTTCTTATCCATTTCTTCCCGGCTGGCACATGCCACGCCGAGATGCCCAAAGTGACCTAAGGGCGTGTCTGTGACCTTGTCTGACTGAACCAAAACCAGCGCAAATGGACGGCTGTGATCACTGAGCCATGCCACTTTACGTGCATCCGGAACGTTGGGTTCGCGACGGTGGACAACAACCATACCGGCATAGCGTTCATAAAAAGCAATGCTCTTATCTAAGTCTCTGACAGCGAATGCAACGTGCGTAAAACCAACATCGACTATTTTCATATACCCAATCCGCCCAATGCGTAGCAAAACATGCATTCTAAAAGCTCAGGTTAAGTTTAGGTCAAGCTTAAAGACCGGTTTGAGCCGCTGAAAATATTCGAATGGGACAAACTGCGTCCTGTTATGGTGCCGTTGCGGAAGCATCATCCCTGTAAAGGGTTATTCAACCCACCTCCAACACCGCCCCTTCTTCAACACGCGGGTCTGATATGAAACAGAACCTGTTCAGGAATTTACGTCGATTGTTGCCGCCATTTCCTGACGTGGTCAATCAGGGCGCGAAGCTTTGGGGCCATATTGCGACGCTGAGGGAAATACAGATAGAAGCCTGGAAATGTTGGCAGAAAGTCATCAAGTACGGATACAAGCTCACCGCTCTCAATATAGGGCCTGAACGTTTCCTGAGTGGCCAGTGTGATGCCTCCGCCGGTTAGAGCCAGCCTCAACATCAGACGCAGATCATTAGTGGTAATTTGCGGCTCAATCGCAAGGTCGAACGCGCTTCCGTTCTCTTCAAATGGCCAGCGATAAGGCGGAATATGCGGGGACTGGCGCCAGCCGATACACTGGTGATGTACAAGATCGCGCGGATGAACAGGCAGGCCGTTGGCAGTGAAGTAGGAAGGGGATGCGACCACCATTTCGCGTTGCTCACCGGTCAGGGGAACCGCAATCATGTCTTTTTCAATGACTTCTCCAAGCCTTACGCCGGCATCGTAACCTGCAGCCACGATATCAAACTCTTCGTCCGTCACAACAATATCGAGCGTCACGGCCGGATTGGCCGCTGCAAACGAAGCGATCAACGGACCTGACAGGAATTCTTCCGCTATCGATGTCACCGCGATTCTGAGAAGTCCACGTGGCGCAGGGTCAGAAACGATCTCTTCGAACGCAGCGTTAATTCCGGTTAAAGGTAATGACAGCGATTTATGCAGTCGTTCTCCCGCTTCCGTTAAATTAACCGCGCGGGTGGTGCGCATGACAAGCATCGTCCCGAAAGTATCTTCAAGCCGTCTCATTCCCTGACTGACCGCCGAACGAGTCACACCCAGCCGTGCGGCGGCTTTACTGAAATTACCTTCTTCTGCTACCGCGATAAAAACGGGCAAAAGGTTAAGATCGATTTTCATTGTTTAATGCTGCTAACCACTGAGTACATTGAAAGCAGGATACCTGAACTTATCGTAACGTCCTATTCTCTCTCCGAACCCATTTGAAGGAGAACGTTATGAATAAGGTTATATTAATTACCGGCGCATCCAGTGGTATTGG
Source organism: Pantoea sp. V106_11 (assembly GCF_029967885.1). Classification (NCBI taxonomy): domain Bacteria; kingdom Pseudomonadati; phylum Pseudomonadota; class Gammaproteobacteria; order Enterobacterales; family Erwiniaceae; genus Pantoea; species Pantoea sp. V106_11. Next base: position 791,260 of record NZ_JASCAK010000037.1, read on the forward strand.
GGAAGGTATTGCCAGAGAGTTAGGGGCGACAGGCGCGAAGGTGTTACTGGGAGCACGCAGACTGGCGCGTATTGAAGCCATTGCAGCGGAAATCTGCAGCGCAGGCGGTATCGCGCAAGCACATTTGTTGGATGTCACAGACCGGGTATCTATGGCCGCTTTTGTTCAGGCCGCGCTGGATAACTGGGGCAGGGTTGATGTTCTCATCAATAATGCGGGCGTTATGCCGCTTTCACCGCTTGCAGCCGGAAAACAGGACGAATGGGAACGCATCATTGACGTAAATATCAAGGGCGTGCTGTGGGGAATGGGTGCCGTACTTCCGTTGATGGAAGCGCAGGGTTCCGGACAGATAATCAATATTGGCTCGATTGGCGCCCTTTCTGTCGTACCCACCGCCGCGGTTTACTGTGCCTCCAAGTTCGCCGTACGGGCTATTTCTGATGGCCTGCGGCAGGAAAGCTCAAAAATCCGCGTGACCTGTGTCAATCCAGGGGTGGTAGAAAGTGAACTGGCGTCGACGATTACCCATGCGGAAACGATGGCGGCAATGGACGCTTACCGTTCTGTTGCCCTTAAACCCGCGGATATTGCCCGTGCCGTAAGGCACATTATTGAAGCGCCTGAAAACGTTGACACAACAGAAATAACTATCAGACCCACAGCGTCGCCAAACTGAAGCGTGAGTTAACTGTCATGTGCACTTTTCATTCAATACATCGGGAGCAACATTTACAGGGTAACGTTCTGTCTGTTATCTGACGCTGTGGATGCTGGGTGTTAAGCACATCTCTGTTATCAACAGGCATGCATCAGCATGAACGCATCTCAAAAAATGTGGCCTTCAGTAAAGACAGGGATCTCAATATTTATTTGTCACGAAACGCATTGTGCAGAAGTCGCCACATATGATGAGCTGCTGGCGTAAAGCGCCTGTCCGAGTTCCGTAGCAGGTGACACTGGGCGCTACTGGCGATCGGGTGGTCGAGTGGAACGGCGACAAGCGCGCCCTGGCGAATAGGATCGGCAGCGGCGTAGGCCGTCATAAACGAGACGCCGAGCCCCGCCTGGCTGAGGTGCATGGCGGTGGAGAAGAGGTTGCATCGGTAGGCCGGGTGAAATTGCAAACCCTGGCTTTTGAACATCGCATTCATGTGCCGCTGCAGGCCGAAGTTCTCCGTCAGGGCAATAAGCGGGTGAGCGGTCAACTCTTCAATGGTAATGCTGGCGCGATTGGCAATGGGGTGCTGCGGCGCGACGACGGCACAAATCGGCCCCCACTGAAAGCTGTGGCGCTTGAGTTCCGGTGTGCCGATCGGGCCAAAGGCCAGCGCCATATCCGCTTCGCCGCTCACGATATCGTTCATCATCTCCTGCATGCTGCCCACGACAATATCGACAAACACCTGCGGGTAACACTGGGCAAACTCACGCATGACGCCCTCAATAAACGCCGTGATCAATCCGCCGCCGATGCGCACCGAAATCGTCCCGCCGCGCATATGGCGCAGATCTTTAAGCTGACTCTCCAGCTTTTCGCGCCGCTGACGGCTGGTAAAATAATCCGCCGCCAGCAGGCGTCCCGCTTCGGTCAACACCACATTACGCCCGCGCCGTTCCAGCAGGGGAAGCTGCAGCGAACGTTCAAGCTGGGCAATCTGCCGGCTGACCACGGATGCGTTAACGCCGAGGATATCTGCCGCGCGGCGAATGCCGCCCTGGTTACCGACTTCATACAGATAACCCACCTGTTTATCCTGGAACATCTGCCACACTTCCTCGTTACTGTTGACCAGAGAGCAACAATAACATCATTTGATGGCTATTTATCAAGCCGTTTAAATAGTGATAATCAAATTAATGGCCAGGCGTTGAGAGAGCGTAAATAAAAAAGTAAAAGTGCTCTTATTGCACCAAAAATGCGCCCCAAAAGGGTGAGGGAATACTTTGTTGCGATTCGAAGCAGGCGTAATGAAATAGCAATTCCCGGCAAAAAAATAAATTTCTTGCGAGTTTTAGCGAGGGGGTTTTATTGCGCCATTAATCTTAATAAAAGGCATTTATTTTACGGCTGGGCTATTCAGGCATGGATCCTGCTTAGTATCAGGACTTTTCCCTTACAGATGTAAAGAGAGATGATATGAGCGAACCAAAAACACTGAATGAGCCAGAAAAAGAGGCCACAGAGGCGTGGAACGTCGGGCCTGGCGCGTGGATCTCACTGGTCATCGTGCTGCTTGTCTTTTCAGGCTTCTTTTTCAAGGTTGACGGCATGGCATGGCTGGGCGCGTTTGATTTCACCACGCTTGGCGGCGCGTTCGGCACCATGAAGACGCCGGAAACCAACACCTTTATCGGCAGCGGCGGCATCAGTGCCAAAGCGGGTTTCCTCTTCGCGCTTTCGCTGGTGCCCACGGTGATGCTGGCACTTGGCCTGCTGGAAATCTTCACCCATTATGGCGCGATCCGCGCAGCACATAAATTACTCACGCCGCTGTTAAAACCACTGCTCGGCCTTCCGGGTTATACCGGCCTTGCGCTGATTACCGACCTGCAAAGTACCGATGCCGGCGCGGCATTAACGAAAGAGCTCTATGACAGCAAAAAGATCACCCGCAAAGACGTGGTGATTATGGGATCCTGGCAATACTCCGGCGCCGGGTTGATTAATAACTATTTTTCTATCGGCTCGGCGATGTTCGCTTCACTCACCATCCCGATTATTATTCCGTTGGTTTTAATGTTTGTGCTTAAATTCGTTGGCGCAGCCGTGGTCCGACTGGCATTAAATACTGTTTATAAGCGAGATTTCGACAATGAGTAATCAGGCAAAAGTCTCCAGTAATCCGTTTGATATTTTCGTAATTGGTGCGCGCAAGGGTTTTAATATTGCCATTAATAATTTGATGCCGAATGTATTAATGGCCTACGTGATCGCCGAAATGCTTAATTTGTTAGGGGTGATGCAGATTATTGGCCACGTGTGCGCACCGCTGATGGGGCTATTCGGCCTGCCCGGTGAGGCGATCACCGTGTTGTTAACCGCCTGGCTCTCGTCATCTGCCGGAACCGGCGTTGCCATCAGCCTGCTGAGCAAAGGCCAGCTTGATATCGGGCAGATCACGATTCTTGCGCCCGCCATCTTTTTGATGGGTTCGCAACTCCAGTACATGGGGCGCCTGCTGGGCGTGGCCGATGTACCGAAAAAGTACTGGCCGCTACTGATGGCGGTCAGCATTCTCAATGCCGTAATCGCCATGTTGATTATGCGCGTTATTGCCTGAGCATTAAGGAGTAAGACGTGTCACCTACACTTGAGCACTTTAATTACCTGCACCAGATCCCGGAACTGGGGTTCGAAGAGTACAAGACGTCCGCCTACATCGCGGGCGTGCTGGAGGCGGCAGGCTACCAGGTCACGCGCCAGGTTAATAACACCACCGGTATTGTCGCGGTGCTGGACAGCGGTAAGCCCGGCCCGACCTTAGCGCTGCGCGCCGATATGGATGCGCTGGGGCATATCATTGACGGCAAACATGTGGCGCGCCACACCTGCGGGCACGATGGTCACTCCACCGTCGTATTGACCACGGCCCAGGAGGTGATGGCTGAGGAGCGAGTGAAAAAGGGCAGGCTGAAGCTGATCTTCCAGCCTGCTGAGGAGTTAGGCACCGGCGCGATAGCCCTGACCGAAGGCGGCGTGTTGGATGATGTTGATATGTTGCTTGGCTTTCATCTGCGCCCGCTGGAGGAGTGCCCGATGGGCCAGGCCGTGCCGGCAATGTACTACTCCGCGTCCGCCACGGTGGAAGTGATGTTTCATGGCAAAGCGGCGCACGCTGCGCGCCCGCACTTAGGCGTTAACGCGCTGGATGCCGCCGCCCATGCGGTGCAGGCGGTAAACGGCATTCATCTTGCGCCCTCGCTGACATGGAGCGCGAAAGCGACGCGTTTTCTCTGCGATGCGGGCGTGACCAACTCGATTCCTGATCGCGCGCAGGTGTGCTGGGATCTGCGCGCCGCAGAGAACGAAGCGATGGATAGCCTCAAACCTCAGGTAATACGCGCGATTGAGAGCAGCGCCGCCGCGTATGGTGCGCGCGCGGAAATTCGCATTCTGAAAGAGATGCCCGCCGCGATTATCCATGACGAGGCAACAGCGGTTATCACACGTGCTATCCGCAGTGTGTTTGGTGAAACCGGCCTTATCGCGGCTAAATCGACACCAGGCAGTGAAGATTTCTTCCACTATCTGCGTCTTCGGCCTCAAATCAAAGGCGGCTTCTGGGGACTGGGCGCCAACCTGACGCCCGGCCTGCATCATCCGGAGATGCATTTTGACCGCGATGCGTTGGCGCTGGGAGTGAAAGTGTTTAAAGCCTGTGTGGAGGATGTGCTGGGCTGACGATCAGCATTACAGTGACGTGCCGTGCTCGTCGGATATCAGTATTGCAGAAGAGAGGGCCGACAATGCTGTCCGACGTTCGCGGCCATCATCGTGAAGCCGTTACGGGCATCCTTTTCAGGTGAGTGGCCCTGTGACTTGTACCCAAGCGTAAACGTTGCTTTTCGCCGGGCTTTGCTGTCTGCCGGGGAGGAGGTCACCGGTATCCGTCACCGTCACGGGGGGCCAATTTCACCCTCTTTAGCGATATCGGTTACCGGATGGGCTGGTGGCACAGATGGCGACGAATGCCTAACCGAACGCCTCTGCCTGAAATGGCGAATCGGGTTTTTTTGTCGTGCGCCACAGGGTAAAAACGGGACAAAGCGTCGGCTATGTTTTTTGCTGCTTGTCGGCAAAACGCTGAAAAATCAGTGACCGGTCCGGTTGCCGTACTCATCAATAACTTTTTCGCCATCCTCTTTCGTAAAGGCTCCCTTCTGTGACTCAGGCAGAATGCCCAGAACGGCCTCAGACGGACGACAGAGCCTTGTGCCGAGCGGCGTCACGACTATCGGACGGTTGATGAGGACAGGATGAGCCAGCATAGCATCCAGCAGTTCATCATCATTGAACCGATCTTCGGCCAGCCCCAGATGTTCATACGGCTCTGTGTTTTTGCGCAGCAGATCGCGCACGCGGATCCCCATATCCGCTATCCGTTTTTTAAGCTCGTCGCGGGAGGGTGGCGTTTCCAGATATAAAATCACTGTTGGCTCCACGCCACTGTTGCGGATAAGCGCCAGGGCGTTACGCGACGTCCCACAGGCCGGGTTGTGGTAAATGATGATGTTAGTCATAAATGGCACTCCGTTACGGGGCTACGCTGGCGCAGTCACGTTGTAAAGGTTAAACAGAAAGACGCATGGCCAGCGCCGCCAGCGTGACAAAAAGTACCGGCAGGGTCATCACAACGCCCACGCGGAAGTAGTTGCTCCAGCTGATGGTGATATTTTTCTGCGCCAGAACGTGTAGCCACAGCAGGGTCGCCAGGCTGCCGATGGGGGTGATTTTCGGACCAAGATCGCAACCGATGATATTGGCGTAAATCATCGCCTCTTTCACCACACCCTCAGCCGTGCTGCCATCAATGGAAAGGGCACCGACCAGGACGGTAGGCATGTTGTTCATCACCGATGACAGAAAGGCCGTCAGAAAACCGGTAGCGAATGTGGCTCCCCATACACCATGCTCTGCAAACCCGTTCAGGGCGGACGAGAGGTAATCCGTCAGTCCGGCGTTACGCAGGCCATAAACCACCAGATACATACCCAGCGAGAAGGTGACGATCTGCCAGGGCGCGCCTTTCAGGACTTTACGGGTATCAATCACCTGTCCTTTACGGGCAACCAGCCACAGAATAAATGCCGCGACCGCAGCAACCAGACTGACCGGAACGCCGAGCGGCTCCAGAGCAAAAAAACCGGTCAGCAACAGACACAGAACCAGCCATCCGGCTTTGAAGGTTCGCACGTCACGAATGGCTTCCCGTGGTACCTTTAGTTTTGCCATGTCATAGGCGACCGGGATGTCTTTACGGAAGAAGAAGTGAAGCATAACCAGCGTGGCCGCCACGGATGCCATGTTGACCGGCATCATGACAGACGCGTATTCGCTGAATCCCAGCTTAAAAAAGTCCGCCGTCACGATGTTAACCAGGTTCGATACGATGAGTGGCAGGCTGGATGTGTCAGCGATAAAACCTGCCGCCATCACAAACGCCAGCGTTGCGCCGGGGCTGAAGCCCAGCGCCAACAGCATGGCAATGACAACAGGCGTCAGGATCAGTGCCGCCCCGTCATTCGCAAACAAGGCCGCCACTGCCGCACCCAGCAGAACACTATACGTGAACAGCAGCCTGCCTTTACCGCCACCCCATCGGGAAACGTGCAGGGCAGCCCACTCAAAAAAACCAGATTCATCGAGCAGCAGGCTGATGATAATCACCGCGATAAACGTGGCCGTCGCGTTCCAAACGATCTGCCAGACGGCCGTAATATCGCCGAAATGCACTACGCCCGTCAGCAGGGCCAGCGCAGCCCCGATAACAGCACTCCAGCCAATACTCAGCCCTTTTGGCTGCCAGATAACCAGTACCAGTGTCAGGACGAATATAGCGCCTGCCAGAAACATACTTTTTCCTTTTAATACAAAGTCTGGTAAACAGGACGTAAGACAGCCCTGCAAACAGATATGAAAAATCATATGTGTTTGAGTAAATTTTTAAATGCAGACAGGCTTGCCGTTGGTGGTCGCGTTATTCCTTTCAGCCTGCTGGCTGAGTTGCAGAATGTCATCGCGCTGACACAGGTAAGCCTGCTCGATCACCATAGCAGCCCATGCGGGCATGTGTGGTGACAACCGATAATGAATCCATTTGCCGTCACGCCTGTCAATAAGCAGACCACTGTCTCTGAGCAGTGCCAGATGCCGTGAAATTTTAGGCTGACTTTGCCTCAGGATTGACGTGAGTTCACAGACGCAAAGCTCGCCTTTTTCACGCAACAGCAGTACCAGACTGAGGCGTGTTTCATCCGAAAAATTTTTGAAAAGCTGAAGAGGCTGAAGTTGAGGCATGCTGACTCCTGATTACGGAACAGAAGACATTGTTGCTGTCTGTCTACGGCGAGTCAATAACATATTTGCTAATTCATATGTATTGACTCACTCATGGCTCATCTTCGGATATTCCGTCCAGGGTTTACCTGCACAGTAAAGCCAGGGATCATTTACGATTCGGTAAAGGGGATTAAATCATATTGCGTAAAGGCACGTTTTGCTAAAGAGAACGATCGTTTCCTAAAATACACTTCAACAGCTGATATCAAGCCTACAACTTTATAAACAAGTAACAGTAAACCCTTAAATCGCGTTCCCAGAGCTGACATTGTACAAAAACGCCTCCAAGCCCGACGCCATGAGCGCCATTGCACGCTACTTCGACAGTGCGTCACTGCCTACTCAGCAGGAAACGCTGGGAAGCATTGCGTCAGAAATCCTTCGCGCAGGAAAAAGCCTGAACCGCACGGCCATTTGTAGCAAGCTTGTCCGTCGCCTGGAACTGGCAGGAAGTGCAGAAGAAGAGCAGCACTACTGTGAACTCCTTCGTATTTTATTCGGCCCTAAAGCCGGGAACTGATGCCCTACGACTGCAAGGCTGAACCCCAATACTCGTTTTTCCCACTCATCTCCCTCACGTTGACCGCTTTTGCCGCTGCATAATTCCTGAGGCATAATCTTACGCCGTCATTACTCACATGTTCAGAGCCGTGGCCTGGAGATATTCAGGGGAACGCTGAAACGCGCGCAGTGGTTACATCGAAAAGTGATACCCCCTGGTTATCATGTCTCAAAACCGGACATTTATATGCTGACGCCAGTTAACTCTCTGCTTACTGCGAAGCGTACCTGTTACTTCTGAGATTATTCACTGTTACCTGGCTCAAAGTACGGAGTAATCAGCATATGAGGAATAGCGAGAGAAGCGAGCGCAGCAAATAGCGATTTAATGTCTGCGTCACTAGAGGGGTACATGATACAGGTTGTCACGGCCGCCAGCAGAATTGCCGCTAAAAGCACCGGCCAGGTCGCATAAAGGTAACCTGTGTAATGAGCATAACCCAACTGAATTCGACGTAACCGGGTTTGCGGCAGGGCATGCAGAATTAAAAAACCCATGGAAAAGCCGACAAAAGGTGGAAGGATCAGCAAGGCCAGCGTTCCGGTAATGAGCCGCACATCGTGACGAATCAATCCGGTGATAACCAGGCTAAGGGTACAAAGTGCGCCCGCGTTAGCCATGAAAAACGTCACGGAACTGAGCAGTGAGGGTGTCAGTCCTGCCTGGTGAAGGATGATGTTGTATTCTCGCAGGTGGAAGAAGGCTGGGGTCGCTATCATGCTGACTCCTCTGGCAAGGCGCTCTGACATCCCTCCCTTTGGCGCATCCTCAAGGGCAAAATGCAGCGCAGATGCCAGCAAGAAACCGGGTAATGCCAGTGCCGGCGACCAGTGCCACCAGAACAGGCAAAGCAGGATGATCACGCCATAAGCCGCCAGGAATGGCAACTTACGCCCGCGTTTTACTATTGCCAGATCGCTGGCACCGTGTGCCATGCCAATCACACCTATTGCTACTATGGCAAACATTAACTGTACGCGCAGCGGACTGAAAGAGGCAGCCAGCGCTGCCCCCCACAGTCCTGTCCAGCTGGCAGTTTGCCGCAGACTCATACCCGCACAGCACCATCTGATGTGGAATGGCGCAGCGCTTTTTCAAGACTGGATGCAGCGTAAAAGGCGTAAAACACCTTGGCGATGATATCAAGAACCAGGAATGCCCATACGGACGCAGGGTCGGTGATGACTTTTAATCCTTCCGGACCGACAAGGAAAACGATAGGGTAGATAAACCAGACCACCGTCAGCAATGCGACGTTTTTGTTGTAAGCGACCGCCATCGCCCTGCCGCGTCCAGCGGCAATCGTACGCAGCGGTCCCCACAGGAGGTAAACCACGCCAAGAAACGCAGCACAGGACCAGAGATACCACACCCATTTTGCGGCGAACGTTGTCGCCAGTGCAGAGACCAGACCGGTAATAATCATCATCACATCCAGAATGATGATAGCCGTTAAAAAACCACCCATCTCACCCGGTTTACTCTGTTCATGAAAGGCGACCATAACCAGCCCCGCCAGTAATACAGGTGTAGTGACGGACCAGTCAGCATAGCGGGCGAGATAAACGATGCTGCCACTTTCGGTCGCCAGATTACCGAAACCAAATGCCATTGCCAGATAAGCGGTTGCCGCAATAAAAGGGACCGAGGCATGCATTAACGTATGATGCCGGAGGGGGAATATTTTTTTGCCTGAGGCATAAATCACCAATGACGCAAGTGCCATGACCGAAAACCCGATCAAAAATGCGGTTTGATCCATAATACTTTCTCCTTGCACAGACGCCCTCACAGGGCCGTTTGCGCTGCCATAAATTGAAATTTTTTTATATTCCGAATGAGAATATGCATAAAGTATATGACGTGCCGTTCAAATTGCTAATGATGCAACAGTGTGGACGGAAACTTCGGCGAAATACATTGAATAAGTGATTCTTTATTCGTCGAGTCCGGAGGGATAAATGTAAAAATCTGTTTCACTAACTTTCATTTTTAACAATTTGTATCCAATAAAAAAATGGGACCATTTTATTTTTTCTTTTAATATTATGTGGTTAAATTGTTTTCTTGGTCTTGAGGAATTTGAAGGTAATTAATATGAAAGAGAAAGAATTATATTATTCGCTAGAGAAAATAAAACACTGTACTAAGTAAAGGACAAGGTTTCCAAACAGGTCAATGGCGCTGTGTTAATTGGCAATTTGTATAATAACAGGTCGTTACTACGTCGCTGGCATGATTTCTAAAAGAATTCAGCTGGCTTAATATGGCGGTCGTGACCTACTCTCATTGAAAATACATCGCGATTTTAGTCATGTCCGCTCTTGACACAGAGCGGACATGAATTCAGTGCAATTTTGTCTGAGAGCAACCAGCGGGGTAGCTCTTAATGGAAATGTCTGCGTTTTCATTCACCCACTACGTCACCATAAATTATGGGGATATCGTTTCTGATTTGCCCGGAAAATGTTTTGGTGGAAAATTTCAAACGCGACAAAGCTCGTTGGCACTTACTTTCCATTCGTCAACCTGAGCGGGATGTTCAAAAGAGTAATAGACGCGAGCATCCTCAGGCAGAATATTACGCAGTGCCTGCATACAATTGGCCTCGCAGGGCCGCAATTCAATATAGGCAGCCGTGATGGGTATTACATCATCGGTGGAATAGCGCTCGATGCGGTCTATCGCGGCAACTAGCGCCGCCATTTCGCCATGTAGCCTGACCCAGTTATGGGTATAGATTCCTGGTGGCATGCTTACCTGCATCCGACTGTTTCCGAACGCATAACGAATATTCCCCCGAAGCCTGTACTCGACTACTGCACAGCAAGACTCAGGACCGAAACCAGGTTGTTCCACTCGTTTCTTTTTGTCCTTCAGCGTGCGCCTGACAATCGGATAACCGGAATTGAGAGAGTATTCAGTTTTTATAAGTTGCATCAGAGACCCTTATACTTAACCATTATTAATAAATTATATGGAGTTCCGGCGCGAAATTCCATATAAAAGGGCACTAAGGGGCTGAAAAAGTTAATGTTTGCTTAATTATAATTAGCGAGATTTAATCATCCTGCGTTTTCCTTCGGCTTTATCATCACGATACCTGCCGCTCCGCATCTATACTGGCCCACTTCATATCTGTCGTTCTGTCCAGCCAGTCCTTTATGGTTCGGGTCAGTGAGTATTCCGTCTGTAGTCATGACGGCTCAATCATCGGGTTTACCAGAGCCAGTGGAAATTTTGCAGAGATGCGCTTTGTCGATGCCATCCCGTGGGGGAGATACACATTACTCCTGCAACAGGCCAGTCATGATCAGGGCGTTAATCAACTTGATGTTGATGAACAGAATCATCAGGGGGTTGCCTTTAACAAAAAGAAAGGCTTTATTGAGACGGGCCGCTTTGAGCCTGATGGTCAGGGAAGGCGCTGTGCGTCATTGCAAAGGCAACGAGCGTGAATATCAGCCGCATTATCTGCTGCCACCAGCGCCTGCCATGCTTGCTGTGTGATCGAATAAAACAGGCTGGGCGGCGCATTATCCACATCATGAATCTCTTTAAGAAATCGCAACCCGGTTTTTTCCAGCACGCGGATAGAGGCTTGATGATGGCTTCTTACCCGGGCTGATATCATATCCAACCCCAGTTCGCGAAAACCATACTCCAGCGCAAAGCGCGACAGCTCCGTAGCGTAGCCCTTACCCCATGCGCTGGTGGCAAACCGATAGCCAAGATTATGAATGGTTTCGTCACCGTGAATGCGAACGCTCAGCCCGCCGAAACCGATAAGGGTATCCGGTGCATCCTGGGTTGCTATCGCCCAGCTGTCATAGCCATAACGCTGGTACGATCGCAGTCTGTCGGCCAGCACCTTTTGCGCGTGAGCCAGGTCAGGATAAGGGCCTGCCGGGTTAAACGTATTGGTCGCGGGATCACCGTAAATCCTGAACAGATCCTTGTCATCGGAAGGGCGCATAGCTCTGAGCAATAAACGCGGGGTCTGAAGATGCACTATAAACCTCAGTGTAAGGCCATCTGAATGGCATATTATTAGCGCGTTTACCCGACGAGGAAAAGAGATGACGATTCAGCAATTGCGTATTGCCCGACCCGTTACGGATTTAGCCGAGAGCAGCGCAATGTACTGTTCGGGCCTGGGCCTGATGCCCATTGGGGAATTCACCGATCACGAGGGATTTAGTGGGGTGATGCTGGGCGATGAAACCCTTTTCTGGCATCTGGAATTTACCCACTGCCATCACCATCCCGTCAAACCGGCTTCAACAGCCGAGGATCTTCTGGTGCTGTATTTGCCCAGTGAAGCGGACTGGCAGCAACGCTGCCTCAGCCTGACCCGCGCAGGTTTTACGCGCGTAACATCGTTTAATCCCTACTGGGCGGAAAACGGCGCTACCTTCCAGGATAAAGACGGTTATCGTACGGTGCTTCAGCACGGCACCTGGCGATTGTAGTCCTCTTTTTCAGCCTCATCCCTTGAACCTGCCTGACGTCACAGGGGGCAAGTAGTGAGCGTGCGGTTAACGTGAACGACTGACGCAAAACCGCCAAATATGTCAGGCTGGCAAGGGCTTGGTGGCCGGGTAAACGCGTGGCATGATGAGGGACATCTTTCAGCGTAAGAGCCAACACGTGATCAATATTGCCTGCTTACATACCGCCGCCAGCAATATCGCCATTTTTGACGATGCTGCCCGTCAGCTTGAGCTGGGCCATCTGCAGCTCAGCCATCTGGTCATGCCGCACCTGCTGGCTGAAGCTGAAGCCAGCGGCGGCCTGACCGCAGGACTGCACGAGCGGCTGGTTGCTCTGTTACGGGATCTGCAACCGCACTTCGATGTCATTCTGATCACCTGCTCGACATTAGGGCCGGTTTCCGAAGCCTTTACCTCATCCCGACAACCCTGCGCTGTCTGGCGTACCGACGGCATGTTGGCAAAAGCCGTGCATCAGAGCGCAAAGAAAACGGTGGTGCTCTGTGCGGCAGAATCCACGCTTGGCGCAACGCGTGCGCTGTTCTGTACCGATGGGCAAACGCCGGACATCCGCCTGATTCCCGAAGCCTGGCAGCGCTTTAAAGCGGGAGATGGAGCGGGATATTTTCACTGCGTACGTACAGCGGTGGAACATGCCTGGCAGCAGGGCGCAGAGCGGGTGGTATTGGCACAGAGTTCGATGGCACCGGTTGCGCAGCAGTTTCCGCCTGAACGTCAGCCCCTGTCAGGTCCGCATCTGGCGCTGCTGCAGTGTCACCAGCAGGCTAACCGTTAAGGCCGCAACCGGGTTGCGGCCAGGGTCAGTTATTCGTCCTGCGTCAGCGTTCCTTTCGCGCCATGGGGTTCTGAGCGCAGATACTGCGGCGGTGCTTTGACATTGGCATTGAATTCGGCCGCGGCGTGCCATGGCCAGCGTGGGTTATACAACATGCCGCGCGCCAGGGCGACCAGGTCGGCTTCCTCCTGTTGCAAAATATCTTCAGCCTGCTGTGGCTCGGTAATTAAGCCTACCGCAATCACCGGAATGCCAATCTGCTGGCGGATGTCGCGTGCAAAAGGAACCTGGTAATTTGGCCCGACCTTAATCTGCTGTTGTTCCGACAATCCGCCGCTGGATACGTGGATGTAGGCACAGTTCAGGGATTCAAGCTGCTTAGAGAAGGCAATGGACTGGCCGACATCCCATCCGCCTTCTACCCAGTCGCTGGCCGAAATACGCACCCCAACCGGAATCTCTGCGGGTACGGCTTCACGTACCGCATGAAACACTTCCAGGGGATAACGCATTCTGTTTTCCAGCGAGCCGCCGTATTCATCACTTCGCTTGTTGGATAAGGGAGAGAGAAACTGGTGGAGCAGGTAGCCATGCGCGGCGTGAACTTCAATTAATTCTATTCCCAGACGAACCGCGCGTTTTGCCGTTGCGACAAAGGCATTTTTAACGCGCTCGAGATCGCTGGCCTGCATCTCCAGCGGAAGATGCTCGCCATCACTGAACGACAGGGCAGAAGGGGCCTGGGTTTGCCAGCCGCCATCCTGAGGCGCAATCTGTTCGCCACCTTCCCAGGGAACGGTGCAGGATGCTTTACGCCCGGCATGGCCGAGCTGAATGCCGATCGGCATATCTGAGTACTGACGAATATCCTGCAGAACCTCGCTCAGCGCCGTTTCTGTTTCATCGTCCCATAAGCCTAAATCGCCATAGGTGATCCGGCCGATGTCCTCAACGGCGGTAGCTTCAATAATCAACAAGCCTGCACCCGATAAGGCAAGGTGGCCCAGATGAATACGATGCCAGGCGGTCGCACTGCCTTCATCAGCCGAATACTGACACATTGGCGCAATGACTATCCTGTTATCCAGGGTTAACTCACCCAGAGAGAAAGGGGAAAAGAGCTTGCTCATAAAAACCTCATTGTCGGCGCAGGGGGAAAGTGTGTTGAAAACTATAGTGGCTGATGAGCAAACGCGTACTTCTGGCAGCGTAACAATTTATTGAACAGTCTTATTTAGTTACAGCATACATAAGAAAGGTGAAGATCAGGCAGAATATGTAAAGCGATCACGGCCTGAAAAAAATGAGATAACGTTGCGTAAGCAGGGGAAAACGGGAACCCCTGCTGTTATTGTCGAAGATAACAGCAGGGTTCAGGGTGGCTAATAACGCATTGCGAAGAGTGATCGGTCACAATCAGGCTCTCTGCAACGCCTTCTCGTCAAGCGCATACAGCGTCGCGGTGGCTTCCAGAATATGCTGCTGATCGTTACCCGGTTTATGGGAATCAACGTGGGTAATGTGATAGCCCACAGCACCGGCCTCCGTCGCTTTGCGCAGCAGGGCATCCGTGATTTCTTCCATCGATGTCGCCCAGGTGACGGTTGTCACGCCCATCGGCTTGATGGCATTTTTTTCATCCTGAGACAAACCTGTACGGATAAACACAGGGCTAACGGTCTGAGGAGAGAAGATAGACAAAATATCCTGAACAAGTGCTTTCATTTTCGTGCTCCTGAATATCTGAAATTACGGCATCACGCGCCTGTTGAGCGCCATCGATTTTTTAATTCATTCGCCATGAGTTCGATTAACGCGGTCATGTTAAGGACTGTCGGCAAAAGTTATAAAATACCTTTTCCGGTTAACGAATTTGGCTTTTCTTGCTAATCAGATGCTTATGAAAGCTTCAGCCACACTTGAGCTGAAATATGGAAGGTTTTTTGTGTCTGCTTACAGGTTGTGAAATCTGGATACAAAATGCCAACACGAACTTAACAATCAAGCCAGCAAGAACAGCACAGTGGGATAAAAGGGCGCGCGGCGTCGGGCTGACAAACGTTTACATTAATTGAAAAAATTGAAATCAGCCGCATTGTTCAGGTAACAGGTTGATAAGTAACAGGCTTACCCGTGATGAAATTTGCCATAGGGAATTCTCTCGTCCATCGGCACAGGATTTTCATAAAACTGTCACAACGCATCCCAATACTGCACAGCCACGGAGTAACAAAAAGACATCTTTCGACATCCTTTGAAACCTGTTTCTTTGTTCAGGCGGTCGCTGTCATCATTATGGAGAGTTTTATGCCACGTCAACCTCGTATTCACCCTTCCTCTACTGTGTTTTCCCTGCGTCAACTTCCTCTGTGCCTGCTGGCTCTGGGCGGTCTGACCCTCAGTGCCTCTGCGTTTGCCGACGCCATCAAAGCGAAAAACGTCATTGTCATGATTAACGATGGTGCAGGCTGGGGAACATGGGATGCCACCGCATACTGGCAGTACGGTGGGCGCGATAAAACGCCTTATGCTGGATTCCCGGTAAAGTATGCCATGACAACCTATCCACTCAACGCCTCGAAAAAAGCCACACACAGCAATGAATCCCTTGTTAATTATGACGCGCAGAAAGCCTGGGACACGACAAAAACCGAGAGCAAAGAACTGCCCTTTAAGGGTTACGAATATCTGGCCATCAATCCTACTGACAGTGCGGCGGCGGGCACCGCGCTGGCATCCGGGGTAAAAACCTATAACAATGCCATCAACGTCGATAACATGGGTAAACCGGTCGACTTCATTACTCTGACAGCCAGGGCACAGGGGAAGGCGACGGGCGTCGTCACCAGTGTGCCGTTCTCGCACGCCACGCCAGCGGCCTTTGGTGCGCAGAATGCTTCCCGTAATGATTATCACGCGATCGCCAGACAAATGCTCACCGCCGGTAAGCTCGACGTGATTATGGGAACCGGACTGCCGGGCTTCAACGTGAATGGAACGGATTGTCAGCATCTGGCGAAAAATGAGTCCACCGCCGGCTGTGGCAAAGATGCGAACCTTTATCTGGCGCAAACCGAATGGGATTTACTCCGCGCGGGTAAGCTGGCGCCAGCGGGCGGTCAGCCGTGGAAAATTGTGCGCAGCACGGAGGCGTTTACCCAGTTGGCTAACGGCTCGCTGAACTATGATGGCCCGCTGCTGGGATCGCCCAACGTCGCCCCCAACGGAACGTTACAGCAGGGCCGGCAGGGTGAATTTGTTGGTAAAGATGCGGCGAATCCATCAGGCGATGCATTTATTACCACTGTGCCAACGCTGAACCTGATGACCCGTGGCGCGATTCAGCATCTGAGCAAAAATCCGAACGGCTTCTTTATGATGGTAGAAGGTGGGGCAACCGACTGGTCTGCCCATACCAGCAATGCCTGCAGTGGTAAAGGAGACTGGGGCAACACGTATAACCCCAACTGTGTGGGCGTTGAATACGGCCGTCTGATTGAAGAAAGCGCCGATTTTAATCACGCCGTGGCCTCTGTTATTGAATGGGTCGAGACAAACAGCAACTGGAACGAGACCTTGCTGATTGTTACCACGGATCATGATAACGGCATGCCGATGGGGCCGGATGCGCAGACTCGCGCATTTGAACCCGTCATCAATAACGGCAAAGGCGCCATGCCAGGCGTGTCTTTCCGTCCCACCGGCAATCACGCTAACGCGTTGGTTCCGCTGTGGGCAAAAGGTGTGGGCGCTGAAGCCTTCGCCGAACGCGTGCGCGGTAACGACGCGGGCTATGCCAAATATGTCGGTTACAATCAGGGTGATTACATTGATAATACCGACGTTTTCACCGTCGTAAAGGCCGCGCTGGAGGGAAAGGCCGTTGAAAAAATTATGCCCGGGCAGGCCAGTAAATCCTGACGTGACAATGTCACAATAAAGAGGGCGCGTGATGCCTTCCTGACCGCATCAGGTACTCGGTGCCGGTGAATATTCGCTCACCGGCACCGCTGTGTTATCTCCGTCACCCGCACAACACGTCAATGCCTTCACTTTTTTTTCCGCCGTCAGCAATATTATGCTGGCTCATTCGTCTACCTCATCACAAACGTGTGTTTATCACTGATGAGGTCATCCTGATATGAGAGATTTTGATCACCCTTCGTTCCGCCATGCCCGTGGCAGGGGCAGAAACCGACTGGCGAAGCCGTTGATAGTGGGCGCCGTTTTTATTGTCGCACTGTGTCTGCTGGTCATGTCACTGTGGAATGCCTTGCTGCCCGCGCTTATCGGGGTTAAAACGATCGGTTTCTGGCAGGCCGCAGGGTTGTTGCTACTGTGCCGGATTCTGTTTGGCGGCTTGGGTATCAGGCCGGGAATGTTTGGCCATGCCCGGCGTCGTATGCATGAACGCTGGATGCAGATGACACCGGAACAACGAGACGCATTTATGAAGCAACGTCGGGAAGGTTTTGGCCATCGGGGGCAACACTGCCGTGATAAACGCCGGGACGAACAGCCTCCGTCGTCAGATGACAACCATGCTGCCCGGACTGAGTAGACGATGAAGGCCAGCGCATCGCAAGCCTCATCGTGGGTCAAAGCGCTTACGCTCTGCAGAACGAAACTCCAGCGATTTATTCGTGCCCGTACCCCAGCACGGGAGGACGCTGAAGATATTTTGCAGGAAATTACCTGTCAGCTGATCGGCGTGGAACAGCCGGTTGAGAATATCTCCGCGTGGCTGTTTCGGGCGGCACGCAATGAAATGACGGATCGGGCGCGTAAGAAGCGGGAGTTGCCACTTGCCAGCTACATGAAAAACGACGAGGAGGATGGGGTTGAAAGCGAACTGGCTGAAACCCTGTTTGGCATTCCGCAAACCCCTGAAGATGATTACCTCAGCGCGCTACTCTGGGAGGCGCTGGAGGCGGCGCTAGCCGAACTTCCGCCCGCGCAGTATGAGGTGTTTGACCAAACGGAGCTGCAGGGAATCAGCTATAAAGCGCTGTCAGAATTAACCGGCGTCAGTGTTCAGACCTTGCTGTCGCGCAAGCATAAAGCCGTACTGTATCTGCGCATGCGCTTGCGGGCGGTCTACGACGATCTGGTTAGTGAAGATTGAAAAAAGGCGGCCATGACGGGCCGCCAATATTCGCATTATCACCTTGAAAGGGGACGGATGACGCAATCAGCCCTTCACGCCGCCGGCGGTCAGTCCGTTAACCAGCCAGCGTTGCGCCAGCAGGAACACCAGGGTAATAGGAATGGCAGAGAGAACGGCGGCTGCGGCAAAATCGCCCCACAGATAGTTTTGCGGATTAAGATATTGCTGCATGCCCACGGCCAGCGTGTAACTGTTGACGTCACGCAGCAGCAGTGAGGCCACCGGGACTTCCGTTACTGCAGCGATAAACGCCAAAATAAACACCACGGCTAAAATGGGCACCGATAACGGGAGTAAAACCAGCCGGAAAGCCTGCCAGGGCGTTGCGCCATCCAGCGCCGCCGCTTCCTCCAGCGAGCTATCAATGGTTTCGAAATAGCCTTTTATCGTCCAGACATGCAGCGCGATGCCGCCAAGATAGGCGAAGATCACGCCGCCATGGGTATTTAAACCAACAAACGGCAGATATTGCCCGAGACGGTCGAACAGGGCATAAAGCGCAACCAGCGACAGCACCGCCGGGAACATCTGAAAAATCAGCATCCCTTTTAACAGGCTCTCACGCCCTTTAAAGCGCATCCGGGCAAAGGCATAGGCGCAGGTGGTGGACAGCGCCACAATGCCCATTGCGCTGATAGCCGCGATCTTGACCGAGTTCCACAGCCACAGCAAAACAGGAAAGGGCGGCGGCGTGACTGAGCCGTCAGCATGCTGAACGCTGAAGCCCAGCGCCAGCCGCCAGTGTTCCCAGGAGATATGTTCCGGAATGATACTGCCGGTGGCAAAATTTCCCGCGCGCAGCGAAATCGCCACCACCATCAGTAAGGGAAACAGTATTGCCGCAATAAACGCCAGCAGCAGCAGATGCGTCATAAACAGACGTAACTTCTGCGATTTGGGTTGTACCATCGCCATCATGACTCCTTAGTCGAATTTCATCCGCACGGCTTTCAGATTGATCACCGCCAGTGCGCCAACCAGCAGGAAAATCAGCGTAGCGATAGCCGCTGCCAGACCAAAGTCCTGCCCGCCACCGCCTTCAAAAGCAATACGCCAGGTGTAGTTCACCAGCAGGTCGGTGTAACCCGCAGGCGTGGTCGTGCCGAGCCTGTCGGGTGCACCATTCGTCAGTAGCTGCACCAGCACAAAGTTATTAAAATTGAAGGCAAAACTGGCAATCATCAGCGGCGTCAGCGGTTTTAACAGCAGCGGTACCGTAATCAGGAAAAAGTTTTGTAGCGGCCCGGCACCGTCCATCGCAGAGGCTTCGTACAAATCCTCGGGAATCGCTTTCAGCAGCCCCATGCACAAAATCATCATGTAGGGATAACCCAGCCAGGTATTCACGATGATCAGCATGGCACGCGCCAGCGTAGGATCGCTGAACCACGCCGGTTTACTGCCAAACAGGGCGTTGAGCATGACGTTGATTTCGCCAAAGCTCTGGTTGAATAATCCCTTGAAGATCAAGATGGAGATAAAGGCGGGCACGGCATAAGGCAGGATCAGCATTACCCGGTAAACGGCTTTGCCTTTTAACGCCTCCCACTGCACCAGGCAGGCCAGCACCATGCCCACCGCCACCGTTAACACCACGGTCAGCAAAGAGAAAATCATCGTCCAGCCAAAGATGGCCAGGAACGGCTTTTGAATCCCCTCGTCGGTGAACACGCGAATAAAGTTCTGCCAGCCCGCGCCCACGGTAAATCCGGGACTCAGACGTTCTTCTCCCCACTGGCCCTTTGCGTCAATCACCTGATAAAAGCCGGTATCCGGATTGGCGCGATAGCTCACGCCGCTTTGCTGGTTTCTTAACGTCTGATGATCCGTTACCACATAGAGCGGGCGCGTCCCAGAAAACTGACGCAAGGAACTCATGACCAGTTCACGTCCGTCAGGCAGCACGGCGCGGAGTTTTGCCAGTGCCTGGCGATGTGTGGTGATGACGCGTAAGTTTGCCCGTTCTCCCTCTGGAGCAGGTGCGCTCACCATCTTTAATGGGCCCGCAGTGTCGAAGGAGAAGAGCGGTGACACCCAGGTCTGACTGTTCGATCCCTCGCTAAGCACCAGCCGCCAGCGATCGCCTTCGGGAAGCAGGCTGAAATTCAGGCCTGCACCGTCCTGATATTGTCTGCTGAGTAAAACCTGCTGCGCCCGCTCCTGGGTCAACTGATTGGTGCTGCTGTAGTTGGTAAAGGCAATGCCCACGGTACAGGCCAGAGGGAACAAGACAAATAACATCATGCCGGCCATGCCGGGATAAACATAACGCCAGGCGTAGGCCCTGCGATTGGCATAAATCCCGATGCCCAGCCCGCTTATGACCAGCGCCAGCAGGGCAAACAGGTATTCCCCCTGAGCATACATCAGCACCAGTAAATAACCGACCAGCAAACAACAGATGCCCACCAGTGCGCCTTTAAACAGAGAACGATGCCGTCCCGTTTGCGGTTTTTCTGACATGACCCGATTTCCTTAACGGCAGGTTGCAGGCCAGCAAACTGGCCTGCGCTGAATGATTTACTTGCTTATACGTGACTGCGCATCCTTGAGCGCGGCATCAACGGACTGACGGCCGCTCAGCGCGTTAAGGGTGGCGGTGCGCATGGCGTACCAGAACGCGGCCATCTGTGGGATGTTGGGCATAATGTCACCGCGTTGTGCATTGTTCATGGTGGCGGCAATACGCGAGTCTTTCTCCAACTTTTGCTGGAAGGACTTCAGCGCCACCGCACCCAGCGGTTTATCTTTGTTCACGGCCTCAAGCCCGGCATCCGTTAACAGATAGTTTTCCAGAAACTCTTTAGCCAGCTCTTTGTTCGGGCTGGCCGCATTGATCCCGGCGCTGAGTACGCCAACAAAAGGTTTGGTGGGCTTGCCGTTTAACGTCGGCAGCGGCGCGACGCCGTAGTGAATACCGCTCTTATCGATATTGCTCCAGGCCCAGGGGCCGTTAATGGTCATCGCCGTCTGGCCTTTATTAAAAGCGGCTTCGGCAATGGAGTAATCCGTATCGGCGTTCAGGACCTTGGCTTTGACCTGATCGACCAGGAACTGCATGCCGGCTTTGGCTCCGGCATTATCAACGCCGGTGTTTTTGACATCATAGTGTCCGTCCGTCAACTGATAGGCATAAGCGCCGCCGGCTGCCAGCAGCGGCCAGGTAAAGTAGGGCTCCTGCAGATTAAACATGATGGCGCTTTTGCCTTTCTCGCGCAGCGACTTATCCAGGGCGGCCATCTCTTCCCACGTTTTCGGCGGCGTGGGGAGCAGGTCTTTGTTGTAGATTAGCGACAGCGACTCAACCGAAACCGGATAGCCAATGAGCTTGCCGTCGAACCGCACGGCGTCCCAGGTGAAAGGAAAGATTTTTTGCTGGAAACTGCTGTCCGGTGATACCTCGGCTAACAGGCCGGACTGGGCGTAACCGCCAAAACGGTCGTGCGCCCAGAAGATAATGTCCGGACCGTCACCGGTCGCGGCCACCTGCGAGTATTTTTCTTCCATTTTATCCGGGTGCTCGACCGTGACGTGAATACCGGTTTCCTGTTCAAACTTTTTTCCCACCTCGGCCAGACCGTTATAGCCTTTGTCACCGTTGATCCAGATAACCAGTTTTCCTTCTTCAATCTTTGCGACTGCGGAAGCGGAGAACAGCACCGCCGAGAGGGCTGACAGAGCCAAAATTTTTGCGCCAGTTTTCATCTTTAACACTCCATCCTGTTAGCGGAAACGAACATGTTGCTTGCCGCACATTCTGCGTGTTCTTACCGGCTTCTCATCCTCCTGGCCTCTACGCCTGCCGCCGTCGAGGTGTGATCGCTGTTACAAAGTGACAGGATTATCACGGTCTGGCTCACACTAAGGTGGGGGCCAGACTGCGTTACCGATCACAAAAATCAGTGCAGCGCGCGACCGCTCTCGTGTGCTGATGTTTTCTCCTCCTCCCGTCTCCTCCCCCAGATAAAGCGCGTCGGTGGAGGATGTGGCGACGAATCACGCTACGCATAGTGAACGCCAGAATTTGTCCGCTGACGTGCGGGCCGCATTAGCGAGTGGAGAGGAAAGTACTATGGCGAGCGTCGTGTTACGCAATGTCACCAAAGCCTGGGGCGACACGGTCGTGTCGAACGATATCAACCTGGAGATTGGTGAAGGCGAGTTTGTCGTATTTGTCGGGCCTTCTGGATGCGGTAAATCAACGCTGCTGCGGATGATTGCTGGCCTGGAAACGATTACCCGCGGTGAATTGTTGATTGGCGATAAACGGATGAATGAGGTGCCGCCTGCCGAACGCGGCATTGGCATGGTATTTCAGTCTTACGCGCTGTATCCCCATCTCTCTGTGGCAGAAAACATGTCTTTTGGCCTGAAGCTGGCCGGCGTTAAAAAAGCGGAAAGAGAGCAGCGCGTAACCCAGGTTGCTGAGGTGCTGCAGCTGGCGCATCTGCTTGATCGCCGCCCGAAGGCGCTCTCTGGCGGACAGCGCCAGCGCGTTGCCATCGGCCGCACGCTGGTCGCCGAACCCCGAGTCTTCCTGCTGGACGAACCCCTTTCTAATCTCGATGCCGCGCTGCGGGTGCAGATGCGCATCGAGATCTCCCGCCTGCATAAGCGACTCAGGCGCACCATGATTTACGTGACTCACGACCAGATCGAAGCCATGACCCTGGCCGATAAAATTGTGGTACTGGACGCCGGTCGTGTGGCGCAGGTTGGGCGGCCGCTGGAGCTCTATCACTATCCGGCAAACCGCTTTGTTGCAGGCTTTATTGGCTCGCCAAAAATGAACTTCCTCCCCGTTAAGGTCACCGCCACCGCGATTGAACAGGTGCAGGTACGCCTGCCCAATAATCAGCTGGTCTGGCTACCGGTAGACAGCGCCAACGTGCAGGTCGGCAGCAATATGTCGTTGGGTATCCGGCCGGAACATCTGCTGTCCAGTGACATCGCTGACGTCACCCTTGAGGGGGAAGTGCAGGTCGTTGAGCAACTGGGACACGAAACTCAAATTCACATCCAAATCCCCGCCATCCGTCAAAACCTGGTGTACCGCCAGGAGGACGTGGTGTTGGTAAAAGAGGGCGCCATGATGGGCATTGGCTTGCCACCCGAGCGTTGTCATCTGTTCCGAGAGGACGGAAGCGCGTGTCGCAGGCTGCATCAGGAGCCCGGCGTTTAATCCAGCAAAACAATAAAAGCAATGACCTCAGGAGATAGAAAATGTTAACTCTGCGCAAACTTTCCCTTACCGTAGCGGTAGCGACAGGCACGCTGTCTTCACCGCTGATGGCGGTGGATTTTACCGGTTATGCTCGCTCCGGCATTGGCTGGACGGGCAGCGGCGGCGAGCAGCAATGCTTCCAGGCAACCGGTGCTCAAAGTAAATACCGTCTGGGTAACGAGTGCGAAACCTATGCTGAACTTAAGCTGGGTCAGGAAGTGTGGAAAGAGGGCGACAAGAGCTTCTACTTCGACACCAACGTGGCGTACTCGGTTTCTCAGCAAAACGACTGGGAATCCACTTCACCGGCTTTTCGTGAAGCCAACGTCAAAGGTAAAAACCTGATCGACGCCCTGCCGGGTTCCACTATCTGGGCCGGTAAACGTTTCTACCAGCGCCATGACGTTCACATGATCGATTTCTACTACTGGGATATTTCCGGCCCGGGTGCGGGTCTGGAAGATGTCGATCTGGGATTTGGTAAGCTGTCGTTTGCCGCAACGCGCTCATCGGAAGCGGGCGGCTCTTACACCTTTTCTAACGATCGCATTCGCAATTACGCCACCAGTACCGCAGATGATGTTTTTGACGTCCGTCTGGCAGGGCTGGAAACCAACCCCAATGGCGTTCTGGAGCTGGGTGTGGATTACGGCCGTGCCAATGCGCGTGATGGCTACCGCTTAGAAGATGGCGCATCCCGAGACGGCTGGCTGTTCACCGCCGAGCATACGCAGAGCATGCTCAAAGGCTACAACAAATTTGTGCTGCAGTACGCGACCGATGCGTTGACGTCCCAGGGGAAAGGGCTGGCACAGGGCACGAATATCAATAACAACGGCAAGATGTATCGGGTTCTGGACCACGGGGCGATCAGCCTGGCGGAACGCTGGGACATGATGTACGTCGCGATGTACCAAAACACCGATCTGGATAACAACCGGGGTAATGAGTGGTACACCGTTGGCGTGCGGCCCATGTACAAATGGACGCCGATCATGAGCACCCTGTTGGAAGTGGGCTATGACAACGTGAAGTCACAGCAGGTCGGCGAACGCAATGGTCAGTACAAAATCACGCTGGCGCAGCAGTGGCAGGCGGGAGACAGCATCTGGTCACGTCCTGCGCTGCGGCTCTTCGCGACCTATGCCAAATGGGATGAGAAGTGGGGTTATAACAAAGACGCGGCCGGTGATATCACCACCTTCGCGTCACAGGACAGCACCGGAAACGGCCTGTTTACCAACAGCCGCGGCAACAATGATGAGTGGACCTTTGGCGCGCAAATGGAAATCTGGTGGTGATCCCTTTTCTGGATAAACCGCTGTAGACCGTTTCGCACTGTCTTTCAGGCCGCGGCGGCTATTGCCTGCGTTGCCGCGGTCTGCCCGTTTCTCGAGGTTAAAAATGAAAACGTATAAAACATTCACCGCACTTTGCCTGAGCGCGCTCCTGCTGGCAGGACACAGTCTGCCTGCACGGGCCGCGATCAATCTGATGCCGCAGGATGTCTCTGCAGCGCCCGCCATTCCGCTTTCCAGCCTGCAGAGCATGCACTGGCAACCCCTGGATACCGCACGGCCGCAGGTAACGACGTTAACGGCCGGGCATAGTCCGCTAAACGTTGCCGGTATCACCGGGCCGGTCGCCGCTTACAGCCTGCCTGCCACGCTGGGCGAGCTGACAATCACCTTAAGTAGTGAGGTACAGCAGAACCAGGTCTTTGCGCCCAACGTGCTCATTCTGGACGAAAACCTGCGTCCGGCCGCCTGGTTCCCCAGCCGCTGGTTTTCTTATCAGCAACCTGGCGTGATGGCCGCTGACCGGTTGGAAGGCGTGATGAAGTTGACCCCGGTTCCCGGACAGCAAAAAATTTATCTGTTGGTATTCACCACAGAGACGGATCTTGCTCAGACCACAACGCTGGTTGATCCGGCAAAAGCCTATGCCAAAGGCACCGGCCATGCCGTTCCCGATATTCCCGATCCGGTTGCCCGTCATACAACATCTGGCACAGTAAAAATAAAACTGAGCACCCGCTCGGATTCCTCAATACTGGTCGGGCCGTTGTTTGGATCCTCTGGCCCGGCTCCGGTTACGGTCGGAAACAGTCAACCGGCGGCAGCCAGTCATGCGCCCACTGCGGCTCCTGTAGCGAAAACACAGCCTATTGTTCAGGATACCGAAGGCTATTTTAACGATGCTATTCGCCAGGCGTCGGCGCAGGGCAATATTGATAAAGCGCTCAGACTGCTGGATGAGGCCGAACGGCTCGGCTCGACGTCTGCGCGGCAAACCTTTATCAGCAGTGTTAAAGGCAAGGGGTAATCACTCCGGCAGTGCTGATTTGTTCCATCTGGTGCGCTGAGGCGCACCTTTTTTTATGAGGTCAGTTACCTGTCCCTCGCGCTTAACCTGTTCCGTTCTGGCGTAAATTCGCGTCTTTCTCTTTCAAAGACGCTGATACTTTTGGTCAGGCTTTGCGCAACCCTTAGCCTAAATGATGTTATTGAGGTACCCGATCGCGTTCCAGGACGCGCGTAACCTTCGGCACTGATACAAAAAAGGCTCTATCACAACTGGAGC
This sequence comes from Pantoea sp. V106_11, assembly GCF_029967885.1. Classification (NCBI taxonomy): domain Bacteria; kingdom Pseudomonadati; phylum Pseudomonadota; class Gammaproteobacteria; order Enterobacterales; family Erwiniaceae; genus Pantoea; species Pantoea sp. V106_11. The sequence goes on from NZ_JASCAK010000037.1 coordinate 817,148, forward strand.
CTTCATCATGTTAATACGTCTGATTATCTCTTTTTCCCTCATCGTATTTAGTCATTCTGCGATGGCCAGCAACGGCTTTCGCCAGTTCATAGCAGGCGAGCAGCAACGCCCGGTTGAGGTTGCCGTTTGGTATCCCAGTGCAGCGTCGTCGCCCAAGGAAAACATTGCGGATAATCCCGCGTTTACAGGTGTCAGCGTGGTGCGAAATGCTAAACCCTTGCCCGGCTTACATCCTGTATTACTGTTATCTCATGGTTATGGCGGGAGTTGGCGCAACCTTGCATGGCTGGCCGACGCGATGGCTGAACAGGGATATATCGTGATTGCGACCAATCATCCCGGTACCACGACGTCGGATTTAACATCGGCACACGCCAGACAGCTCTGGCGGCGTCCTCAGGATTTAATCACGGCACTGGAGCGGATTCTGAACGATCCCCTGCTGGCAGGGCGTGCTGACGTTAAACGAATCGCCGCTGTCGGGCATTCTCTTGGCGGCTGGACGGTAATGGAATTAGCGGGGGCGCGTTTTGACCCGCAACAATTTGCTCATGACTATATCCAACACGCTGAGTTGTCCAGCTGTCGGCTAATGACAAAACTGGGCCTTGATAACAGGCAAGGGGCCAGCCACCTGAGCTCAGACCTGCAAGACCGGCGTATTAAGGCAGTAGTGGCGCTGGATTTAGGATTAGCTCGCGGACTCACGACGCAGAGTCTGGGGCATATTCGGCTGCCCGTGCTGATCTTAGCGGCAGGTGTAGATTCGCCGGCGCTGCCTGCCTCGCTTGAATCGAAGTATCTGGCAAAGGCACTGTCGAGTGACGTTGTTACTTATGGTGTTATCCCTGGCGCGACCCATTTTAGCTTTATGCAGCAATGCAAACCGCAGGGGGAGGCGCTGATTGAGCAAAGCGCGCCGGGCGAAGGGGAAGTCTGCCGGGATGGACAGGGCGTGAACAGAAACGCACTTCACAACATGTTGATCGGTAAAATCAGTGCGTTTCTCAACACCGCGCTTCACTATCGTCCATAGCCTGACGAAATGCGGTGGGGGTTTTCCCCGTAATGCGCATAAATTCCCGGTTGAAGTTCGACTTACTGATAAACCCGGTTTCAAGCATGATGTCGGTAATTTTTAGCTGTGGCTGGCGCAGCATGTCCTGCGCCTTTTCTATACGAAACCCATTGAGCCACTGCGAAACGTTGCACTGCCGTGTAGCGTTTACCGCGCGAGAAATATGCCGTGCTGGAATAGCGAGTTTGCGTGCAAGCTTGTTCAGCGTAAGATCGGTATCAAGATAGTAAGCGTGTGCGCGGACAAGGTTTTCGATGTGCAGGCATAAGGGCTCAAGCGTCGCATCCTTTGCCTCATCATCGGTAAGGGATGACGTTTCTTCGGCGTGAGGTTCACCCGCAGGAACGCTCTTGACTGCCCGGACAATGGCAATACAAAGTAACGGTAGCGTCATTCCCTGAAACAGGGCAATTAATTGCGGGGCAATATTCATCATCCTGCTGATAACCGCGTCGGTGAGTGCCGAAAAGCAAAGAAAACACCCCGCAAAAAAGGTCATTTTCTGCGTTATGGAGGCTTCTCTGAAGCGTGATTCGACAAAAAAATCAGCTCCGTTTGTTGCTGCACGTAGTAGTGCGATGCCATAACCTGCATAAATCAGAAACAACAGAGCGTCTGTCAGAACGGGCAGGCACAACTGGACGATGATGGCAGTATAAACAGGGATAACAGCCAGCTTCAGGCGACGCGCACGGGATTGATGCGTAAGGTCGCTAAAGCACGACCAGGCTACTGCGGGTAAGAGTGTTGCCAGTATAGCCTGCAGGGGTTTAAGAAGAGAGAAATGCCATTCCCACCTAATTATACCCAAGGCAATTAGCCCTGCTGACGCTGCAATAAACATCATCGCCCCACGGTATTCGCGCTTACCAGAACGAATAAGCATCATCATTAATATCAGTAGTGCAAATAACGTCAAAGCAGGAAAGGGAATCGAAAACATACGCTAACTCAAAAGCCAGAATGGCATCCATTTTACAGAGTAAAAAACACGAATCGATAGCTAAACGCAAACCTTATGTTCTGCCTGTGTTTTCTCACGCCAGTCCATTTTGGTGTGGTGCTCTTCATGCTGACCGCATTGAACAGCCTCTGCGACAACAATTTCAGCGATCCGGGACCACGCCTGAAACATATCCCTGGATCGCCTGATAAATCACGAACAACGCCGGGAAATCTCCTCCAGCAATGCCGTGATACGCTTATCTGCAAACATCGCCTCCAGCGACAGGTTTAGCTTACGCCGCCAGTTCGGATAAGCCTCTACCGTGCCCGGCACATTAACCGGCGAGGCCATATCCAGCCAGTCTTCGGGTTGTAAACCCAGCAGGGCGCTGGTGCAGTCCGCGAGATACTGATGGATAACCTGGTTAAGTAACAGGCTCATGCGCGGACTGTTTGCCTGAACCCGCCCTTTGGGCTTGAGGTAACCGTGGCGCGTCAGGGTCTGAAGCAACGCCGATCGGGCTGCCCGGCGCTGATGATACAGCCCGGCAAGCACCGCTTTATCAGGATACAACCCCAGTTGGCTCCCCAGTGTCAGATCGTCACTTTGCCACCAGCCACGGAGCGTTGGCATATCGTGAGTGGTGGCTACAGCCATTGCCTGACGCGGCCATGCCGCAGGCGGGCGAAAGCCCTTGTGCGAGTTTTGCTCAAAATAGAGCACCTTATACGAGTAGACGCCAGCATTGTGGAGTTTATCGATAATCGCCTCCGGCACCGTGCCTAAATCCTCACCAATCACCATGCAGCGCTGGCGCTGACTTTCCAGCGCCAGAATAGCGAGCAGATCGTCAATGGGATAGGCGACATACGCGCCTGCGGCGGCCGTTTCTCCTTGCGGAATCCACCACAGTCGCAGCAAAGCCATGACATGATCGATACGTAACGCCCCACAATCGCGCATATTCGCGCGCAGCAACGTAATCCAGGGTTCGTATGCCCGATCATACAAAGATTGCGGATCCATTGGCGGCAGCCCCCAGTTCTGGCCAAGCGGGCCCAGAATATCCGGCGGGGCGCCTGTGCTGGCCGCTAAACAGTAAAGCCCGCGTTGGCTCCAGGTTTCCGATCCCCCTGCGGCGACGCCAACGGCCAAATCGCGATAAAGTCCTGGTGCCATCTGGTGCTGCTGGCACAGGTGCCAACAGGCGGCAAACTGACGCGCCGCCAGCCATTGTAGCCAGAGATAGAAACGAATCTCATCGCCATGTTCAATCCGAAATGCGTGTACGGCGGCCGTATCGGGTTGTTGATAGGCAGTGGGCCACGTTTGCCAGCCGTGACGCAGGGGATCTTCTTCGCGAAGCCAGGCCTGCAGGGCATCGAACAATCCCTGATGCAGCAGACTTTCACCGCCCTCAGCCACAAACGCCTCAAATGCCTCGACCTGACTATCCTCTTTATCACGCTGCATAAACTGCTGCCAGGCAAACCGCAGGGCATCCAGCTTAAGTGATGCCACCGTCGAATAATCGACCCAGGGCGCGTGACGCGCCTGGTGCAGCCTGTGTTGCGTTTCTGCCGACTGCCACCAGCACTGCGCAGCGGCACTCAGGTTAAAGTCCTCAACCTCAGGAACGCTGATATAGAGCACGTTGAGCCAGCGCCGGGAAGACGGGCTATAGGGGCTGGCATCATCAGGTAACGCAGGAAAAAGCGCATGCAGGGGATTCAGCCCCACAAAAGCGCCGCCGCGCATGCCAACCGCCTTCACCATGTCCCGCAGGTCAGCAAAATCGCCGATTCCCCAGTTCTGATCCGATCGTAAAGCGTAGAGCTGGACACAGGTTCCCCAGCGTCTCTCGCCCCGTAGCAAGGCCTCCGGCTCATAGCAACGTGACGGTGTCACTATTATCTGGCACCTCGATTGCTGTGCATCCGCGTTTATCGTCAGAAGATGGTAACCTTCAGGCAGCGCCGGGAGCGTCAAAGACGCCTCAGGCTCGCAGTGCCCTGACCAGCGTTCACCCGATTCGCCCTCCAGGTGCCAGCGTGCCGGGCCAGCCAGAGAGGGCGTTAAACGGATGGGCAAACCCTGGGTAAAGACGGCGACCGGTGGGATAACGCCAGGGCCAGGGCCCGGCTGCATCGCCGCCAGCAAGCGATCGCGGGTCGATGCAGAAACCTGCCGGACCGCCCCATGCGCATCAACATATTCAGTGGCTACCCTGCCGATCCCGGCCGGATAATGAAGTGGTTTCATGCTGATCCTTAGCGTTTACGCTGCCAGATACGTTGCTGATAGTGACGAATCGACCGGTCGGCGCTGAACATGCTGCAGCGAGCGGTGTTGAGTATCGTGGCGCGCGTCCAGGCCGCTTTATCAGACCACAGTGCTTCAACGCGCTGCTGAGCGTTGAGGTAATGCCGGAAGTCGGCCAGCACCAGATAAGGATCGCCGTTTTTAGCCCCCAGACTGTGCAACAGCAGATCAAAAGCGTGCCGGTCGCCTGCGCTGAACGTACCATCCTCTAGTGACGTTAGCGCCTGGTCGAGCTGGGCGTCTTTTTCGCGCCATTTTGACGGAGCATAGCCAGCGGCCTTGAGGGCGTTAACCTGTTCTACCGTATGACCAAAAATAAAGATATTCTCATCGCCGACCTGTTCAGAAATCTCCACGTTCGCACCATCGAGCGTGCCAATGGTCAGTGCGCCGTTCAGGGCCAGCTTCATGTTGCCGGTGCCCGAGGCCTCTTTGCCCGCCAGTGAAATCTGCTCTGACAGGTCTGCGGCCGGGATAAGCCGTTCTGCCACAGAGACGTTGTAGTCGGGAATAAACACCACTTTGAGGCGATCGGCCACGCGCGGATCGGTGTTGATGACGTCGGCCACCTTGTTGATGGCAAAAATGATATTTTTAGCCAACGCATAGCCCGGTGCCGCTTTCGCGCCGAAGATCACGACGCGAGGACAGCGGTTCGCCTGAGGATCGCTCACCAGGGTTTGCCATAGGGCGATGGTATGCAGCAAGCTGAGATGCTGACGTTTGTACTCGTGCAGCCGTTTGATTTGCACATCAAACAGGGCCTCGGGATTCACCTTAATCCCGGTGCGTTGCGCAATCCAGCAGGACAAATCCACTTTATTGCGCTGTTTAATCTCGCGGTACGCCGTGCAAAACTCCGGATTATCCACCTGTTTTTCCAGCCCCTGAAGCGCATCCAAATCGTTGAGCCAGGGCTGATTAAGCGTTTTTCCGATAAGCGCCGCCAGTCGGGGATTACACTGATGAATCCAGCGGCGTGGCGTGATGCCATTGGTGACGTTGTGGAATTTTTCCGGCCACAGGGTGACGTATTCCGGGAACAGATCGTCTTTTACCAGCCGCGAGTGCAGGGCGGCCACGCCGTTTACCGCAAAGCAGGTCACCACGCATAAATTGGCCATGCGCAGCTGCTTACCGTGCACGATGGCCAGTTTCGACCAGACGGCCTTGTTCCCAGGCCACTGCCGGTTAACCGCCTCTTTGAGCTGGGTATTGATGGCGTTAACAATCTCCATGTGCCGCGGAAGCAGGCTGCGCACGATGTGAGTATCCCAACACTCCAGCGCTTCCGGCATCAGCGTATGGTTGGTGTAGGCAAAGGTGCGCTGGGTAAGGTGCCAGGCGTCCTGCCAACTGAGCTGATGGTCATCCAGCAATAGCCGCATCAGTTCAGGGATAGCCAGCGTTGGGTGCGTATCATTCAGCTGGATCACCTCATGATCCGGCAGGGTTTCAATGGCACGGCCCGCCAGACGGTGACGACGAAGAATGTCTGCCAGCGAACAGGCGCACTGAAAATACTGCTGCATCAGGCGCAGTTTTTTTCCTGCCTGATGGTTGTCGTTGGGGTAAAGCACTTTGGTCAGTTTTTCCGCATTAATGCCTTGCTTTTCCGCCCGTAAAAAAGCGCCGCCGTTAAACGTTTTGAGATCGAAAGGGTGCGCATGTTTTGCCTGCCACAGCCGCAGAGGCTGCGTTAGGCCATTCTCAAAGCCCACGACCGGCAGATCCCAGGCTTCGCCCTCCAGTTGAAACGCAGGCTGCCAGTGCGTTTTGCCATTCTCTGCCACGACTTTGCCGCCCAGGCCTACCTGCACCGTTAGCGCAGCATTATGTGTAAACCAGGGATAGCGGTCGCGCTGCCAGTCGTCGGGCAGTTCATCCTGTTCACCTTCGACAAAGCGCTGACGAAACAGGCCATATTGGTAGTTCAGGCCATAGCCTGTTGCGGGCTGACCTACCGTGGCCATCGCGTCCAGAAAACAGGCCGCCAGCCTACCCAGTCCGCCATTGCCCAGCGCCGGATCGCTCTCGCTTTCCAGCACCTCGCTCAGCGAAACATCCCACTGCTTCAGGGCCGTATTAACGCCGTCGAACCACCCTAAGTTGAGCAGGTTGTTGCCGGTCAGCCGCCCGGTGAGAAACTCCATAGAGAGGTAATTCACATGGCGCAAATCGCCGGATGCCGGGCGGGCGGGCAGCGCGTTGAGCATTTCTGCCAGCGCGCCGCTCAGAGCCTGCCACCACTGATATGGCGTCATTTCTCCTGCATCATGCAGGCCAAAGCGTTGCCACTGGCGCGTCAGCGCAGCGTCAAAACGGGAACGATCAAAAGGGTGCTGTGTCATAGCCGGGTGTCCTGTCGACAAAGAATGGGAATGAGGATGAGTCTGCCCTTGCGCGCGGAATCGCTCATCCTCCTGGCAAAAGTTCCGTCAGGATGAGGGCAAGGGAGGAGACGGTGAGGCAAGTCTGAAAATTTCACTTAAGTGTGATTAGACTCGCTTTTGTGAAGATTCGCTAAAGCGTCCGCTTGCTTTATCAGGAGGGATAGCTGAACGTGTGAGGAATAATTACGAAGCGTAAAAAAATGATGCGCCAGACGTTAACGGAGAAGCGTGCGTACATGTTAATCCCCTCTAAACTCAGCCGTCCTGTCCGCCATGAAGCCACGGTGAAACGGGAGCGGCTGATACGAAAACTTTCCGCTGCAGGTAACTACCGCCTGGTGCTGGTAACCAGTCCTGCAGGCTATGGCAAAACCACCCTGATATCGCAGTGGGCTGCAGACAAAGCCGATTTGGGCTGGTACTCCCTGGATGAAAGTGACAATCAGCCAGAGCGTTTTGCGGACTATTTAATTGCCGCCCTGCAGCAGGCCACGCACGGCAGCTGTAGCCGGAGCGAAGCGCTGGCAAACAAACGGCAGTACGTGAATCTGAATGCGCTGTTTACGCAGATTTTCAATGAGCTTCATGCCTGGCATCAACCGCTGTGGCTGATTATCGATGATTACCATCACATCACCAATCCTGTGATTCATGAAGCGATGCGTTTCTTTTTACGCCATCAACCTGAAAACGTTACCCTGGTGGTGCTTTCGCGTAATCTTCCCCAGTTGGGGATCGCCAACCTGCGCGTTCGCGAGCAGTTGATGGAGTTGAGCAGTCAACAACTGGCGTTTACCCATCAGGAGGCGCAGCAGTTTTTCGATGCCCGCCTGCCTGCGCCGCTGGAGTCCGAAGATGCGGGACGCCTGTGTGATGACGTTGCAGGCTGGGCCACGGCGCTGCAGCTTATCGCGCTCTCGGCCCGACAGGGGGCGGGCGCGGCCCAGCACTCCGCGCGTCGCCTGTCAGGGATCAATGCCAGCCACTTAACCGATTATCTGGTTGAGGAAGTGCTGGATAACGTCAGTCTGACCACGCGCCATTTTCTGCTGAAAAGTTCGCTGTTGCGTTCACTTAACGCGCCGCTGATTACCCAGGTGACAGGCGAGGATAACGGCCAGTGCTGGCTGGAAGACATTGAGCGGCAGGGGCTGTTTCTGCAGCGGATGGATGACTCCGGCCAGTGGTTTAGCTATCACCCTCTGTTTGGCAGTTTCCTGCAACAGCGTTGCCAGTGGGAACTGGCTGCCGAACTTCCGGCGCTGCATCGGGCGGCGGCAACCAGCTGGATGGCTCAGGGCTTCCCGAGCGAGGCGATTCATCATGCGCGTGCTTCCGGTGACGCGGAGATGCTGCGTGATGTGTTAACCGAGCACGCATGGTCGCTGTTTAATCAAAGCGAGCTGCCTTTACTGGAGTCCTCGCTGAATGCACTGCCTTGGGCGATGCGGCTCGATAATCCCAGCCTGGTGTTGTTACAGGCCTGGCTGATGCAAAGCCAACACCGCTACGCAGAGGTGAACAGCCTGCTGGCCCGATTTGAGCAGGAAAGCCAGTGCGAAATTGATGCGGTATTACGCGGTGAATTTAACGCGTTACTGGCGCAGGTCGCCATTAACGATGGCAATGCCGATGAGGCGGAACGCCTGGCGATGCTGGCGCTGAATACGCTGCCTGAGAGCCGCCACTACAGCCGTATCGTGGCAACCTCGGTACATGGCGAAGTCATGCACTGTAAAGGCGAGCTGAGTAACTCGCTGGAGTTGATGCGCCAGACAGAGCAAATGGCGCGGCGGGATGAAGCCTGGCACTATGTGCTCTGGAGCCTGATCCAGCAAAGCGAAATTTTGTTTGCTCAAGGCTTCCTGCAAACGGCGTACGAGACTCAGGAGCGGGCCTTCGTGCTGGTCAAAGAGCAGCATCTTTCGCACTTTCCGCTGCATGAGTTTCTGTTGCGTATCCGCGCCCAGCTGCTGTGGGCCTGGGGCAGGCTGGATGAAGCCGAGCAGGCGGCACGCGAGGGCATGAAAGTGCTGCAGGGTTATCAGCCTCAGCAGCAAATACAGTGCCTGGGCTTATTGGTGCAAAGCGCAATTGCCCGGGGCAACCTGGACAACGCACGCAGCCTGTTGAACCGGCTGGAAAACCTGCTAAACAACGGCCGCTGGCACAATGACTGGCTCGCCAATGCCGATAAGGTCAGAGTGCTGTACTGGCAAATGACCGGCGATACGCAAAGCGCCAGTGAGTGGCTGCGTCAGACACCTAAACCGGCCTGCGCCAATAACCATTTTTTGCAGGGCCAGTGGCGAAACGTGGCACGGGCACAGATTTTGCTCGGGCATTACACGCAGGCAGAAGTGATTCTCGACGAGCTTAATGAAAATGCGCGCCCCCTGCAGTTGATGAGCGATCTCAACCGTAATGTACTGCTGCTGAACCAGATTTACTGGGAAACCGATCAGCGTGCCAAAGCGCAGCATGCGTTGCTGGATGCGCTCCGGCTGGCCCGCAGCACGGGGTTCATTAGCCACTTTGTGGTGCAGGGCGAATCCATGGCGCAACAGCTGCGTCAGTTATTGCAGTTGAATACCCTTGATGAGCTGGATAACCACCGCGCGCGCCGCATCCTTAACGAGATCAATAAGTATCATCGTCACAAATTTGCCCATTTTGATGAAGGCTTTGTCAGCCGTTTGCTGAATCATCCTGACGTGCCCGAGCTGATTCGTACCAGTCCGCTAACGCAGCGTGAATGGCAGGTGCTGGGGCTGATCTATTCCGGCTACAGCAACGAGCAGATTGCGGCGGAGCTGGATGTAGCCTCAACCACGATTAAAACCCATATCCGGAATCTTTATCAGAAGCTGGGGATTACGCATCGGGCTGAGGCGATGACTCAGGCGCAGTCGATGCTGAAAATGATGGGTTACGTCTGAGAAAGGCAACAGGCAGCGACGCGCTGCCTGTTCGCGCGGTTTAGTTAACCCGACGTGTATCAGGCATCAGTAACGTGGCAAATCCCAGCAGCGGAAGAAAGCCACAGGCGTTATACACGGTAGTGATACCGTACCCGTCAGCCAGTTTCCCCAGCGCCGCCGCCGCAATCCCGCCAATACCAAACATGGTGCCGAACATAATCCCGGCCACCATCCCGGTACGGCCGGGCAACACTTCCTGCGCGTACACGACCAGCGCGGCAAATGCCGATGAAAAGACCAGGCCGATACAAACGGTCAGCACCACGGTCCAGAACAAATTGGCATGCGGCATGAGCAGCGAGAACGGGATAACACCCAGAAACGAGATCCAGACAACCGCTTTGCGGCCAATGCGATCGCCAATCGGTCCGCCGGCCAGCGTGCCAACCGCGACGGCGGCCAGAAAGGTAAACAGGTAGATCTGCGCCTGCGGAATCGGGAGCTGAAAGCGCTCAACCAGGTAAAAAATGTAGTAGTTACTGATTGAGGCAATATAGGTAAATTTTGCCAGCAGCAGCACGCCAACCACGGACAACGCCACTTTGACGTCCCGCGAAGAAAGCGACCGCAGCGCCTGAAGGTTGTGTTTTTTCATGTGCGCATGGCCGTGTTTCACCGTCCAGCGGCTGATGCCGGAAAGAATAATGACCGCAAACAGCGCAATGATCATCAGCCAGCCGACCGCTATCTGTCCATGCGGAATAATCAGCATCGCCGCCACTAAAGGCGCAAACGCCGTGCCAATATAACCGCCGACCTGAAACGTTGACTGTGCCGTACCAAAGCGGCCGCCCGATGCCATTCTTGCAACCCGCGAGGCTTCCGGGTGAAAGGTTGCAGAGCCAACGCCAATCAGCGCCGAAGCAACCAACACCACGGAGAAGTGCGGGGCCATCGCCAGGAGTCCGATGCCAATCAGGGTCGAAACCATGCCAGACGGCAGCAGCCAGGGTTTGGGATGTTTGTCGGTGTACAGGCCGATCCAGGGCTGCAACAGCGACGCCGTCATCTGATAGATCAGCGTGATCAAACCAATCTGCGCGTAGCTCAGCGTAAAGTTGGTTTTCAGCAAGGGATAAATCGATGGCAGCATGGCCTGGATAAAATCGTTACAGCAGTGGGAAAATGCGACCGCGCCAAGAATCGACACCAGAATCTTCTGGCTGTCGTCAACGGTGGGGGGCAGATCCGGCTGGCTTGATTTTACGTCACTGGTGTAATCAGACATGAAGATTTCCGCTTAAGGCTTTACGTTTATTGACGTATCTTACTCCACGAAAAAATGGCGGTGCTGACAAACGTGCTATTTATGGCAAATTAGTAAAATAATTGTTAATGCTCATAACGTTTTACTCAGACAAACCGACACAGGCTTATCCTTGTACACACCATAGCGCGCGGTTTGTTGATAGCCGTGACGCTGATAAAACGCTACCGCACGGGTATTAACGACGCGGGTAGAAAGGCGAATTGCCTTGTAGCCGCGCGCCCGGGCAAGCTGCTCTAGGGCTGACAGCAGCGCCGCGCCGGTTCCCGCGTGCTGTCGGGTTGAAAACATGCGTTTCAGTTCGGCGGTTTCAGCGGAAACATGCACGAGTGCGCCGCAGCCAACAGCGTTACCCACTTCATCGGTGGCAAGTATCCACAGCGCCCCGTCTGATGGCGTAAAGTGATGGGTTCCGTTGTCGCCGGTTATTGCCAACAGCTCGGCTGACAGGCGGGCCGTCAGCGTCTGTAGCGCGGGTGCGCTGCCGGGGACGATGTCGGTATGAATCATCGAGTCTGCCCCCAACGGCTGCGCAGATAATTCACGGCATCCTGCGTTTGCGGCTGATTCAGGAAATCTTCACGAAACAAGATAGTGCCATCAATCTGCGGGAGGGAATCGTTAAGATCCAGCTGTCTTTTCAGCTCCGGCACGCCACCGTTAATCGTCCATTCAGGCTCATTTTTGGCCGGCACGCCAACTTTATATAAGGCGATACCGATATACAGGCGAGTTTTGGTCGGCTTGACGACGTTAGCCCACCAGTTTGCCAGCACATCATAGCGGGCAGCGCTGCGCGAGAAGGGCCAGTAGATTTGCGGCGCGATATAGTCCAGCAACCCTTCCTGCACCCAACGGCGCGTATCCGCGTAAGATTCATCGTAAGCGGCCGCGCCGCGCGTGTCAGAGCCTGCTGCATCATGTGAGCGGTTGCGCCAGACGCCCGCAGGGCTGACGCCAAATTCTACATTCGGCTTGAGCTGCTTGATGGTGTGGGAAACCTGCTCGATTAACAACTGTGTATTATGTCTGCGCCAGTCTGCTTTGGACGCAAAGCCCTGACCGTATTTAATAAAGGTCTGGCTGTCGTTCAGTGCAGAGCCGGGGGACTCGGCATAGAAGTAATCGTCAAACTGCACACCATCGATGTCATAACGCTTGACCACCTCAGCCACAATACTGGTTATCCAGTCACGGGCATCGGGAATGCCCGGATCGAGCACATAGCGATCCCCCGCGGTACGAATCCAGTCACGATGGAGCACAAATACGCTGGCAGGATGTTGCGACAGCGTGCGGTTTAGCTCGGCTACTGTTGAAGGTTTGGTATTCACCGATACACGGTAGGGATTGAACCAGGCATGTACCCGCATACCGCGCCTGTGCGCTTCATCGAGCATGAACTGCAGCGGGTCAAAGCCCGGATTCTGCCCAATTTTCCCGGTCATCATGTCTGACCAGGGCAGGATTTTAGAGTCCCAGAGCGCGGTTCCGTCAGGTTTAACCTGGAAGAACACCGTGTTGATTCCCAGACTTTTCAGTTTATCCAGCTTATCCGTCAACGCTTTTTTCTGCACCCGGATGCGCACGTCGTCGCTGCTGATATTCACCGAGGCGAGCGGCGGCCAGTCGAGGCGTGAAACGGTGGTGAGCCAGACGCCGCGCATGGGTGCGTTGTGCGGCACCGGTTGAGAAGGCTGCGCAGGTTTGCTGGCGGGCGGAAAAGGCGTAACCAGTGACTTAGGCGGCGTCGAGGCACAGCTGACCAGCAGTAAAGCCGAGGCTAACAGGCCGGGTTTTACCGCCGCGTTAAGGCGGAAAAGATCGCGAAGGCTGATGATGATAAACTCCGTGTAGCGCAGTCCTTGATGCAGGCTATTCTGATCCTATTTGCCGCAAAGTCAATCAACCCTGGCAGCATCAGGTCACGCAGTTTGCCTTACCCGGCGTCTGAACTTTTTATGCTGATGCGTAACCTGAGCAAAGGAGCGATAAATGAAAACATTTAAAGGCAATAAACAGTCATTGCCGGTTCGCTATTGCAGACAGTGCCAGAAACCGATGACATGGCGCAAAAAGTGGGAAAAGTGCTGGGAAGAGGTGCAATATTGCTCCGAGCGCTGCCGTCGGCAGCGGCGAGCCACAAATGCCGATGCCTGAAAGCCGGTAAAATCCTGTGGTTTTGCCTGCGATAACCTCCCATGTAACATTTAGCAAAAGTTATCCTGACATTTACATCACGGTTCCCACGCACCAACGCAATTACTGTACCAGGCTTAAAGAAAAGCCAATAACAGTGATTGTGGAGCAATATGAAAGAGCAAGAGAGCACATCAGGCATTCATACCTATGACGGTGCGGCGGGCGGCTGGGGCGCGTTAAAAGCAGTGGCCGGTGCCATTCGCGGACAGATGGCGGTAACCCAGGATGTCATTGCGCTGTTCAAGGTCAACCAACCTGAAGGGTTTGACTGTCCGGGCTGTGCCTGGCCCGATCCCAAGCATACTTCATCGTTTGAGTTCTGTGAAAACGGCGCAAAAGCGGTTTCCTGGGAAGCGACCAGCAAACGCACCACACCTGAATTTTTTGCGGCGCATACCGTCACCGAGCTATGGGGGCGTAATGCCCATGAGCTTGAAGGCGAGGGCAGACTGACGCATCCGATGAAGTATGATCCCGCCAGCGATACCTATCAGCCCATTGCATGGGAAACGGCCTTTAACGAAATTGGCGAGCGACTGCGGAGTTATCAGGATCCCGACAGCGTGGAGTTTTACACCTCGGGCCGCGCCTCTAACGAAGCGGCGTTTCTCTGGCAGCTGTTTGCCCGCGAGTTTGGGACCAACAATTTCCCCGACTGCTCAAACATGTGCCATGAGCCAACCAGCGTAGGCTTGCCAGAATCCATTGGCATCGGCAAAGGCACGGTGGAGCTGGATGATTTTGACCACTGTGATCTGGTGATTTGCATCGGTCACAATCCTGGAACCAACCATCCCCGCATGCTGGCAACCCTGCAGGAGGTGTCAAAACGCGGTGCCAAAATCGTCGCCATCAACCCACTGCGCGAGCGCGGTCTTGAACGTTTTACCGCGCCACAGAGTCCGGTTCAGATGATAACCCTCAGCTCAACGGAACTCGCCTCAACCTATTATAAAATTCGGGTAGGCGGCGATGCCGCGATGCTGAAAGGCGTGATGAAATGTTTGTTGGCGATGGATGATGAAGCTAAAGCGAACGGCAACCCTGGCATCTTCGATGAGACCTTTATTGAACAACATACGCAAGGCATTGACGCGTTAAAGGCCGATTTGGCTACGACAGACTGGGATCATATCCTGAAAGTGTCCGGTATGACGCGCGAGCAAATCCAGCATATTGCTCACCTTTATGCCAATGCTGAACGCACAATCATTTGCTACGGCATGGGGATTACCCAGCACCAGTATGGAACGCAAAATGTTCAGCAGATTGCCAATCTGCTACTGTTGCGCGGCAATATGGGCAAGAAGGGCGCAGGAATCTGCCCTTTGCGCGGTCACTCTAACGTGCAGGGCGATCGTACCGTTGGCATCACTGAGATTCCCTCCGAAAGCCTGTTGAACAGCCTCGAAAAGGTCTTTGGCTTTAAGCCACCGGCCAAACATGGTCACAGTGCGGTACAGGCCGTTCAGGCGATACGGGATGGCAAAATCAACGCGTTGCTCTGCCTCGGCGGTAACCTGGCCGAAGCGATGTCTGATCCTCAGGTGACGTTCCCTGCCATGCGCAAGCTGGACATGGTCGTGCATATGGCCACCAAGCTGAACCGGTCGCATTTGCTTCTGGCAAAACACAGCTATCTGTTCCCGGTGTTAGGCCGCACAGAGATCGATCGGCAGCAATCCGGCGCGCAGAGCGTCACGGTTGAAGACTCCATGTCGATGGTGCACGCATCACGCGGTACCCTTGATCCTGCCTCACCGCATCTGAAATCCGAACCCGCGCTGGTTGCCGGCCTGGCGAAAGCCACACTGCCGGGCACGGTAGTGGACTGGGACAGCATGATCGCCGATTACAGCCTCATTCGCGACGCCATCGAGAAAGTGGTGCCGGGCTTTGAAAACTTTAATGAGCGCCTCCAGCAGCCTGGCGGGTTTCGTTTACCCAACGGCGCCTCCGAGCGAGTCTGGCACACGTCGTCGGGCAAAGCGCAGTTCCTGGTCATGGAAGGCATCAATGAAGATCCGCGCTCGCTGAAGTGCCACGACCTGGTGTTGACGACATTGCGCAGCCACGACCAATATAACACCACGCTGTACGGCCTTGACGACCGCTATCGCGGAATCAAAGGACGCCGTGATGTGTTGTTTATCAGTGAAAATGAGGCGGAAAAAAACGGTGTCCGCATGGGCGATCGGGTGAATGTGATTGCGCTGGATCCTGACGGAAACCCAACGCATCGTCGTATTGATAATCTCACCATTGCCGTACACGACATGGCTGAAGGTTCGGTCGCAGCTTATTATCCCGAGGCTAACGTACTCATACCGCTGGACAGCTACGACACGAAAAGCGGTATTCCTTCCTATAAAAGCACCCCGGTAATGATGGAACTGGCCCAGACAGAGGCGCCAGCGGATAGCGCAACGCGCCGCTAAGGGTTTTCTGCTGGTCTAAACCAAACCTTAACGAACGGCCATCTGAGTGGAAATCTCTACTCAGATGGCTATACAATCGCCGGGAATTTTACTCATGAGGCAATCAACCTTGGACACAAGTCCCGAACGATTACACCTGGCTTCTGCAGTAAGATAGTCTTCTGGCTGTCTTAACTGCGCGTTAAGATGGCGGCTCAATCTTCCCTCCATAACGTGATGTGCTCTGTGCATCAGCGCCCGCTGTAATCCATTTTATTCATCTTTATTTTTCCGTACTGCGCATACGTGCGTGGCGGAGAGAGGTTTATCATGGACTGGAAAATCTTTTTACTGCGCGTGTCGGCTGCGCTGATTCTTGGCGCGCTGATTGGCAGCGAACGCCAACTGCGCCAACGTATGACCGGCTTGCGTACGAATGCGCTGGTGAGCACCGGCGCCTGCTTGTTTGTTCTTATGACCCAATGTGTGCCGGGCATTGCCAGCGACGCGACGCGCGTTGCCGCCTATGTGGTTTCTGGTATTGGTTTTCTCGGCGGCGGGGTGATTATGCGCGACGGATTAAACGTTCGTGGCCTGAACACTGCCGCCACCTTGTGGTGTACCGCGGCCGTTGGGGTGCTGTGCAGCATGGGATTATTGCTTGAAGCCGCGATTGGCTGCATGGTGATTCTGTGCGCCAATATCCTGCTGCGCGAGCTGGCGCTGGGCATTAATCGTCAGTCCATCGTCTCCGCCGACGAAGCGGTGCAACATTATAAAGTACAAATTGTCTGTCTGGCTCAGGATGAAGTTCAGGTACGCAGCCTGATGCTGCACAGCCTGGGCAACAGCGGCTTGCGCCTGCAGTCGCTCCATAGCGAAGATATGGATCCGCCACATCGTATGGAAGTGAATGCTGAAGTGATGGGACAGCCCAGCATGACCGGACAGCTGGAAAGTCTGGTGAGTCGCATCAGCCTGGAGAAAGGCGTCAGTTCTGTGCGCTGGCAGGTGTGCGGGTTGGATCCGAGTGAAAACGGATAGGGCAAAAAACGGGCGTCGCTACGTGAATTCTGAGGTACGGGCAGGGGAAGTATGGGTCAGAATTGGCGTAGCGTTGTTATCCTGCTTTTAAAATACTTAGCTAAAAACATCCAAAATTTAATTTTTATGTAAAATAAAATGCTGAGGAAAACGCCTTTAAGTATATCTTATTTTGGCATGAGATATCTGAACATAAAATAAAGAGTTAACACCCTCGGGGGGGATGTTAATCTCGCTAATGTTTTTCTTTCTTAATACATTAAAGAGATGTGTTTGTGTTACTAGATGTATATTTTTATATTTTAATGTTGGATGTTGTGTCAATAAATTTCCGTCATTGGGGTGTAATTGCGCAATTCAATTCAGGAGGCTAATGGATTTCCGTATTTAAACAGAGTGTAAACAAAGGGTAGGAAAAAAAATTATCTAATAAGAAATTCATTATGATTTTATTTATTTTGAACATGCTCAAATTAACCATGTTTTAGTTTAACATTTACCAGTCAAGTTTTTGAGCGTTTTAAATTTACGACTCATGAGCGGTTTATATTTTTAATAAATTATAGGTTTGATGTTAAAAAAAGGAAGTTTTTCCGCCACGGCTTCATCATTATAAAGGATACGGAATGTCGCACTTTATACATTCATTCATTTTCTGTTCTACATTCGCATTGAGTACTCTGGCTACCAAAGCCTATTCCTCTGATCATATCAGCGCCTCAGCGTGGAGAGAGACAAAGGAAACTGCCTATCCAACGCTCTGTGATAAACATCAGATTGAATTATTCTCATGCCCTGATAAATCACGGCACACTATTGCATTGTGCATGACTAGAAAAGATGAATTGATAAGCTTTGTCTACCGGCAGCATCGAATAAAGAAAAGCATTCAGCTGAACAGCATCCAACGGGCTATGGATAGCCCGTCAAATGGACCATCTACCATATTGCAAGCTGAAACAGGAAAAGGCTTATTTCGATTTTATCTTGATGGAAATTCTTCAGATTCAGATGAAAATTATCCAGGAGTGGTGACTCTGAACGGAAAGGTCGCTTTCGCATGCATCCACGACCAGAGAACATATCGAACCCCTACATATATTATTAAATCGAAACAAGGTGAAGATGGTCTGGTAAATCTCTGGCATATTAAATTCAATGCTTTTTTTGAAAAAGAACAAAAAGATAATCCAGAATTACATGAAGATAAAATGTATGATCTATGGGGATCATGGCCGGAGTAATCATTTAATTTGTAAGCGAGTGCATTTTAAATTAAGAGTGAATTAAGGATTACTTAAACCGATTATGCCGTTAAGTCAATGATGAGGAAAAAGAGGTCAGTTTTATAAAAACTTATCACACTGTGCTCTGGAACATTATGGTAAAAATCAGGAGCAAACACTCGCCTATTGTTTTAGAACATACCCTGAAATAGAGGGGGGGAATTATGATGTTTTTTATGATACTGGTGGAGAATTGATGTTACCGGAAGATAGTCGTTCTTGCTCGTGGTATAAAGCCTGGTACTCAATTGCCAGAGAAAAGAATGACAGCATACTCTACGGTGTTGCTAAAGAAATAAGTATGCCTTCAATACTCTTTAAAACATCTGATGTTGGTCATTCTTTTTACGCTGTTGAATATGATTTGTTTGATAAAAATTTCAATTATTACCCCAGCTATCACTGCGCCATAAAATAAAAAATTAACAGCAATCTTAAGGAAAAATAATGGAAAAACTAGGTGCCACATCAATTTTTACAGTGTCAGGCTTCGATGCTAACAATGTAGGACATCCAGTTGTAGACGCACATTTCATAGTTGATATGACCTGCTCCCCGTTGATTAATACACCGTGATGTTTGTAATGTCTTCATAAGCCACATGAGGACATCCCCATGAAGAAGCGATTTTCCGACGAACAGATCATCAGTATTCTCCGCGAGGCAGAAGACGGGGTTTCGGCCCGGGAACTCTGTCGCAAGCATGCCATTTCAGATGCCACCTTTTACTCCTGGCGCAAGAAGTTCGGCGGCATGGAAGTTCCCGAAGTGAAGCGGCTCAAGTCGCCTGAAGAGGAGAACGCCCGCCTCAAGAAGCTCCTTGCCGAAGCCATGCTGGATAAGGAGGCACTTCAGGTGGCTCTGGGGCGAAAGTACTGACGACAGACCAGAAGCGGGAAGCCGTGGAGGTCATGTGTGAGGCAATGGGTCTGTCGCAACGCCGTGCCTGCAGTCTGGCTGGTCTGTCCCGTTATTCGGCCCAGCGTCCTGCTGCTGACGCGCAACTGTCTCTACGGATCACAGAGCTGGCACTTGAACGCCGGC